>CAKOKU010000001.1 GCA_934095865.1 uncultured Bacilli bacterium
ATGATATAATGTGTGCAATTTGTGTGCAAACACCCGTGAACGCATAGTACTTATAATACTATATGTACTATATATACTAGATTTTGATTACCTTGCGGTTCGGGAAAAAAATATAAAAATTGTTGTGGTAAATAAGCTCGCAAATTTGTGATTTTATTCTGTTTTTTGGGCTAAGCAGAAGACTTTTCGTCAAAAATTTAGTACAATATAAATCATAATAAAGGAAAGGGTGGAAAAAATGTTTGATTTTTTTAAAAGAAAAATAAACCTAAATAAGGTGTTAATATGTATAGGTCAGGAGTATCATGATGATAGATATTCATTACCATATGTTGATGGTTTAATTAAATATTTTGTTATTGAGAATGTTGATGGATTCCAAATTTTATTAAATAAAGATTTTAATTCACTAAATATTTCAGATGATGAACTTGTTAGTATAGGATTAAGAAATACTAAAAAGAAAATATTTTCCATGTATAAAGAAATTCCTGTACAATATAACGAAGAAAGTGAAGTGATTATTCCGTATGATGCAGATGTTTTAATTGAAAAAGGAATATATAATTTTTGGACATCCTTAGTTTTAATGCCAGAAATATGGGATAAAAAATCGCCTATTTGTATTAATTCAAAATGGGAAAAATATTATGTAGCAATGCCATATAGAACATTTTTATTAATAGGTAATTTTGATAATATAAAATCAAAAAAAGAAATATTAGGTCAAATAAAAGCATACGAAAATGCAACTCCAGAAGAACTAGATGGAGATTTTGAAGCGTCAAAAAGAAAAATTAGTACAAAATTATATATAATAGAAGATGGCAAATTAAAATTATACGAATAATTGTATAAATAGTAAAATAGAATTTATTGTACGACATTATGGCAATCGCATAAAAAGGTAAAAATTAAGTTTTCAATATTTTTAAAGTCAAAAGAATAACGCGTTAGCTTTTTCTTTAATGTAAGATTGCCCATTGAAGTATCTAAACGTGCAAGGTTAAAGACAATTTTTCTGATAATAGCTAAGTTATCAATAGAATTGTCTTTTTTACTTGTAGAGTGATCTTCATCTAGAACTGCATCTAATCTCCAGTGAAGAGAACACTCTATCTTCCAGTGTTATTTAGTTATTTTTTTGAAATGTTCAGTAGAAAACTTTTGATTCAAAATATAATAATTTTTAGTAAGTGTTTTTTATTAATTAATCAATTTTTTATGTATTTGGTCATCAGTTATTACAATTTAAATTTTTAGTTTTAAATCTCAAAAGAATAAATAGTTATGTATGTTATATTTGCATTGCTTTAAAAAGCTTGGATTTGAAGAGTATAAAAAAGAAGAGAATGTTAAACAGGAAGATGGTTTTAGTGTTGATGATATTTATTTAGTTCTTAATTTGTAATTTATATAATTAATATTATATCCTAAAACTTCAGTAAGTATAGTATAATCTAATTAGGTAGGTGAGTATTATGGCATTTACTTGGTTAATCTTATTTGTTGTTTTAATATTTTTAGAACTAATTACAGTTAATTTAGTAACAATATGGTTTGCTATTGGTGCATTAGTTAGCTTTTTTGTAAGTCTTTTTAATGATAATAGTTCCTTACAGATTGGAATATTTGTTGTAGTAAGTTTTATTTCTTTAATATTAACAAAGAAAGTTGTTGAAAAATTAAAAGATAAGAAAGTCGTTCCAACTAATTTAGATCGGGTAATTGGTCAGGATGGTGTAGTTACAGAAGAGATAAAGCCTTCTTGCATAGGCGAAGTAAAAGTTGATGGAAAAAGGTGGAGTGCAGTTAGTAATGAGACAATAGAGATAAATAGCAAAGTTAAGATTTTAGCTATAAATGGTGTGAAACTTGAGTGCCAAAAGATAGAGGAGAAAAATTAATATGGGATGGATTATTTTAATTGTAATCTTATTAGTGATTGTTATAGGGATAAAAATTATTCCTCAATCAAGAGCAAAAGTAATAGAAAGATTGGGTAGTTATCATACAACCATGCAAACTGGTGTTCATTATGTAATTCCTTTTATTGATAGAGTTGCTAATGATGTAACCTTAAAAGAAATAGTAAAAGATTTTGCACCTCAACCTGTTATTACAAAAGATAATGTTACTATGCAAATAGATACAGTTGTTTATTTTCAAATAACTGATCCTAAATTGTATACTTATGGTGTTGAAAATCCGGTTAATGCAATAGAAAATTTGACTGCTACAACCTTAAGAAATATTATAGGTGAATTAGAACTAGATCAAACTTTAACTAGCCGTGATATTATTAATTCAAAGATGCGTTCAATCTTGGATGAAGCTACTGATCCATGGGGAATTAAAGTAAATAGAGTAGAAGTTAAAAATATTATTCCACCAAGAGATATTCAAGAAGCCATGGAAAAACAAATGCGTGCTGAACGTGAAAGAAGAGAAAAAATTCTTCAAGCTGAGGGTGAAAAAAAGGCGGCAATTTTAATTGCTGAAGGTGAGAAAGAAAGTGCTATTTTAAGGGCAGATGCGAAAAGAGAAACACATATTCGTGAAGCAGAAGGTGAAGCCCAAGCTATTCTAAAGGTTTCGGCTGCCAAAGCTGATGCATTAAAATTATTGAAAGCTGCTAATGTTGATGAAGCTGTTTTAAAATTAAAAAGTTATGATGCAATGATTGAGGTTGCTAATGGTAATTCAACTAAAATAATCGTTCCAAGTGATTTACAAAATTTAGTAACTGTTGGTACTGTTTTAAAAGAAACTGTTCAAGAAGATAAGAAAGATAATAAGTAATGTTTGTAAAGAATCTACTTTGGTAGATTTTTTAATTTTCTCTTGTCAATACCTCCGGGGGGTGTTATAATTTGACTGGTGATGAATGATGAATAGCAAATGTGAACATTGTAATTCATGTTTAAAAAGTACGCATAGAGATACTGAAACAAAAAGAAAGTTAAATAAAAGATTGAAAACTATTGAAGGACAAATTAGAGGTGTTCAAAAGATGGTTGATGATGATAAATATTGCAATGACATATTAATTCAATTGCTAGCTATTAATAAATCTATAAAATCAGTAAGTTCAGAACTTTTGAAGAACCATTTATCAACATGTGTTGTAAGAGATATTCAAAATGGTAATGTAGATATTATAGATGAAGTTATGGAATTGATAGGGCGATTGAATTAATGAAGACTCTTTATGTTAAAATCAAAGGAATACAATGTGATAGTTGTCGAAATAAATTAATTAAGGCTTTAAGTAAAATAGACAATGTTACTAGTGTAGAAATTGATGGAAATATTGCTACATTAAATTATGATGGTACCATAAATAACTATATTATTATTAAAACAATTAATGATTTGGGATATTATATTAAAAAAGAATATATGTCAGATGTAAAAAAAGACATTGATGATATCAATATTAGAAAACAAATTGCTATTATATTTTTAATAATATTATTAATATGGTTTGTTCTCTTTAAAATATTTAATATTAATATATTTAATGTTTTTCCAACCGTTAGTAGTAAGGTTAGCTATGGCTACTTATTTATTGTTGGAATTTTAACTAGTTTTCACTGTATTAGTATGTGTGGAGCATTTAATCTTTTGGCAAGCTATAACTTAGAAAGCTCTAAAGCATTTAAGAATCCACTTTTATATAATATAGGACGTATCTGTTCTTATACAATTTTAGGTGGTTTAGTTGGCTTAATTGGTAGTGTTTTTACTGTTAATAATACTGTTCAAGGGATAATTATTCTCGTCTCTTCAATAATAATAATATTAATGGCCTTATCTATGCTTGGATTATTGAATGCTAAACCATTAAACTTAAAGATAAAAAATAAATTTTCTAATCCCTTTATGATTGGCTTTTTAAATGGTTTTATGCCTTGCGGTCCTTTACAATCAATGCAACTATATGCTTTAATGACTGGTTCTTTCTTTAAAGGAGCATTATCAATGTTCTTCTTTAGTATTGGTACGGTTCCACTTATGTTGACTGCTGGCTTTATTTACAGTTCTTTTAAGGGTAAATGGCGAATTTTAATTAATAGAATCGCTTCTGTATTAATTCTTTTTTTGGCAATTTTTATGTTTAATAGAGGTCTTAGTACTTTAGGTGTTAATTTTAATAATATTATATTTTCAAATAATGATTATTTGGTTGCTAAGATGGAAGATGATTATCAAGTAGTTAGATTTAGCTTAGATTATAATAATTATCAAGACATACAGGTAAAAAAAGGAATTATGGTTAAAATGATAATAGATGTTTCAGAAAAATATTTAAATGGTTGTAATGAAAAATTAGAAATAAAGGCTTTTGGTGTTGAGGCAACTTTAAAAGTAGGTGAAAATGTTATTGAGTTTACTCCGGATAAAACGGGAACCTTTACTTTTAATTGTTGGATGAATATGATAACTAATAATATAAAAGTTGTTGATAATTGAAGAAAGGAAATATGATAATGAAAAAGGTAATTTTAAAAGTTGATGGCATGACTTGTAGTGCTTGTTCTAACGGCTTAGAAAAGTATTTAAAAAAACAAGCAGGGATAGAAGATGCTGTTGTTAATTTAGTTATGGCTACGGCTAGTATTGATTGTAGTGATGATCTAACAATTGAAATGCTTAATAAATATATAGCTAAAGCTGGATTTAAATCACTTGGTGAATATAATGAAAACGAAGAAAAATCTTCTAAAAATCAGAAAAAAAGTTATATTATTAATGGTTTAGTAACTATTTTAGTTTTATATGTTGCAATGGGGCATATGCTTGGCCTTCCAACTATTCCATATTTAAATATGATTGATTATCCTATTAATTATAGTTTTGTGTTGTTTTTATTTAGCATTTACTATTTATGGTTTGGGCGAAATATTTTAAAAAATGGTATAAAAAACCTATGCAATAAGATGCCAAATATGGATACCTTAGTTACTTTAGGTGTATTTGCTAGCTTCTTTTATAGTTCTTATAATATGTTATTGATTATGTGTGGGCATCATGATGCGGTGGAAAACTTATATTTTGAGAGTGTATGTGTTATTTTGTATTTGATAATGCTTGGCAGATACATAGATGATTTTAGTAAAGAAAAAACGAAAGATGCTATAAAAGATTTGGTAATGATTACTCCAAAAACGGCTTTGCTTCAGGATGGTGATAGTTTAAAAGAAATTACTTTAGATGCTGTAAAAGTTGGTAATATTTTAGTAGCAAAACCAGGTATGCGTATTGCTGTTGATGGAATTATAGTAGAAGGTAGTAGTTATTTAGATGAATCTTTTATTAGTGGAGAGTCTAAACCAGTAAAAAAATCAGTTAAAGATAAAGTTATTGCAGGTTCTGTTAATATTGATGGATTACTTTTATACCGTGCTGAAAAAATAGGTAAAGATTCAACCATTTCAGAAATAGTTAGATTAGTAGTAGAGGCAACGAATACTAAGGCACCAATTGCAAGAATTGCAGATAAGGTTTGTTCGGTATTTGTTCCAATTATTATGATATTGGCTGTTTTGACTTTATTGTTTAATATTATTTTAGGCTCTGATATGCAGACTTCATTAAATGCTTTTGTTTCTGTTTTGGTCGTAGCTTGTCCTTGCGCTCTTGGTTTGGCAACACCTCTTGCTATTGTTGTCAGTGAAGGGATATGTGCAAAAAATGGTATTTTGGTTAAAAAAAGTGCGGTTTTAGAGAACGCTTGTAAGATTGATACTGTTGTTTTTGATAAGACTGGTACTTTAACTTATGGTAACTTAAAAATATATAAAATGTATAATTTTAGTCAATATCATGAAGATGAAATCTTAAAATTGATGGAAACTTTGGAATCTAATTCTACTCATCCTATGGCAAAAGCTTTTCTTAATGAAAGTAAAACTAATAAGTTGAAGTGTACTGACTATCAAGAGCTTTCTGGTTTAGGTATAAGTGGTAAAATAGATGGCATTGATTATTATGCTGGTAATGCAAAGATAGTTGCCTTTCTAAAAATTAAAAATTTATATCAGAAAAAAGAAGAAGAGTTAAGAAAATTAGGTTGCAGTATTATTTATTTGATTAAAGATGAAGAAATTTTAGCTCTATTTGGGGTTAGTGATATAGTAAGGTCCAATGCAATGGCTGTTATTTCTAAATTAAAATCAATTGGTAAAAAAGTCGTTATGCTTACAGGAGATAATGAAACTACGGCTAATTTAATTGCTAATTCAGTTGGTATAGATAATGTCGTTGCTAACGTGCTACCTAAAGATAAAGCTGAAGTTATAAAAAATCTTAAAGAAACTGGAATGGTACTGATGGTTGGTGATGGTATCAATGATGCACCAAGTTTAGTAACTGCTGATATAGGTGTAAGTTTGAGTTCCGGTACTGATATAGCTGGAAATTCAGCTGATGTAATATTAATAAGAAATAATTTAAATGACATAGTTAATTTGATTGATATTAGTCACAATACATTAAAGAATATAAAGCAAAATCTGTTTTGGGCTTTCTTCTATAATTTATGTATGGTTCCCTTAGCAATGGGATTGTTAAGACCTATTAATATTGTTATGAATCCGATGTTGGCAGGATTAGCAATGACTTTGTCGAGTTTAACGGTTATTTTAAATGCACTAAGATTAAAGAAATGGAAGGAAAAATAAAATGTTTTTAAGTAAAAGTAAAAAAATTGTTGTTATTGATGGCATGATGTGTAATCATTGTGCTAAGAAAGTTGAGGAAACTTTAAATAAATTAGCGCATGTTGATAAAGTTAAAGCTGATGTAAAAAAAGGTATAGCTACTGTATGGTATCATGAATCGGTTGATGTTAATCAAATAAAAGATAGTATTAAAGCATTAGATTATAAAGTGGTTGAGATAAAAGATGAAAAAAGATAAGTTAATAATGATTTCAAAAAAAGTTGCTAGTTTTGTTGTATTTTTTATTAGTTTATTTTGTTTTAGTGGTTGTTCTAGTACAAATGACGCTAATTTAAAACCTGCTAGTTTAAAAGAAATTACTGGTGATGTTGTTAAAGCTACTTTAAATACCGAAGAAAATGTTGTTATTGATGAAAATAGTATTACTACTAATGCTACTTATATAGATTATGATGTTGATGGAGTATCAATTGGTTTACTTGCCGTTCGAGATAGTAATGGCAATGTTAAAGTGGTTGTTAATACTTGTCAAAGTTGTGGTGGTGCACCTTATGCCTATTTTGTTCAAGTTGGTAATAAAATACAGTGTCAAAATTGTGGTAGTATGTTTGATATAGACGATTTAGATAATGTTTCTTTAGGTGGCTGTAATCCTATTTTACTTAATTCTATTCAAGAAAAAGATGGCTTTTTAGTTATAAAAAGTACAGAGTTGAAAGAATTAAAAAGTAAATTCAATAATTGGGAGGGACCAAAAGCGTAGTTGTAATAATAAGGATGAGGAAAACATACAATTTATTGGCATGAAATTTACATGATATTTTGATAAAATATGATAAAATTATGTAATTGGGAGCGTTAAATGGCAAAAATAGATTATCAAAGAATTGCTTCATCTTTAATTTGTTATGGTTTTTCTTATGTTACTAGAGAAATGTGTTTATTTGTATTGGGAGAAGTTATAAAAAATCCGGTAGTTTTAAAAAATAATTGGTCGGATGATGAACGTTTGAATTTTAATATGTTTGATTATGTTGATTTTGATGGTTTTAGTTATAATTTACGTCGTGGTTATTCTCTAGATACTGTTGTTGATGTCATGGATGGTTCGATTTCTATTAGAAGTTTGCTATGTCCAGATGATTACTTATTTGGCTTATATGATCAATTAAATTTGAAAGTTGTGTATAGTAAGTTTTTAGCAGGAAGTGATGAAATGCCAGATAAAGGTGGAAATAAATTAAGGCGTGTTCAGCAGTCAAAAAAGTATGAATAAATAAAAGGCACAATTGTTTAAAAAGTGCCTTATAAGATTATTGACAGTATTATTGTTAATAGTCTTTTTTTATTTTTTTAAATTAATGTATAATTTTAACCAATTATCAAAAGCATTGACATCTTGATATTTTTCTAAATCCTCGTCTTTATTAGCGTCTAAATAGGTTATTATTTCTTCATTTTTAATGATAATTATAGATGGAGCATATTTTACTTGAGTGTAGAATTTAGTTTTTTTAAATTCATTGATTGGTATAGATAAAATACCTATTTTATATTTCTCCATAATTGTTTTGAAAATAGATTCACAAGGAATTGGTAGACTACAAAAGTTGTTATATGTGTAAAGTATGTAAGTTTCGCTATTTTTTTCTTCGAGTTCGTTGGCAGATGTCGGAATGAATTTGCCTTTATTGTAGTATTTTTCACTTAGATTAATTGTATTGTACTTTTCTTGCTCTTTCTTTTTTTGAGAATATCCTAGGTAACTAAGTATTAATATTATTGTAATGAATATAAAGAATAATGTGGCTATTTTCTTTTTCTTATTTTTCACTTTTTACCTCATGTAAGGCTGAGAAGTCGATGTTGTGATAATTAACTTTCCAAAAATCATAATAAGTTTTATCACCGATTGTTCTCTTAACTTCAACATTATTTAAACCATTATAATACCAATATCCTCCGATGTTATATATTTTATCTTCATACCAACCTAATGATATTAAAAGGTTTTTGGTCATGCCAGCATAGCCGCCACCACCACACATTAGAAAAATATATTTGTCTTTAGGAAAATAGTATTCTAATATATCTAGAGATTCTTCATAATTAGCTATATAATTATTATTTTTATCTAGTTTAAATAAAGTTTTACCTTCATAGGTTTTGCCAACGCTTTCTGGTAAATTGGTTATAGGAATTATATATGGTAGTGGCAAAACTTCAAATCCTTTAATAAAACCAGATAAATAACTGTCACCACCAATAGCTTCATAGTTGCCTGGATCTTTTAGCATTCGCATATCCATATATACAGCGTCTTTTTGACCTAAATAATTATCAATGGTACTTTCATTTATGTTTTTATCTATACCTAAAGTACCTCTTTCGCCGCCAGTTACTTCTGGTTTTGGTAAAACTTGTAATTGAGATATTGCAGTTTGGCTTTGCTTATTAATATTAAGACCTATAATGAATCCTAGTATTAAGGCTGCTAATATAATCAATATTTTTTTTATTTGTTTCATTTAAACTCTCCTTTTCTTTTTTTAGTATAATTTCTTTTTTTCTTATTAGCTATAACTTTAACGTTGAAAAAACTCAACTTTAAGTTGAGTCGTATGTTTGTTAATTTTGACAATTATCTTGAAGGGTTAATGGGATTTTGTATACGCGAATTGTATCATCTTTATTAGTGGCATTTATTTCTAAATATAAATTATTTTGGTTAAAACTTTTACATGATTGTTTGTAATTATTTATATTAAATTCTAAATTTTGTAAAAAGGTTTCTAATTTGATATTTTCTTCGTTAGAATTATAGGTGCCTATTTTGATGGTAGTGTTGTTGTTTTCTTCATAAAGAGTGCATTGTATTTTTTTATAAATCACTTTTTCATAACCACCACAATAGTCTATGTGTGATATGTAAATTGCAGTCTTTTGTTCATTATATGCAATGCTACCAGTAACTTTAAATTCAGGACATGAAGTTGATAAGGTTTTGAAGTTAAAATCATTATTGTTTGATTTTTGCTTTATTACTAAAAAAATTATCAAACCAATTATAAAGACTATTATATATATAATAATTGCTATTGCTCTTTTATTAATTTTTGCTTTTTTAGAATTATTTATTGTCTCATCAAGACTGATGTTAAAATCTTTACATATTTGATTTAAGATGGTTATATCTGGTAAATTTATGCCATTTTCCTATTTTGATACAGCTTGATAGGTTACACCATATTTTTCAGCAAATTCTTTTTGAGTTAAATTGTTCTTCTTTCGTAGTTCTTTAATTAAATTAGCAATTTTTTGTTCGTCCATACTTATCTCCAATATTAAAAGTATATCATAAGAAATTTAGAACTTGGAAGAGCGAAGTTATCATTTCTGTTTTAAAACTAACTTTTTAATTGGAATTCCATTTTTAAAACCAATGATGTTTAAATCATACTTGTGGCTTAATCTGATTAAATCTTTGGCTAAATAATCACCACTTGAATTTAAACTCATGTTAGCGGCGATTTTATTCATAAAAGTTTGATCGTGAATATTTAAGATGCCAAATAAATCTTTTATTGTTACGACTCTACCAAATTCTGGTTTATATTGGCCTAATAGTTTTAAATCTGCATTGAAAACAACCCAAAACAAAAAAATGCTAAGACTAGTTTTATCTATTTCAGTTGTGAAAGTTCCTGGTCTTATTGAATATTTTGATGATTGGAAATATGGCATTGGAGAACCTAGGTCTGATGATATAGCTGGTGCGAAATCGGTTTGACCAAATTGAATACCGTCAAAATCTAATAATTTCATTTCTTGATTTTCTTGTATAAAGATATTTCCTTTTGTACACATATCAGGAACTACAATACCTTCCTTATTTGCTCGTCTAATTATATCTTCTAGTTTGGCATAAAAATTTGTAAGAAAAGCAAAACTATATTTATCTTTGGGATTAAGTGCTGTTAAAAAATCATTAATTTCTGTTCCAATTATTTTTTTCATCGTATATCCACAAAAATTTTGACCGTTATATATCATAGCTGTTGGTCCAACTATTTCTTTAACTTTTTTGGCTTTAGTATTTAAAATTTTTGTTTCATAACTGAAACCAAGAGAACTAAATCCTTCTATTAATTCTTGATTAATTATTTTTAAAATTCTATTATTCGGAAGTTCATATATTTTAGAACTTTCGCCAATGTGAACTAGCTTTTTTTCTTTAAAAGTTGAAACTTCGATTTTTTCCATATATTAATATTTCTCCCACTGATTTGTTAACTGTTCTGATTTTAATGATAAATTATTATGTTGTCAATCTTTTTCTAGAGTTTTTTAGAATGTTATGATATCCTGATTTTAGGAGATGAGTGGATGTGAAAGTAGTAGGAACAATGTTTTTTAAAAATAATAGTTTGTTGATAGATAAACCAAGGAAGCGTGCGACTTTTCAAATGGTTGGTGGTAAAGTTGAAGATGGGGAAACACCTTTGGAGGCTGCTATAAGAGAATGTCATGAAGAATTAGGGCCAAAAGCAAGCTTTGATGAAAATTTATTGGAATTAGTAATGGAGTTTGATGAAATAGCAACCAGTGATGGTAAAACGCCAATTCATTTTTATGTTTTTAAATATAATGGTAATTTAGTTGGTGAGCTTAGTCTTTCTGAAGAGATTGGTGATTTTATGTGGTATACAAGCTCAAATGGCACTGATATATTGTCTAACACTTTAAAACATAAAGTAGTGCCTTATTGTATAAAAAATAAACTTATTAAATAATTTAACAATTTAAAACGTATTATCATATATAAAATATTATTTGTATTGATTAACTTAGTGTGTTAAAATTGAATAATAGAGGAGTATGGTTAATATGGATAATAATAATCAAAATCAAATTCCATCACCTGATGATATTTTTGGAACAGGTAGTGCTAGTAATCAAGGTGATAATAGTTTAACTAATAGTGCAAATTTTGTTAGTGGACAGCAAAGTGCTCAATCACAAATTGATAATGCTGGTACTTTTGATGCATCAAATAATTTTGGAAATGATATTTTTGGTACGGTAACGGAAACTACCGCTCCAACAAATGAAAATCAAGCTGTTAATAGTGTCGAACCGGTTTATAATCAGGCTGCTTTTGTAGGTGGAGAACAAAACAATAGTGCAATAACATTTGAAAATGGAAGTAATAATGATACTAGTAATTTTCAAAGTAATATGAATATGCAAGAACCTGTCCAAAATAGTAATGAACAGTCTAATCTTGATTTTAATATTAATAATACAGCGTCGGTATCTGAACAGCCTATAAATGAAGTTCCTAATATCAACACTGCTAATGTTTTGGAAGCTTCTAATAATATAAGCGAGGTCAATAATTTAAATATTGAGTCAAATGCTACTGTTAATGATAATAATGTCAGTACTTCAACTTTCCAAAATCCTGAATATCAAGAGCAACCTCTTCAGAATGAGCTTGACAATTCCACTGTTAATATTGATCCAACTATTCAAATTAATAACACTGCCAATTTTCAATCAGTTGTAGATAACAATGTTGGTGGTTCAAATGTTAATTTAGAAACGACTAATCAAGATAATTCTTTAACAACCCCGGTTAGTGATAACACTAATTTAGGAATAAATACTGATAATGTTAATAACAATTTAAATGAGACTTCCCAAGTAAATGACGAAGACTTGTTAAAAGCCTATGTTGGTAAGAAGTATGATAAAATTAAAAAAGGAAAATTTAATATTTGGAGTTTCTTTTTTGGCTCTTTGTATTTTATGTACCGTAAAATGTTTTTATATGGCATTATTATATATACTATCCAGCTTATTCTTTTAAATGGGGTAAAATACGGCGGTTGGATATGTGTAATTATTGATATAATTTTAGGCTTGTTTACAAATAAAATTTATTTGCAAGAAGTTAGTAAGAGAGTTAGTAAAATAAAAGCTGATAATAGTGGTAAAAGCTATGATGTAATTGCGACTATTTGTAAATTGACGGGCGGAACTAGTAAATTATTATTGAGTCTTGGAATGTATGTTATTAGTACAATAACAACTATTGTTTTAATAGTTATGATGATAATGGGTATAGGTAATTTATTTAAAAGTATAGGTGATACTATTAGCGGTTTAATTAATGGTAAAGTTAACATTAATGTTCCAAATAATGCTGATTCTAATAAAGACAGTAATAATGATTTTTCTGATAATACTTCAGAAGAATATAATGGTATCTTATCATTTGATACAACTATAAAAATTAATGATATATTTAGTGTGATTATTCCTAGCGATTTTAAAGAAGATTCTATGATGAGTGAAGATTATAGTATAAATTATACTTATGATGGTAGTGCTATTTTTGGCGATTGTAGTTTTTCTTTATCAAGTCCATTAGGCTATAAGAGTGCTGAAAATTTAGCTAGTTCTATGCATGATTATTATAGTGCCAGTACTGATGCTAGTGCTATGAATAGTGTTACTTATAACAATATAACTTGGTATGGCTTTTCTAGTGCTAATAGTCTATCTACTGATTATTATTATCTTACTAATAAAGATGGTAAAATTTATCTTTTTAATTATGAAAGTGGTAGAGATAATTTAGAAACTTGTAATATTTATAAAGATATGATTTTTAATAGTATAAAATTAAAATAGCACGATTTATTCGTGCTTTTCATATGTCCAAATGCCTAGTTTTCCTTTTGCATATATAGGTTCTTCTAGTATTTCGACTACCTCTAGTTGCCAAGCATATCTTCCTACTTCGTAACGACCAGAATTAAATTCTTGTTGGTTTTTTTGAACTTCTTTTATAAACTGGGGTGTCATTAAAATACAATCTTTTAAGATACACTTACATAGGATATGACTTGGGTTAGGTTTAGATTTTAAATAATTACTAGCTATTGTTATGTTTGCTGATTTACTGAAACTTTTTCCAGCATGAATATAGATTTCACCACGGTAATTAGTTTTCCAACTGCGAGTTTCATAAATTTTAATGCCATCTTTAATTAGGGTAGCAAATGGTTCTTTTATAGTTAATACTTTCATTTAGTTGCTCTCTTTCTTAAGTAATTATAACATATTATTAATTTCTAAATCATTGATTAGTTACCTTAGATAGATAAAATCAACTATCATTTTTTTAAAATATTTAATTACGTTTAATATTTTCTTATGTAGATTTACATCTTTTTTTAGAGGTGGTATACTAAGTTAGATTTTAAGACAAGGGGTGAATGTATGATATATTTCGATTATGCTGCTGCGACGCCAGTTGATAAAGATGTACTAAATGAATATGTAATGTTAACTAAACATTATGGTAATCCGAATAGTGTTCATAGTCTGGGTTTGGAGAGTTTGAATTTGGTTAATAAATATACTGAGAATATGGCAACGTTATTGGGAGTAGATACGGAAGAATTAATTTATACCAGTGGTGCAAGTGAATCAAATAATTTGGCAATAAAAGGATGTGCTTTAAGGTATAAAAATTTTGGCAAACACATTTTAATTAGTAGTTTAGAACATAATTCAGTTACAGCTTCAGCTTTGAGTTTACAACAAATGGGATTTGAAGTAGAATTAATTCTTGTTAATAAAAATGGTTTAATTGATTGTGAAATGCTAAGAAAAATGATAAGAAATGATACTATTTTAGTGAGTGTTTGTGCCGTAGATAGTGAAATGGGCTTAGTTCAACCAATTAAAGAAATATCTGATATTGTTAAAAATTATCCACATTGTATTTTTCATACAGACGCTACTCAAGCAATTGGTAAAGTAACTTTTGATTTTAGTATTCCTGATTTAGTAACTTTGGCTCCACATAAATTTTATGGTTTAGGTAGTAGTGGTCTACTTATAAAGAAAAAAAACGTTAGTTTAGTGCCGCAAATAGATGGGGGAAGATCGACGAGTGTTTATAGAAGTGGAACTCCGGATTTGCCTATGATTGGAGCTATGTGTGTAGCTTTAAATAAGGCTTTAACAAATATTGATAAAAATTGTGATTATGTTACTAATTTGAGCAATAAAATAAAAACTGAATTAAGAGAATATGAAAATGTTATTTTAAATAATAGAGATAACTCAATTAATTATACAATAAACTTTAGTTTAAAAGGAATGAAGTCTTTAGATATTCAAAAAATGTTAAATGAATATGATATTATAGTAGGTACTAAAACATCATGCTGTCCTGTTTTAACACCATCTAAATTAGTGTACGCATTAACAAAAGATAAACAAATTGCCTCTTCGTCGATTAGATTAAGTATTTCATATTTAACAACAGAAAAAGAAGTTAATACCTTATTAGAGGTTTTTGATAAAATTTATAGGGAGTATTATGGAGAAGTATAAAGAAATAGAAAGAAGTATTATAAAGAAGTTTCGTAAAGAGATTTGGTCAAGATTTACTAAAGCTGTCCGTGATTATGAATTAATTCAAGAGAATGATAATATTATGGTTTGTATAAGTGGTGGTAAAGATTCATTTTTGCTAGCAAAGTGTATTCAAGAACTTCAAAGACATGGTAAAGTTAATTTTAATGCGCATTATGTAGTAATGGATCCTGGTTATAATGAATATAATAAACAATATATTTTGGATAATGCATCTTTACTTAATGTTCCTATTGAAATGTTTAGTACAGATATTTTTGATGTTGTTAGTACTGTTGATAGTAAGAGTCCATGTTATTTGTGCGCAAGAATGAGAAGAGGACATTTATATAATAAAGCTAAAGAACTTGGCTGTAACAAAATTGCTTTAGGTCACCATTTTGATGATGTAATTGAAACTACGCTTTTGTCGATGTTTTATGGTGCTGAAATAAAAACCATGTTACCTAAATTACATAGTACAAATTTTGAAGGCTTAGAGCTTATTCGACCTCTTTATTTAGTTAAAGAACAAGACGTTATTAATTGGCGTGATTATAATGAATTAACTTTTATTAATTGTGCTTGTCGATTTACTGAAGGATGTTCATTAATAAATGATGGGACGAGTAAACGTAAAGAAATTAAAGAATTAATAAAAAAATTAAGAACAATTAATAATGATATAGATAATAATATTTTTAAAAGTATGGATAATGTTAATATTAATGCCGTTTTGGGTATAAAAAATGATGGAGAATATAAGAGCTTTTTAGATGATTATAATAATAAAATTGCAAAATAATTTGATGTGTTATTAATGTTTTTGTTAGGTAAATTGAACAGTGAGTTTAAAGCGTGAACTTGCTGTTTTAATTTTTATTTTGATAAAATTAACTTTATTTAATATAAAAAAATAATTTCTTAAATAACAAATAATAAAATAGTAATTTTAATTTATAATTATTGATTAAGTTTTTAAAATAATTACTTGTAATTGTCTTAAAATACTGTAAAATTATAGTTGTTAGTACGTGATGTACTTTTTAGTAAGTAGAGGAATAATATGACTAGAGAAGAATTATTAAAACTAAAAGAAAAATTAAAGGGATTGAACGCGGAACAAGAAATGGAAAGAGATTTGTATCTTCGTAATATTGCCAATGGTACTATTGAGGGACCTTCTGTTGGAATTCCATCTATTGATAAGCCTTGGTTAAAATATTACACTGAAAATCAAATGCAAAGAAAAATGCCTGCTATGCGAGTTTATGATTATTTATATGAATGTAATAAAGGTCATTTAAATAATATTGCTTTAAGCTATTATGGTAGAAAAATAACTTTTAGAGAACTTTTTGAAAATATAGATAGAACTGCTAAAGCTTTAATTGGTTTGGGAGTAAAACCTGGTGATATTGTAACAATATCAATGCCTAATACACCAGAGGCTGTATATTTGTTTTATGCTATTAGTAAAATTGGTGTAATTGGTAATATGGTTGATCCTAGAACCAGTGCTGAAGGAATAAAAAATTATGTTGATGAAGTTAAATCTGACCTAGTAATAATTGTTGATAGTTATTATGATAAAGTAAGAGATATGGTTGGAAATTCTACTGTATCAAAAGTGGTTTGCGTGTCGCCATCAGAATCATTACCAGTTGTTTTGAATGTTGCTTACAAATTGAAGGATAAAATTGATACTCTAAAAGATTCTGATAAGAAAATTAATTATGGCGAAAATGTCTTAAACTGGAAACAATTTATTCAAAGTGGTGAAAATATTAATTTACTGGGTGTATTTTATTATCAAAAAGATTATCCAGTTGTAATTGAACATACTGGTGGTACAACAGGTAAACCAAAAGGCGTAGTTTTAAGCAATGAAAATATTAATTCTGTTGCTTTACAAAGCGTTTTAACTGGTATTGATATGAAAAGGGAACATAATTGGATGGATATTATGCCTACCTTTATAGCTTATGGTGTTGGCATGGGATTACATTTGCCTTTGACAATAGGAATGGAAACAATTTTAATTCCTCAATTTGATCCGGCTAAATTTGATGAACTTATTTTAAAAAATAAACCAATTCATATGGTAGGTGTTCCTTCATATTGGGGAACTATCATCAATAGCAAAAGATTGAAAAATAAAGATTTATCTTATATGATTGCTCCAACAGTAGGTGGCGATGCTATGGATAGAAAACTAGAAATGGATGCTAATGAATATTTAAAGAAACATGGTTGTGCTTCTAAAATTGTTAAAGGCTATGGGATGACTGAAGTTACTGGTGGTGTTGCTGGTACTGTTGATGAAAATAATGAAATTGGAAGTGTTGGTATTCCTTTTGTAAAAAGTACAATAGCTATATTTGAACCACAAACAGAAAATGAATTAGGATATAATCAAAAGGGTGAGATATGTATTTCAAGTCCAAATATGATGCTTGGTTATTATAATAATTTGGAAGCAACAAATGCTATTGTATGGACCCATGCTGATGGAAAAAAATGGATTCACACAGGTGATTCTGGATATATGACAGAAAATGGCAATATTTTTGTTATTGATCGTATTAAAAGAATGATTATTCGTTATGATGGTTTTAAAGTATTCCCATCAGTAATTGAAGATGTAATTGTTTCTCATCCTGCGGTTGCTGCTTGTAAGGTTGTAGGTATTCCTGATGTTAATCATAGTCAAGGAAAATTACCAAAGGCTCATGTTGTTTTAAAAGAAGCATATAAATATATGGAAAGTGATATTTATAAAGAATTGCAAGATTTATGTTTTGTGAGACTTCCAGAATATTGTTTACCAGCTGATTATGAATTTACTGATGAATTACCAGTAACATCAATTGGTAAAATAGATTATCGTAAGCTTGAAGAAATGGATTTAGAAAAAATAACAGCTGGTAAAAAACATATATTGAAGAATAATTAGAATGTGGTTGGTGAACTAGTATGATAATAGGGATGTCGTTTATTGTTTGCAGCTTAATTTATACATTACTACTTTGTGTTATATATTTTTCTAAATCAAGAATAAAGACAATAGAAACAAGAATGTATGCTGTACTTTTGATATTAAATGTTGTTGGTTTAATTTTAGAGTTCTTTTGTTGCTTAACTGTTAAAAATCAAGCTGTTATTCCAATTATTAATACGATTGTGAATAGAGCCTATTTAGTTTATTTTACTACTTTTATCACGTTATTTACAATTTATATTTATATTATTTGTAATAAAAAGGATTCTGTTAATAAACATTTACTTCAATTGTTTAACAAGTATGAAATTACGTGGTTTTCTTTATTATTTATTGTGCTGTTGGTTGGGGTATTGTTTTTTCCAATTGAATATTATTATGATGGTGTGTCTGTTTATTCATTTGGAGCGGCTCCCAATGTTTTAATGATATTTAGTGCTATATACATGATTATTGATGTCATTTCTGTATCTTTAAATATTAAAAAGATAAAAAAAAGAAAATTAATTCCTTTAATTACATTATTTATTTGTTTTGTAATTGCGTTTATTGTAAGAAATATTAATCCTGGCATTATTCTTATTACTTGTTCTTTTGCTTTTGTAACAGCTGTAATGTATTTTACAATTGAAAATCCTGATTTAAAAATGGTTAATCAATTAGAACTTGCTAAAAATGAAGCAGAAAAAGCGAATAGGGCAAAGTCAGATTTCTTGTCTAGTATGAGTCATGAAATAAGAACGCCATTAAATGCTATTGTTGGTCTTTCTAATGATATGAAAGAACGTGGTAATTGTCCAGAAGATATGAAAGAAGATCTTAATGATATTGTTAGTGCTTCTAATACTTTATTAGAAATAGTTGGAAATATTATGGATATTAATAAGATAGAGTCTGATAAAATGGAAATTATTGAGATTCCATATAATTTTAAAGAAGAAATAGAAACTTTAGCGCGTATTGATTCAGTTAGAATTGGTGACAAACCAATTGAATTAAAGGTTGATATTGAACAAGATATTCCTTATGAGTTGATTGGGGATAAGGGGCATATTAAGGAAATTGTTAATAATTTATTATCTAATGCGATTAAATATACCGATGCCGGAACAATTAACTTGAGTGCCAAATGTATAAATAAAGATAATATTTGCAAGCTTATTATAACTTGTAGAGATACTGGTAGAGGTATTAAAGCAGAAAATATTACTAGATTGTTTAGTAAGTTTGATAGATTAGATGTTGAAAGAAATACAACAGTTGAAGGTACTGGTTTAGGACTTGCTATTACCAAAAAATTAGTAGAGCTGATGGGTGGGTCTATTAATGTGCAGTCAACGTTTGGTGAAGGTTCAATTTTTATGGTTACCATACCACAAAGAATTGGAAAGATGAGCAAACCACTTACTGAAGAGGAACTACTTAATACAGCGCAGATAATGTTAGATGCTAATAAGAATATTGAAATTTATGCTGATAAGAGAATCTTAGTAGTAGATGATAATAAATTAAATATTAAAGTTGCTAGACGAGCTTTGGAACCTTTGAAATTTGCTTTAATAGATGATGCTGGAAATGGTCAAGAATGTCTAGATAAAATAAAAGCAGGAAACAACTATGATGTTATTTTGATGGATATTATGATGCCAATTATGAGTGGTGAGACAGCTATTAAAAAATTACACGAAATAAAAGGTTTTAATACACCCGTAGTTGCCTTGACTGCGGATGCTATAAGTGGCGCCGAAGAAAAATATAAAAGTGAAGGCTTTGTAAGCTATATTGCAAAACCTTTTAGTAAAGAACAAATAAAATTAAAATTAGATAGTATTTTTAATAAATCAATAAGCAATGAGGATGTAGATAAGGAAACTAACATATCTAGTGAAGCCAAAGAAAATTATTTGTTAGACAATGGTATAAATTATAGGAATGGCATTGAATTGTTTGGAGATATAGAAACTTATAATGAAATGCTAAGTGATTGGTATCATGATTGTGAACAAAAATGGTCAAAAGTCAAAGAATTGTACCAAAATTCTGATATGAAAAATTATTCTGTTGAAGTTCATTCTTTAAAAAGTGATAGTAAATATTTTGGCTTTACTAAATTGGCGGAATTAGCGTTAAATCATGAACTAAGAAGTAAGGAAAATGACCTTAAATATGTTAAAAGTAATTTTAAGACGTTAGAAAAAGAATATCAAAGAATTGTTAAAATTGTTGCTGTATATTTAAAAAATAAAGAAAGTTAATAATTAGTTTACTTTCTTTTTTTTGTTTGCTAGAATAATTTTTGAATTAGGAGCTATTATGAAAAACTATGGTATAATGCATTTTCAATATGCAAATTTAGAAAATTTTACATCTGCTATGGGGATGGAAATTCGAAAAAAAATGAATAAATATTTACGAGATATTTTAAAAAAGGCAGCGAAAGAGGAGATTGTTGTTGAACATTATCCACAACTTCATGATGACGAAGCTTATATTTTTGTTTCTTTGCATAATTTTGTAGAAGATACAATTGTTAATTTAGCGACAATTGATCGAAATGCTTATCTTCTATTTGGGACGACTGACCAGTTAAAAGTAAATAAGGAGATGTACTTTGCTTGGCTAAATGGTTTTATTTATGTTGATAGAACAGATAAAACTAATCGTGCCATGGCTTTAGAAAAAATGGCTAGAGTTTTAAATAATGGTAATAGTGTTTTGATTTTTCCCGAGGGTGGATTTAATAATACTGAAAATGTATTATGTCAAAAATTATTTGCTAGTCCATTTATTTTAGCTAAAAAAACCGGTGCTAAAGTCGTACCAATTGCTCCTTTTTATGAGTATGGTTCTTCTAAAGTTTATATAAATGTTGGCGAACCATTAGATTTAGCAGCATTCGATGATAAGAAAGAGGCCCTTTTGTACCTACGCGATATTTTATCAACATTGTTATATGAATTAATAGAAAAATATTCAACACCCATAGCCAGAGCTGAATTACAAGGCGATTTTAGAATGGCATTTATGGAACAAAGAAAAAAAGAATATATGAAAACGAAATGGACTAAGGATGTTTGGGATGAAGAATTAACTAGATATTATGATGCCAAAGAAAGAGATTATTTAGATATGCTTGCAAGTATTGACAATATAAAAGTAACTATTGAAAATGGTGGTATTTTGGGTCCAACTTTAGTAAGAAGGCTTGAAGATAAAAAATATGATTTTAAACAATATATGCATGAAAATTGGAACAAATAAAATTTAAATGTTATAATAAACCTATAATAGGAGTTGATTTTATGCATTTTCAATCATTGGAATTTGAATTACCCTTTTTCTCGTTTATTTTTATCTTTATGTTATGGATTGTGTATACTTTTAAGAAAAAAGTGCCGTTAGTAGAAAACAAACCATACGAAGTAATTTTATATTGTTCGTTATTTTCCTCTTTTTTAGATACGATTGTTCATATAATTAGTGCATTTTCAACTTTAAATGAATTAAATACTACATATTTTAGATTAATAGATTTTCTGAATAAGATAATGTCGACTTTATTTGTTATTATTTTTAGTTGTTTACTTTTATACACTTTAATTATATCTTATCCTAAAGTAAAGGAGAATTTTAAAAAGTATGCTTTAAGTTTCATAATAGTTGATAGTTTATTTTTTATCACGACATTATTTACTTATATTGAAATAATTGAGATTGTTGGCGTTAGAAATGTTAATGGTTTGACTATTTATTTGGGTTATACTTTTGTAGCATTATTTTTACTTGCTAGTATTATTACTACAATCATTAATTTTAAAAAAGATAAAAGATATTATGCTGTTTATTCAATATTACTGACGATGATTCTTTTATATGCCTGTTCATTAGTTTTTAAAGGTTTAATTATTTATGATGTTATTTTAGCTTTATTATGTTACATTATGTATTTTACAATTGAAAATCCTGATATTAAAATGATTAAAAAGTTAGAGTTTTTAAGAGATGAAGCAGAAAAGGCCAACCGAGCTAAGACAGATTTTTTGGCTAGTATGAGTCATGAGATAAGAACTCCTTTAAATGCCATTATTGGCTTTTCTAATGATATTATTGAACACAAAGAAGATGCCTCGGAAGAGATTCTAGATGATAGTAAAAATATAGTAATGGCTTCTAATACATTGTTAGAAATTGTTGGTAATATTTTAGATATTAATAAGATTGAGGCAAATAAATTAGAAGTTGAAGAAGTAAGTTATAAATTAAGAGATGAAATTTATAGTTTATGTGAGATTAATAAAATAAGAATTGGTCAAAAAAATATTGTATTTAATGTTAAAATTGATGATAATGTGCCAGATAATTTAATTGGTGATAAGCTAAAGTTAAAAACCATAGTTAATAATCTAGTAACGAATGCGATTAAATATACCGAACATGGAAAAATTGATTTACAGATAGGGTTAATTGGTAAACTAGATGGTGATGTAGTTAATCTTAAGATTGTTTGCGAAGATACTGGTATTGGTATAAAAGAAGAAAATATTAGTAAGTTATTTACGAAATTTGAGAGATTAGATGTAGAAAAAAATTCAACAATCGAAGGCACTGGCTTGGGATTGGTAATTACAAAAGCTTTAGTAGAAATACTCGGAGGCACAATAAAGGTTGAATCTTTTTATGGTATGGGATCTAAGTTTATTGTTAATATTCCTCAAAAAATTAATAGAAGTACCATTATTACAGAAAATGGTAGTCTTAATAAAGAATTACAAAAAGAATCTATTAATGATACTTTATACACTGATAAAAAAGTTTTAATTGTCGATGATAATAAGTTAAATATTAAAGTAGCTCGTCGCGTTTTAAAATCAATTGGTCTTAATTCTGATGAATGTTATAATGGTGCCGAATGTTTGGAAAAGATTAAGCAAGGCAATAAATACGATGTTATTTTAACGGATATTATGATGCCAGTCATGAATGGCGAACAAGCGCTTTTAGAGTTAAAAAAATTGCCTAATTTTGTAATGCCTGTAATTGCTTTAACTGCGGATGCTGTCAGTGGTGCTGAAGAAAAATATAGAAGTGAAGGCTTCGATGAATATATTTCTAAACCTTTTACGAAAGAACAGTTGCAATTTAAACTATCAAAAGTTTTGCAGAATAGTCAGCTAGATTTTACCTTTTTAAGCAAAAATGGTATTAATTTTGAGAAAAGTGATTTATATCTTAAAAATTCTTCTCAATATCTACAAAATTTAATGAAATGGCATAAAAATAGTAAAGATGAATTTAAGATGTTAAAGCAGTCATGCGAGGAGTTTAATCTTGTCCATTACAGGAATGCTATTGAAAGATTACTAAATGAATGTAGTGAACTTGGGTTTGTCGATTTAAAAATTATTGCTGAAGAACATGAATTGCAATGTCGCGATGAAAAAAATAGTGATTATATTGTCAAGTATTTTAGTGAACTTGAAAAAGAATATAAAAAGATTGTTTTGACTTTAGATAAGTTCTTTAACAATAAAGATGGGGTGAAGTGATGCAAAGATTACAATTTCAAGTCCAAGATAATATAGGAAAAACAATAATGTATGATGTGATTGCCACTTATCAACATGATAAAGGTAAAAATTTTATTATCTATACGGATAGAACTTTAAATAAAGAGGGAAAGTTAAATGTATATTATTCATTATACAAAGAAGCGGATAAAAATATTGAATTAATAGAAGTTACTGATATGGAAGATAAAAAGATAGGGTTAGAATTACTTAAAGAAATACTTAAATTATTAGAAAATGACAATGAAAAGAGAAGCTAATAACACTTTAAATAGGTGTTATTTTTTCTATAATTTTGATATACTAAAATGGCATTTGAGGTTTATATGATTAATAAAGTAAAAGATATGATTTTTTATAATTTAAAGGAATTAATAATCTTTCAGTTAGTATTTAAAGTTACTAGTTTTTTAATATTTATGCCATTATTTTTAAACCTTTTTAATATAATTATGAAAGTTACAGGTTATAATTATCTAACCTTAGAGAATATTACAGGTTTTATTATTAATCCATTGGTTATTATATTATTGATAATGTTAATTCTTTTTATGATGATGTTTAACTTTTTTGATTTAAGTACAATTATAGTACTTTTGGATGCCTCATATCAGAAAAAAGCTGTGGATATTAAGGAAGCTTTAGGAATATCTTTAAAAAAATCATTACAAGTTTTTAAAATTAATAACTTGCCTTTGGCTTTTATGTTGTTGTTTTTGATACCGTTCTTAAATATAGGAATAGCTTCTGGTTTTGTTTCTTCTATATCTGTTCCTGAATTTGTTATGGATTATATTAATAATAATATATTATTTAAAATTATATTTTGGCTAATATTTTCTGGTCTTTTGATTATTCTTTTAAGATGGTTATATGCAATACACTATTATGTTTTAGAAAATAATAATTTTCGACAAGCAAGAGCTAAAAGCATCAAGTTAAATGCTAAAAATCGCTTGTTAGATTTGATTAAGATGATAGTGGTTCAGTTAATAATTTTTTTGTTATATATAATTTTTCTCTTCTTGGGAATTGCCATAATTTATTTAATATACTTGTCTTTAAAAAAGATAGTAGTAGTTAGCAGTATTTTTATAACTATAATTGGTATCTTTTTAGGATTATCACTTGTTATTGTTGCTTTGCTGTCTACTCCGATTAGTTATGCTTGCATGAGTGCCTTGTTTTATCAAAATAAGATAAAAAGTGGTGAGAAAATAAAACATATACAGTTTAATAAAATTAAAAAAATAACTATAAGTACCGTTAGATGGCGTCGTTTTAAGACTAGTTTGGTTTTATGCAGTGTCTTAACAGGCAGTGTGTTTACGTATGGTTTAGTAACGGGTAGATATAACTTTAATATTGAATATATTAAAAAACAAGAAATTACTGCGCATCGGGGGAGTTCAATTAAATATCCTGAAAATACGATGTTAGCATTTATTGGTGCTTTAAATGAACAAGCTAATTGGATTGAGTTAGACGTTCAACAAACAAAGGATGATGTCTTAGTAGTTAGTCATGATAATAATTTAAAACGCACGACTGGAAAAGATATTAACATCACAGATGTGAACTATGATGAAATCGAAGAAATAGACGTTGGGAGCTATCTAAATTCTAATTACCCTATATCATATATACCAAGATTAGAAGATGTTATAAAATGGGCTAGTTCAAATAATATGAAAGTTAATATTGAATTGAAACCAAATGGAATGGAAAATGACTTAGAAGAAAAAGTCATAGCATTAATCAAAAAGTATAATTTTGAAGATAATTGTGTGGTTGCTTCTGGTAAGTATGAAGTTTTAGAAAAAGTTAAAGAAATAGATGATGATATTAAAACGGCCTATGTAATGAGTTTCTTTTATGGTGATATTATAAAATTGGATAAAGTAGATGTTTTTAGTATAGAAGCATCTAGTATCAATAGTGAATTAGTTAAAAAGATTCATAATAATGGTAAGGAAATCTATGCTTGGACTGTTAATAATAGTGATAGTATAAATAAAATGTTAGAACTTAATGTTGATAATATTATTACGGATGATGTAGAATTAGCATATAGATTATTATTTAAAAGTAGAAGTAGTAATTTAGTTTTTGTTTATATCAAATATGTAGAGAAAGTGTTTAGGTAGTATGAAAAAGAATAAGAAATATATTTTGCTAGTAATATTTTGGTTGGTTTTAGCAAATTTGGAATTTTTAGTTTTTAAAAATCTTATTTATGGTCATGATATTCATTTTCATATTGCCAGAATAAATGGTATTGTTGATAGTTTAAGAGCGGGAATTTTTCCGGCCCTAATATATCCGAACTATCTTAATGGTTATGGGTATGCTAACGGTATTTTTTATGCTGATATTTTTCTTTACATTCCAGCTATCCTTAGTTTGTTGGGACTTAGTGTCGTTAATAGTTATAAAGTATTCATGATTATAGTGAATATTGGTATATTTTTTAGCATGAAATTTGCTATAAAGAAAGTAACAAAGAATGATTATGTTAGTCTTATTATTGCTCTTATTTATTTAATGAGTTCTTATAAGATAAGTGATATGTTTTTGCGAGCTGCTGTTGGTGAGGTTATAGCGTTTGTCTTCTTTCCATTATTTATGCTAGGTCTTTATAGTATTTTTTATGGTGATAAAAAAGATTGGTATTGGTTTACAATTGGTATAGTTGGTATCTGCTTTTGTCATAATTTGAGTCTTGTCATGGCTTTTATACTAGTATGTTTTTGCTTTCTATTAAATATCAAAAAGATGTTTACGGATAAAGAGCGCTTGTTAACTTTATTAAAAGGTGGGATTTTGGGCGTACTTCTTTCTTCTTGTTTTTTAGGTACTTTACTTGAAGCCATGAAAAGTGATAGCTTTAGGTATAGTAATTTAGTAGGCAGTGATATGGTGGTCATGCGTGCTGCTAATCCTTTATATAGCATTGTGGCCATTCCTTCTGGTACGCATCCATGGCAGCCATTAGGCATTGGTTTAATTTTCGTCTTTTTACTTGCTTTTTTACGAAAAATGATTAACAAAGTTCAAAATAAAAATGATAATAAATTTAGTATTGACTGTTTGCTATTGGGGATTGTTTTTCTTGTTATGGCAACGACTATATTCCCTTGGAACATATTTAAAAATGTATTAGGAATAATTCAATTTCCATGGCGATTTTATATGTTGGTTACGATCTTGTTATTGTTTGGCTTTGCTATTTTGCTAACTAATTATAAAAAATTAAACAAGAAAATATTTACTTTTATTGTTTGCGGTTTCATGTTTGGCACGTGGGCAGTTGGCTTTTTGTATCATTACCGCTTTGAGCATTTAGATGAATATAAGCCTTATTATATTAGTAATGGTGAGTATGTTCCGGTTGGCGTTGATACGGATTTTATTAATGCTCGTGGTGAGGTAATTACTTCGAATAATGAAGAATTACATACAGTTTTTGTAAGAAATGGTATTAATCTAGATATAAATTATAGTAATAATGAAGGGAATAATACCTATATTGAATTACCGCTTGTTTATTATAAAGGTTATGTTGCTAAAGAAAATAATACTAAGTTAACAGTTGCAAAAGGAGATAATGGTCTTGTTAGAGTTTATCTTCCTAATAAAGAAGGCAGTATAAAAGAGTATTATGGTTTTACAAATATTCGAATTATTTCTTATAGTATATCAATTTTAAGTTTGGTAATTTTTATTTATCTAATAAAAAAAGAAAAGCAAAAGTAATTAATTATTTTGGTAAAATCTACTTGTTATAATTTATGAAATTAAAATAAAAATATTGGAGGTGGTAACGAAAATGAAATATGTAATAAAAAATGGCGCTGTTAGCATTGATGGAAAAAGTGTGTTAGAGTGCATTAATTTAGAAATAAATGATCATGATAAGATAGCTATTGTTGGGAAGAATGGGGCTGGTAAAACTACGTTATTAAATGCCATTGTTGATAATAATTTATTGGAAGAAGGTATTGGTGATGATAAGTTTCAGATAATAAAACAGGGAAATCCGAGTATTGGTTATCTAAAACAAATAGAACTAAATGATAATAATACATTGATTGAAGAAGTTAGAAAACCGTTTGCAAATCTAATAAAAATGGAAGAAAAATTAAATAATTTGTTATTAAAAATGCAATCTGGTAGTGATTCAAAAGCTACTATGGGGTATTCAGTTTTAGAAGAACAATTTAAATTAAATGATGGCTATAATTATAAGAAAGAATATGAAGTTTTATTAAAAAAATTTGGCTTTACTGAGGAAGATAAAAATAAATTATTAAAAGATTTTTCTGGTGGTCAAAAAACTAAGATAGCTTTTGTTAAAATGCTTTTAGATAAACCTGATATACTTCTTTTAGATGAACCGACAAATCATTTAGATGTAGATACTGTTGAGTGGCTTGAAGAATATTTAAGAAATTACAAGAAGGCCATTATTTTAGTATCACATGATAGAATGTTTATTAATAATATTGTTGATATTGTTTATGATATTAGTTACGGTGCTACGACGAAATATACGGGTAATTATGATTATTATGAAAAGCAAAAGCAATTAAATTATGAAAAAGCCTTAAAGGATTATGAGTACCAACAAAAAGAAATCAAGAAACTTACTAGTATATATGAGAGATTTAGAAGTAAACCATCGAAAGCTAGTATGGCGATGTCTAGATTACATATGTTAGAAAAAATGGATATTTTAGAACGACCAAATAAAATAGAAGCAATGACTTTTAGAACTAATATGGATAATATTCCTAATTGTGGTAGAGATGTCTTAATAACTAATGATTTACAAGTTGGCTATGAACAATCTCTTTATACTTTAAATCTGTTTGTGCGTAGAAAAGATAAATTGGGTATTATAGGACCAAATGGATTAGGCAAATCAACGATTTTAAAAACAATTGCTGGTAAAACTCCGCAACTTGGTGGTACTTTTACTTGGAATAATGGAGTTAAAATAGGCTATTTTGATCAAAATTTAGCGATGTTAGATGAAAATAACAGTATTTTGGAAGAATTTATGGCTACTTATCCAACAATTTTGGAATATGAAGCTCGTACGTTTTTGGGATCATTTTTATTTAAAGGTGATGATGTATATAAGAAGTTGAATGTTTTATCTGGTGGCGAAAGAGTAAGACTCCAGTTATGTAAAATCTTTTATAGTAAGCCTAATGTTTTATTATTGGATGAACCGACAAATCATTTAGACATCGTTGGCCGTGAATATTTAGAGGAAATTTTAAGTGTTTATGGTGGTACAATTATATTTGTATCTCATGATAGATATTTTATCAAAAAAGTTGCTAATTCTTTATTAGTATTAAATAAAGAAAGTGCTACTTATTATGCTGGTGGTTATACTGATTACTTGAATAATATTAAAACAACTGTTAGCAGTGTTGATGTTAATTCAAAGGAAAATAAAAATTTAACAGGTAATAAAGAGAAGAAAAATAATTATACTTTAAGTAAAGAACTAAAAGCTTTAGAGCGAAATATAAGTAAATTAGAATTGAATATTAAAAAATTGGAAGAAAGTCTATATTTGGAAGAAATTTATAATAATCGCGAAAAACTGGTTGCTGTAAATAATGAGATTAGTGCAAAGAAGGAAGAATTGGAAAGTCTTAATAATAAGTGGTTAGAATTGTCTGTTGAACTTGAGAATTAATGCCTAAAATATGCAAAGTAAGGGCTTTTGTGTATAGTAAGAAAGAATTTAATAAATCTCTTCAATGTATTAAGGATATAAATGAGAAAACTTTAATTTTAGCTATTGAAAATATGAATTTGGTTTCACTAAATTTTAATATTCATGATTATGATCCTTCAGATTTTAAAAAAGTTAATGAAACTGTTTATAGAAAAGAAGAAGAATTGTATAAAATTAATGGTTACTTTTCTGCTTTGTCTTTAATAGGTGTTATGTTAGTCGATTTAGGTTTAGTAATAGAATCAGATTAATGTAGTTGTTAAAAAATATGTAAAATAGAAATCATATATATGTAAATTATTCTTAAAAAACAAATAGAAAATTAAAAATGTGGTAAAATATTCTTAGAATAAAAGGAGATTAAAAGAATGACAAAATATGATTTTAAAGATAAAGTTGTGTTGATTACTGGGGCCGGTAGTGGCATTGGAGAAGAATGTGCTAAGAGATTTAGCGAAAGTGGTGCGATTGTTGTCTTATGTGACAATAAAGAAGACAGAATTCAGAAAGTAAAAGAAGAACTCGGCGGTAAATGCGTAGCTTGTAAAATTGATGTTACCAATTATGCTAATATAGAAAAACTAGTTAAATTTGTTGTAGATAAGTTAGGACATATAGATGTGGTAGTAAATTCGGCTGGAATTTGTAAGTTGATGCCAATTGATGAAATGTCAATTGAAACTGTTGATGCCTTGATAGATATAAATTTAAAAGGCACAGTTTATATGAGTAAAGCTTTAGCGCCTATTATGAAAAATCAAAAATCAGGAAAAATTATTAATATGTCTAGTATAGCTGGTCGTATTTGTAATAGTGGTTCAAATGTTTATGCTACTACAAAGGCTGGTATTATGGCCATAACTAGTAGTATGGCTCGTGAATTAGCTGAATATAATGTTAATGTTAATTCAGTTTTACCAGGTATTGTACGCACTAATATGTGGGAAGGTATCTTAGATGACTTTACTAATAAAGATGATTCTATAAGAGAACAAACATTTAAACAATCTACTGATGCTATTCCTTTAAAAAGACCACAAACAGTTGATGATATAGCTAATATGGTTTTATTCTTAGCTAGTGAAGATGCTAAAAATATTACAGCTCAAAATATTGCTGTTGATGGTGGATATACTTTTGATATGTAAGGTACTAGAAATAGTATCTTTTTTAAATTTAAGTATTAATTAATTTATAAAAAATGTAATTAAAGATTAATTGATGTTATGCTTATTATCTCATTGAGTAGTTAAAAAATTTAATTGACATTGCTAATAATATGTAATATCCTATTATGAATTTATGGGGTGATAAGTGTGGCACTTATAAGAGTAAAAGGTATTGAAGAATTAAATTTAAGAGGTAAATCAATTAATGCTGGCGACCATGGTGAAATCTATGAATTTGATTCTACACATTATTTTAAAAGAATAAATGATGCTGATGGATTATTAAATAATACTACAAATTATCAACGTAAAAACATATTAGAGTTTTTGATGAAATTTAAAGGTACAAAACATTTAGTTTTTCCTGAAGATATTTATGTTACTAAAGAGCAATTGCTTGGCTATACTTCTGTGAAGAAGGATGCCAAACCGTTAGCGTCTTTAGATGATGATGCCAGATTAGCCGATGTTTTAAAATCTTTTAAAGTATTACTAAAAGAATTAAAAATTTTAGCAAATGGTGGTGTTTTTAATTATGATTTATCTCCCGACAATGTCTTATTTGATAAAGAAATGTGGGTTATAGATTTTGATGAAAGTTCTTATAATAAAAAGCTTAGCTATGAAAGAATGGTTTTGCGTCTTTTCCAAACTGTTAGAGATTCAATAGTTGGTGATTGCTATGCTTCGCCTTTATTAAGACAAAGAGATTTAGAAGAGTTATACCGTCAATTTGTGTCGTATGAGTCTTTAGATTATGATGCCTATTTTCGCTTATTAATATCAAATGCCGAGTATGCAAATTATTTTAAAAGAGTAAAAACGGTCGGCGATTTAAGAAGAAGCTTAGAAATAGCAAAGAAAAATTTATGAGTAAAATAAGAGTTAAAAGTATAGAAGAAATACCATTAAAAAGTGATGAAATTAATCGTGGCAATGGTGGTGTTATATATTTAACTAGAGCTGGCGATTATTTTAAATTATTAAATCCAGAATATAGATTTTGGCAAAACAGTAGTAATTACAATCGCCTTAGAATTCTAGAAAAACTGATGGGTCTTGGTCCTACTAATTATTTGGTATTACCTAAAGATATTTATGTTACAGATGAAGCACTACTTGGTTATACCATGAATATTTGTAATGGAATACCATTGGGCTATTTTGCTGATAATATAAAATATGGTGATATTGTTAGAGCTTTTAATAATATTTTGAAAGAAATAAGATTTAGCTATTGAAAATATTGATATTTGCAGTGATAATGTGCTATTTGATGGTGTAAATCTTTATATGTTGGATTTTGATAATAGCATTAGTGATGTTAATCCAGAAATTGCATATAGATTGATGGCAAATGGTCTTTTAGGACTGGTATTAAGCAAAATTATAGATGATTTTGTGGTTCCTGATAAAGATTTAATTAATTTTAAAAATCAGCTTGATATGCTAAGAAGTGAGAATCATAGTTTTTATTTACTTTTATTAAAATATAAGTTAGAAAGATATTGTGGGATGGATATTAAAACTGTTGGTGATATTCGCCGAATATTACGTTTGCTTTAGCTTCTATAATAGGTGATTTTAATTGACTTTCTTAAGAATTAATTATATCCTAAGTAGTATGAAAAGGTGAAATTATGGCAATTATAAAAGTTAAGAATATACAAGAGATTGGTTTTAGTAATGATATAGTACGTACAAGCAGAACTGGCGTTAATTATACTATGCCTGGACAGGATAATGTTGTTTTCAAAAGATTAAATAATGATACTGGTTTTTTAGATTCACAAGAAAGTGAGGACCGTTTTAATACTTTAGTTGAATTGATGAATAATGGTAAGGTTTATACCGGTTGTGAAATTCCTCAAGATATATATATTTCTGGGGATGGGGTATATTTATATGGATATTCATTATTAGATAGTGGTAAATCATCTTTAAAAAGTAGACAAAACTATGATGGAAGTTATATTAAATTTTTAATTGATTATAAAAAATTTTTAGCTGAACTTCGTGAAATGGCAAATCATGGAGTTAGTCATTATGGCATTGATTCTTCGACTTTATTATATAGTCGTAACGATGGCTTTACTTTAAGTAGTGTAGATGAGTGCAGACATTCTGGTTATATTGCTCTATATCAGGAAATGGGTGCAAAATCTTTTGAAGTTATTAAAGGATATATTACAAGGGGTTACGAAGAATCGCCAATTTTAAGAGATGGTGGCTTACAAGCGTTAGAAGAAGCATTTAAAAATCGTAGTCGTGCTTGTTATATGAGATATTTATATAAATTACAATTTGAGACTTCGATGGAATTAGGTAGTCCAGCTACAAGTATTGAAGATGTAAGAAATGGTCTAAAACATAGTTTAAAAAGATAATCATAAATGTACCATCTAAATATCTAGGTGGTGCTTTTTTAATGTCTTTGATAATATAAATATGGTATACTATTCTAGTAAGAAATTATGAAATGGAAAATTGACAATGGATATAAGAGAAATTAAGTTAAAATATAATGATTTAGTTAATAAAGTTAGTGAAATTGGGAGGTCTCTTTGACGTAGAGGCTAAAAAAAATAGAATAAAGGAACTAGAAACTGCTTTAAACGATAGCTCTATTTGGAGTGATTTAGAACGTGCAAATAAGATTAATGCTGAATTGACTAATTTAAAAAAAGAAATAAGTGGCATAAGTAAAATTAATCTTAGTATAGAAACAATTGCCTTAATGTTAGATGAAGCAACAAGTGATGCTGAACTTATGAATGAAGTGGCATTAGAGATTGAAAATGTTTCTAAAGAAGTTGAGGAACTTTATATAGCAACTCTTTTAAATGGACCTTATGATAATTTAAATTGCTTTTTAGAAATTCATCCTGGAGCTGGTGGTACCGAGGCTTGTGATTGGGCAAGTATGCTTCTTAGAATGTATGAACGTTTTTGTGAAAAAAATAATTATAAATATGAAGTAATAGATTTTCTTAAAGGGGAAGAAGCCGGTGTTAAGTCTGTAACTTTAAGAATTAGCGGGTTTAATGCTTATGGTTATTTTAAAGGCGAAAAGGGTATTCATCGTTTGGTAAGAATATCTCCATTTGATTCAAATAAGAGAAGACACACGTCTTTTGCTTCTGTTAGTGTAGTTCCTGAATTTGAAAAGATAAGTGATATTGAAATAAAAGATGAAGACTTAAAAATAGACGTTTTTCATTCTAGTGGGGCTGGCGGTCAATCTGTTAATACTTCTGATAGTGCCGTAAGAATTACCCATTTACCAACTAATATAGTTGTTAGTTGTCAGGTAGAACGTAGTCAATTAAGAAATAAAGAACGTGCAATGGAAATGTTAAAATCAAAGTTATATCAATTAGAAGTTGAAAAAAAAGAAGCTGAATTAAATAAAGAAAAAGGCTTAAATTCTAGTATTAATTTCGGTAGTCAAATAAGAAATTATGTTTTAGAACCATATACTTTAGTGAAGGATGTAAGAAGTGGTTATGAAACTAGTCAAGCATTTAAAGTATTAGATGGAGATATTTTAGATATAATGCAATCAGTTTTAAAAAAGAATATAAATAAGTAAAAAATTATAAAAGTGGATATAGAGGTCGAGAAATAAAAACATGAAAAAGTTAACTAGTTGTAGAAGAAAGGCGGCTTTTTTTCTTTCTTTATGTATAGTAATTAATACTACTTGTTTTAGTTTGTTAGGTAATAAAAAAAGTGATGTAAAAAATAATGCTGGTATGGTTGAGGCTTTAGAGTATGAGGATACGATTGAAGCAACTGAGATTGACCAGCAAAAATGTTTGAAATTAATTGAAGAAATAAAAAGAATAAGCTTCAATGCCCAAGAAAAAACTTTATTAAGTGAAGCTGAACTTGATAGTTTTTTAAATAGAAAGACAGTTGGAGAATGTACTTATTCTTTTGATGGGGATTATACGGATATTCTGCGAGCTATTCGAGATAACTCACGGGCTTTTATAGATTCAGATAAAACTGCAAATTATCACTCTTTAGATGATGTTGATTACTTAAGAAGTTTAGGTAAATATGTTGATGTTAATGCCGAAGAAATGGCTTTATGGATTAATGAATGTTTGAAAAGTAGGATAAATAAAGTATTAGCGTCTGGAAATAAAGAACATATTCATAAATTAGCTTACTTAAAAATAGTTTTTAGGACTTTGCCAGAAGAAGAATTGGGTAATTATGATTCAGATAACAATACAATAGTTTTATCTATTCAGAATTTCTTAAAAAAATGTTTTATTAAAGATGATTTTTATGCTGGTATTTATAATATTTTCAATCATGAAATTAATCATGCTTTTCAATACCCTTGTTCAGATATTTTAGAAATAAATGGTATTCAATATTGTGCCTTTTATAAAGAAAGTTCGGCTGAAAGTTATAATTGGTTAAAAAATCAATGCCCATATCAATCAAAAAATAAAAAATATAATTATACTTATGGATATTTAGAAGAAAGAAAACATGAAGGAGATATTTTATTAATTAATTTTTTAGATACTTCTAAATCTTTAGATGGATATTATGATGTTATTTTTAACAATGATATGTTAGGTCTTGGCAGTTATTTAGGCCTTGATTTTAGTCAAACAAAAGAATTAGTTTGTGCGATGTATTTAATGGATGCTGCAAGTTTAAGAAATAACTATTGGCAACAGGCTTTTCATACTCAAGATTTAGCCAGTATTGATGCTAACATTGATAAAACAGTTGGAATGCTGGTTAATGGTGTTTCTGAAGGCGTGGTTTTAAAATTATCATTGACTAATTTATTAATGAAGACATTAGATGGCAGTGTAACATTAGAAGAAAATTTAGCCCTTTATTATTTCATTTTGGTTAATATATTTGATTCAGTTTGTTATAGTGATTATGATTATGCCAATGAAATTTCAACAGTAACTTATTATCAAGAATTTTGTTCAAAGTATCAAATAATGCAGGAAATTTATTTTGAATTTTTAAGTAATTATTATGGTGTAGATATTGATGAGATAGTTGAAATGTTCTCTGATATTATTAATAGTGATTTTTTGACTTGCCTTAGTGATTATGTTGAATATGATCAAGTAGATGATAGTAAGTATGGCATTTTGATTAAAAGATTAATGACTACTTATCCAACAATGTATTTTATTGCTAATGACGGGACGGTATTTTCTAATTTTAATATTGATAGTATTAGAATGCTATTAGCAGATAGCGCTATAAAAAGTAAATATTTAGTGTTAACTTTGGGGTAAATAATATTTTGACTTTTTAGAAAATTTCTTTATAATATAGCTTACGGAGGTTTTTAGCATTGAATAATATGAAAAAAAGACTAACATCGTTATTATTGGTGTTCTGCATCACGGTAAGTAATACGGGATGTAAGGTCTTTAAGCGTGCTAAAAATGACATAGAACTTAATGATTCTAGTGTTTCAGTTAGTGATATTGAGGCTAGTAATACAGAATTAGAAATTGCCTTTAGAGAATTTGTATCTTCCTTAGATAAAGTCGATGGTGTTGATAAAAAAATCCATTTTACAAAAAAAGAAGAGATAGAAATAACTACTTTGACTCCAACTCATGCTTGTGTTTATGAGTTTACGGGAACTGGACTAGATTTAATTGAATTAATAGAACAAAATACTGGCGAGTATTTAGAAGCACATAGTGAATATAAGAGCTTTTTTGATGATAGTTATATGAGTGAGGAGTCTTATGTAAATTACTTTGGGTTGGAACTTAATGAAGATGATATCAAAAGAGTAAAAGAAGTTATGGCTGATGCCTTATACAATAAAGTGTTGTATGTCTTAAATAATGATACTGATGATGATGTTCATAAGTTAGCAACTTTAAGCATTGTGTTTGTAGAAGACTTTGCTAATTCCAATAGCAACTTTAGAACATATGGCGTGTATGAAAATAGTGAGAATGTTATTAAGATTTCTTTAAAAAATATTTTGGATAGTTCAAATAGCTATTTTCGGGTAATTCAATCAGCTTATAATGCTGCTGCTCATGAACTAAGTCATATTGATGATTATGCTTGCTCTGATCGATTGTTAGCTGGTGATAACGAAAAGATAGATTTTTTGAATAGAGAGTTTGTATCTTCACTAAGAGAAGCTGAAAATTCTAGTTTTCAACAAAGTGGCATGGTAGATAATCCTTGGCGTACTTATATGTCATCATCCGATTATTGTTATGATAGCTTTCGCCAATTTGAATCATGTTTATTTTTAACTAATGCTTTTGATAAAGATAAGACAATTGCTGATTATTATTTAGCTTTTAAGAGTAGTGATTTATCAAAATTATATGAATATTTTTCTCTGATGACTAAAGAAGAGCAAATAGAATTTATTAAAATAATTTATGCTTATGATGCCACTCAGGCCAGAAACAATTATGCAGCTAGTTTTACTAGTGAAGATGCTAAAGAAAGATATTGGCAAGTTGAAGATAGTTTAGAAAAAAGTTATTTTATTAGTATTTTAAAGATGGCCTTGATTAATTTGGCTCAATATAATGTTAATAATGAAGGGGATTTAAACTGTAAAGATAACTTGATGCTTTATTATTATATTATGATTACTATTGCAGATAATGCAGCTTTAGCTGATGTAGATAGTAATGGGGAGGCAGTAGTTTATTTTTATGATAGTTTTTGTCGTAATTATAAACAGATTGAGGAAAGCTTTTTCAGATTTTTAAGTGCTTGTTATGGAATGTCAGTGGAAGAAGTTCAAGAAATGTATAAAAAAACTTCAAGTGATGAATTACTGACTAAGATAAATAAGATAGATTGTTATGATGAAAATAAGTTAACAAGAATTGGTCGGCTTTTTGATAAGTTTAGCAATTTAAAGGTTGCTTTAAGAAGCCGAGATAAAGATATAGATACAGGGTTAATGATAGATAATATTTGGTTACAAGTTTTAGAGCAGCTTAATGATTATGATGATGAAAAGCAAAATATATTAGGGTTAAATGTAGTAAGGAGAAATTATCATGAATAATAATATGAGTTATGGTGAAAAATCGATTGAAAAAAGAAGAAAACAAGAGGCTAAGAGAAATAAAATTTTAGGATCAATTGCTTTAGTGGTTGCTATTAATGTGGCTTTAGTAAGTGCTTATTTACATGGTGGTGTTGGTGCTGTCTTAGCAGCGGTCAAGAAAAATAAGAGTGAAGATGAAGAATCTGCAATTGCTTTAATGACAACTTCTGCTAGAGTTACTGGCGATGGTATTTCTGAGAATAATGATTTTAGTGAAATTTTATTTTTAAGTCAAAAAGAACAAGAAGAATTGTTAAGAAGAATTAATGATGGTTATCAAGATAAATGTACTTTTGAAAAAGAATGCAGTGCTGCTGATATAGTTAATACTATCATGAGTAATAGTGCTGATTTTGCTAGTAATCATCCTGGTTATTTATCACTATTTGATTATGAAGGGTTAGCTTCTTATATTTTAACTAATGATATTGATATAGATGATTTTGATACGGCTATGAAAGCTATGACTACTGGGGTAATTTTTGTTGTTAAAGATGCTTGTGCCAAATATGATGATGGTGTGATTGGCTCTAAAAGTGATATTCACAATTTAATGGATGTAAAGTTGGTACTAGATATTGAAGGTAAGAATCAAGTTGATGATGTTAATTGTATTGCCATTGACTATAAAGGTATTACTAGCCAAATAGAGGATAATCAACAGAAAAAGGTTGTTTATAATAGCGCTTTTATGGAATTAATGATTAGTAAACTTACTCGTATTATTCAACGTGATTGTCCTGAGTATGGAGCCGAGTCTAAAGTGTTGACTTATGATAGTGAGGTAGTTCCTTTTATACTAGATACTAGTACTATAAGTGTAATACCTAATTATTATGGTATAACATTGTCTAATAATTTTGATAAGACTTTACTTTTTGAAAGAAATGCTGAAGCCAAGCTTCTATTGCTTACTTTATTTGATAGAGATAAAGATATAAGTTGGTATTATAATGCTATAAATAAAAATGATTTAGCGAGCTTTTGTGAATATTTTGGAGCTAATAGTAGTGAAGAACAACTTAGATTGTTTAATTTAATTGCCTCATATGATGCGGTTTATATGAGAAATTCTTATTATAAGAAAGTTAGAAATATGCTTGATTTAACTGATTATACATCTTATGCTAAGGAAAAATTGGCTCAAAGAGTAGAAGATAAAATTGATTTTAGTAATGATGCTACTATTTTAGGTATTGCTATTGATAAAATGATTACAGATGCTAATAGCCACGCAGATTTGAGCATGATAGATTATTTTGACTTATTTGATTTTGTTTCTAGTGTTGCTTTTGCTGATACTTATTCTTCAGATAGTACTATGTCATTTGACGTATCTGATACTTTAATTGCCAAATATTTTGAACTTAAAGATAAATTTATTAAATCTATGGCAGTAAGATATGATTGTTCATTGGAAGATGCTTTAAACGCTTATGAAAATAATCGTCATAATTCATTATTTTTCTCATCTTTAGCTTATAAATCCGGTAGTGTTTATTATGATCCATCTGTTAGCTTGGACGATTATCCTTTCTTAGCAGATCAATACAGCTCTTCAAAAGGTGTATGTGATGATCTTTTAAAAGTATTTGGCAATTTAGATGATATTGCTAGATTATGTCCTAACTTTTATAAAGGCGTTCCAGAAAATGTTTTAGAATCTGGTAAAAAATTAAATAAAGATTTAAATTAAAATAATATTTATTTTGTTTCTATTTGAATATCTGTTTTTAAAAAGACAGGTATTTTTTTCTGCTTAATGGATATAATATATAATCTTTTTTTGTTCATAGAGTTACATACTCTATGAATACGTAATTACGTGCATCTATTCTTAATTTCTATTGTAATTTTACCATATTTTAAACACTTTTGGTACCTAATAAAATGCTTTTTAGTGTAAATTATAGTCAATTTTGTAGTCAAAAAATTTGGATAAATCAGTTAAAAATACTTAAATGAAATGGGATTTAATAAAAATCTAAATAAATAATTTTTAGTCAAATTTATAGTCAGATTACTGTTTTAATTAGTGAGTACCTAATGTTTTCATAGAGTATGTAACTCTATGAAAAGTACACTTTAAGAAAACAAAAAGCGACAAAAGCATAGATTTCTTAATTTATGGAATAATAAATATGAAAGGGATTATTATGAAGAATAAGAAATTATGGTTAGTTGGTACTCTAAGTATATTTGGCTTGGCTTTGATTATTGGAACATCGTATGCGTATTGGCGATTTAGTAAAATCAGTGATGGTAGTAATGCTGCCTTGTCTGGATGTTTTAGTGTATCACTTTCTAATGAAGCTAATGCTATAAGTTTGGAAAATGCTTATCCAATAAGTGATGAAGATGGCAAGAAACTAAAGCCATATAGCTTTACAATAACTAATACTTGTAGTATTTTTGCTAAATATTATGTTAATTTAGAAATGCTTGAAGGTACAACTTTAAATAGTAAATATGTTGCAGTAAGGGTTAATAATGAGAATATTCAATTACTTAGTGAATTTAATGAAGATACAAATAAAAGCTTATCTACGAGTACAGAAGCAAGGACTTTAGCTACTGGGTATTTAGGCTCTGGTGATTCAATAGATTATAGTGTAGCTTTTTGGATGGATGAAAGTGTTACTATTAATGATACCGATGCAATGAATAAGAATTTTAAAAGTAAGATTATGGTAAAAGCAGAACCTAGTAGTTATTCACCAGTTGATTCTGGGTATAACACATTGCATGATGCCATTTTAGCTAATGAATATCAAACGACACCAGAGATTGCAATTGAGAAAATCAAGGCTAAGCAAAGTTCTAGTATAACAGATAATGGTGATGGGACTTATACAGTGACTAATACAGCCCCGATTATTAAGTGGACATCTGTTATAGGTGATGCTGTTACGAAAGATATTGTTAAACCATCGATTGATGCGATTAAATCAGATTCTCAAACTGTTGACTTGACTGAAAACGATGTTAAGTTGAAATTTTATAAAAATATTTCGTTTAATACAGATACAGGAAAGTATACTTTATCTGATCCTATTTATGTTGAACCAGATTTATTAAGCTATGATGAATCGACTCATTATTATTTTAAAAATGAATATATATCATATAATTATTCGACCAAAAAGTTGTATACCGTTGTAGAAAATGATGGTATAAGTGTATATGAAGTAACTGGTGCATATAAAACTGATACAAAAACTATTTGGAATGGCATCGAATATTCTGCATTAAATTATAAATTGTCTTTAGTGACTATGACTGAATCAGAATTAGAAACAGATAAGTCTGACAAAGGCTTGTATGCTGGTACAGATGATTATGGTACAACCTACTATTATAGAGGAAATGTAAAAAATAATAATGTTTATTTTGCTGGCTATTATTGGCAAGTAGTAAGAATAAATGGTGATGGTTCAATTAGATTAATGTATAATGGACAAGTAAAAAATGCGTCTGGTATTGACCAATCGATTAACAATAAATTATATCAATTTAATGTTTCTTATAATTCCCCTGCATATGTAGGTTATATGTATGGAGATATAAATGCTTCAAATTTTGAAGCTGTTCATAAAAATGAAAATTCATCTACTGTGAAAAAGGTTATTGATTCTTGGTATACGAGTAATATTGTTAAAAATGATTATTCAAGTTATGTATCCATCAACGCTGGTTTTTGTGGAGATAGAAGTATTTATAGCGGTGATGGTATTAAAATTGATAAATCTACGGCATTTAGTTCTTTGTGGCGTCGTTTGAATCAAATTTTTCAATTTAAGTGTTCTAATATGAACAATGATTTGTATACTGCCTCTGAATCAAATATAGGTAATAAATCTTTAACATATCCAGTAGGTTTAGTGACGTATGACGAATTGGTTTTAGCAGGTTTAAACGATCAGCAATTAAATAAGTTATCTTACGCATATTCTTCACAAAATTATTGGACTATGACGCCTGGTAGTTTCAGTTCAACATTTGGGTATGCTTATGCGTGGCGTAGTGACAATCCTGGTTTTCTTTCATATCGTTGGGTAAATATGAGTAATAGTGTTCGTCCTGTTATTAACTTAAAGGCCGACGTTGAAATAACTGAAGGCATAGGTACGGCCAATGACCCTTATGTAATAAAAACAGAATAAAAGCATAAAAATAAATAATTAGCATAATATATAGAGAGATAACTTTTAACAGAGTTTATCTTAATCTTCCTTTTTTAATAGTCTTTAAATTCTCCTTACTATTTTACAAGGCACAGTAGATGTGCTTTGTTTTTTTGACTTTAAATTGTATAATAATATTAGATAGGATTAGAATTATGAAAAAGAAAATACAGTTTGTAATAGGAATATTTATAGTAGCCTTTATTTTTAATTTGTTTTATGTACCTAATAATTTGGCTGCCACTGGTGTAAGTGGATTATCCATAGTATTAGGTAATTTTATAAATATAGATAAGTCTTTATTTGTTGGCGCTGTTAATTTAGTCTTAATATTAATATCATTTATTTTTTTAGGCAAAGAAAGTACATATAATACGATTGTTGGTTCATTACTATTACCTTTTTTTATTAAAATAACTAGTTATTTGACTGGCTTAATTGATATTAGCAGTGTTGATTTGTTAATAAAAGCTGTTGTCGGTGGTATAGTATCAGGTTATGGTTTAGGTCTTGTTTTTAAAAGTGGATATACTACGGGCGGTACTGATATCATAGAAGCCATTATTTGTAAATACTTTCATATGTCAATGGATAAATCAATAATTTTAGTAGATGGTTTCGTTGTTTTATTAACAGGTTTTGTTTTTGGAATAGAACATTTAATTTATGCTCTTATTATTTTAGTTTGTCAAAGTATTTATTCTAATAGATTTATGTTGGAAATAAAGGAAGATAAAATCTTATTTATTAATTCAAAGAAACATAGTGAAATTATTAAATTTCTTAAAGAAACATATAATTATGGAATATCTATATTAGATGGTGTTGGGGGATATAGTGATACTATGAATAAAATATTGATGGTATCAGTAAGATATAATTATTATTTAGAAATTAAAGAAGCTATATTACTTATTGATCCTAATGCTTTTATTACAGTTTGTAATTCACATGAAACAGTTTATCTTAATAAAGAGGAGAGAAGTCATAATAAGAAAGTAATCTTAGATAAATAAAAAATGGTGAAGTTTGGGCTTTAAGAGCAAAATATTTTTCTTGTAATTTTAACGAAATTGTAGTAATATCTTAAAAGTATTAAAGGAAGTGGGTTAATATGGATAAGATTATAAATATTGCAGTAGTAGCGCACGTTGATGCCGGTAAAAGTACATTAGTAGATGCCCTATTACAACAAAATGGGGTTTTTCGTGATAATGAGGTAGTCCATGAGCAAGTTATGGATAGTAATGACTTAGAAAGAGAAAGAGGAATTACTATTTATTCTAAAAACTGTGCTATTAGATATAAAGGCTATAAAATTAATATTGTAGATACACCTGGTCATGCTGATTTTTCTAGTGAAGTAGAAAGAATAATGCGTACTGTTGATACTGTAATTTTAATTGTAGATGCTAAAGAAGGCCCAATGCCACAAACAAGATTTGTTCTTAAAAAAGCTTTAGAACAAAATTTAAGACCAATTCTATTTATTAATAAAATAGATAAGAAAGATGCGAGACCAGAAGAAGTAGTAAATATGACTTTTGATTTGTTTATGGAATTGAATGCTACTGATGAACAATTAGATTTCCCAATTGTATATGGTGTTGCTAGAGATGGAAAGGCTACTTTAGATTTAAATAATTTAGCTGATGATATTTCTCCTTTGTTAGATACTGTTTTAAAACAAGTTAAACCATATGAAGGTAGTGTAGATGATAATCTTCAATTACAAATTTCACAATTAGATTATGATTCCTTTATTGGTCGTTTAGGAATTGGCCGCGTTACTAAAGGGGTTGTAAAATCAGGAGAAATGGTTACTTTGTGTCGTAATGATGGAAAGGTTGAATCATTTAGAATATCTAAGTTATTTGTTAATGAAGGTATTAAAAAGAAAGAAGTTAATGAAGCTTACTATGGTGATATTGTAACTGTTGCTGGTTGTAAAGATATTTCTATTGGTGATACATTATGTCCTCAAGGTCTTGTTGATCCATTACCTCCAATTGTAATTGAAAGACCAACACTATCAATGAACTTTATGGTTAACTCATCTCCTTTTGCTGGTCAAAGTGGTAAGTTCTTAACATCAAGACATATTAAAGATAGATTAGAAAAAGAATTAGAAACTAATGTTGGTTTAGAAGTAGAGGAATTACCTGGTACTGATGGTTTTAAAGTTTCTGGACGTGGAGAGCTACACTTATCTGTATTATTAGAAGAAATGCGCCGTGAAGGATATGAATTATGTGTATCTAAACCAGAAGTTTTATATGAAGAAATTGATGGTCGTAAATGCGAACCATATGAGACAGTAATTGTTAATACACCAAGTGATTATGCTTCAACAATTATAGCTGATTTACAAGAAAGAAAAGCTACATTGTTAGTAATGACAAATGGTGAAGAAGGTTATACACATTTAGAGTTTAGTGCTCCTACACGTGGATTGATTGGTTACCGTAGTGCATTTATTACTAATACTAAAGGTGAAGGTATTATGGTTCGTTCTTTTGATGAGTATAAACCATATGCTGGTGAAATAAGAGGCCGTAAAAATGGTGTTCTTGTTTCTATGGAAACTGGTAAGACTTTGGGTTATTCACTATACAACTTACAAGACAGAGGCCAAATGATTGTTGGGCCAAGCGTAGATGTTTATGTAGGTATGATTGTTGGTATTCATAATAGAGATAATGATTTAAATGTTAACCCATGTAAGAATAAAGAAATGTCAAATACAAGAAGTAAATCTGCTGATGATGCTATTGCATTAGTTACTCCTAAAACATTTAGTTTAGAAGAAGCTTTAGAGTTTATTGAAGAAGATGAATATGTAGAAGTTACTCCAGCTGTTATTAGACTTCGTAAGAAAATTCTTGATCCAAATGAAAGATTTAGAGTTAATAGAAAATAATTAAACAAAGTAAACTTAAGATGTTAGATTATGTCTTAAGTTTTTTTAATTATCATTTATAATTTTTTAGAATTATAAATGGTAAAGTTTGCTCTATGATAAATATAAAGAAACAGGTGATTTGTGAACAAATAATTCACTTAAAAATACTTGGAAATAGTGGATTTTGTGCTATAATTTTAATGGAGGTAAAGAAAATGGAAAAGAAAGATGAAAAAAAGAAAAATTCATCAAAAGCTGCTAAAGTAAAAAACAATACTAAAACAACTTCTAAAGTAGAAGAAGAAAAAGTAGCCGCTGTAAAGATTGTTAAAGAAGAAAATAAGAAATCAACATCTAAAGCAAATAGTCATTTCTTATTTAAGATTTTAGCAATTTGTATTCTAGTGGCAGTTGTATTTACTTGGGTAATTCCTGTTGGAAGTTTTAGTAGTGGTACGTTTACTAGTGGTGAATTAGAGAGAAAAGGCATTGCTGATATATTTTTAAATATATTCTATGCTAGTAACCATTATCTATTACAAGTTGTTTTTGTCTTAATAGTAGGGTTATTTTATGGTGTACTTGCGAAGACTGACGGTTATAAAGCTTTGATAAATAAAGCAACGGAATTTTGGATTGATAAAAAAACACGTTTTGTTTTAATTCATACGTTGTTAATTGCTTTGTTTGCATCAACTGCTACTCAAAGTTTTCCAACATTAATTTTTATACCAATGATAATTAGTATTGCCAGTCGTTTAGGCTTTGGTAAAATATCTTCTATTGCAATGACATTTGGTGCTATTATGATTGGTACTGTTGGTCAAACGACTTCATTAGTTGGTATTAATTATTTAGTTAGTACTATGGGTATAGAAGTTGGAACTAATTTATTAGCAAGATTTGGTATACTTGCCTTTGGCTATCTTCTTTTGAATTTATTAATTATTAAGAATATGAAAAAAGATAAAGCTGAAGAAGAATTAGATTTAATACCATTAACTGGTAATGAAAATAAGGGAAAAGCTTGGCCATATATTGTTTTATTTAGTGTATTATTAGTAGTAGCTGTACTTGGTTTTATGCCATGGTCATCAGTATTTGATATTACAATATTTGATACATTCCATACTTGGATAACTGAAAAAGCTACTATTACAATTGGTGGAACATCACATGCTGTTTTAAGTTATATATTAGGTACAACTTCTACTTTTGGCGAATGGGATTTATATACTTATGCTTATGTTTCAATGATTGCTTTAGTATTTGTTAAACTATTTAGCAAGATTAAATTCGATGAAGCTTTAGATGGCGCAGTCGAAGGCATGAAGAAACTTGTTAAACCAGCTTTGTTTGTAGTTTTAGCTTATACTATGTTTGAGTTCTGTTACTCACAATACTCAACTGGTTTTGTTAATACAATTGTAAATGGCATTGTTGGTGAAAAGTTTAATGTATTTAGTAATACATTTGCTAATATTATTGCTGATTTCTTCCATGTTGATTTTGGATATACTGCTTTCGTATTTGGTAGTGTGTTTGCATCAAGATTTAAAGATTACGTTGCAACTATTTTAGTAATTATGACATCAATTAATGGTTTAGTTTCTATGGTAACACCAACAAGTGTTGTCTTATTAACTGGTTTAAGTATGTATGATGCATCTTATAAAAAATGGTTAAAATACATTTGGAAATTAGCTCTAGTTTTATTAGTAATATTAGTTGCATTTTTCTTAGTACTTGCTTAAAAAATGAAGCTCCTAAATTGGGGCTTTTTTAAATGCTTTAGAAATTTTTGGATGTGAAATTAAATGTTGATTTCAAAGTGGTAGTTTGCTATAATACTAAGCGAGTAACAAATTACTCCTTGCTTCACATTAAAGTGTAAGCCGAGTGACCAAGAGGAGGTGTAGAAAAATGAATAAATACGAAATGATGTTCATTGTTAAAGCTACTATGGAAGAAGCTAATGTTAAAGCTGTTGCTGATAATATGAAAAAATTAGCTGAAAGTTTAAGTGCTAAAATAGATAGCTTTAAGGAAATGGGCGAAAAGAAACTAGCATATCCTATAAAAAAAGAAATTAATGGTTATTATTTTGTAATGACTATGGCTGCTAGCAAAGATGCTGTTAAAGAAATTGACCGTAAAGCATCAATCGATGAAAATATAATTAGACATTTAATTATTAAATTAGATGAGGAGTAAGGTATGAATAAAGTTATTTTAATTGGTAGATTGACTAGAGATCCAGAAATGCGTACGACAACTACTGGTAATGCGACAGCATCATTTACTATTGCTGTTAGTAGACCTTTTACTAATCAACAAGGTGAAAGAGAAGCTGATTTTATCAACTGTGTAGTTTGGCGTAAACAAGCAGAAAATGTTTCAAAGTATTGTAGTAAAGGTTCACAGGTTGCTGTTGAAGGAAGATTGCAAACAAGAAGTTATGATGCAAATGATGGAACAAAGCGTTATGTTACTGAAGTAATTGCTGATAATGTAACATTCTTAGGTTCTAGAGCTGGTGCCGGTCAATCAACTAATGACAATACAACATCATCTTATAATTCAAATTATCAATCTAATCAAAATGTGATGGGTGGAGCTAGTAATGATATTGCTACAACTGATTTGGATATGGATCCATATGCAGCGATGGGCAATGAGATATCATTAACTGACGATGATCTACCTTTCTAGGAAGGAATAGAAAAAATGGCAGAATTTTACCGTAAGAAAAAAAGAATATGTCAAATGTGTGCTGGTAAGTCTATTGATTACAAAGATGTTCCTATTATTTTAAAGTATGTAACTGAAAAAGGAAAAATCGTTAATAGAAGACAAAGCGGTGCATGTGCTAAACATCAAAGACATATTGCACAACAAATTAAATATGCAAGATTTATGGCTTTAATACCATATGTAAAAGACTAGGTACTTGAAAAAGTATCTTTTTCTTTTGTAATAAAATACAAATATTATCTATAATTAATTATAATAATTTACTTAAAGTATATATTAAAAAATATAAATTTTATGTGAGTAAATTTATTTGAAAAAAGTGTTTGGAAATAGGCTGATTTGATAAAATTTTTTGACTGATAAGATGATATTTGGTACAATAGGTAGGAATTAAAAAGGAGAGGCATAATGAAAGTTATATTACTTAAAGATGTAAAAAAACAAGGAAAAAAAGATGAGATAATTGAAGTTAGTGATGGCTATGCCATGAATTATTTAATTAAAAATGGGTTAGCTGTTGCAGCGACAAAGACAAGTACAAAGATTTTATCAAAAGAATTAGATGATCGTAAGGTTGCAGAAGAAGCTTTTGTTAAAGAAATGGAAGCAATGCGTGATAAAATAGTTAGAGAAGATATTACGTTTAAAGTTAAAACTGGTGCTATGGACAAAGTATTTGGTAATATTTCTTCAAAACAAATTGCTGATTATTTGAATAAGTTAGGATATAAAGTTGACAAGAAACAAATTCAAATTGATAGTCCGATTGATACTTTAGGAGTACATAATGTAACTCTAGAATTACATAAAAAAGTTAGATTTAACATTAGAATTAATATAGTGAAGTAGGTGATAGTATGGCAAGGAAGATGCCACAAAATCTAGATGCTGAAATGTCTGTATTGGGTGTTTGCTTTCTTGATGAACGTGTGATTGGCAAAGTCTTAGAAGAAGTAACAGAAGATATGTTCTATAATGATGCTAATCGAAAAATTTTTCTTGCTATAAAAAGTTTACATACTAATGGAGTTCCAGTTGATGTAACAACAATTGCTGATGAACTTGATAAGAGTAAATCTTTAGCCGCTGTTGGTGGAATTGAGTATTTAACAGATGTTATATCATCTGTGGTTACAGTTGCTAATTTAGATTATTATATAAATATTATAAAAGAAAAAATGATAGTGCGTAATTTAATTACGACAGCTACGGATATAGTAACTGAAGCATATAATGAAGAAGATGATATTACATCGCTTTTAGATAATGCTGAAAAAAATATTCTTGATGTTATTAGATCAAGACAAACAACAGAGTTTGCTCCGATTGGTGATGTTTTGGCTAGAGCTCAAGCTCAATTAGAATTTTTATCACAAAATCGCAGTGTTATTTCAGGATTAGAAACTGGCTTCTACGATTTAGATAAAGCTACCAGTGGTTTGCATGAGGGTGAAATGATTGTTATTGCGGCTCGTCCCGGTATGGGAAAAACTGCTTTTGCTTTAAATATAGCAACCCATGCAGCGATGACGACAAAAAAGGCAGTGGCTATTTTTAACTTAGAAATGTCAGCTGAACAATTGGTTAATCGTATGATAAGTGCCGTCGGTGGTATTGAAGGTAAAAAATTAACTAATGGTCAGTTAGGCCAAACCGATTGGCGAAAATATAATGAAGCTATGAGTCAGTTAGCTGACACTAATATTTATATAGAAGATAATTCGGGTATTACGGTTAATGATATAAGGGCTAAATGTCGTAGATTAGCCAGCAAAAAAGAAGGCTTAGGTTTAATAATAATCGATTACTTACAGCTTCTTACCATAGGCGGTCGAAGACCAGATTCTCGTCAGCAAGAAGTATCAGATATTTCCCGTTCCATAAAAATGATGGCAATGGAATTGAAAGTGCCAGTTATAGCCTTAGCGCAACTTTCGCGTAATGCTGAAAAAAGAGAAAATAATGAACCAATGCTAGCAGATTTAAGAGAATCAGGTTCAATTGAACAAGATGCTGATATAGTCATGTTTATTAATAGAAAAGATTATTACAAAGCTAAAACAGAATTAGGAAAGAATGAAAATGTGGAGACTGATATTATCATTGCAAAACACAGAAAAGGGGGAACCGGTAAATTTACCGTTTTATTTGAACCAACCATGATGAATTTTAAAAATTATATGGTTTTGGAAAAAGAAGGAGAATATTAATGAGTAAAAAAACTAGAGTTCTTTGTATACTGACAACTTTAATTTTTGGAGTAGCTATGTTTATTGCAACATCATATAAAACTAGTTATGCTGATGAAATTGAAGGTGTTTATCAAGTATATTTAAATGGTGAAAAACTAGGAATGATTAGTAGCCAAGATGAACTATATAATTTAATTAATGAAGAGCAGTCGGCAATTAAGGATGAGTACGATGTTGCTCAAGTATATCCCCCAAAAGGATTTTCAATTACTAAATTAAACACTTATAGTGCTACTGTCGACAGTGCATCTGATATTTATGAAAAGATAAAAGAAGCTAAAAACTTTACTGTAAAAGGTTATACTATAACTGTTAGTAGTAAGGGTGATGATGCTAAAGTTTTATATAAAATAAATGTATTAGATGAAAATGTTTTTGAAGAAGCTTTAAAAAAATTGGTGTTATCATTTATTCCTGAAGATGAGTATTTAGCCTATATAAATAATGAGCAAAAAGAAATTGTTGATACGGGTGAACGTATAGAAAATTTATATTTTCAAGAAAACATTTCCATTAAAGAGACTTATATTAGTACTGATGAGAAAATATTTACTGATGTGGAAGATTTAAGTAAGTATTTATTATTTGGTAGTGATAATGAAGAAGTAGAGTATACAGTAAAATTAGGTGATACTATTAGTAGTATTGCTGAAACAAATGAGTTAAATGTTTCGGAATTTTTAGTAGCTAATCCAAAGTATAAGAGTGCTGATGATTTATTGGCCGTTGGAGATAAAGTAATTATTTCCTTGATTAATCCAAAATTAAGTTTGGTTTATGATAAATATGTTGTTGAAGATGTTGAAGAAAAATATTCAACAGAAATAAAATATGATAACTCAAAAAATACTAGTTATAAATATGTTCAACAAAAAGGTGTTAATGGTATAAGACGTGTTGCTTCTCGTACTCAAGTTATCAATGGTGATGCTAACCAACAATCAGTAATTGATACCGCTAATACTTATATGGTAAGAGATACTGTAAATGAAATTATTGTTAAAGGTAGAAAAACTACATCAAGTTGGGGTAGTTATATTGATGATGGTACAGAATATGCATGGCCAACTTTGAAACCGTATAAAATTACCTCTGGTTTTGGTACAAGATACTTATTTAACCGTACAAGTCATGATGGTATAGATATTTCAGGTACTGGTTATGGTTCACCAATTTATGCTATTGCTGCTGGTACTGTTTATCATGTTGGTTATTATGGCCCAGGTGGAAGGGCATTTGGTTTAAATATTATCATTAAGCATTCTAATGGTGCTTACTCAGCATATGGCCATTTGTCTGATACTTATGTTCAAAAAGATCAATATGTTGAACGTGCTCAAAAGATAGGAGCAATGGGAAAAAGTGGTCAAGTAACAGGTACTCACCTTCACCTTGGTTATTGGATAGGTGTACCTTGGAAACCAGGAAGTAAGGCTATAAATCCATTGTTGTTGTATAAGTAATGAGAATTTGTGTTTTGGCTAGTGGTTCTAAAGGGAATGTTACTTATGTAGAGACAAAAGAACATAAGATATTACTAGATATAGGAACTAATTTAAGATATATAAAAAATCAGCTAGAGGAACTTGGCGTTTCTCTAGCTGATATTGATATAATTCTAGTTTCCCATGTTCATACTGATCATATTGGCGCCTTAAATCAATATATAAAAAAATATAATGGAAATGTTTATATGACGATGGGAATGTTAGAAGAACTAGGTATTGATGCACCAATAAATAAATATTCTAATTTACAAATTTATAATGATAATTTATATTTGGATGATTTAAAAGTAGAAATAATAAAAACCAGTCATGATACAAAAGATTCAAAAGGCTTTATTTTAAGTGAAGGCTTGAAAAGCTTAGTATACTTAACCGATACTGGTTATTTAAACCAAAAATATTTTTCAATCCTAAGTAATAGAAACGTTTATTTGTTTGAGAGTAATCATGATGTAGAAATGCTTTTAAATGGCAAGTATCCAGCTTGGTTAAAAGACCGTGTATCTGGTCCTTATGGCCATTTGTCAAATCAAGATGCTTCTGTTTATTTAGCAAAACTAATTGGTCCAGATACCAAAAAGATTGTTTTATTGCACTTATCTCATGAAAATAATACAGAAGATATAGCACTATCAACTTTTAGAAAAACATTAATAGAGTATGATGTTTGTTTTACTAATGTTTGTTGTGCCAAACAAAATGAACGAATTGAGGAAATAATCATATGATTAAGTTGATTTGTGTAGGAAAAATAAAAGAAAAGTATTTGAGTGATTTAATTGCTGATTATGCTAAAAGAATAAATAAATATCATAAATTAAATGTAATTGAATTAAAAGATAGTGATATAGTATCAGAAAGTAAAGAGATTATTAAACATATAGGTTCAAATGATTATGTCGTCGCTTTAGCTATTGAAGGAGAAGAAATGTCATCTTTAGGATTTGCTAAGTTTTTAAATAATACATTTAATCATTATGGGACGATTACTTTTATTATTGGTGGTTCTGATGGAATATTAGAAAATATTAAAATGAGTGCTAATAAGAAATTATCTTTTTCGAAGATGACGATGCCACATGGGTTATTTAGAGGTGTCTTTTTAGAGCAATTATATAGAGCTTTTAAAATAAATAATAATGAAACTTACCATAAATAATTAGAAGATTGCAAAAATAAAAGACAGTAATCTTCTTTTTTGATAAAATAGTGAAGGAAAAGGAATGAAGTAAAATGATAGGAAACGATTGGGATAATGAATTAAAAGTTATTTGGAATAGCCCAAACTTTAATAAATTTTATAATAATGTATTAAAACTATATGATAAAGAAGAAATTTATCCGCCCAAAGAAGATATATTTAGAGCCCTTAAACTTACCCCTTATAAAGATGTTAAGGTTGTGATAGTAGGTCAGGATCCTTATCATGGTAAGGGTGAGGCCATGGGGTTATCTTTCTCTGTTCATAAAGATATTAAAATTCCACCATCATTAAAAAATATTTATCAAGAATTGTATGATGATTTAGGAATTACGCCTCATGGTGATGGTGATTTAACAAGATGGGCCGAAGAGGGAGTTTTGCTGTTGAATAGTGTTTTAACGGTAAAAAAAGATAGTCCAGCTTCCCATAAAAATTTAGGTTGGGAACCACTTACTGATTACATAATAAAAAAAGTAAATGCCAAGACCACACCAGTAGTATTTATCTTGTGGGGAGCATTTGCTAAGTCAAAACAGATTTATATAACTAATCCAATTCATTTAGTTATCACAAGTTCACATCCATCACCATTTAGTTGTCGTAGTGGTTTCTTTGGAAGTCGACCCTTTTCAAGAACAAATGAGTTTTTGAAGAAAAATAATATTGATCAAATAAATTGGCAATTATAATTTAAAATCTTCAATGTCATCATCATTCATATCCTTATTATCAAAAAAATTGCGGATACTAATATGATGAAATTTAGCAATAATATTAGACGGAAATTTTCTAACTAATTCATTTGATTTAGAAGTATATTTATTATAAAATTTTTTAGCAGCATTAATTCTTTCATCCATAACTCGAATATCGTTGGTATAATCACGGTATTCTTTTATTTCTTCTAGAGCTGGGAAATCATCTTGAATTTTAGTAATCAAAAGATGAGTATCTATTAACTTACGCTCTAATTGAAAATTAGAAATACTTTCATTTTTAAGCTCGTTAAGATTTTTAAAATTAATCTTGGTATCAGTTATATTTGCCTTAACTAAGTTTTCTAATTTTAATAATAAATCGTACTTACTTCGCAAAGCCTCATCAATCATACTTTCAGCTTCATCAATTTTTGTTTTGTAGTTTTGTAGCGAATTATAATAGTAAATGTATGTAATAACTAAAAGACAAATAATAATTAATAATATTAAAATTGCGTAAACAAATGCCATAAAAATACCTCATATTCTATGTTAAGTATAACATGTATCATTTTAAACATAAAGATTATACTGTAAAAAAATTGGATTATTAAGTAATTGCTTACAAAAATCTAGTTATTTATGTTATCCTTATAGTGGTGATGATATGCAGATAAAGAGATTAGTAGTCGGTGAATTACAAGAAAATTGTTATATTTTAGAAAAAGATGGTAAATATTTAGTTATTGACCCTGGTGATGAATTTAAAAAAATAGATAAAGAGATTAAAGGCGAATTAGAAGAAATTTTAGTCACACATTATCATGATGATCATATTGGCGCGTTAGATAAATTAAAAAATAAATATGGAATAGAAGAGAATACTTTTAAAAGAAAAACATTTAATTACGAAATAATAGAAACTCCGGGTCATACATCTAATTCTTTAACTTTTTATTTTAAAGAAGATAATATTATGTTTACAGGTGATTTTTTGTTTGCTAATTCCATTGGCAGAATGGATATGCCAACTGGTAGTCAAAAAGATATGCTGGCATCTTTAGATAAAATAAAAAAATATCCAAGAGATACAATAATTTGTCCTGGACATTATATAAGTAACACTTTGGGTGGTGCTTTAGATATTGTTGATAGTTTCTTTGATTAAAAATTTTTTTCGGAGTAGCTATGGCTGTAATTAATTCTTTCGTCAAAAGTAACATAGTTTAAATAAATCATTAAGATTAAGTCCCATTCGCCAGTATTAGGATTGCTGATTATTAAATGATCACGGCCGGCTTCTTCAATACGACCAGCAAAAATTTTATTACGCCATTCGGTTGAATCTGGGAAACTAACGTAAGCTTTTACCATCTTACCTTTATTTAGCCTTAATATATTTTCAATGTAGCTTTGTTCCATAGGCAAGCTGGTTCCTTGTTGATAATTAGGACTCTGTTGGTAATTGTTATTGGCGTTTGTGCCCATATTTTGATTAGGTATTTGATTGTTATTCATGTTTACATCATAGTTATTTTGGTTTGTTGGAAATGTTGGATTTGGATAATATGTTCCATTCATATAAAATTCACCTCTCTTAACTATATGCAAAATTTTAAAAATATAGTATGATTAATATGAAGCTAGAAGATATAATATAACTTAATAAAGAATGAAGGGAAGATACATTTTGTAATGAATAAAGTATTAGATAAAATTAAAAATAAAAAAAGATTAAAAAATGTGTTATTGTTCTTTTTAGGCTTAACAATTTTGGCTATAAATTACAATATGTTTGCTTTACCTAATAGTTTTAATATTGGCGGAATGAGTGGTATTGCAACGATGCTTAACTATTTGTGTGGTTTAAAGCCTTCTTATTTTATTTTTGGTAGTAGTTGTTTTCTTTTGTTAATATCATATTTTACTTTGGATAAAGAAACTACCTATAACAGCATAGTAGGGGCAATTATGTATCCGTTGCTGATTGAACTTTTTAGACCATTTTGTGATATGTTATTGCCTTCCTTCCAATTTTCAAATATAGTTATTACGTTGATTATGTGTGGTGTTTTATTAGGCATAGGTAATGGCTTTGTCTATAAAAGTGGGTTTACTACTGGTGGCAGTGATATTATTATGAAACTTATTCATAAATATCAACATCTAACTGAAGGTACCAGTCAATTAATTATGAATACTATTATAATTTTACTTGGAGTAGTTGTTTTTGGCGTTCCTAGTTTGATATATTCACTAATTATCATTTTGATATCTACTAATATTGTTGATAAAATTTTAATTGGTATTTCTAATAGTAAAATGTTTATGATATCAAGTAAAAAGGCTAAAGAAATAAAAGAGTATGCTATAAACTCATTAAATACAGGCGTTACTATTTTTACAACTACTGGTGGTTATATGTTTGTAAAAAGAAAGATGTTAATGATTGTTGTGCCTACTAGATTGTATAATGCTTTTAAAGAAAAAATATTAGAGATAGACAATGAAGCTTTTATTGTTGTAAGTGATTGCTATGAAGTAACTGGTGGTCAAAGAAGAAGTAATCATTTGTTCTTTTAACATAAAAATTATGAAAGGGTATCTTGCTTATATACTATCTAAGAAAATAATGGAAATAATAAATGAAAATAAAGATAATAAGGGTTGTACAGGTATTTTTAATATTAGGAATAATAGTTTGTTCATTGGGGCTTTTGACGTGTAAGATTTTTAATAAATTTTTAGAAGAAAACTATAACGTGAATGATAAAATTATTGTTAGAAGTTATTTTGGCGAAGATCAAAATTTAATAAATAAAGATTATGTTGATGTACCTGTAAGTAATGATAGTAGTAATTCTTTAGAAAATAATGATAATTTAAGTAGTAGTGTTGTTGATATTAAAAATATGGCTTTTTCTAGGAATAAGGTCGAAGTTGTTAACAGCAGTTATAATATTCCTGATAGCATAAAAGATTTAATTTTACAAGATATAAATTCTTATTATGATAAATCATCATTCTATTTTATTGATTTAATAGATGGTACAGGTATTGGCTATAATATAGATAGTATTTATCAGTCAGCCAGTATTATTAAAGCTGCATATTGCTTGTATCTATATAAAGCTCTAAGTATTGGTAATATAAATTTTGATGAACATTTAACATATACTTCTAATTTTTATAGTTCTGGTAGTGGCATTTTAAAGAATGATGATGTTGGTAGTGAATATAGTGTTCGTGAATTGGTTTATGATACGATTGTATACAGTGATAATATTGCTTATAAGATGCTTCATCATCGTTTTGGTGTGTTGGAATATAACAAAATGTTAGATGAATTAGGTGTTAGGCAAATGCACTTATCATATGTTAATCCGTGGGGACTTATAACACTTCGAGATATGGCTTTAATATGGCAAGAGATATATAATTTTGCTTTGCAAAGTTCCTTTGGGGAAGAATATTTAAATTTATTATCTAGTAATGCTTATAATTATTTTAGCGGTACCATACCTAATTACAACAGTGCTACTAAAGAAGGATTTACTAAAGATGTTACCAATTCATCGGGTATCTTATTTGGATATCATCCATACTTATTATTGGTATCAGCTAAAAGCTATTATGATGGCAGTTCTTATTATCAAGTAAAGAAAGAACTTCGAACTATCGGAATGTTAGTTAATGATTATGAACAGTACATGCTTAATAAGGATAGTGTCAAATAAATGGCATATCCTTTTATTTTGCGTGATTTTATGGTATATTTGTTATAGTAAGGTGGTAATAGTGAAGTTCATAGAGATAAAAAATTGTTCTAAAGTTTATAAAAATGGTGTTACAGCACTTGCTAATATAAATTTAAGCATTAAGAAAGGCGAGTTTGTCTTTATAATTGGGCAGACAGCTTCTGGCAAGTCGACTTTAATTAAAATGTTGTACCGTGAAGAAAAGCCAACCAAAGGTGAAGTATTTGTCGGTGGTATTAACGTATCAAAACTTAGAAATGGTAAGGTATATAAATTACGTCGAAAATTAGGTGTTGTTTTTCAAGATTTTAAATTATTGCCTAAATTAACGGTTTATGAAAATGTAGCTTTTGGTTTGGAAAGCATTGGTCTTAAGAGTAGTGAGATTAGACCTAAAGTTATGAACGCCCTAGAACGAGTTGGTTTAAAAGATAAGTACCGTTCTTTGCCAAAAGAACTATCAGGTGGTGAACAGCAACGTGTGTGTATAGCTCGTGCAATTGTTAATGAGCCAAAACTACTAATATGTGATGAACCAACAGGTAATTTAGATCCAGAAACATCAAAAGATATTATGGATGTTATAGATAATATTAATAAAGATTTAGGAACCACAGTGGTGATGGCTACGCATGATAAAGATATTGTTAATAGAATGAAAAAGAGAGTTGTAACCATTGAAGGTGGTCTTAAAGTTAGTGATGTTATGAATGGAGGTTATAAAGTTCATGAAAGTAATTAGAATATTGTTACGTAATTTTCGTGATGCGCTTAGAAGTGTTATTCGTAATTTTAGTTTATCTATTGCATCAATTACTTGTATAGCAATAACCTTAATTTTAGTGGCTCTCTCCATCGTTATAAGTGCTAATGTAAATCATTTTACAGCTACTTTAGAAAAAACATTAAATATTGTTGTTTATATAAATGAGGATGTTACATCAGAACGGGAAAAGGAAATTGAAGAAGAAATTAAAAGCTTAAAAAATTATGATACTTTGATATATAAATCTAAAGATCAATGGAAAGAAGAAATGCAACAAACTAGTGATGAATTAAATACAACTTTAAGTTATTTAGATGAAAATCCTTTATTAGATTCTATTATTGTCAAAGTTGATGATATAAAAAGTTTATCTACGGTAGCTGGGGCTATTAAAAATATTGAAGGTGTTAAATCGGCAAAGTATGGTGAAGATACGGTTGATAAAATGGTTTTTATGTTTGATATTATTCAAAAAGTAACTATTGTAATTGTATGTGCCTTGATTTTAGTTACGGCTTTCTTAATTAGTAATACGATTAAATTAACTATCTTTTCTCGTAAAAATGAAATTGAGATTATGCGTTTAGTCGGTACGAGTAATTTTGCTATTAGACAACCATTTATAATTGAAGGTTTTATCTTAGGAGTTATTGGGGCGATTATACCAGTGATTATAACGGTTTATGGTTATATATTGTTCTATGATCATTTTGATGGATATTTGTTTTCTCACATTATTGAACTTATTCGTCCAATGAATTTGGTATGGTTTGTATCACTTATATTAGTCATTGTCGGTGGCATTGTTGGTATGTTTGGTAGTGCTAGAGCCGTTAGAAAGTATTTGAAAATATGATGAAAAAGGTAATAAATTATAGTTTTCGTTTGTTCTTGTGCTTTTTTATGTTGATCCCGTATTTTTTAGAGCCTTTTAGTGTTATGGCAGCGACTAATAATAGCAAAGCAACTACAATCGCTGGGTTAAGAAAAGAATTGGAAGCGTTGAAAAAACAGAAGACTGATGCTCAAAATAGCAAAAAACAAACTCAAAGTGAAATTAATAAAAATAAACAAGCCGTCGCGGATGCTAGAGCTGAACAAAGTAGAATTGTAGAAGAAGTTGCTGATGCAGAGGCTAAAATAACTAAAAGTAATGAGGATATTTCGAAGGCTGAACAAGATATGAATACTGTCTTGAAATATTATCAATTAAGTAGTAATCAGAATGAGTATTTAGAATACATTACAGGAGCAACGACACCAACCGATTTCATTATGCGTGTCGAAGCCGTGTCACAGATAGCTGGGTATTATAAGTCAAAAGTAGAAGAACTTGATAGTTTAATTAAAGAAAATGAACAGTTAAAGATAGATTTAGCTAATAAGAATGATGAATTAGATGAAAAAATTGCTAATACAGATAAGGCTATTAGTAAATTGAATAATGATTTGTCGGCTATAAATGATATCAATGATGATATTGATGCACAGATAAAAAACCAACAAAATTTAATTAATTATTATAAGACCGTTTGTAGTAGTGAAACTCAATTATTATCTTCTTGTGTTAGTGTAACAGCATCTTCTGGCTGGTTAAAACCAGTTGTAAAAGGCCGAATTAATTCTCGTTGGGGATACCGTAATCCAGTATTAAATACAGGTTCTTTCCATAATGCTCATGATATTGGTGGTAATGCTGAAGGAACCCCTGTTTATGCTGCTGCTGCTGGTACGGTTGCTGCTATTACAGTAAAAGCTAGTTGTGGTGGTAATAAAGTTTATATTCATGCTAATGTTTTAGGAAAAGCTTATACTATGCAATATGCCCATCTTTTAACTATTAAAGTTAAAGTTGGTGATGAAGTAAATGTTAATACTATAATAGGTACTGTTGGTGGTGGGTCGACTGCTGCTAAAAATGGTGGTTATGATACTTGTACTACTGGTACTCATCTTCATTTCGGTATTTCAAAAGGCTATTATTTGAAAGATTATACAAGGTGGTCAAAATTTATTGCCAATTCTATTGAACCTCCTGGATATCCTAAAACTGGAGTATGGTGGTATTCAAGAAAATAATTATATAAAAATGAAAAGAACTATTAGACTAATCTTATTGAGCTAATAGTTCTTTTATAAAATCTTAAGGACACGAGCCGAAGTAAGGTATTAGAATTAGAAAAATATGGAAGTTATATCTTTTGTTATTTGTTTATTTGAAAATTAGTTATAAATGGGGTAATTCTATGGACATAACAGCCAATTGCTCGTGTCGATTGGTAGATTAACATAAAGTTTTATGGCTTGCAAAGTGCTAAAGTTTATAGATTAGATATATATTAAAATATAAATGTGATAATTAGACTAGGCAAGTTTGGGTGTTTAGTTATTGTTAAATATCTAATTAAGAAGTTTAGCTAATTTAAAATAATTTGCAGAAAAAATATGGTACAATACTTTGTGGTTAATAACTATTTTAAAGAAAGGAATTATCATTTATTGTGATTAATGGCGTGATAATATGACTTATACAACGAAAACCAAAGATGAAATAGCAAGAATTGAAGAAGATTTAGTAAGTAGTTTAGCCGAACTTTCGGGTTTTATAAGATTTGACGGTGAAGTAAATCAACATGAAATAATTTTGACAATTGAGAATGCTGCTGTTGCTAGAAGAATTTATAAATTAATGAAAAATTGTTTTGATATTCGTCCTAAAATAATGGTTCGGGTTCAAAATAGATTTAGAGTTCGTCAATTATATATACTTACGTATAATACTAATACGGCTGATATTTTAGAAAAACTTAATATATATAAAAATGGTAAAAAGACTTTGCCGGAAGAGTATTTTTTAGCTACAAAAGAAGAGAAGGCAGCTTTTTTAAGAGGCTTATTTTTGGCAACTGGTAGTATTAGTAATCCGCAAACAAGTGGTTACCATTTGGAATTTAGTGTTCCTACGAAAAAGGAAGCTGATTATATTGTTAAGCTATTAAAAGAGTTTAATGTTATATCTAAAGTGTTAAAAAGAAAAACAAGATATATGGTTTATATTAAACAGGCTGAAATGATAAGTGATTTATTAAAGTTATTTGGAGCGATTAATAGTATGTTTTTCTTTGAAGATATTAGAATATACCGTGATCATAAAAATATGGTTAATAGACTTAATAATTGTGAGATTGCTAATCAAGAAAAAACTACTATTACGGGACTAAAACAGTTAGATGATATCAATTATTTAAAAGAACATGATTTAATTGGCCTTTTAGATGAAAGAATTCAGGAAGTAATAGAGTATAGAGTAAAATATCCAGAAACTTCTTATCAAGAATTGGCAGAAATAGTGTCAGTAGAAACAGGCAATCCAATTAGTAAATCGGGAATAAATCATTATTTCCGGAAAATAAAAACTTTGATAGAAAATCATAAGAAAAAACAAGGCTAATATTATTAATGATGTGGACATTGGCCTTAGCTTTTGATAAAATTGACTTAAGATAGGAAGTGTGGTTTTATGGTTGATGACGAAAAAAAGAAGAAAAACAAGTGGATTGTTTTAGGAAGTATTATTTTGTTAATTCTTTTAGGGTTGTGGGTTAGTTTTTATACATTGATGAATAATCCTAAATATGTGATAACAAAATCTATAACCAAGACTTTTAGTGTGGTAAAACAAGAAGTTAAAAATGAGTCTTTGTTTGCTAATGACACTTTTAGTTTTAACGTAAAGGCCTCTTTTGGTGGAGATACTCTTAGTGGTGCTTTAGATGGTGATGTTTTAAAACTTGGTGGTTATTTAGACCGAACAAATAAAAGATTAAGTTTGAATGGTCGCTTAATTGAAGATGATAAAACATTGCTTGATGGTGTTTTGACAATTAAAGATGATGAAAAATATGTTAGCAGTGCCAATTTATTTGATAATATTTATAGTTTGAAAAATTATGCTTGTGATGATGATTCTATAATTTGTGATTTTTTAAAAGCTGACTTTTTTGATGGAAATTATAATTATAATTTGGAAGAAATATTAACTGATTTTGAACAGGCTTTTAAAAAGAGTATAGATAATAATAATGTATTTCGTAATAAAGGTTCCTTTAAAGATAGTAATGCAAATTATAATAAGTATACATATAAATTAAATAAAGATACTTTGAATGATATTTATAGTAGATTAAATGATGATAGTAAGAAATTATTATATGATGTTTATTATTTCATTAGTGATGCTGAAGATGTTAATGATGCCAAGTTACTTTTAGAAAGTGATATTAATAATTGGACAGATAGTTTAGAATTTAATATTTATACAAATGGTTTATTAAATGAATTTAAGGCTTTAGAAATAGGTAATAATGATTCTTTTATTAATATAGAGTATAGTAGGGATGATAATGATCTAGTTATTCGTGTACCTGAATATAATATTAAAGTTGATGTATTAGCTAGTAACAATGAGATAACAACTACTTTGTATTATAAAAATACTTTATTAGCCCGTGAAATAAAAAAGCTTGAAGATTCTAAAGAAACGATTGATGTCGAAATTTCTTTGATGGGGGCAAATTTTACTGCCAAGATTATTCATAATTATACTAAGGATAGAACTTCCGTAAATGGTTCATATGATGCGACAATAGATGCTAATTTCTTGTTCTTTGATTTTAATGGGACGGGAAATATAGAATATAATGTTAGTAAAAATATAGATTCTGGTTATATTGATGTTGGTAAGGCTATTGATATAAATGAATTTACTAAGGAAGATAATGAGAAACTAGAAAGTACTTTAAATGATTTCTTTAAATCAAGAATTGGTAGCAATATTAGTGATATCTTTGGTGATGGAATTGATGTTGATGACGGTATTGATGACTATTTTAGTTTAGAGGCATAAAAAAATTAGTTTGCAGAAAATGCAAGCTAATTTTTTTTGCTATCAGTGGAACCAAAACCACCTTTTCTAACTCCCGTAGCATTATCATCATCAGTGATTAAATATTTTTGGAAGATAACTTGACCAATTATATCTCCTTTTTTGATAATTAAATCTTCGGTACCAAAGTTCCAGTATTGAAAGAAGAAATGACCATCATTAGTTTCATTACAGTAATAATCAGCATCTATAATTCCAATTGAATTACTCATCATAAATCCCTTTTTAGGGCCACTACTACGATTTACTAACATATAGAACTCATCTTTTTGACAATATGCTTTAAGACCAGTAGGTATAAGGGTTGGCTTATCTCCATGCTTGTATGGAGGTATTACAATATCTTCGGCAGCTTCAATATCATAACCAGCTGCGGCCGCAGTTTTTCTTACAGGAATGTGAATATCTTTATCTTCATATCCTTTAGCAATTTCAAATCCTCTTAATTTCATTTTAATTCTCACTTTCATATAATATTATTTTATTGGCTTTTAGTGTTTTTTGAATGTCGATTACTCTTTGATTAGAAGAGCCACACCATTTTAATCTTGGGTCGTGTAGTTCTTCTTTGAATTGACCGTCGATTAGAACATCTATATAATTCAAAGCTTCTTTGTTAGGTATATTTTCAAATAAATAGCCGGTCCACAACCATATTGTTTTGTTTGGGTATTTTTCTTTAAAAGCTTTGGCTAATTCTTTTGTTGCTTCGATGGTATTAGGATGTAATGGTTCACCACCTAAGATTGATAGACCTTTAATATAATCATCTTTAGCTAGATTAATTATTTCTGCTATTTCGTTATTAGTAAAGTCTTGTCCTTCGTTGAAATCCCATGTTTCTTTATTAAAACAACCTTTACAATGAAAAGGGCAACCTTGCATGAAGATTGAAACCCTTACACCAGGACCATTAGCAATGTCCATTTTTCTTATTTTATTAAATTTTGCCATGGTTAGGCATCCTTATTATCAATATGAATAACACGGTCTTTTATCTCTTGGGTACGGCCTTTATTCCAGAAGTTAGTACCAATATAACCGCAAGTACGACGCGCAACATTTAACTTATTGTGATCACGATTACCGCAATTAGGGCAATACCATTCTAAATTGTCATCAATAAGAATTTCACCTGTATAACCACATTCATGGCAATAATCACTTTTAGTATTTAATTCAGCATACATTATGTTGTTGTAAATAAATTTGATTACTTCTAAGACAGCGTCTAAATTATTTGTTAAGTTTGCTGTTTCTACATAACTAATAGCTCCACCTGGACTTAATTTTTGGAATTCACTTTCTAATTTTAATTTAGAGAAAGCATCAATTTCTTCAAATACAGGAACGTGATAAGAGTTGGTAATGTAATTTCTATCAGTGATTCCTTTAATAACGCCAAATCTTTCTTTTAAGCACTTAGCAAATTTATAAGTAGTAGCTTCAATTGGTGTGCCGTAAACTGAGTAATCAATGTCTTCAGCATTTTTCCATTCGTTACATTTATCTACTAATTTTTGCATTACTTTAAGGCCAAATTCTCTTCCTTCAGCGCCATCAGTGTGGCTTTTTCCAGTCATAAATTTAACACATTCGTAAAGTCCGGCATATCCTAGAGATATTGTTGAATATCCGTGATGTAGTAAATCGTGAATTGATTCGCCTTTTTTTAAACGGGCAAGGGCTCCGTGTTGCCATAATATTGGAGCGACATCACTGGTAACCTTTGATAATCTCTTATGTCTTATTTGAAGAGCACGATGACATAATTCTAATCTTTCATCCATTAAACGCCAGAATGTATCCATATCTTTATCACTAGAAAGGGCAACATCAACTAAATTTAGTGTAACAACACCTTGGTTGAAGCGACCATAATATTTTGGCTTGCCATTTTCATCAACATATGGAGTTAAGAAACTACGACATCCCATGCATGGATAGCAGTTACCATTACCATTTTTATCAATTTTATTAGCTTTCATGATTTTTTCTGAAATATAGTCAGGTACCATACGTTTTGCTGTACATTCAGCGGCTAATTTAGTTAAGTAGTAGTATTTGCCATCAGGATTAATATTATCTTCTTCTAAGATATATAATAATTTAGGGAAGGCTGGCGTTATATATACGCCTTTTTCGTTTTTCATCCCTTGAATTCTTTGACGTAATACTTCTTCAATTAACATGGCAAGCTCTTCTTTGTATTCAGTAGTTTCTCCTAGGTACATACATACTGATAAGAATGGGGCTTGACCGTTAGTTGTTGTCATCGAATTAATTTGATATTGGAAAGTTTGAACACCATCGGTAATTTCCTTTTTTAAATCCTCATCGACAAATTTAGCAATTTGAGCTTTAGTTAGTTTTCTTTCTTTGTACTTTTTCTCATAATATTCTTTACTTGATCTAATAAATGGAGCTAGATGAGTTAAGGTTACGGTGCAGCCACCATATTGACTAGAGTTAACAGCAGTAATAATTTGAGTAGCAATTGTCATTGCCGTTAGGAAACGATGGGGTTTTTCAATCATAACGCCATTGATACTTGTACCATTTTGAAGCATATCATCTAGGTCGATTAAGTCGCAGTTGTGTAGTGCATTTTGTGCAAAATAGTCGGCATCATGGAAATGAATGATTCCGGCATCATGAGCTGCAACAATATCTTCTGGTAATAAGAAACGACGTGTAATATCTGTGCTGGTAATGCCTGCTAGATAATCTCTTTGAGTTGTTACTATCTTAGCATTTTTGTTAGAATTTTCAGTGTTCCAATATTCAGATTCACCGTCAATAAGTTCTTTAATAGCTAAATCAGTAGTATTACTTCTTCTAACTAATTCTCTTGTGTAACGGTAAGTAATATATTTTTTGGCTAATTCGTATTTACCAATACTCATTAGTTTGACTTCAATTATATCTTGAATGTCTTCAACTAAAATACGTTTTTTACCAAGTCTTTCTATATATTTAATAATATTTTTAATTTGAATTGGAGAGGCTTGATCTTCTTCTTCAACTTCATAATTAGCCTTATTAATAGCAGCTTCGATTTTTTCTGGGCACCAATCTACCATGTGTCCGTCTCTTTTAATAACTTTCATATAATACCCTTTCATGAACATCTTCAATATATCATATCTTCATATTATCAATTGTTGCAATTGCAACAATGATTAATTTTTGGTATATTTTTATTCAGAGGTGTGTCAATATGGTTTCATTGTTTCAAAATATAACTCTAAATGAAAAGGGGAAAATTCTTAAATTATTAAACACTACTATCTTTACATATCAAAAAGGTGTAAATGTTTCTTATTCATTTAATGACAGTGAGACGGTTGGGGTTATTTTAGAAGGCTCTTTAGATATTGTTAGAATAGATTACAATGGTAATCGAACGATTATAGATACAGTTTATGAAGATGAACTGTTTGGTAGTTCTATAACTAGTATTATAAATAATGATTATGAGATAGTAACCAAAGAAGAAGTTAGGATTTTATGGATAGATTATAATCATATTTTAAAAAATAGTGATACTTCTTTAGCTTATAATCAGTTTTTAAAAAATTTATTATCTATTCTTTTAGAATACAATATTTTAAAAAATGAACGAATTGAAATATTAACCCAAAAAACAATCAGAAATAAATTACTAGAATATTTTCGTTTAACTGTTCAAAAAAATAAATCTAAAGTAATTTATTTAAAGAGTACATGGCAAGATTTGGCTGATTATTTAGCCATTGATCGTTCGGCAATGAGTAGGGAGCTAAAGAATTTAAAGGATGAAGGGTTTATTATAGTTAAAGGTCGTGTTATTACGCTTTGTTATACTTTTTAGAAAATTGATGTTTGTTATTTAATTAAGGTTTTAAGATTTATTCTTAAGGCTTTTTTTATAAAATTATTCTTTAAACATATACTTATTTAGGTGATGTCTATTTGAAGAAAATTGATTATAAGTTATTAATTTTAAGTATTATTGCTGGATTTTTAGGAATTGTGATGATTTATTCAGCTAGTAATGTTTGGGCCGAGTATAAATTTAATGATCCCTTAAAGTATGTTAAACATCAATTTTTGTTTTATATTATAGGCATATTAATTATGTTATTTTTATCTAAAATAGATTATCAGAAATATTATAAGTATGCAAATAAAATACTGTTTGTCTGTTTTGTTCTTTTGGTACTAGTGCTTATTCCTGGTGTTGGTAAGGTAAGAAATGGGGCACGAAGTTGGTTTGGCATCGGTTCTTTTGGCATTCAACCATCAGAGTTTGCTAAAATAGGATTGATAATTTTTGTTTCTAAGTATTTAGCTAATAATGATAAGAGTGTTAAAGATGTTGTTAAGGGTTTATTTCCTATTTTAGGCATTATTTTTCTTTTCTTTGGACTTATTATGTTGGAACCTGATTTTGGTCAAGGGATGGTTATTGTTTTAACCTTGATAATGATAATTTTTATTTCTGGTGCCAATGTATCTTTTTTTGTTAAGTGTGGTATTTTAGGTTTATTTGGTATTGTTGGTCTTATTATAGTTGCGCCATACCGTTTAGCACGTATTATTTCTTTTGTTAATCCATGGGTAGATCCTTTAGGAAGTGGCTTTCAAATCATTCAAAGTCTTTATGCCATTGGACCCGGTGGCTTGTTGGGACTTGGTTTTGGTTCATCTATTCAAAAACATTTTTATTTGCCAGAACCCCAAACTGATTTTATTTTTTCGATTATTTCTGAAGAATTTGGCTTTTTAGGAGTATTATTTGTAACGGGAATCTTCTTTTTATTATTTTATTTTGCTATGAAAATTAGTTTACGTGCTAAGAATTTATTTGCTAAATATTTAGTCTTTGGCTTAGCTTTTGGCATTTTAATTCAAGCTTTACTTAATTTATGTGTTGTTGTCGGCTTAATTCCTGTAACAGGTGTTACCCTTCCTTTCTTTAGTTATGGTGGCTCTAGTTTATTAGTTTCTTTTGCTTCTATTGGCATAATTTTAAATGCTAGTAAAGATTAATCATAGGCATTTATGTAAAGACATAAAATTTAAAAGACTTTTGTCTTATAATTTGATATAATTAATTAGATAGTAAAGGGGTATTTTATGAATGAAACAATAAGAGTTACTTATAATGGTAATAAATCTTTAGAAGTTTTAAAAAATACGAAAATTATAGATATCTTAAGTAAGATTACTGATATTAATAAAGATGAAGTAGTAGGTGTTAAAATAGGTAATTCCTTAGTAAATATGGAAAATACTTTGAAAAAAGATGCTACGCTTAATTTTATAGATGCCAATGATTTAGCTGGTTATAAAATGTATCAAGCTGGTCTAAAATTTATTTTACTTGTTGCTTTGAGAGAATTGTATGGTAAAGATATAACTTTAACTTTTGATCATTCTATAATGCGAGGAATCCATGTTAGCGTTAGTCTTGGTTGTAGCGTTAATAACGAAGAAATTTTAAAGATCAAAAAGAAAGTGCAAGAATTAATAAAAGCAGATTTAAGAATCATGAAACTTAATGTTTCTAGTAGGGAAGTGTTTGCTTATTATAATTTAATTGGAGATATTCCTTGTGGTTATAATGTTTTAAATATTCGTGATGAATTTGTTACGTTATATAAATTAAAAAATTATTTTGGCTATTTTTATACAGAAATGCCTTATAGTACGGCTTGTCTGAAAAACTTTGATATTGTTGCTTTGAGTAACAATGAATTAGTGCTTTTATTTCCTAGTCCCCATAGTAGTTCTTCTACTTTAAGTTATGTTCATTATGAAAAGGTTATTGAGTGTTTTAAACAAGAAAAAGAATGGTTAAATAAAGTAGGTATTCCTTATATTTATCAAGTAAATAAATGGGTTGCTAAAGGTAATGTCAAAGATTTAATTAGGTTAGCAGAAGTTAATTTTGATAATAAAATTCATGAAGTAGCTTTAAAAATTATTGCAAAAAAGAGTCGCTTTGTAATGATTGCTGGTCCTTCAAGTAGTGGGAAAACGACGACTAGTAAAAAGTTGGCTTTAGATTTAGAAGCTAAAGGATATAAGACTTTGCAAATAAGTGTTGATGACTATTTTAAAGATCGTGTTGATACACCTAAACTACCGGATGGAAGCTTGGATTTTGAGAGTATTAATGCTATTGATGTAGGGCTATTGAATAGTGATATTAATAAATTACTTAGTGGTAAGGGGGTAAAATTGCCTAAATTTAATTTTATCTCGGTTAAAAAAGAATTTGGCTCTGATGAAGTAACTATTACGGAAGATTATATTATCTTAATGGAGGGTTTGCACTGTCTAAATGATGCTTTAACTCCAGAGATTGACCAAAGTCTTAAGTATAAAATTTATTTAAGCCCTTTTATGCCCCTTAATGTAGATAGTAATAATTATATAAGTACGACTGATTTACGCCTTATTAGACGTTTGATTCGAGATAATAGAACTAGAGGTCATGATGTTAGTAAGACGATTGCCACTTGGCAGTCAGTTCGAAGGGGAGAAGAAGAATATATTTTCCCTTATATTAATACGAGTGATGTAATTATTAATACAGCTCTTGTTTATGAGCTTGGTGTTTTAAGGGTATTTGCTGAACCTTTATTATTCTCAGTTGATACAAGTTCTATTTACTATGAGGAAGCAAGAAGATTATTAAACTTTTTGAAGATTTATTACCCTATATCTAGTGAATATATAAGTGATGCTTGTGTTTTAAGAGAATTTATTGGGGGTTCAATATTTGAATAAAGAAAAGAAAGAGGAAGAAAAATGATTAAAGTTGCAATTAATGGTTTTGGAAGAATTGGCCGTTTGGCTTTTAGAGAAATGATTACTAGTAAAGATTTAGATGTTGTTGCTATTAATGATTTATCAAGTAGTGAAGAATTATGTTATTTATTAAAGTATGATTCTAATCATCGTAGTTTTCATGAAAATGAGATAAGTTTTGATGATGATAATTTGATTATTGCTGGGGTTAAAAAGGTAAAGATATTTAGCCAAAAAGATCCTGTTAATTTGCCTTGGCGTGATTTGGGGGTTGATGTTGTCTTAGAGTGTAGTGGCCATTTTACTAAAGTCGAGGATGCTAATAAGCATATTATAGCGGGCGCTAAAAGTGTTATCATTTCGGCACCTTGTAAGGGTAATGCTAAAACAATTGTTTATAATGTTAATAACAGTACGTTAGATGGTAGTGAACAAATTATCTCGGCGGCTTCTTGCACAACTAACTGTTTGGCTCCGGTAATTGATGTGATTGAAAAAAATATTGGCGTCGTTTGTGGCTCAATGAGTACAATTCATGCTTATACGAACGATCAAGCGACTTTAGATATAACTCATCAAAAAGGAATTTATGCCCGTCGTGGTCGTGCTTGTGCGATGAATATTGTTCCTGCTAGTACAGGAGCAGCAAGTGCGATTGGTAAAGTAATCCCATCTTTAGAAGGTAAAATTATAGGTAAGGCTTTTAGAGTTCCCGTTTCCGATGGTTCAATGATAGATTTAACTTTAGAATTAAAAAAAGAAGTAACGAAAGAAGAACTAAATCGTTTATTTATTAACAACGCCAATGAAACTTTGAGAGTAACTAATGATCCTATTGTTTCTAGTGATTGTATTGGTAAGAAATGTGGGGCCATTGTCGATTTATTATCAACAGAAGTTTTAAAAAGTGGTGATAAGACTTTGTGCAAAGTTGTAGCTTGGTATGATAATGAGGTTGGTTACACTCATCAGATGATTGAAACTTTAAGATATTTTATGAGTTTGAAAAAAAATTAAAAAAATAAGTCGAATTTTGTTGAAAATTTACTAAAAATGATAACTTTGTGTCGAGAATATGTAATTTTTCTGAAAATAAAGATTATTTACAGTTTTTTAGGGATATATTTGGTATAATTGTTGATGTTTATTTGGAAGAAAAATAAATAATAGAAAAAGGAGAAATGTATTTAATATACATATAATAAAAAATGAAAAATGAAGAAAATAAGGGGTCGCATTATTTTAATAATACAAGGGTGTGTATTATAGATGCTGATGGTCAACCTATCAATTTTTGTATGAGTGAACAAGAGTTTAGACAACATTATGGTGATGGAAGTTATTCTTATCATGGACAAACTTTGAAAAGCGCTGTTATGTGGAAGATGGGTCGTGATGATTTTCCGTTTACTGATTTATATCCAGTAAATATGGCTTTACAATTAGCCGAAACTTTTAAATGGGCTTCGGTTATGGTAGCTCCAATTGCAGAAGCTTCGCCAGAAATATTTGGAACGGTTGTTTTACCAAAGGGTGAAGAAATAACAGATGCACAAGAGCAAGCTGTAATAGGCTATTTAGAAGCGACTTCTTCAAAAGGCGGTTTTACAGGACTACCACCTTTAAAATTTGGTGAAGGTGTTTTAGTGTATAAAGCACAAAGTAACGAACTTGATAATGTTGGACCAGTTATAATTGGGTCGTCTCCTGAAGGCCATTTGCCAAAAGAGATATTAGAAGAAACTATTAATTCTTTTAGAGGAATAACTTTAGAACAACAAGGTGTTTTAAAAAGAGCTTAGTTAAAATTTAAGAAAGGCAGTATTGAAGATGAAATGTTTATTACAAGAAATGGATGTTAAAAATAAAAGGGTAATAGTTCGTTGTGATTTTAATGTACCGGTAAGTAATGGTAAAATTCTTGATGATACTAAGATTAAAGCTTCGTTAGAAACTATTAATTATTTAATACAAAATGATTGTAAAATTATATTATTGTCGCATTTTGGTAAAGTTAAGACTGAAAGTGATAAGCAAAAATATAGTTTAAAAATTGTTGCTAAACGTTTAAATGAGTTAGTATCCACTAATGTAATATTTTCACCGGAAACAAGGAGTAGCTTTTTAGAATTAAAAGTTATGGATTTACAACCAAAAGATATTTTATTGGTAGAAAATACTCGTTTTGAGGATGTTCCTAATGGCTTTGAGAGTAATAATGATCCTCAATTGGCTGCTTATTTTGCTTCTTTAGGTGATATCTTTGTTTTAGATGCCTTTGCTAGTAGTCATCGTCTACACGCCTCAACTAGTGGTATTGCTAAGTTTATACCTAGTTGTTTAGGATTTTGTGTTCAAAAGGAAATGAATATGCTTGATAAGTATGTTTTGAATGCTAAAAGACCATTTTGTATTGTTATGGGTGGCGCTAAAATTGATGATAAACTTTTATTGATGGAAAAGCTATTGTCTAAATGCGATTATATGCTTTTAACTGGGGGTCTTGCTAATAGTGTACTTAAATCTTTAGGTCTTAATGTTGGTGAGTCTTTAGCTACTAATGATTTGAAAATGCTTTCTGATGTAAAAGAAATGCTAATAAAATATCACAAGAAGATTGTGTTACCATTTGATGCTATTGTTGGTAGAAAATATGATGATAATTTTGCTGATGCACGTGATATTAATAAAATAGGTGTTGATGAAGTTATTGGAGATATTGGCCCAAAGACTTTAAATCAATATAGTAAAATATTTAATACGGCTGCGACTATTTTTGTTAATGGTACTGCTGGTAAATATGAAGATCCTAGATTTAGTAATGGCACTTTAGAATTATTCAATGCTTTAAGTAATTGTAGCGCCGATGTTGTTTTAGGCGGTGGTGATTGTGTCAGTGCCGCTAATAAATTCCATATGGCTGATAAGTTTACTTATACTTCAACTGGTGGTGGTGCAACATTGGAATATATAATTAATGACACTTTGCCAGCGATTGAAGCTATAATGGATAAAGAAGAAACTTTATAAGAATTTGTTCGACAAATTATGTCAAAATAATTTGTAGGTATTTAGTAACTTTTGCTTTATAATGAATATAGGTAGTATGAAAGGGAAAAAATAATGATTAATGTACTTATGATAGATGAAGTATCTAGTATTAAGGCAGTAAAAACATATTTGAGTAGTAAAAGTAGTACCAATGTTAATATAAAGTATAGTTGTTCTGATGGCCTAGAGGCTGTTAATTTAATAAAAAAAGAAAAAGATAATATTGATTGTATCATTATGGGAATGATTTTACCTTCGTTGGATGGTATGGGTATTTTAAAATTTTTAAAAAATGAAAATATAGATAAAAAAGTTATAATTTATACTTATAATAATAATTTGTCTTTATTACAAACTTTGAATTCATATAATGTTGTTTTCTACTTATTTAAAAATGTTGATTTAAGTATTTTAGAAGAAAGAGTAAATGATGCTTGTGCAATATCAATGAATAATGATTTTAATTTAAGTGTAAGCAAAAGCAGTAAAAAGACCAAAGAAATATCTAAATTATTACATGAGCTTGGAATGCCTAGTCATATTAAAGGATATCAATATATTAGAGATTCTATTGAAATGATGTATAAGAATCCTTCGACATTTGGTGGAATAACAAAAGAAGTTTATCCATATATAGCTGATAAATATAATACAACACCATCAAGAGTGGAAAGAGCAATTAGACATGCTATTGAAGTTAGTTGGACGAGGGGTGATTATGATTTAATGGAAGAAATCTTTGGTCATTCAGTAGATTTTGATCGAGCTAAACCAACTAATTCAGAGTTTTTGGCAACCTTAGCGGATAAACTTTGTATTGATAATCATGTTAATGTTTAAATAATGATATCTTAACTTAAAAGGTTAGGAATCTTTTTTTGCCAAATGACGATTTTTAGGGCTTTTAACTAGCATTATAGTTTAAAAAATGTTGAAATATTGAGAACTTATGCTATAATAAAATTACAGATTTGAGTGGGCATTTTAAAAATTCCCACTTTTATTTATATGCGAGGTTCTATGGAAAGTAATTTAGAAAAGTTAAGGCAATTAGTAAGTGATGCTCTAAAATGCAGAGATATTATGGTTACTGATGTGTGCTATCATAAAGAAAATAATTATAATTTTTTAACTATTGAGTTGGATAAAGTTAATGGTATTGACTTAGATGAAATAGTAGAAGCTACGAATATAATTAATCCAATTGTGGATAAGTTAGATTTTATAGATGAATCTTATATCTTAGATGTTATAAGTAAAGAAAGAGGAGTTTAAAATGAGAAGAAAAAAAGAAAGTGAAAATGTTGTAGATAGTGGTCTTGAATTTATTAAGGCTCTAAATACAGTAACAGAAGAAAAAGGTATTTCTAAAGATTTGATTATTGAGGCAATGAAACAAGCTTTAATGACTGCTTATAAGAAAAATTATGATTCACGTACTAATGTTCGTGTTGATTTTGATGAATTTACTGGCAAATTTAAAGTTATTTCTTATTATGTAGTTGTTGATGATTATATTGATTCTACTTATGAAGTAGATGAAGAAGGTAATGAAGTAGAGATTCCTCCTCAAATTAATCCTGATGCTCAAATGTTATTAGAAGATGCTAGAGAAATTGATCCAGATATTCAAGTTGGTGAAACTATTGAAAAAGAAGTTACACCTCATGATTTTGGCCGTGTTGCTGCTGGGGCTGCTAAACAAGTAGTTACTCAAAGAATTAGAGAAGCGGAAAAAGAATCAATTGTTAATGAATTTGGTGATAAACAAGATGAAATGTTAGTTGGTTTACTGGCGATGGAAGATCAAAGAAATTATTATATTGATTTAGGTCGTGCTCGTGGTGTTTTACCAAAGAGTGAGATGATTCCTGGTGAAACAGTAAAAATGGGTTCTTCAATCAAAGTATATGTTACAAAGGTTGAAGCTGGTACTAAAGGACCATTAATTCTTTTATCTCGTAAACATTATGGCTTTGTAAAAAGATTGTTTGAATCAGAAATTCCTGAGTTGGCTGATGGTACGATTATTTTATATCAAGTAGCCAGAGAACCAGGTGTTCGTTCTAAAGTTGCTGTTTATTCAACTAATGATAAGATTGATCCAATTGGTGCTTGTATTGGTGCTAAGGGTAGCAGAATTGCAAATATCTTAAAAGAATTAAATGGTGAAAAAGTTGATTTAGTACGTTATAGTGAAGATCCGGCTGAATTTATTAAAAATGCGATGGCTCCAGCTCAAAATGTAATTGTTTCTATTAAGGATGCGGAAGCTAAAGAAGCACTTGTTGTTGTTGATAATGATAACTTAAAATTAGCTATTGGTAAAAAAGCTATTAATGTACGTCTTGCTAGTAAGTTAACTAGATATAAAATTGAAGTTAAGACTATGGAAGATATTCAAAAAGAAGGGAATAAATAATGAAAAAAATTCCTTTGAGAATGTGTGTAGTTACTAAAAATAGAGAAGAAAAAAGGAATTTATTACGTATTGTAAAAACAAAAGACGGTGAGATTTTGGTTGATACGACCGGAAAGTTAAATGGTAAAGGAGCTTATATAACTAAGTCACCAGAAGTATTGGCTTTGGCTCGTAAAAATAAAGCCTTAGACCGAGCTTTAGATACGGAAATTTCCGAAGAAGTTTATAAAAAAATTGCAGAAAATATATAGGAAGAGGTGATGCTTATGATGAGTGTTCGTGAATATGCAAGCGATACCAATCATACAGTTGCAGAAATTTTAAAAAAATGTGAAGAGTTAGGAATTAAAGTTAAAAATGCTGATAGCGATTTAAGTGAAGATGATATTATTATTTTAGATAATGCATCTAATTTAATATCTACTGCTGTTGATACATCCCTAGAAGAAGAAGACGTAATAGATGAAGCTGTTGAAGACATTTTAGAAACAACTAATTTAAATAAGAATTTCACAACTGGAGATAAAAAGCAAAAACTAAAGAAAAAGAGTGAAATAGCATCTTCTAAAGCTGAGTACATGAATAAACGTAAAGAAATGTACAAAAATAAATCTAAATTGAAGAAAAATGCTACTGAAGATAATGTTATTTTATATCATGATAATATGACTGTTGCGGAATTAGCCGATGCTATTGGATGTAGTGGGGCTAGTTTAATTACTAAACTAATGAGCAATGGAATTATGTCTAACTTAACTATGAGTATTGCTTTTAGCGATGCTGAAGTAGTAGCGCTTCTTTATGGTAAAGTTTTAAAGAAAGATACAACTCAAGATATTACTAATTTTGAAGAATATGAAATTGTAGATTCAAAAGAAGATTTGGTTAAACGTCCACCTGTTGTTACTATTATGGGTCACGTTGATCATGGTAAAACTACACTTTTAGATACAATTCGTCATTCTAAAGTTGTTGCCAGTGAATCTGGTGGAATTACACAAGCTATTGGTGCTTATCAAATTGTTCATAATGGAGAGCCAATAACATTTATTGATACTCCAGGTCATGCTGCTTTTACTGCAATGCGTGCGCGTGGTACTAGTGTTACAGATATTGTTATAATTATTGTGGCTGCTGATGATGGTGTTATGCCACAAACTAAAGAAGCAATTGACCATGCAAAGGCCGCTAAAGTACCAATTATTGTTGCTATAAATAAAATGGATAAACCAGATGCTAATCCAAATAGAGTTATGGAAGAAATGGCTGCTTTAAATATTACGCCAGAAGAATGGGGTGGTGAGTATCCATTTGTTAAGATTTCAGCGCAAACTGGTGATAATATTGATGAATTATTAGAAACTATTTTGGCAACTGCTGAAATGTTAGAGTTGAAAGCTAATCCAAATCGTTATGCTATTGGTTCAGTAATTGAATCTAAATTAGATAAACATGTTGGTGGTGTTGCTTCTATTTTAATTCAAAATGGTACTTTAAGAATTGGTGATCCAATTGTTATTGGTACTAACTATGGTAAAGTAAGAACGATGAAAAATGACTTAGGTGAAGATGTTGTTAGTGCTGGTCCTTCTACTCCTGTTGAAATAACCGGTTTACAAGGTAATCCAGAGGCTGGTGATAAATTCATGAGTTTTGAATCAGAAACTCAAGCTAAGGAAGTAGCTGAAAAACGTCGCCTAGCAGCTCGTGATCAAAAGTTTAAAAAAGAAAACTTATCACTAGATTCATTATTTCAAGCCATTGATGAAGGCACTAAAGAAATTAATATAATTTTAAAAACCGATGTTAAAGGTAGTGAAGAAGCTTTAAAGACTGCTTTAAACAAAATAGATGTAGCGGGCGTTAAAGTTAATGTTATTCGTAGTGATATTGGTACAATTACTGAAAGTGATGTTGTTCTAGCTAATGCTTCCAATGCCATTATAATTGGCTTTAATGTTGTACCAAGTACGCAAACAAAAGAAATAGCTAAAGAATACAGCGTTGATATTCGTCTATATAATATTATTTATAAAGCTATTGAAGATATGGAAGCTGCCATGAAAGGTCTTCTTGATCCTGAATTTGAAGAAAAAGTATATGGTCATGCAGAAATTAGAAAGATATTTACTTTCTCTAAAGTTGGCAAAATAGCGGGTTCTTATATTACCGATGGTTTAGTTAAAGCTCATTCTAAAATAAGAGTTATACGTGATGGTATTGTAATCCATGATGGTCAAATAGCAGGCTTACAAAGAGGAAAAGATTCTGTTAAAGAAGTTAAAAAAGGCTTTGAGTGTGGTATAACTTTAGAAAATTATAGTGATTTAAAAGAAAATGATGTTTTAGAATGTTATGATGTTGTTGAGGTTCAAAGATGAATCTAGTTAAACAAAAAAGAATATCTAGTAATATTCAAAAAACTTTAGGTGAGATAATTTTAGAAGAAACTCATGATTCAATTTTAAAAAAAATTACGATTACAGCTTGTGAAGTTACTAATGACTTATCATTTTGTAAAGTTTATTTTACAAGTTTAGAAGAGAAAACAGCTAAAGAGTTAGAAAAAGAATTAAATGATAATACTTCTTCTTATTTACGAGGTCGTTTGGCTAATAAAATTGAAATAAGAAATACACCAAAGTTAATATTTAAGTATGATACTTCTATTGCTTATGGAAATAATATAGAAAAGATTATTAGTAATCTTCATGAGGAAAAATAATGATATTAAATGTTTATAAAGAACCAGGAATGACTTCTAGAGACGTAGTAAACATTCTTTCTAAACATTTTCAGACAAAAAAAGTGGGACACACAGGAACTTTAGACCCTATTGCTTCTGGTGTCCTTATTGTTTGTACTGAAAAAGATACTAAGTTAGTTGATTTAATAACGGCAGAGTATAAAGAATATGTTGCTACTTGTAAATTAGGTCTAAAAACTGATACCGGAGATATTACGGGAAATGTCATAGAAGAATGTTCGTATAATTTTAAAGAATCTGATTTACAAAAAGTATTGCATTCTTTTTTAGGAGCAAGGACGCAGACTGTTCCCATTTATTCAGCGGTAAAAATTAATGGTAAAAAGTTATATGAATATGCTAGAAATAATATACCGGTAACATTACCGGTAAGAAATATTAATATTAGAGATATAGAATTGTTGAATTTCTCTGGTACAGAATTTACTTTTAGAGTTGTTGTGTCGAAAGGAACTTATATTCGTTCATTAATAGAAGATATTTGTGCCTCTTTATCAACAGTTGGTACGATGAGTGCGTTAAAAAGGACTAAACAAGGAAAATATAGAGTAGAAGATGCTAATAAAATAGAAGATATTTTGCATGATAAGTATAATTTGATATCAGTGTTAGATGTTTTAAGCGATTATCCTAAAGTAACATTGGACTTTGATCTTTATAAAAAGGTAAAAAATGGTGCTAAAATAAGTTTGAATTCTAATGACAAAATAGTACTCTTAGTATATAATAATTTACCAGTTGCTTTATATGAACAAGAAGATAATCATTATAGAGTTTACAAAATGTTAGAAAGAAGTTAAAGTAATGAACAAGAAGTGGGAAGATGTGTATCCTAAGCAATTTGATATAGTATGGGCAAGATTTCAAGGATATGATGATGTAACGTATGATAAGATAGAAAACTATCATGATCAGAGGCGTCCTTACTTAGTTCTCTTTTTTAAAGATAATTTATATTATTGTTTAAAAGTTACTACAAAATTTCATTGTGGTGCTTTTGCCTTTGGCAAGGAATATGTTGGCCCAAATGCTGCGTTGTGTTTGATAAAAAGAACTGATTTTACAGGTATTAAATCAGAATTAAAAGGCGCTGGGCGTTCTAATTTAATTAATTATAAGCGAAGTCGCCTTATTTCTCTTTATTCAGAAGATGATTTTGTTTTTTGCTTTGATATTGACAATAGAAGAATTGTTAGGTTTGATTATATTAATTTTTTAACATTCCATGTTCAAATGATATACTCTTTAGAAGAAAAATATAAACATTTGAAAATGTATGGCGGCTGTGATGAAAGATTAGATGCTGCTCTTAATAGTTATGAGGAATTATTAAATCAGCAAAAGAGAAATTTAAAAGATAATAATAATTAAATATATTTTAGGGGGATAATATGTTTTTTAGAAAAAAGAATAAAGAAAAAACTTTTTTTATTGATTATTTGTATTTAGTTAATGGCTTAAAAAGTTATAAGGATATGAATGGAGTTACTAGATATCAGAATGAAGAAGTAGTCGTTCGCTATGTGCCTAATATTAATAAATATGCTGTTATTAATAGTAAAGGAACAGAACAACCTGTTATTATAGCTGATGATAATACTGATTTATCCACAATTACAAATGATATCTATATAGTAAAAAAGTCAGATTTGAATTTTAGTAATTATACAAATTATGATGATTTAAACATAAAAAGAGGAAATAGTTTATTTCAAAAAATAGCTTAACAAGAGGCAATGTTCTCTTGTTTTTTAGTATAAAAAAGCAATAAAAAAAGACTAATTAGTTAGCCTTTAGAATAGTTCTAGCTTCTCTAGCAGAAGTCTTAATTTTAACACCGTTAACAGTAATTGTAATCATATTAGGTTTTTGAAAATGATTAGTTTTGTTAAGAGCATGACTTCTTCTGTTCATTGATTTTGGTTTTTTAGTTGTAACTTTAACTGCCATTTGGTATTCCTCCTTTTGTTCGTTTGTCTAGTAAATTCTACCATAACAAGTAGTATATTGTCAAATAAAATGTTATAATTACTTAGGAGATATAATGGATAAAGTAATATTTGATATATTAAGTAAATTAGAAGAAAAACATTTTGAAGGATATATAGTGGGTGGTTATGTTCGTGATTTTTTAATGAATAGAAAAAGTTATGATGTTGATATTTGCACTAATGCCACAGTGAAGGATTTAAGTGAAATTTTATCTGGGAATGTCAATGCTTCCCTTTATGGGGCTTTTAAGATATCTAAGCCACCATATAATATTGATATAACCACTTATAGGATAGATGTTTCTTATTTGAATCGTCATCCAACTGTTTTATATACTAATAGTGTTAGTCAGGATGTTTTAAGAAGAGATTTTACAGTTAATACTATTTTAATGGATAAAAATGGGAATATTGTTGATTATTTAGGTGGATTAAAAGATTTAAGGGAAAAGAAAATAAGGTGTGTTGGTAATCCTCAAGAAAAATTGCTTGAAGATCCTTTACGAATATTAAGAGCATTAAGATTTCAGGCTGTGTTGAATTTTACGATTGAGAAAGATACTTTGACTTATATTAATAAATATAAAGATAATCTTAAAGAATTACCTTTAACTAGAGTAAAACAAGAACTAGATAAAATTTTGATGTGTGATAATGTCATTAAATCATTAGACTATTTGCGCAAACTGGGAATTTTAAAAATATTAGGTATTAGTTATAAAAAAATAAGAAAGACTAAAGATTTATGTGGAATGTATGCTCAATTAGAAGTTCCGAAAGATTACCATTTTACAAAAAAAGAAAAGAATAATATAAAAAATATTCAAAAAATATTAAAGTATGGTAAGATAGATAATACGGTTGTTTATTATCATGGTTTATATTATGCAATGGTTGCTGGTGAAATACTTGGTTATGAACGATTAAATATTGCAATGTTAGAAAAAAACTTACCAATTCATAAGCGTAAAGACATTAATATAACTCCTGAGGAAATATGTAGTTTAGGGATAGAAAAAAATAAACTAAATAAAATATATGAAGATTTAGAATATATGCTTTTAATGAAGAAATTACCTAATAGAAAGGAAGAATTGGAGGCTTATATTCTTAAATTTAAGAAAGGAACTTGTTAAGTGAATGATGTAGTAAAAGTATTAAAAGCTAAGAATTTTTTGATAAATGAACTTTTGATTAAAAATATAGATAAAAGTATTTCACTTAATGATTTTTTAGTGTTCTTGGCTATTTTAAACAGTTCTAAAGAGGTGTTTGACTGTGAAGAAATAGCAGGTATTCTTGGTCTTAGTAGTGGAGAGGTTATGACATCCTTTAATAATTTAATTATTAAAGAACTAATTGATTATAAGACTGTGAATGAAAACAATAAAATAAGGGAAGTTATTTCTTTTGAAAGATTTTATAATAAAATTGCCGAAAATTTACAAACTACATCTAAAAAAGTGGTTTCTAGTAATATTTATGAAACTTTTCAAAAAGAATTGGTTAGAAGTTTATCACCGGTTGAGTATGAATATATTAATGCTTGGTTAGATAAGGGAATGAGTGAAGATTTAATTATTGGGGCTTTAAAAGATGCCGTATTGAGTGGAGCTAAAAATTTTCGGTATATTGACCGGATTTTATATGATTGGCGTAAACAAGGCTTTAATTCTATGAATGACGTTGTGGCTAAAAGAAAGTCGGTTTCAAATGTTTATCAAGAAGAAGATAATTCTAATTCAGATAATGATATTGAATATTTTGATTATGATTGGTTAAATGATGATGATGAATAAAGATAAGATAAATGATATTTTGGCAAAATTAGATATTATGATACCAAACCCAAGGTGTGAGTTAAATTATACTAAGCCATATGAGTTGTTAATTGCAACAGTGTTGTCTGCTCAATGTACTGATGCGAGAGTTAATGAAGTAACAAAAAAGTTGTGGGAAAAATATGATTTGCAAAGTCTAAGTGAAGCTTCGTTAAAAGAGATTGAACAAGTAATAAGACCAGTGGGAACTTATCATAATAAAGCTTTCTATTTAAAAGAAATAGCGTGTCGTCTTTTAGCTGATTATAATGGTGATGTTCCAAATGATAGAGTTTATTTAGAAACTTTACCAGGAGTTGGCAGAAAAACAACTAATGTGGTTTTGGCAAATATTTTTGATGAACCAACGATTGCTGTTGATACTCATGTTTATAGGACTTCCAAACGATTAGGTCTTACTAAAAAAAATGCTAGTGTATATGAAACAGAGTTAGCATTGATGAAAAAAATTCCAAAAGCAAAATGGAGCCGTTTACATCATCAATTAGTGTTATTTGGAAGGTATATTTGTAAAGCTAAGAGTCCATGTTGTGAAAAGTGCTTGCTTCAAGATTACTGTAAAGAAAAAAATAGGTAGTAAAATATGAAAAAAATAGAAGAAGAAAAAAATAGATACAGAACATTAATTGGGGCTTATTATGGGGTTACTTTGTTAGATGAGTATAAATTAAAAGCTTATGTTCTAAAAGATATTGAACTTTTAATAAGAAACTTTATTAAAGATAAAGAGATGGATTTTAAAGGCGAAGCTGATGATGTTAAGTATAATGTTAGTCCCAAAGTTAAATTACAAGATGCTTTTTATGTGTTAAATGAGATAGATGCTGATAAAGAGTTATTGCATTTATTGAAAATTAGATTACAAAAGATGTAAATTATAATGAGGTAAAATAAAATGATTGATGAATATTGTATGATTGAAATAGCTTTTGATGATAAAGAAGAAGCTACTAGAACTATTAAAGCACTGTTAGAAGAAAAATTGGTTAGTAGTTGTCAATTAATAACAGGCGAATCAACATGGTTGTGGCATCAAGAACTGGAAAGTGCAGTTGAATACCTTTTATTTGTTAAAACTAAAAAGAATTTGGCTCCTAAGATTTATAATGTTGTAAGAAAGTATCATAGTTATGAAACTTTTGAATTTGCAATAATACCAATTAGTAGTACCAGTAGAAATTATCTTGCTTGGATAAATAATGAAGTTAGAGGTAAGGAATATTAATTAGAGATATTAGAAGATATAAATAATTTTCTAATATTTTTTTTGACATTTAATTTTGTTTGTCTAAAAATAATACAGTCTATGTTTGATGTTTATTGTATAAATAAAGAGATTTTGTATAATTCTAAGTATGTACAATAAAGGAGGAATATAATATGTATTATGGAGCAGGTACTTATGAGGCTTTTGCTCATCCAGAAAAACCAATTGGGGCCGAAAAAAAGAAGGCATATATAATAGGAACTGGTCTTGCTGGTTTGTCAGCAGCTTTCTATTTGGTGCGTGATGGAGGTCTTAAGGGAGAAAATATTCATTTACTAGAAAAATTGGAGCTTGCTGGTGGTTCGTGTGATGGTCGTAAAGACGTAACAAAAGGCTTTTTTATGCGTGGCGGTCGTGAAATGGATAATCATTTTGAATGTATGTGGGATATGTTTCGTGATGTACCATCAATTGAAAATTCAAAAGTATCAGTATTAGATGAATACTACTGGTTAAATAAACATGATCCTAACTATTCATTGTGTCGCGCAACGATTGAATGTGGTAAAGATGCGCATACGGATAAATTATTTAAATTAGATAAAAAGTCAGCTTTAGCATTATCTAAGTTGTTTATAACTCCCGAAAAAGAATTAGAAGATAAAAAAATATCTGATGTTTTGCCAAGTAGTTTTTGGGATACTAACTTCTGGTTATACTGGCAAACTATGTTTGCATTTCAAAAATGGTCTTCAGCTTTAGAAATGAAAAGATATTTATGTCGTTATGTTCATCATATAGATGGGTTACCTGATTTTTCAGCTTTAAGATTTACTAAATATAATCAGTATGAATCAATGATTTTACCATTAACAAAATACTTAGAAAGTCATGGCGTAAAAATAGAGTATAGTATTGATGTAAAGAATGTTATCATAGATAATAGTGGTACTAAAAAGATAGCTAAAGAGATTAAATATCTAAAGGATAATGAAGAAAAATCAATTTCACTAACAGAAAATGATTTAGTCTTTATTACTAACGGTTGTTGTACAGATACTTCTTGTTATGGTGATCAATTTAATGCTCCGGATTTGTCTGTTATCAAAAATGGTTGTGGTGAGTCTTGGGATTTGTGGAAAAATATTGCTAATCAAGCTAGTAATGGTGAGTTTGGTAATCCTATGAAGTTTTGTAGTAATGTTGATGCTACTAACTGGATGAGTGCTACGATTGCAACTAGTGATGAAGAAATAATTAAACATATTATGGATATTTGTAAACGTGATCCGCGTAGTGGAAGAGTAACGACTGGTGGAATTGTTACCGTAAAAGATAGTGTAGATAACTGGTACTTATCATGGACAATTAATCGTCAACCTCAATTTAAGAGTCAAGATAAAAATATGATTTTAGTTTGGGCTTATTCTTTAAATACCAATAAAAAAGGAAACTTTGTCAAAAAGCCAATGCGTTTATGTACGGGAAGTGAAGTTTGTCAAGAATGGTTATATCATATTGGCATTCCTGTTGATAAGATTAGTGTTTATGCTAATGAAAAATGTAATACAACAACTTGTTATATGCCATATATAAATGCTTTCTTCCAACCACGTATGAAGAGTGATCGACCTCTAGTCGTACCAAAAGGTTCAATTAATTTTGCGTTTCTAGGTCAATTTGCTGAAACACCAAGAGATACAATTTTTACGACTGAATATTCTATTCGTACAGGAATGGAAGCTGTCTATACACTTTTAAATGTTGATCGTGCTGTTCCCGAAGTTTGGGGTAGTTGCTATGATATTAGAGAATTACTAAAAGCGGCATATTATGCTGTTGATAAAAAAAGTATTGATGAATTACCATTAAGTATTGTTGAAAAAGAAATGGTAAAAGTATTGCTAAAAAAGATAAAGAATACAGATATAGAATTGCTTTTAAAAGATAGTGGCTTGCTTAAATAATTAATAAGCGTTATGTAAAAAAAGATGGTTTAAGTTTATAAACTGTCTTTTTTCTTGTTCAAAATAATTTTCTAAAGTATAATTAATTTGGTGAATTTATGAGTAGTTTAACAACCAAAAAAGCAATTTCTTATGCTTTAAAAGATTTATTAAAAGAACGACCATTTAATAAAATTACAGTCAATGATATTGCTAAAAACTGTAATATTAACAGACAAACGTTTTATTATCATTTTATTGATAAAGAAGATTTAATTGAATGGATATGTAAAGAAGAAATGAGTGGCGTTTTAGAAAAACAAAAAGAAGATATTCCATGGCAAGAAAAATTTTTAGCTGTATTTATGTTGATGCAAAAAGAAAAAGTATTTGTTACTAATATTTATCATTCTGTGTCTTTAGAGATATTAAGACAAAATCTTTACCGTTTAGTGTATCCTATTATATATAAAGAAATAGATAAAATTTCTAAGGCTGATAATTTATTAGAACAAGATAAAATTTTTATTACTGATTTTTATAAGTATGCTTTTGTTGCTATTGTTCTTGAGTGGATAAAAAATGATATGGTAGAAGAACCACAGATAATAGTAGGTAAAGTTAGTAATTTAGTAACGGGAACTATTAAACACGCTTGTATTGCTTTAAATTAATTAATAACATAAAAAGTAACTTTTTCCGTGAAGATTAGCTATTTATTTTCTTTTTGGGATATGATGTTATATAATCAATTTATGAGGTAAATTATGAATGAAACTGTTATAAAAGAATTAATAAGTATTTTGAATATTAAAGAGAGCCAAATTAAGGCGGTCTTAAACTTACTTAGTGAAGGAGCAACTATTCCTTTTATTGCTCGTTACCGTAAAGAAGTAACTGGTAATCTTAATGAAGATGAAATAAGACAGATAGAAGCTTCTTACCGTTATCAAGAAAATATGTTAAAGAAAAAGGAAGATGTTATTCGCCTAATTGATGAAAAAGGGTTACTTACAGAGGAAATAAGAAATAGTATTTTGGCGGCAAGTAAATTAGCAGAAATAGAAGATATTTACCGTCCTTTTAAAGAGAAAAAGAAAACAAAGGCTACGGAAGCTATTAAAGCAGGTTTGGAACCTCTTGCTAAAAGAATAATGGCTTTCCCACTTAATGGCAGCATAGAAAATCTTGCTAGTGGGTATAATATGGAAGTAGATAAAGCCTTAGAAGGTGCATCATATATTATTGCTGAATGGATAAGTGATAATCATAGTAGTAGAAAATATATTCGTGGATATATTGAAAATACCGGCTTTATTGTTTCAAAAATGGCCAAAAAGGCAGTTGATGAAAAAAAGATATACCAAATGTACTATGATTTTGAAGAACGTATTAAATATGCTAAGCATTTTCACGTTTTAGCTATGAATAGAGGTGAAGCTGAGAAAGTTTTAAGTATTGATTTAGAATATGACTATGATTATATTGTTCAAAATCAAGAGCAAAAATTTATTAAAAATGAGAAATCTTTTGTAGTAGATATAGTAAAAAATGCTATTAAAGATGCCCTAAAAAGACTTATTTTACCCAGTGTTGAACGGGAAATTAGAAATGAATTAATGGCTCTTGCTTCAAAAAAGGCTATCTTGACTTTCCAAGATAATTTAGATCATCTACTTTTAACTCCTCCAATCAAAAATTCTTGGGTTTTAGGTTTTGATCCAGCTTTTAGAACGGGATGTAAATTAGCTGTTATTGCCCCAACTGGTAATCTTGTTGATATTGCGGTTATTTATCCGCATGAACCGGTTAATGATAAAGTTGGCGCGGCCAAAAAAATTAAAGAATTAATAAATAAGTATAATATTAATGTTATTGCTATTGGTAATGGAACAGCTTCCCGTGAATCAGAAAAGTTTGTTAGTGAAGTAATTAAAGGAACTAATTGTAAGTATATAATTGTAAGTGAAGCTGGTGCCAGTATTTATTCAGCTAGTCCATTGGCTAAGGAAGAATTTCCGGATTTAACAGTTGAAAAGAGAAGTGCTATTTCGATTGGTCGTAGATTACAAGATCCGTTAGCTGAACTTGTAAAAATAGATGCCAAATCAATTGGGGTTGGAGAATATCAATACGATGTTAACCAAAAAGAATTAGGCGAAGGCTTAGATTTTACTGTTAGTAAGGTTGTTAATGAAGTTGGAGTTAATATAAATACTGCTTCTAATTCCATTCTTAAGTATGTTTCGGGTTTAACAAAGACAACTATTAATAAATTAATGGCTGCTAAACCATTTCAAAGTCGAAAACAAATAGAGGAGTTAAAAGGTATAAGCGCTAAAGTTTATGAACAGGCCATTGGTTTTTTAAGAATAAAAGATGGTCTTAATCCTTTAGATAATACGGGTATTCACCCAGAGTCTTATGGTTTGACTAACAATTTATTGGGAAAGTTAAATTTGGATATTAAAGATATTAATACTAATGAATTTAAAGAAAAAATAGCCAGTGCTAATGCGAAAGAATTAGCTAGAATATTAGATAGTGATGAATTTACTGTTGGAGATATTTTAAAAGAATTACAACATCCTGGTTTAGATATTCGTGAAAACTTAGATATGCCAATATTAAAGAGTGATATTTTAACTATTGATGATTTAGTTATTGGGATGAAATTACAAGGAACAGTTAGAAATGTTACTTCCTTTGGGGCTTTTATAGATATTGGTCTTCATGATGATGGTTTAGTTCATATTTCTAAAATGTCTAAAAATTTTGTTAAAGAGCCTAAAGACATAGTAAAAGTTGGTGAAATAGTAGATGTTTATGTGTGTGATATTGATAAGGAAAAAGGACAAGTAAGTTTGTCGCTAATTTCTATTTAAAAATAAAAGAAGAAAGTGATAAGATGAAGAAAAAGAAAGTTAAGAAAAAAAATAAAGTAGTTAGTAATAATAAAAAAATTGCAGGAGAAAAAGAGTTTAAGACTAATGAAGTTAAAAAGACATTAGAAACTGAATTTGTAAAAAATAATAAAATTAATTTATCTTTAATTACGTTTGGTTTATTACTTTATTTAGAAGTAGCTTATAAATTGATAATTTTTAGTGGCAAAAATCTTTTTTCTGTTAATACGTTAGTATTAGTAACTTTCCTAGGGTTTATAAGCTTTATAATAGGAACTTTAAGTAAGGCCAGTAAATCAAGTAAAAAAAATAAAATAATATATTTTGTTATAATGTTTTTAATTGTTTGTTGGTTTTGTATTTCTTTGGTTTTTAAAAAAGTTTTTAATACTTTCTTTTGTCTATCTATTTTAACATTAAGCGACCAAGCCCTAGCTTTTAGTGGTACGGTTATTAGAGAAACTTGTAAAAATATTGGTAGTATTTTAGTTTTATTACTTCCTTATTTATTCGTTTTAAAAATGAATACCAATTTTGATTTTAAGAAGTTAAATAAATCAACATTAAAAATAAATTTAAGTGGTTTTGTTGGTAGTTTATGTTTGTTTTTGGCTATTATGGGTGTAACTAAAAATAGCAATATGTCTTCTTATTATCTTTTTTATAAAATAAATAATAATGCTTTAAATGTGGAACAATTGGGAGTTTTACCATCTTTTTACTTAGATGTTAAGCGTTTACTTTGGGGCTTTGATGAGGTTATTGATAATCCAAGTGATGATAATTTGTATGAAGTAGAAGATGGGGTTAGTGGTAGTGAAGATACAGATGTAGATTATGGCTATAATACAGTTGACATTAATTTTGATGATTTGCTTACTAATGAAAAGAATAAAACTTTAGTTACAATGCATAACTATTTTAAAAGTCTGGAAGGTACTAAGAGAAATGAGTATACTGGTTATTTTAAAGATAAAAATCTAATTGTGATTATGGCAGAAAGCCTTAGTACAATTGCGATTAATGAAGAATTAACTCCAACCCTATATAAATTGAGTAATAACGGTTTTGTTTTTAATAATTTTTATACACCTGTTAATTTAAGTACTATTGGAGGGGAATTTCAAGATTTAACTGGATTATTTGCTAATTTAAATGATCTTAATAGTTATTGGCGTAAAGGAACAAATTATTTTCCTTATGGATTTGGTACTATGTATAAAAACGCTGGTTATAGTGTTAAAAGTTATCATTCTAACAGTGCATATTTTCAAGATCGTAATGTTTATTTGAAAAATTTAGGTTTTGATTATTTTAAAGCGAGATATACTGGTTTAGAAAAATTAATGGATTGTAGTAAATGGCCACCAAGTGATTATGATATGGTTAAGGCAACTATTGATGAATATATTAATGAAGACAAATTTATGACTTATTATGTGTCGGTTTCTGGGCATATGCCTTATAGTCGTAGTGGCAATAATATAGTTGCAAAGAATTGGGATTTGGTTAAGAATCTTGATTTAAGTAATGAGGCTAAAGGATATTTGGCCGCCAACATTGAGCTTGATAAAGCTTTGGCATTTTTGATTGAGAGTTTAGAGGCCTCTGGGAAATTAGATGATACCGTCATTGCCGTAGTTCCTGATCACTATCCTTATAGTATGAATATCAATTCAATTAATGAACTTTCTACGTATGAACGTGATGAAGTTGTCGAAGTAAATCATAATACTTTGATTATTTGGAACAATCAAATGGATAATATTCAAATAGATAAAGTAGCATCTCAGTTAGATTTTATGCCAACTTTATATAATTTATTTGGTTTAGAGTATGATAGTCGTTTATTTATGGGAAAAGATATTCTATCAGATACTTTAGGCGTAGCTTATTTTGCTAATCGGAGTTGGGTAACCAATGAAGGTACTTATTTTGCTTCAACTAATAAGTTTGCAGCTAAAGATAATAAAGAAGTTAGCGAAGAATATATAAAAAATATTAATAATTTGGTAGCCAATAGAATAAATATGAGCAAATTAATAATCGAGAAAAATTATTATAATGTTGTTTTTAATAGTAAGAAATAAATAAGTATAATTTATGTCAATTAGCAAAAATATTTTGGTTAAAGTTTTCAGTTAAATGAGAAATAGTGTAAAATATTAGGTAATTATTAATAAATGATAATTAAGACTTTAATAAGAAAGGAAAATCTTATATTAGTTAGAGATTAGGTAGTTATTATGTGTGGAATTGCAGGATTTGTTGATAAAACAATTAAAAATAAAGAAAAAGTAATTAAGGATATGGCGGAACGTATTAAATACCGTGGGCCAGATGGGGAAGGCTATTATATAGATGATAATGTTGCTTTGGCTCATCGTCGCTTGGCGATCATTGATCTTTCTAGTGGGGGTCAACCTCAATATAATGAAGATAAATCAATGGTAATAGTTTTTAATGGAGAAATATATAATTTTGCTGAATTAAAAACTGAATTAAAAAAGTGTGGCCATAAATTTAGTAACAAAAGTGATACAGAAGTTATTATCCATGGTTATGAAGAATGGGGTACTAATGTTACTAGTAAATTACGTGGAATGTTTGCTTTTGCTATATGGGATAAAAAGAAAGAATGTTTATTTATGGCAAGAGATGGCTTTGGAATAAAACCACTTTATTATGCTAAATTTGGTAATTCCTTTATGTTTGCATCAGAAATTAAAGCTTTCTTAGATCATCCTTCATTTAAAAAAGAGTTAAATAAAGAAATATTAAGTAGTTATTTATGTTTTAATTCAACTCCAACTGAAGAAACGTTTTTTAAAGGGGTCTTTAGAGTAAAACCTGGTTATCAACTTTTATATAAAGATGGTAAAATTCATAAAGAACAATTTTTTAAATTAGAGTTTGTTCCTAAAGAAGAAGATATGGATGAAATTGTTCAAAAAATAGATAAAGCTATGAGAAGTTCAGTTCAATATCATCAAATTAGTGATGTTCCGGTTGGTTCTTTTCTATCCAGTGGGATTGATTCTTCTTATTTAGTTTCATTAGCCAAACCAGCTAAAACTTTTACGGTTGGCTATGATAATCCTAAATATGATGAGATAAGATATGCTAAAGATTTAGCGGATAAATTAGGAATAGAAAATGTTTCACATAAAATTACAAAGAAAGAGTATTTAGAAGCTTTTCCTAATATTATGTATCATATGGATGAACCACTTGCAGATCCTTCGGCAATTGCTCTCTATTTTGTTGCTGAGATTGCTTCTAAGGATGTTAAGGTTGTTATGTCTGGCGAAGGTGCTGATGAATTATTTGCTGGTTACTTAAATTACCGTGAAGAAATTGACCAAGCTTGGTATATGAAAATTCCTTATTTCTTACGTCATACGGCTAGTTTCATGGCGTCTTTGTTACCAGAAGTAAGAGGCTTTAATTTTGTTTACCGTCGCGGTCAAAAATTAGAAGATTATAATATTGGCCTTGGTAGAGTATTTAGAGATAAAGAAGCTAAAGCAATTGTTAATTATCCTAACCAGTTGGATACGAGAGATATTGTCGCTCCTTTATATGAACAGTATAAAAATAATACTGATTTAGAAAAGAGACAGGCAGTTGACTTTTATTATTGGTTAGTTCAAGACTTCTTACATGCTGTTGATAGAACAACTATGATGTTTGGCTTGGAAGCTAGAACACCTTTCTTAGATAAAGAAGTTTATGAAGTGGCTAAGTATTTGCCTAAATATGCTAAAGTAAATAAAGAAACCACTAAAGTTGCGTTACGTATGGCCGCTAAAGAAGTCATTCCTAATGAAGCATATAAAAAGAAAAAACTAGGCTTTCCAGTTCCATTAAGAGAATGGATAAGAGAAGATGACTTATATAATGAAATAAAAGATAAGTTTAATAGTCCGGCTGCTTGTGAATTATTTAACCATAAGAGAATCATTAAGCTTTTAGAAGATCATAAGTCTGGTAAGAAAGATTGTTATAAAAAAGTATGGACAATTTATACATTCTTAGTTTGGTATGAGCAATTTTTTGCTTAATAAAAAATACATAAGGTTTTTCCTATGTATTTTTATTTTGTTAAGCTTCTAGATTTGCTGTTGAGTTCTTGTTTTACGTCTTGATTAATTAAGGCAGTTATTTGATTAATTTCAGCAACACTTAAATTTTGTTCGCCAATGGAACCAATAGAACCGTATTTTCCATCATTAATGTAGCCACTTAAGTTTTCAAATCTATCTTTATAAACGTCTTTTTCATTCCAAAAATCGTTGCCATTAATTTCGTAATAAATGCCGGTTCCTAAGTTTAGGACTGGTACTAGAACTTTTTCACCATCTTTGTCTTTAATTAGTAGTTCAATAAAAAGAACATTATATTTTTCATTGTTATTGGCATCTTCTTTTACTTGTTCTAAGATTTCTTCATCACTTTTGTTTGCGTATTTTTTGTTTAAATCATTTAAAATCGTTTTAACGGTTCTGATACTACCTTCTGTTCTTAGAAAAAAAACTTGTTGCTCTTCATTGGTTAAGAATTCACATGCTGGTCGGAAATTGTAGGCTACCCAAAAATCAAATGTAAATAAACCATTAATTTCTGTATAAGTTCCGGCTTTAGAATCATAATCAAATAAGTAAAATTTATTGCCAGATTCTTTAGATTTAACATAACCAATACATTGGAAATACATGGATAAATCAACTTTGTCGTACCTAATTAATTCAGTTTCTTGACTTGGATCTTCTGAATTGCTAGTCGCGTTTTCATTAGGACTACTAGTTTCTGTTTCTTTATTATCAGTCTCATCATTTGAGCCAGTAGTTCTTGAACTGTCTTGCAGTGCTTTACTAGAAACACTAAGTTCTGATTCTTTAGTCATTTCTGAAGTCACAAGTGACTTTTCTAACTCAGATTCTTCTTTAACATATTCACTAGAAATGCTACTAGAAGCACTTTTTGGTTCTTGATATTTTTTAGTTGATTCATTAGCCCCTTTAGAAGACATTACTGCTGAGTAAAGGACATAAGCACCTACCATAAGCATTGCCATTGCAGCAGCCGCATCTTCGTGATTTCTTCCATTCATAAACAATTATTCCTCCTCTTATTAATAGAAGTTTCCTTCAACTGGTGATTATCCTAGCACTAAGTTTACAATATGTCAAGCACGTTACAAGTGGTAATGAGATTTTTAAGATAGTATTGAATAATTAATAATTATCTAAAAAAGTTTTTTGATAAAATACTTGCTTAATATCAATATTTAAGTATATAATATGAGTTGTAAACGAAGAAGAAATTTAAAAGTAGTAGTATATGATGCTTTAAAAGAGAGTTTGTGGTTGGTGAAAACAAATAAAGATAATATATGAACTTGTTTAAATTAGTTTAAATGGGTAATTCCTATATCAATTTAGAGTATAATGTTAAGGTGGTACCGCGTAAATTCGCCCTTATTTGGGAGTTTTGCGCGTTTTTTATTGGAGGTGTTGTCGATTGAATACAATAATTTTTAATTTAATTTTCTTTGTAGTAGTCTTTCTAATAGTGTATATTTTTTGCTACTACATATCTGGAAGAATAAAAACGCCAAAGACTAGTGGCAAGAAAAATGGTAAGAAAAAGAAAGAAAAACAGTTTAAATATACTAATGAAGGTAGATTATTAATTATTCGTTATAATTTAGATGAAAAGAAAGTTGATTATCAAGAACTATTAAAATGGACAAGTTTTTGCAATGCTTTCATAATTAGTTTGACATCAACAATTATAAGTAATATTCCACTCAAAATCCAATGGCAATTATCAATTGCGTTTGTTCTACTCTTTGCACTTATATATGCAATATTTGAAATTGTAGGAAGACATTTAAATAAGAAATGGGGAAAAGAAAATGACAAGTAATTATTTAGAAATTGAAAAAAAATGGCAAAAATATTGGGAAGAACACGAAACTTTTAAAGCTGTAACTGGTAGTTCAAAGAAACCTTTTTATGCATTAGTAGAGTTTCCTTATCCATCCGGAGCTGGCCTTCATGTTGGTCATGTTAGAAGTTATACTGCACTAGATGCTTTATCTCGTATGAAAAGGATGCAAGGTTTTAATGTCTTGTTTCCAATGGGATGGGATGCTTTTGGAGCTCCTGCTGAACAATATGCAATTAAAAATCATGTTCATCCTAAAGAAGCTACTAAAGTAAATATTGCTAATTTTAAAAAACAGATGCAATCTTTAGGCTTTAGTTTTGATTGGTCGCGTGAATTCTCGACTACGGATCCTGAATATTATAAATGGACACAATGGCAATTTTTACAATTTTATAAACATAATATGGCTTATAAAGCAACTGTTCCTGTTAATTGGTGTCCAAACTGTAAGACTGTTTTGTCTAATGAAGATGCCGCTGGCGGCGTTTGTGAACGTTGTGGAAGTCCAGTTGTTCAAAAAGAAAAATCACAATGGATGCTAAAAATGAGCAGTTATGCTGAAGATTTGCTTAAGGGCTTGGATGATACTAATTTTGCTCCTAAAGTTAAGCTTGGCCAAATAAATTGGATAGGCAAATCGACTGGGGTTGAAGTTGATATTGATATAGTTGGTGGTGGTAAATTTCAAATATTTACTACTTGTATAGAAACAATATATGGTATTACTTTCTTTGTTATTGCTCCCGATGGTAAATTGATTAAAGAATTAATGCCTAGAGTAGAAAATAAAGATGAAGTTTTAGCCTATATTGAAGAAACAGCTAAGAAATCTAATATGGACCGTACAGAATTGAATAAGGTAAAGATTGGTTGTCTAGTTAAAGGGATTAAAGCTATTAATCCAGTAACTGGTAGGGAAGTTCCCATTTTCTTAGGAGATTTTGTTTTAGGCGATTATGGAACCGGTGCGGTTATGGCCGTACCAGCTCATGATACTAGAGATTATGAATATGCTAAAGTTCATGATATTCCAATGCTTGAAGTTGTAACTGGGGGAGATATTAGTAAAAATGCTTATGCCAAAGAAGATTATTTAGATAATCCTGATGCCAAACTTATCAACAGTGGTGAATTTACAGGACTTTCTGTGAAGGATGCGAAAGTAGCCATTACTAAATATTTGGAAGATAAAGGCATTGCTCGTGTCGTTAATAACTATAAAATGCGTGATTGGATATTCTCTCGTCAAAGATTCTGGGGTGAACCAATTCCAATGATTTATTGTGATAAGTGTGGTTGGCAACCAGTTCCAGAAGAAGAATTACCATTGTTGCTCCCAGATGTAGCTGAATATGAACCAACAGATACTGGTGAATCACCTCTAGCAAAAATTACAGATTGGGTAAATTGTAAATGTCCAAAATGTGGTGGTGCTGCGAAAAGAGAAACAGATACAATGCCAAACTGGGCTGGTTCAAGCTGGTATTTCTTAAGATTCATGGATGCTCATAATGAAGAATGTTTTGCTTCTTATGATGCAATGAAGTATTGGAATCATGTTGATTGGTATAATGGCGGCATGGAACATACGGCAAGACATTTACTATATGCTAGATTCTGGGTTCAATTCTTATATAATATTGGATTAGTACCACATAAAGAAATGATTTGGACTCGTGTTTCTCATGGTATGGTTTTAGGACCAGATAATCAAAAAATGAGTAAATCAAAAGGCAATGTTATCAATCCAGATGATATTGTTAATGAATATGGTGCTGATATCTTAAGAGTTTATGAAATGTTTATGGGTGATTATCAATTAGATGCTCCTTGGTCAACTGATTCTTTGAGAGGTTGTAAACGTTTCATTGAAAAAATAATTAGATTAAAAGATAAAGTTAATAATTTAGATGGCTATACTAGTTCTTTAGAAAGCTTACAACATAAGTCTATTAAGAAAGTTACTAATGATATGACAACAATGGGATATAATACAGTAATTTCGACATTAATGATTTTGGCTAATGCTTATGATGATGCTCAATCTATTACTAGGTTAGATTATAACTTGTTGTTGACTCTATTAAACCCAATGGCTCCACATATTACAGAAGAGTTAAATGAACAAATTGGCTTTAAACCTATTTGTGAATCGGAATGGCCAGTTTATGATGAAGCTAAGACTGTGGATGTAGAAAAAGAAATTGGGGTTCAAGTTAATGGTAAATTACGTGCTAGTATTAAAGTTAGTATAAATGATGATGAAGCCATTTTAAAAGAAAAAGCATTAAAAGAAGACAATGTCAAAAAGTTTATTGAAGGCAAAGAAATTGTTAAAGTAATTGCTATTAAAGGTAAAATAGTTAACATTGTAGTTAAGTAGAAATTAGTAAGAATTCTTGCTAATTTTTTCTTAATTAAGAGATAATTTAAACCACTTTGAAAGCGATTGACAAGCCTTAAATACTTTGATAAAATAACAGATGTTTTAAGGGCTTTCTTTAAAACCGCACTGAAAAGGTATAAAAAGAGTATTATTACCACCTTAAAGGCGCGTCTTGAGATATAAGGAGGTAAATATGAAAGCTATATTTGTAACAGGTGGAAAACAATATTGTGTTTCTGAAGGCGATGTTATTTACGTTGAAAAATTAGATGCTGAAGTTGGCAAAGAAGTTACTTTTGATGAAGTACTTATGGCTGATACTGTATTTGGTAATCCAACAGTAAAAGGCGCTAGTGTAGTTGGAATTGTTGAAAAACAAGGAAGACAAAAGAAAATTACCGTATTTAAGTACAAACCTAAAAAGAAATATCGTAAAAAACAAGGACATAGACAACCATATACTAAGGTTACTATTAAGTCTATTAATGTTAAGTAATTATGATAAAAGTGAACTGTGTAGTATCTAATGAATTAATTGAAAGTGTTACTATTAAAGGTCATGCAGATTATGCTTCTTATGGTAAGGACATTGTTTGTGCTGCTGTATCTAGTATAGTTACGACGACTGTTAATGATATATTAACTTTAGATGATAAAGCAATTAATTATGATACTAACGATGGTAGTGTAGAAATTACTGTCATTCAAGATAATGTTATAGCTAACAAATTGTTAAATACTATGTTGAATATGTTAAAAGAGTTAGCGGATAATTATCCAAAGAATATAAAAATAGGAGGATTAAAATGAACTTTATGAAATTGAATATCCAATTATTTGCTCACGTTAAAGCACAAGGTTCTACTCAAAACGGTAGAGATTCTGTTGGTCGTAGATTAGGAGCTAAGGCTAGTGATGGTGAAGTCATCAATGCTGGTTCAATTATCTACCGTCAAAGAGGAACAAAAATTTATCCGGGAACAAATGTTGGAATGGGTAAAGACCATACTTTATATGCAAAAATAACTGGTGTAGTTAAGTATGAACGTCTTGGAAGAGATAAGAAAAAAGTAAGTGTATACGAAGTAAAGTAGTATACTCTTTTTTATTTATAAATATAGTTAATTAATTTTAATTTTTATTTAATAAGGGCTTAATTATATTAAGTGCTTTTTTCTTGCTTTCTATGGTAAAATATCATTAATGAAGGTGGTATTTATGATTAATATTTTAATTATTGAGGATGATTGTAATATTCAAAATATAATAAAAAGAAATATTATTCGTGAAGGCTATAATGTTTATACAGCAACAGATGGTTTAATGGGGTTACAAATTCTAGATGAAAATAAAATTGATTTAGTTATATTAGATTTAATGTTGCCTAAATTAGATGGTTATGAATTTACTAAGGAAGTTAGAAAGACAAATGAATTACTACCGATTTTAATGATAACAGCTCGTTCTTTAATAGAAGATAAAAGATTGGCTTTTAAAACTGGTGTTGATGATTATATGACTAAGCCTTTAGATATGGAAGAACTTATTTTAAGAATTAATGCTTTATTAAGAAGAAGCAAGATTATGGTAGAAAAGAAAATAGTAATAGGAAAAGTTGTGGTTGATTGTGAAACCCAGACTGTATCTAGGGATACTGAAGTAACTGAACTTACGCAAAAAGAGTTTGCCTTACTTTATAAATTATTATCATATCCTAATAAGATTTTTACACGTAATCAGTTAATGGATGAAATATGGGGATATGAATCAAATAGTGATGACAGAACAATTGATGCTCATATAAATAGATTACGTCGTAAGTTTGAAGATTACCCGGAATTTGAAATTAAATCAGTAAGAGGTCTTGGTTATAAGGTGGTAAAAAATGAAAAACAAACAAGTGAATAATATTGATATTAAGACTAATCAAAAATTAACTTTGTATTTTACGTCTTTAGCTTTTCTTACTTTTGCGGCCATAATTGGTGTTTTAAGTTTTTTGATTTTTTTAGGTAATAAGATATTAGGTTGGGATTACATGATTGATTTACATCAGTCTACTTTTTGGGTTTTAGTTTTTGCTGCTATTGTTTTAATTGGAGTTATTTCTTCCATAATAATAGGTCGCCCTATCTTAAAAGGAATAAAAGAAATTTCTAATTCTACAAAAAAAATTAGTGAAGGCGATTTTTCTTGTAGAATTAAAGAAAATAAGACTAAATTTTTAGGGCGGCTTTCCCATGATTTTAATCAGATGGCTAAAGAATTAGAAGGAGTTAAAATATTAAGAAATGATTTTATTAATAACTTTTCTCATGAATTTAAAACTCCTATTAGTTCTATAAAGAGTTATGCCGAGGAACTAAAAAATAATAATTTGTCTAGGGAAGAACAAGATAGATATTTAGATATTATTATTAAAGAAGCTACCCGTTTATCTAATCTTTCCAATAGTATTTTGTATTTATCAAAGGTAGAAAAACAAGAAATATTAACAGATAAAACTTTTTATGATGTCGGTGAACAAATAAGACAAGCCATTTTGTTGGAAATGAAGAAAATCGAAAAGAAAGAATTAGAACTTGATTTAGATATATTAGATTATAAACTAAGTTTAAATGAGTCTAGTTTGGAACAGGTGTGGATAAATTTGCTAGATAATGCTATAAAATTTAGTGACCCTAAAAAAACATTAAAGATAACTAGTGGTATTATTGAAGATATGTACGAGGTTAGAATAAAAGATCAGGGAATAGGCATTGATGAAGAAGATCTGCCGTTTGTTTTTGAAAAATTTTATAAAGCCGACAAATCACATTCCGAAGAAGGAAATGGCTTAGGTTTAAGTTTAGTTAAAAGAATAACCGAATTGCATAAAGGAACCATAGAAATTAATAGTAAAATTGGGGTTGGAACAGAAGTGATAGTAAAATTACCCATAAAATGATTTCATATTCAGTTCATTTTTGCTGTGTATAATGAAAATAGTTTGTATAGGAAGTGGTACTTAGATGAAGAAAAATTATCCATATTATAACAATCCTAAAATAAATAGTTTTAGAGAATTGATGAATCTTAGTATAAAAAATCCTGGAGATATTGCTTTTAGTTATTTAGATAAAAGTAAGGTAAGAGTAGATAAAACTTATCAAGATTTTTATGATGATGTTAGGTTAGTAAGTAATTATATAGCTAATTTATATAATAATAAACATATTGGTTTAATTGGTGAAAATTCGTATAACTTCTTGGTCATTTTTATGAGTATAGTTATCAGTGGTAATTGTGTGGTTATTATTGATAAAGATTTAGATAGTAATGATATTAAGAAAATGCTTAAAAATACTAATACTAATACGTGTTTTTATTCTCAAGAATACTGTGATAATTTAGAAAATATTACGACTAAAATGTATAAAATAGAAGAAATAGAAAGTTATAAATTAGAGCAAGATTTTATTAGATATACTAACCCTAAAGATGCTAGTGTGATATTCTTTACTTCTGGAACCACAGGTTTTAATAAGGCGGTATGCTTAAGCCAAGAAAATATTTGCTTTGATATTTGGTCTTTAGCAAGTTTATTTAAACCTAATGGTGGTGTTTATGCCGTATTACCTTTCCATCATTCTTTTGGGCTTGTTACCGGAATTCTTAAACCATTTTATTATCATGTTCCTATCTTCATTAATAGTAGTTTAAAGAATTTACAAAAAGATATGGTCTTAGCTAAACCAAACACGATGTTTGTGGTACCAGTTTTTATTGAAACATTTTATAAAACCATTTGGACGACGGCCAGAAGAACTAAACAAGATAAAAAATTGAAAATTGGAATTAATATTTCTAATAGTTTGTTGAAGCTGGGAATTGATTTGCGTCCTAGATTATTTAGAACTATACGTGAACAATTTGGTGGTAATTTAGAATATTTTATTTGTGGTGGTGCTTATTTGGACCCTAAGTATGTTAAATGGTTTCGTAGTATTGGTGTTGAAATTTTAAATGGTTATGGCATAACAGAATGTAGTCCTGTGGTGGCTGTTAATCGTAATCATTATGGAAAAGACGGTTCTGTTGGTTTGATTGGCCGTGATATAAAGGTCAAAATAATCGATGATGAAATTTGTATTAACGGTAAAAATGTTATGCTTGGTTACTATAATGATACTAAGAGTACAAAAGAAGTTTTAAATGATGGTTGGTTCAAAACCGGTGATTTAGGATATGTTGATAAAGATGGTTTCCTTTTTATCACAGGAAGGAAGAAAAATTTAATAATATTATCTAACGGAGAAAATATTTTACCAGAAATGATTGAAGAAAAATTACTAAAAGATAAAGGTGTTTTAGAAGTCGTTGTTAGTTCCCTAAATAATCAATTAGTTGCTTACATATATCCTAGCGAAGAATATTTGGGAAATGTTACGTACTTTAATAACTTAATATATAAATATAATAAAACAGTCCCTAAAAACCATCAAATTAGTAAGTGTATTTTAAGAACTAGTGAATTTAAGAAAAATAATAATCATAAGATTTTAAGAAATAAAATAATGGAGGAATAAAATATGGAAAAGAAAAAAATAATGGCTGGAGAAGTTATCAAGTTAATAAGTGAAATTTGTGAGATTCCGGAAGAGAAGATAAGTACAAAATCAAATTTAACTACTGATTTAGAATTAGAATCATTAGATATTGTTACTTTAATTAGTGAATGTGAAGAAAGATATAATTTAACAATTCCTGATAAAGATATTAAAACTTTACAAACGGTTAATGATATTGTTGAATACTTAAATAAGTAAGAAACATAAAGAAATTTTAATGAATAAATTTTACATATTAGAAAATAAAAGTAGTAAAGAATTAATTGATTTAATGGCTAAAGATTGTTGTCTTTCTAATTATGAGATTGTAAAAAATAGTAATGGGAAGCCATACTTCAAGGATGTAAATATTTATTTTAGCCTTAGTCATAAAGATAATATAATCGTTGGGGTTACGAGTTCTAAGGCTGTGGGAATAGATATAGAAAGAATGACTTTTCGCCCTAGTGTTGTAAGACGATTTTTTACAGCAAATGAAGAGCAACAAATAAAGAAAAGTGACGATGCTTGGAAAACCTTCACGACTATTTGGGTAAAAAAAGAAGCCATATTAAAAATGTATGGATATAGTCTAAGTGAAATAAGCAAAATAGATACAACTAGTTTTAGAAAGTATCAAATTAAAGAATATAAAAATTATATAATTGGCATAGTAGAGGAGTAATAATGAATTTATTATATTGTGGTGATAGTAATATCAAGGATGGATTGTATCTATCTATAAAATCAATACTGAATGTTGAAGAGTGTGTATTAAATATTTATGTTTTATCAATGAATTACATGAAATATAAAATTATTGATGGAGATTTTATTGAATATTTAGATACTTTGGTAAAGAAAACAAATAAAGATAGTTCTGTTAAATTAATAGATATGACAGAAGTTTATAAAAAAAATGAATGTAAGGCAAATAAAGATACAATGTTTACTCCTTATTGTATGCTAAGACTGTATTGTGATTTAATAGATTTACCTAGTAAGATTATGTATTTAGATACTGATGTTTTAGCTTATAGAAGTTTTAAAGAATTTTATGATATTGATAATAGTCAGTATGAAATTGTTGGAGTTCTAGATTATTATGGTAGCCATGTTTATAAGAAGAATATTTTTAAGAAAGATTATTTAAATTCTGGAGTCTTATTGTATAATTTGGAAATGTTAAAAGCTAATGATATATTAAGAAAAGCTCGAGAAATGTGTGCTAGCAAGAAGATGTTATTACCAGATCAGAGTGCTTTGAATATTTTGTGTAAACATAAATTAATTGTTCCCAATAAGTATAATGAGCAAAAATGTATGCGAGATGATACAGTTTTAAGACATTTTACTACGACATTTAAATTTTTTCCACGATTTAAAACTCAAAAAGTTAAACCTTGGGATGTTGATAAAGTACATGAAGTTTTAAATTGTCATGAATTTGATTGGTTACTTGATGATTATAAAGACTGGAAAAAGAAGACAAAAAAAATCATACCTATCTTTTTTACAATTGATGATGCTTTCGCACCGTTTGTAAGTGTTGCTATTTGTTCATTACTTGCTAATGCTAATCCCGATTATTTTTATAATATTCATATAGTTAATAATGGTTTAAGTGAAGCTAATAAGGAAAAAATTCTGACTTTAGAAAATGATTTTAGTAAGATTATCTTTAATAATATGGATGAAAGATTGAAGGCTATTACAGATAAAAAAGGTACTCGTCTTCGCGAAGATTATTTTAGTCTGGCTATTTTCTTTAGAATTTTTATACCAGATTGCTTTAAAGAGTATGATAAGGCTTTATATATTGATAGTGATACGGTTATAGTTGATGATGTTAGTAAGCTTTATAACATTGATTTAGGTGGAAAGTATATTGGTGGCTGTCCAGAAACTTCTTGTATTGGTATAGATGAAATTACCAATTATTTTACAAATGGTGTTGGTGTTGATTACCACGAATATATAAATTCTGGTATGTTATTATTTGATATGAAAGCTTTACGTGATAGCAATTTTGCAGATAAATTTTTATCTTTATTTCATAAATATAATTTTGGTAACGTTGATCCTGATCAATCTTATATTAATGCTATTTTAAAAGATAAAAAGAAATTAATTAATAATAGGTGGAATGCTACTATTTCTAAAGATAATAAGATAGTGGAAAACCCAGGAATTATTCATTTTAATTTATTTAAGAAACCTTGGCATTATGATAATGTTTGTTGTGAAGATATCTTTTGGCAATATGCTAAGAAAACACCATACTTTAATGAAATAAAAGGGATTAAAGATAAATATAGTGATCAAGATAAGTTAAAAGATGCTAAGAGTTTGGAAGCAATGATTTCTAGATGTCAGGAAATAGTTAAAGACGAAGTGACGTTTAAATCAGTTTTTGATAATGGTAAGGAAGAGAGATTATAATGGTTATTGGCGGTTCAAAAAAAGAAGTTATTAAAAATATTCAACAAAATATTTTAGATAATGAATTAAATAAAAAAGTAGAAGTAAATGATGCTACTTTAAATGATGAAGAGATTGCTAAATATTTAGATACTTTTTATAAGAATAAGAATAAAAAAATAAGTTATTGGTTCAAACATCATAGTGCTAACGGAATAGTTAGAAAATATATGAAAATGCTGGATAATGATATTACAATTAAGGGTTTAGAAAATATTAAAGATTTAGATTTAAGTAATGGGGCTATAATCACTTCTAATCATTTTAATCCTCTAGATACTTTTATTATCAGAAAATTAGTTGAAAAAGTTTTAAAAAAAGACTTATATATTGTTATTCAAGATACTAATTTAGCAATGCCAGGAATGTTAGGCTTTTTAATGAATTATGTTAATGTTATTCCGGTGAGTAAAAGTCCCACTTATTTAGCTGGTACCTTTAAAGAAACTTTAAAAAGTGTATTAGATATTGGTGCCATTGTATTAATTTATCCGGAAGAAGAAATGTGGTTTAATTACCGAAAAATAAGACCTTTAAAAAGAGGAGCTTATCAGTATGCAGCGGTTTTAAATGTTCCTGTTATTTCTTGCTTTACTAAAATAGAAGATACAGATATTCCAGATAATGATGAATTTAATAAAACTTTATATGAATTAAATGTTTTGGGAGTTTTATATCCTGATAAGGATGTTAGTCCAAGAACCAATAGTATAAATATGTTAAATCAAGATTATAGTTGGAAAAAGACAGCTTATGAAAAGCTATATAATGAAAAACTTGATTATACTTTTAATGTTAAAGATATAGCTGGTTGGCGTGAATAAAAAAGTTATTGTTTTGTTGTAAGGATAACTTCTTTTTCTTTATAGAATGGTTTATTTTTTATTTCTTCTTGGTAAAAAGAAGAATTAGTTAATACATCATAGATTGAGGTACTAATTAGTTCGTATTTATAGCAAGTTGTATGTTTATAATTTTCTTTAATATTTTGGTCTTTGATGTATTTTTTCCCTTTTTGGTTATAGGCTGAAATTCTTAAGTAATCTTCAAGGGGGTAATCTTTTTTAATGCCTAGTAAAATATGGATAAGCATTCTATTAATTCGATTATAAGTATATCTTTTGGTTTTAATTTTGTTTATTAATTCTTCTAGACTTTGGCATTTAATAATTACTTTCTTTAATAAAAAGTCTAATCCTTCACTAACATCAAGGTAAGAATTTAAGTTACTATCAGTCATGATTTTAGTTTTTAGAATATTAAAATATAGGGAATAATCTGGTTTTATTAAGTAATTAGAGTATGATGTATATTTTGTTATAAGCTCGTTATTTAAGAATTTGTTTCGAATATTGCTAGCACTGATAATTTTTTCATTGCTAGTTATATCTAAGTAATTGTTTGTTCTTTTGATTGTTTGAATCTGAATGTTAGGGTTAATTTTGTTAACAGCTTTAATATAAGATATTCCTAATAAATCATTGGAGTTAAAATCAAATTCTACTTTTAGGGCCTTAGCAAGTGCCGTTGGATAATTAAGGCCTTCTTCTAAATAAGATTTAACTTCTTTTTGGTAACTATCTTCTTCTTGCTTGGCTGCTAGGCTTTTTAGTAAGGTAATGTCATTACATTCACTACCAAATACTAGGGTATCAATGTGCATTTTATTTAATATTTTTATACTTTGATAGGCAAAGATGTCGGCACTTTGAACCGTATATAAAGTTGGAAGTTCTAAGGTTGTATCAATGTTTTCATCTAAGGCAATTTTTCCTTTTGTAATTTTAGGAAGGATACTAATATCACCTCTCTGAGTAAAGTTACCACCTAAAATACAGATAATTAAACTATCAGGATATAGTTCTTTAATTTTTTTTATTTGGTATGCATGCCCATTATGAAAAGGATTATACTCTGCAACAAGCCCGATTACTCTCATATTTGCCTCCATTTGGTTTTAGTATAATCTAAATATTAATCCTAAGCAAGTGTTGAATAAATAAAATAATTATTATATAATTTAAATACTTAAAGGAAGTGAATCTCTGTGGAATTTGATTTAAATAAAATAACAGATCAAGGTATTATCATTGATACTAGGATATCTTTTGGAGAAGAATATTTAAAAATATCTCAAATAAAGAAGTTGGATGATGTTAAAGTTACAGGTCGTATTTATTATTCATTATCAAAAGAAGTTATTTTTTCTGGTAAAGTAAGCGGTGAAATGATATTAGAAGACGGTTATACATTAGAAGAAGTACCTTATCCATTTGAAGTACAAATAGAACAAGTTTTAGCAGATTATTCAAGTGAAGAAGCGGAAAAAAAGTGTAAAAGAACTAAAAATATACTTGACCTAAAAGAAGTTTTATGGGAGAATATTGTACTGGAAGTTCCCATTGTTGCCAAAAGTAACAAAGATGTATTAATTAAGAGCGGTAATGGTTGGGAAGTAAGAGATGAAATTTCCAAAAAAGATGATCCAAGATTAGAGTGCTTTAGAGCTCTACTTGATGAAGGGAAGGAGTGAAACTATGGCAGTTCCATTTAGAAGAACAAGTAAAACTAAAAAAAGAATGCGTCGTACTCACTTGAAAAAAGAAGTTGGAGCATTAACTACATGTCCTAAATGTGGTGCTACTATCCAACCTCATCGTGCTTGTATGGCATGTGGGTTCTACAAAGGCAAAGATGTTTTAAATAAACAAACTGAAGAAGAAACTACAAAATAATAAAAAGCTACTATTAATTTAGTGGCTTTTATTTTGGAAAAAAATTAATTTAATATATTGGCATTATTAAATATGTTAATATCAGTAAATATTTTTTTGACTGAACTTGTATAATCTAAAATATATTCTTTAGTCTTGGTATTTTCAAAGAGAATAATATGTTCCATAAAATTTAATATTAGTGTATAAGTAAGTTGTAAATTAAATGAGACAGGAATTTTATTATTATAGCAACCATTAATAAAACCTTTAAAGAACTCTTTATTTTGTGGATGTTTGTAGGCGGCCATTAACGAATAGCGGAAATTCATGACAAAATAGTCATAACTTGTCGCATCAACATCAATTATATATAATTCATTTTTGCTATTTAGAATAATATTTTTAGGGTGCATATCCGAATGAATTAAAACTTTCTTTTCGGATTTGAAAGCACTAGTAAGTTCTTTTAGACGGTCAGCTATTTTTTGAACTTCTTCTTTTGAGAAAATTGTTTGAAGGTAGGATAGACTTGAGTTATACACTTTTAAGAATTGAGAGGTAGTCTTAGTGGTTAAATCTATAAGACTATATTATCTAACTTTGATATTTGAATGCCTTTGTTGATTAAGGAAATGATAGTTTTGACCTATATCTTTACCCCATTTATAAAAATTTCCTTCATTAAATGTGGTATATAATTTATTTAAGGGCGTTCCTTTAATATATTTATAAATTATATAAGTATAATTTTCAATAATTCCATAATCTAGTAATTCAATTGAATTGATATTGGCATTTTTATAAGTCTTAACAATATTAACAAAGTTATCAATATCAATACAGTCACTTTTAATTATTTTTAAAAGATAAGTTTTATTATTGTCTTCGACTTTTCTAATAATTTCCCCTGAGGCCGTATCCGTTATTTCGGTATATTTAGCTTGTGAACTAAAAAAGGAGATTTTTTTAATTAAATTTTCATTATCCATATCATTTTTACTTATAAGAAAATTGTATCATTAATTAATTAGAGGAGTAAATAAATTTTATTAATAATTAGGGAAAATATGTTATACTATGATTATAGGAGGAAAGTTATGAAGTGGATTATTTTAATAGTAGTGGTACTTATTATTTTATATGTTATTTCAACATATAATGCTTTAGTAGGACTACGTAACAAAGTAAAAAATCAATGGTCTCAAATCGACGTTCAATTAAAGAGAAGATTCGATTTAATTCCTAATTTAGTTGAAACAGTAAAGGGTTATGCTTCTCATGAAAAAGATACTTTAGAAGGCGTAATTAAAGCTCGTAACGAGTATTTATCAAGTGAGACACCAGAAGATAAGATTAAGGCTAATAATGATTTAAACAAAGTAGTTACTAAATTGTTTGCTTTAGCAGAAAGTTATCCAGATTTAAAAGCTGATACTAGTTTTATAGAATTACAAAAAACACTTAAAGATACTGAAGATAAAATTTCTTATGCTCGTCAATTTTATAATGATGTAGCAATGAAATACAATAATAAAATAGAAGTATTTCCAAGTAATATTGTTGCTGGCATGTTTAGCTTTAAAGCATCAGCTTACTTTAATGCAACTGAAGAAGAACGTGAAAACGTTAAAGTTAAATTTTAAGGAAGAATTAATTTTCTTCTTTTTTCTTTACTTTTAGACTGATAATTGCTATAAAGCCTAGGAATATGGTATATTTAAAGAGGTAAGGTGATAATATGCGTGGTAAAATTATAGTAATAGAAGGTACAGAATGTTCTGGTAAGGATACTCAAGTTCATTTATTGGTGCAACGTCTTAGAAAAGAAGGGCGTAAGGTTGAACATTTTGCTTTTCCTATGTATGAATCGCCAACTGGTAAAATTATTGGTGGCCCTTATTTAGGTAAAGAGTATATTTCCCCATCATATTTTAAAGAAAACATTACGGCAATTGACCCTAAAGTGTCCGCTCTTTATTATGCTGCTGACAGAAGATATAATTATAAAATGATAAATTCTTATTTAGATGAAGGCTATGATGTTATTTTAGATCGTTATGTCGAATCAAATATGGCTTATCAAGGATGTAAAATTCAAGATAAAGAAGAAAGATTAAAACTTTATAAATGGTTAGAAACTTTAGAATACGACCTTTTAGAATTACCACGCCCAGATTTTACTATTTTACTTCATATGCCATATAAAATGGTTATTGAATTAAAAAGAGGAAGAATTGGCTATGATGATACCAAAGATTCACCGCAATATATAAAAAATAGTGAAGAAACTTATTTAGAATTAGCAACTTTAAAAAAGTATCAAGTTATAAGTTGTACAAAAAATGCTAAATTAAAAGATATGTTAGATATTCATGAAGAAATATATGACTTAATAAAAAAAGAGGTATTTAAGTAAGGAAATATATGGTAAAATGATGACGTGATGTGTATGGAAGTTATAACTAGTTTAGATAACAAAAAAATTAAAAATATTTGTCGTTTACAAGAAAAAAAATACCGTGATGAAGTTGGGTTGTTTTTGGTGGAAACTAATAATATTTTAGAAGAAGCTTATAATAGTAATTTACTAGAAGAAGTATATGTTTTAGAAGGATATGAATGTAATTATGAAGTTCCTAAATACTATGTTTCTTTAAATGTAATGAAAAAAATGAGTAGTCTTAGTAGTCCTGGTAAGGTAGTTGGAGTGGTAAAAAAGTTGCCGGAACTTCCTTATAAAAATCGTCTACTAATTTTAGATAATATTCAAGATCCTGGAAATTTAGGAACCACCATCAGAAGTGCAGTTGCTTTTAATGTTGATACAATTGTACTTGGGGATACTTGTGTTGATTTATATAACGACAAGACTGTACGTGCCAGCGAAGGAATGCTATTTAAAATTAATGTTATTCGTCGTGAATTAAAAAGTTTTCTTACAGAACTTAAAAATAATAATTATAAAATTTATGGAACCGATGTAGTTAATGGTCAAGTTGTTAGTGAAGTTACTTTTGGTAGTAAATGTGCCATTGTAATTGGTAGTGAAGGTAATGGCGTTAGTAAAGAAATCAAAGAAATGACAGAAGATAATATCTATATTCCTATGTCTTATAAAACAGAGAGTTTAAATGCTAGCGTAGCAGCTTCAATAATAATGTATGAAATGAGTAAGAACGATTATGAATGATTTTGTTTGTATAGGAAAATTAGTAAATACTCATGGTATTAAAGGTGAAGTAAGAATTTTATCTGATTTTGATTATAAAGAACGTGTATTTAAAAAAGGGGTAAGCTTTTATTTAGGTAAAGAAAAACAAGAACTTATGGTTAGTAGTTACCGTCATCATAAAATGTTTGAAATGGTTACTTTTGAAGGTCTTAACAATATTAATGATGTTTTAAAATATAAGGGAGATTATGTTTTTGTTAAGAGAACTACTTTAGATTTAGAAAATGAAGAATATGTTTTAAGTGATACAATTGGTTGTCTTGTATATGATAAAGATAAATTAATTGGGACTGTAAAAGATTATTATCTTGATAATGGTAATACTATTTTAGAAATAGAAGGTAAAAAAATATTTTATATTCCTATAAAATCGCCTTGTATTAAAAATATCAATACCGAAAATAGGATAATAAAAACCGATGGGGGTGAAGAGTTTATTTTATGAAAATAGATATTTTAACACTTTTTCCAGATATAATTAAAGGCTTTTTAAGTGAGTCTATAATTAAGCGTAGTATAGAAAAAGGTTTAGTAGAAATTAATGTTCATGATTTTCGAAAGTATAGTTTACGTAGTAATAATCAAGTTGATGATACCCCATATGGCGGTGGTGCCGGTATGGTTTTGCAATGTGAACCAATATTTCGTTGTATTGATGCGATTAAACAAGCGGATAGTAAAATTATTTTGGTAACCCCTGATGGCCAAACTTATAATCAAGGAATAGCTAAGTCTTTAAAAAAAGAAAAACATCTTATTATAATTTGTGGGCATTATGAAGGTTTTGATGAAAGAATTAGAAGCTTGGCTGATTTGGAACTTAGTATTGGTGATTATATCCTAACTGGTGGGGAACTTGCGGCGGGGGTTATTACGGATAGTATTGTTCGTCTTCTTGATGGGGCGATTAATAAAGATTCTTTGGATAGTGAATCGTTTGAAGATAATTTGCTCGACTATCCGACTTATACTAAACCAGCTGAATTTAGAGGCCTTAAAGTTCCTGAAGTATTACTTAGTGGGAATCATCAAAAAATAGCTCTTTGGCGTCAAGAGATGCGCATAAAAAAAACAGAGGAACGTCGTCCAGATTTAATTAATAAGAAGTAGGTGGATTATGGCATATGTTTTAACAAAAAATAATGAAAAGATGGCTTTATATAGTTTGCCTAGCATGGATGGGTATAGTTTTAGTCCAAGAAAAAATAAAACCATAATTAGTGTTAATAAAGTTGTTGTCGTAAATCCAGTTTTGGTTGATAATATTTTATCAATAAAATTTAATGAAAAATTTAGAGCTTTATTGCAAATGGCTCAATATGTTTTAAATAGTGATACTGATGATACTTCAGGAATTGCCATTGCCTTAGATGAAGTAGCTATGTTAAAAGGAATTTTATTAAATCGTTATCAACATTTCTTAAGTAAAGAAAAAGAAGAATTGTTTTTACAAAAGTTACGAATTATTGAAAATCAATTGCGCAGTAAAGAAGTAGCTATGCGTACGAATTATTATCAGATAATGGAAGAAGAGCAAAGTAAGGGTAAATCTCGTTAAGACTATAAATGTAAACTTATAGTTTTTTTAAAATGTAGATTATTTTAATTTATTAAATGGCATTCATTTACTATAATTGGTTGTCCGTGATATAATCTTATTAAAATAAGAGGTTGAAATGTTTGGAAAAATATTAAGAATAAAAGATAATTTTATTTATTTAGAAAATAGAATGCAAGTGGCAGAAACTAATTTAATTGGTTATAATGTTATTTTTAAAGATGCGTCTAAGGATATTGTTGGTGAAATCCAAAATATTAGTATTACAGAAATTGAAATATTATTATTAGGTCAAATTAAAGATGGTCGTTATTTGGCGGGAATTTTAAAGAAACCCAATGCGGATGCGACGGCAAGAATAATTACTAAAAGAGAATTAGAATACTTGTTGGGTAGTCAAGATTATAGCAATAAAAATAATTTATTAGTAGGAAATTCTTTAGTTTATGACACATTTAAAGTAACTGCTGATAAAAATAAATTCTTTAGTGGCCATTTTGCTATTTTAGGTAATACAGGTTCCGGTAAATCGTGTGCGGCCGCTAGATTGTTACAAAATCTTTTTTATAGTAATGATGATGCTTTACCATTAAATAGTCATTTTGTTATTTTTGATGTGTTTGGTGAATATAAAAGTGCCTTTAAGGGAATAGAGAGAATAAATGGGTTAGGATTTAAAAGTTATTCAACTAAACCTAAAGAGGGAGATAATCAAGTTAAGATTCCGGCTTATTTTTTGGGCGTTGATGATTTGGCTTTATTGTTGGATGTTAATGATTATAATATTATCCCTGTTTTAGAAAATACATTACGTTTAACTTATATTTTTAATAGCACAGATCCAGAAACTGTTCAGTATAAAGATTTTATTATTGCCTCAACACTAATGGATATTTTAGCTTGTGGTAAACCAGCAGCTGCTATAAGAGATCAGATTATTGCGGCTTTAACTAAATATAATACCGTTAATATTAATTTAGATAGTATTCTCCATCAACCTGGTTATGATAGAACACTTCGTCAATGCTTATTAATAGATAATCAGGGTAAGATGAATGCCATTGGTTTAGTAACTGATTTTGTAAAACAATTTTTAAATTTTGATTTAAATGATTTAAAGATTAAACCTAATTTTGTTTATACTTTAGATAATTTAAAGAAAGCCTTAGATTTTTCTTTATTAAATGAAGGTATTTTAAATTCAAGCAAACAGTATGATAAATTAAATACTTTGAAGATAAGATTAAATTCTATTATTAATAGTGAGTATAAGAAAATATTTGAATTTGATCGAATTGTTTCTAAAGAAGAATATATTAAAGCCTTTTTCTCAACGAATGCAGGAACTCCAGCGCAAATTGTTAACATTAACTTAAATGGGGTTGATGATCGTATGATAAAAAGATTGTCAAAAATTTACGCTAAATTATTTTTTGATTATGTTACTAATTTAGAAAAAAGAGCAAGTTTTCCGATTCATATTGTTATAGAAGAAGCTCATAGGTATGTTCAAAATGACCATGATTATGAAGTTATTGGTTATAATATTTTTGATAGAATAACTAAAGAGGGGCGTAAATATGGTATTATTTTAGGCCTTATTACCCAACGACCAAGTGAGTTATCTCCAACTAGTTTATCTCAATGTACTAATTTCTTGATTTTGCGTTTGCATCATCCTGATGATATAGATATTGTTAGTAAAATTAGTGCTTCTGTAAATAAGAATACTCTTGAAAAGATAAAGACTTTACGTTCAGGAATGCCTTTGTGTTTTGGGACAGCCTTTAATATTCCTGTAATTGTAGATATGGATTTACCTAATCCAATGCCATCGTCAACCTCTGTTGATATAGTTAATGAATGGTATAAGTAAATTTAAACTTGTTAATATAGTTAATTTAATATATACTTAAAGTGACAATAAGGAAGTAAGATGTATGGATAAAAATAAGATTATAATTGATAATTGTCCAAATTATTATAAAATAATTAACTTTGATTATTTTGAAGAAGATTATTTTACTGCTAATTTAATTAAAGTTTATCATAGTTATATTTTTTGTATTGATGTTAATAACAAAGACGAAATGAAAAAAATAAGATTATTGGATAAAGCTTTAAATAAATATATTGATGATTATAGTTTTAGAAGAGAAATGAAGCATCAATTAATTAAAGTTACTTTTAAAAAAGATATTCATATTTTAAATAACTTAATTAATGCTATTATAAGAGTTTTTGTGTCTTTAGAAGATGGTAAGACCAAAAGAATTTATGTATCACATTGGATATAGTGTGATACTTTTTAGTTGATAATTTACTTTAAAAGTAGGGCGTGATATAATTTTACTATATAATAAAGAGGGATATGATATATGAAGAATTTGCGTAAAGGTAAAGTAGTATGTATAACAAGTGGTAAGGGTGGTGTTGGTAAAACAATACTTGCTACTAATATGGCGGGAATTATTGAAAGTTTAAAGAAAAAAGTTTTACTTATTGATTTAGATTTAACTAATGGTGGTCTTGCTTTGGCCTTAAATACCCCTTATAAAAAAAATATTTGTAATATGCTTTATGATATAGAAATGAATAATTATGATGATTTTCGTGACTATATTGTGAAGTATGATGAGTATATTGATGTATTGCCTTCTTCGACTGATCCCCGTGATTTTAATAAAATCAATAATTCTTTAATAAATATTGTATTAGAAAAAGCATCTTTTATGTATGATGTTATTTTGGTAGATATGAGTCATATTTTAAATGAAATAAATGTCTTTGCTCTTGATTTTTGTGATATGGCTTTAGTGGTAACTACTAATTGTCCTTTAGATTTAAAAAATGTTAAAACTTTAATTACTTTGTTTAAAAGTTTAAATATAGATAAATACCGTGTTCTTTTGAATGAAAGTGCTAATCCACTGAAACAATATTTTAGTATGTATGATATAAAAAATATTTTGAAAAGTAATATTGATTATCATATTTCGAGTGAGTTTTATATAACTGATATTGAAAAGTTATTAATGGCTGGTAAGATAATAACTCTAAATCCTAAGGTTATAAAGAATTTTCAAAATGATTATACGGCCATGTTAAATTTAGCAGCAGATATTTTAGGTGGTGAAAATAATGAGTAAATCCCTTATAAATGCATTTAATATCAAAGAAAAGAAAATGTTAGCTTTAAATGATTATGATATCTTTAAAGATAAAGAAACTTTAGATAAGTTAAAGAATGCCATAACTTTTGATATTATTGATGATGTTACTATAAATAATAGTGATATAGAAGCGAAAATTAATAATTATACAAAAGATTTAGGACTTAGTAATTTAGAAAGACAGTATTTGTATAATTTGATTGATAATGAAATAAATGGTGTTGGTCCAATTACCGAAGTTATGAATGATCCTTCTGTTAAAAAGATTTTTGTTAATAGTCCTTCTTCTGTTTATGTATTGACTAAAGATGGATATTATGAAGATACGTCTATTTCCTTTATTAATAATGAACATATTATAAAGACGGTTAAGCGCTTAGCAACAATAAATCATTTAAATATAACTTTTGATAAAGAATGTGTTAAATTTAAGACTAAAGATAATACCAAAATTAGTCTTATTATGCCACCTGTTAGTGAAAATCCTATTTTGACGATTGTAAAAGAAGATCGCCAATTACAATCAATCGAAGAATTAATAAGACTAGGAACCTTAACTCCCTATATGGCTCGCTTTTTAGCGGCTAGTGTGGCGGGTAAGTTAAATATTTTAGTATGTGGTAGTAAAAATAGTGGTAAAACGACTTTAATTAATGCTTTAATGCAATTTATTCCTAAAGAAGAACGATTAATCTATGTGGGCTTTAAAAATAATAAAGCTAATGATCGCCAACTAGTTTCTTTAAATACTGATAATATTGAAATATTAGAACAGTTAAATTCTAGTTATATGATTTATTCAAATGATAATATTTTAAATCTATTAAATTTAGTTAATAAGAGAAGTGGCATAATTTCTTCTTTTGATACTAGAACTTTTAGTATGGATAATATAGTTAATAATGTTTTACTTAAAGTTGGTCCCGTGAATAAAGAAGTTATTATGGGTAGTATTCTAACTGGTTTTGATTTAATTGTTTTTATGGATAAGGGTATTGATGATAAGATTAGAGTAACTAGTATTAAAGAATTAGTAAATCAAAAAGAATTAAGAGAAGTATTTGGTTATAAGAATAAGACTTTTGATTTTAATCGTAGTTGTAAGTTTGTTTATAATAAATTAAAAACTCTAAATATTAATAATCTTGATGATATGTTTGAGGGTGAATAAAATGAATATCTATTTTTTACAAATATTTGTTTTATGTTTGGTACTTTTAGCAGGAATATTTTTGTTAAGACTAGCTAAATCAATAAGAGTTAGTCATCGTATTGCTGGATATTCTCTAAATTTAGATGAGGATAATGTTTCTCTTTTGGCGAAAATTCAGAATGGCTTTTGGAATTTTATTAGCCATTTAAGTAAAGGTCTTAGTAATTATAAAATTATTGATAAGTTAGCTAATAAATATGATAAGTATATTTTGGAAATTAAACGAAATCAAATATCCAAGGTTGATTATTTTACTATTAAGTTATTGTTGATTATTTTATTATTAATTATTAGTTTAGTTTTGGTTGTTTTACAATTATTGCCAAGTAGTATTTTAGTATTTATATTAGCTTTTATGGGAGGATATTTTTTACCAGATTTATTTTGGAAATATTTATATATTAAAAGAACTAATAAAATTGTTACAGAAGTTTATTTAAGTACAAAATATATTTCTTATGCACTCCAACATGGTTATGGCATGATAGATGCAGTTAAATATAGTATTGATAAATTAGATGGGGAAATTGTTGATGAATTGCAAAAAATCTTACGTGATTTACGTAACAATATCACGATTGAAATGGCCTTTTTAAGATTTTATCAACGAAGTAAACTTTCTAATGTTAAGTATATTTATGATAATCTATTGTTAGCTAGTAGTCTTAATATTAGTTATGCTAAAGCTTTTAGTTTCATAGAAACTAATATGAGCAAAAAAGAAATCAAAAATAGTAATAACTTTAAAATGGTTGATGTTTATAATTATTTATTCTTAATAGTTCTTTGTATTCCTGTATTGGTTTGGCTTTTTGGTTCTTTCATTAATCCTAATTATTTTGAAAAATTATTTGTTGGCAATGGTCGTCTTGTTGTTATGGTCATTGTTGCTTTATATAGTATTTATATTTATATAGTAAAGAATGCTTTGGAGGTATCTTGTGAATAATTTTATTAATAGTGTTTATCCAAAGAAATATCTTGATGATTTGAATAGCCGTCTTGCTAAGCTAGGTAGTGAAAGTAAAATTAGCTTGAGTACTTTTTTGATTTCTAGATTAGTAATTGAATTTTTGCTTTTTATTGTTTTAATTTTAATTCCTGTATATGGGATAATTTTAAGCTTTTTGTTTACGATTCTTTTTCATTATTTGTATGAAGATATTTTGATTAACGCCAAAATTTTGAAACGAAAAGAACAGCTAGATAAAGATATAGCCTATTTTTTAGAAGCCTATTCTTTAGCCTTAGAATCTAATTTTGATGTTAAAGCTAGTTTTTTAGTAACGGCTAAATTAATTGATAATTCATTTACCAAAGAAATAAGAGAACGTAAAAATAAATATTTTAATTTAAATGATTTGTTAAGCTCGTTAAAGAACACTATTCCTAATGAAGACATTGCTGAAGATTTACTTTTAATTGAAGAAGGTAATAAAGAAAATACCGTGATGGCTGTTAATAATATGTTAAAAAAATTAGCTGAAGAAAGTGATGCTAAGATAGATAATACTATTAAAAAAGTGCCAATAAAAATTATTTTAGCCAGTTTAGTGTTCTTGGCCTTAGTATTAATACTTTTAGTTTGGGGACCAAAATATTTGTAAGATATTGTTGAAACTTAAGTTTATTTATGGTAATCTTAAATAAAGAATAGAAGGAATTTGTTATGGAAAAATTTATAAATGATTTATATAGTAATAGTAATTTCCCAATTATACTATGTGTATTAATTGCGGTATTTACTGTTTTATTTATAATTACTTTGTTTTTAGCTTTAAGAGATGCAAAGAAAAATGAGGAATCAGTTGAAAAGATGTTAGATGGTACGAAAGATGAAAAAAGTGAAGATATACCTGTGGAAACTAAAGAATTAAAAGAAGAAGTAGAACCAACTTTTGAAGATATAACTTTTAATGAAAAAGAAGAAGAAAAATCAGAAGAAGTTAAATATCCTGGAGTTTCTTTTGAACCAACTTTAGAGAAAAAAGAAGAAACTAATAATGTTGATGTAATTGAAGAAACGACAACAACTATTCCGGTTTTAAAAGATGATGAGATAAGTAATTTTGAAAACTTTTTCTTAGAAAATTTAAAAGATAAAGAAGAAGATAATAATGTCTTTGATTTTACTGAAAGGAAAGAGGAAGAACCGGCTAAGAAAATTGAGTTAGAACCAGTTGATGTTAATTTTGATTTCAGTAGTTTAGAAGAAGATAGTAAAAAGTCTGAAACTCCTGAGATTCCTGCTAGTGTCGAAGCAGATATGCCTAAAATGAAAGCTGATTATTCATATAAACAAATTGAAAGAGAAACTTATAAAATTAATAAGTAGTGTATTGTTTTAAATATACTACTTTTTTTGATGGTTAATTTACTTAATTGTTACCAATGCTTAAAAAATAAAAAGTTCATATTTATTGAATTGTAAAAAAGGATTTGCTATACTTATTATAGAAAGAATAGGGATAGTATGAGTGAACTAGGTAATCATTTCTTACCAAATATGAATAATAGAATAACTAATCCTAAGGCTGTTTTTAAAGGTCAAAAGTACAGAATTAGTGTAATATCTGATATGATTTTAAGATTGGAATATAATGAAGAAGGGCAATTTAATGATTATTTAACAGAGAATATTGCTAACCGAAATTTTCCTGTTCCACATATTGATGCACAAGAAGATCATGCGACTTTAATAATTTCAACTAAATATTATAGATTACAATATTTAAAAGAGAAGCCATTTAAAGGTAGTGTTTTTGCGCCTGATTCGACTTTAAGAGTCAATGTTTTAAATAGTAGTAGTTATTGGTATTATGGCAATGATGAAGTAAAAAAGATTGCTTGTTTGAATCCAAATATTGATTTAAAAAAAGAATTTATCTCTCCTAGTGAATTAAATAGTAGTCAAGATAATAAAAATACAGATGATAAAAAAAATAAAAAGAAACAAGAAGAAGCCTCATATAAAAAAGCTCAGAAGAAATTTTTAGAAAAAGAAAATAGTTTGTATTCATTAGATGGTTTTTCAACTTTAGATGACTCTGATTCATTAATTATAAATGATAAAGGTTATATGGTTCCTCGAACTAAAAAGGGAATAGATATTTATGTATTTGTTTATAACAAAGATTTCCGTCAATTTTTAGGTGATTATGCTAATCTAACTGGTAGACCACCCCTAATACCTAGATATGCGCTTGGAATTTGGTGGTACAAAGATGATTTATATACTTTTGATGGTATTAGAAAATTAGTATATGATTTTAATCAATATAAAATTCCTTTAAATGTGTTAGTACTAGGTTCAAACTGGCATATTAAAGATCCAAATAATTTGAAGAGATATAATAGTGGTTTTACTTTTAATCGTGATAAATTAGGTAGCTTAAGTAATTTTACTACGTTTTTACATGAACGTGGAATTAGATTAGGGCTAAGTCTAGAACCAACAGAAGGTATTCATCCTCATGAATTTAAATACCGTGATTTTGCTAATGAATTGGGAATTAGTGATAGCCAAGATTTACCTTTTAATGTTTTTGATACTAATATGATTGCAGCTTATCTAGATAAGTTAATTAATACTTTATATAATGAAAATGTTGATTTTTTCTTTATAGATTCTCGACCTAAAAATAAAAAAATATTAAATGCCCTAAATTATTATCATTATTATGATTATAAAAAATTTGTTAATATTAGAGGGGTAATTTTATCTCGTGCAGCTAGTGCGGCGGCCCAAAGATACCCAATAATGTATAGCGGTGAAACCGAAGTAAGTTGGGATACATTAAAGAAATTACCAGAATTTATTTCTAATGCTTATAATATGGGACTTACTTGGTGGAGTAATGATATTGGTGGCTTTAAAGGTGGTATTGAAGATAGCGAATTGTATTTAAGATATGTTCAATTTGGGACTTTTAGTCCAATATTTAGATTTGCTTCTTCTTATGGTCATTATTATAAAAGAGAGCCTTGGCGTTGGAATAATCAAATACTAAGAGTTGTTCAAGATTATTTAATGTTACGTTTAAAATTATCTAGTTATTTGTATGCAGAAGGTTATAAATATCATAAGCTAGGTGTTCCTGTTTTTATGCCTTTATATCATGCTGTTGCTAGTATGATTGATGAACCAGACTATAAAAATGAATATTTCTTTGGTAGTGAACTTTTAGTGGCTCCGATTACAAAGACTAAGGATGCTGCGATGCAACGTAGTGTTGAAAAAATATATTTACCAAATGGTACATGGTATGATTTTAAAACAGGTAAGAGATTTAATGGTAATACTAGATATGTTATGTTCTTTAATGATGAAGATTATCCTGTATTTGCTAAAAAAGGTTCAATTATTCCTCTTTATGTACCAGAGAATGCTATTAATAATATAGGAATATCTAGATCATTAGAAGTTCATATTTTCCCAGGCGAAAGTAATATCTATAACTTATATGAAGATGATGGTATTAGTTCATTGTATGAACAAGGATATTATATTGTAACTAGATTTGATTATAACTATTTACAGAGTAATTATACTTTGATTATTCGTCCTTATGAAGGCAAGAGCGGTATTATTCCTGATGAAAGAAATTATAAGATTAGATTTAGAAATACAAGAACGGCTACTGATGTTAGAGTTTTACTTGAAGCAGAACCAATACCTTTTACTTCATATACTGATGGTAGTGATTTCATTGTTGATGTTAAAAATGTTAGTACGGTAAAACAAGTTACAATAATATGTCGTGGTAAAGATATTGAAATAGATGCGACAAGAATTTTAAATGAAGATATAGATAGTATTATTTCTGATATTCCTGTTGCTACTGAATTGAAAAATGAAATTGCAAAGATTATGTTTAGTGATGTTGATTATAGTGATAAACGTATTGCTGTTAAAAAATTAAGAAGAAATGGGTTAAGTGATTTATATATAAGAATGCTCTTGCGATTATTAGAATATACTTCTAATAACAATAGAAGTAAAGTAGCTAAACAAAATACTAAAACAATTGTAAATAAGTAGAATCTAAGTTTTAGGATTGGTGCTTTTTAGTTGCATCCCAAAATATCCGTGTTATAATAGGAAGGAATGTGGTGGAAATATGCATATATATCAAATATTATTATTAATTGGTGTAGTCATTGCTAGTATTATGACTTCTTATTCATTAGTAAGAACTTTTGTGTTATTGATAAAAAGTAATGATGTTCAGGCTAAAGAAGAAAAAGATTTAGAAAAAACGATGAAGTTAATGATTTATTCAATTATTTTATTAACTATTTGTTCTTTTGTTTATACTTTGTTTTGTATAATGGATTAGTGTGTTTTGATGAATAATGATATTATTGGTGTAGATACATATGATGATATTGTTAAAGATATCTTATCTAATCCTGAATTTCAAAAGCTTAAGAGTGAGCCCCATCATGGTATAAGTCGTTATGAGCATTGTCTTAGAGTATCTAAAGGGTCTTATTTAGTTGTTAAAAGTCTTAGAATGAAGAACTTAATTGGTATTACAAGAGCTTCTTTGTTACATGATTTTTATACAGATAATGATTTAAATGGTTATAATTCTTATGAAAGATTACGTGTGCATCCTAATGTTGCCTTAAAGAATGCGAGAAAATTTTATGATCTTAATGATATGGAAGCTGACATTATTGTTAAACATATGTTTCCTCATACTAAAGAATTACCTAAATATAAAGAAACTTATTTGGTTTCTGTTATGGATAAATTGGTAGCTTCTTATGAAATGGTAAGGTTTAAGGCTTCTTTGAAGTTAGGTATTTATTTATTATTTATTTATAATGTAGTTAGTATAAAGATGCAGCAGTAATTGTTGTAATATGATTATTTAAAATGTAGATTGTTGCGCTTATTCTAATAGATTTTGTAAAAATTAATTGATTTATTCCCTTTAATAAAGGGAATATACTTGTCTCCATAGCTCAGATGGATAGAGCACAGACCTCCTAAGTCTGGTTTTGGCCGAGTTCGAGTCTCGGTGGGGACACCATTTGATAATTAAAGCCTGTAAATACGGGCTATTTTTTATATCATTAGGTTTTTATGCGTATTTTAAACAGGTTTATATTTTTAATAGTATAAAGTAAGTGATTTTTGGTGTGGATAACATTATTTTAATACAGAAAATTTAAATAAATGTAAGCCAAATTTTGTCAATTTATATGCATTAAGTTAAACTTGATATTCTGTTGATTTTATGCTAGAGTAAACACCATAGATGTTTTTAGTATGTTTTTGGAGGGTTTATGATAAAAAATTTAAAATTTACTGAAGATTTTAAAAAAAGAATTGTTGCTGGTGGTTTAGGACTTGTTCTTATGACTTCTGCTGGGGCTTTGGGTGTCGGCATTCATAATGCTAAAGAGATTAAAAAGTTAACAAAACAACAAGAAGAATCGACTAGCGTTAGCGTTGATTTTGGAAATTATTTAACTGAATATGAACAAGAAAAAGGTCAATTAGAAAAGGAAATTGCTGATTTAAAGGCACAGAAAGAAGCATTACAACATAATGATGATAAACAGTTTAAGCTTAAAGATATATACGTAGCAAGAATTCAAAATCAAGATGGCGAGGAATATTGTGCAGTTACTCGTGGTACTTCATTTTCACGTGCCGAAGCATATGTTAGTTATGCCGTAGGTGAAGATATTTCGGATGAAGAGTATTTAAAATTGGTAAATGAGTTTGTACCTTCTGTTCCAGGTGAAGATGTTATTTTTACTTATAATGAAGTTCATGGTAATTTTTATGCTGTTTCTAGTGATACTGTTAACGATCCTTTAGTTCAAGACTATGTTAGATATGATGAGATTGCATCTTTGAGTACATATTTAACTGAAGGTGAAGAAGATGGAATGATTTTTGAAGATGAATTGTTTGGTAAGAGTGTTATTTATTTATCTGATGTTGAAAGAGTTTTAAGTAGAATAAATGCTGAGAAAAAAGGCCGTTCAATAATCAAGAAGCTTAACTAAATAAAGATATAATAAAGTATTGCTTTAATGAATATAATGAGAATTTGATAATGTAAAAGGACTAGAAATAGTCTTTTTAAATTTAAAAAATCATTATATAATTATTTTATAAAAATGTTGTAATTTGGCGTGATATATTTTGATTAAGAAAGTTTTAAATGAAAGGGATATCTTTTACAATTAAGTAATTGATAAATTGAAACTATGTATGAATATGATTTTAATAAAGAAAATATAGTAAGCGAGTATAAAGAAATAACTATTAAATGTGACAATACTTATTATTTGGTTAATATATTATTTACTGATAAAAATATATTACTGTTTTATGATGTTAATAAAAATAATGTTTTAAAAAGTCGAAATGTTCAAGTTGTAGAAAAATTTGTTTTGGTTTTAAAGCAAGAATTGAATAATATTAATTATAAATTACAGGAGAATAATACAATATTATTTGTAAATGAAAATGAAGTAATTATTTATAATTTTAATATTGAAAATGCCATAAAAGCTTAACATTTTTGTCAACAGTCTGAAAAATGGGTTGATGGCCATTTTTTTTAATGGACTAAATTGTATTTTTAGGTATAAATTTGTTAGTTATGTTAATAATAAGATAGATAAAAAATATTCATAGAGTTATATACTCTATGAATACGTAATTACTTAGCCTATTCTTAATTTATATTATATATTTTATCATATTTTGTATAGTTTTGGTAAACTTTTACATACTTTTTTACATAAATTATGGTCAAAATTATAGTCAGTATTTTCTTTAGTAGTCTCTGATATTTCAGATAAATTTGGTAAATATGGGAAAAATAAAAATTAGAAATTTATAGTCAATTTTGTAGTCAAACATTTGTTTTTCTTAGCAAGTATCGTATATTTTCATAGAGTATATAACTCTATGAAAAGTACACTTTAAGAAAACAAGCAGGCTTAGTCATATTCTTGTAATAAAATTTTAAGAAATGGAGAAAATAAGACTATGAAAGAGTCTGGTCAAATGAAAAAAAGAGTAACTAAACTGCTGTTGATTATTACTTTATTTTTGATATGTATTTTTGGAGTTAGTTATGCTTATTACCTTATGAGTAGCAAGCAAGAAGATGATAACATAGCTAAGTCATCATGCTTTCAATTAGCATTTACTAGTCAAAAAAATGAAATAAATCTTGATAATATGTATCCAATTAGTGATGAGGAAGGGAAAGCTTTAACTCCTTTTAGTTTTACAATAACTAATACTTGTGACATGATAGCTTCTTATAATGTTAATTTGGAGATTCTAGATGGAACTACGATGAATAGTGATTATGTAGCTGTGATGGTAAATGATGAAGCTCCTAGCTTATTAAGTAGTTATGATTCTACAAATGTTGAAATATCTGGTAGTGTAGAATCTCGCACTTTGGCTAAGGGAACATTAAGTTATAATGATTCAGTCGATTATAAAGTTAGATTTTGGATGGATAAGAGTGTTACTAGTAGTGATTCGATGAATAAAAATTTCTTGTCTAAAATTGTTATTACAGCATCACCTAGTGTTTATAATCCTAAAGATGCTGGATATAATACATTACATGATGCTATATTGGCTAATGAATATCAAACGGCACCTGATAAAGCTTTAGAGAAAATTAATGGGAAGAATAGTCCTTATATAACTACTGATGAAAATGGAGTAGCAAAAATTACGAATACGGCTCCAGTAATTAAATGGATGGAAAAAACAGAAGAAACTAGTCAAACAAGAACAGTTGTAAAGATAGCAGAGTCAGCAATTAATAGTGATGATGCTACTAGTAATTTAACTGTAAATGATACGAAGATGCGTATTTATACGTCAAAAATTTTTAACAGCGAAACTGGTAAATATGTTTTAGAAGATCCGGTATATGCTAATCCAACAGAACTTGATTATGGTACTAATTCTCATTATTACTATATAAGTGAAAATATTACTTATAATAAATCTAGTGGTAAGTTATATACATCTACAAGTGCTAATAATGTTACTATTTATGAAATAATTGGTGCGACAGTATCATCTTCATCGACAAAATGGAATGATGTTTTATATGATAGTGTAACATATAAATTAAGTGTAATTACTTTTACTGAATCAGAATTAGAAAGTGATAAATCAGATAAAGGTTTATATGCTGGTGTTGATGATAATGGTATAACTTATTATTATAGAGGAAATATTAATAATAATAATGTTTTATTTGGTGGTTATTATTGGCAAATAGTAAGAATTAATGGCGATGGTTCCATAAGACTTATTTATAATGGGACAAAAGCTAATGCCAAAGGTTTAGCTCAATCAATAAATAATAAAACATATCAATTTAATACGAAATATAATGCTCCGATTTATGGTGGATATATGTATGGTAATCCTGATTCGACGGTGTTTGACGAAGTGTATGATAATGTTAATGATTCTACAATTAAACAAAATATTGATGAGTGGTATAAACAAAATATAGAAGATAATGGATATGGTTCTTATATTTCATTAGAAGCTGGATTTTGTGGAGATAGAACTATATTTTCTGGTGATGGTATTGGTACGAATAAAGATACTTACTTTATGTCTTATGATAGGAGCCATTCAGGAACAGCTCAGTATAAATGTCCAAATATTGAGAGAGATTTATATACAGTAACTTCAGCATCTGATGGGAATAAAGCTTTAATATATCCTGTTGGTTTGATAACTTATGATGAATTAATGTTTGCTGGTATTGATTCAGATCATATTAATAAACTGTCTTGGATTTATTCTGCACAAAATTATTGGACGATGACACCAGACGGTTATGGTTCGTCTAGAGGCTTAGAATTTAATGTTATGTTATCTAATGTGGGCTTTATTAGTGCTGGTTCTTATGTTTTTGATAGTTGGGGAGTTAGACCTGTCATTAACTTAAAGTCAGATGTCAAGATATCTGGAGGTATAGGAATACCAGAAAATCCATATGTTATAGAAACTAATGAGGTGTCAAATGAATAAGAAAAGAAAATATATAATATTTATATCTATTTTATCAATCATAATACTTAGTGTTATTGGAACATCGTATGCTTATTGGCGCTTTAGTGTTATCCAAGATAAAGTTAATGTAGGAAAAAGTAAATGTTTAAGTATGGAGATAAATAATGAAGCTAATGTTATATCATTAAGTAATATTTATCCAATAAGTGATGAAGAGGGAAGAAAGTCAACGCCATATAGTTTTACTATAACTAATACTTGTGATGTTTTTGCTAGTTATAATATTAATTTAGAAATGCTTGAAGGTACTACTATGAATAGTGATTATATGGCTGTTTTAGTTAATAGTGAATCTATAAAAAGATTAGGAGAATATGATAAAGCGGATATAGTTTTAGATAGTAGTGTTGAATCAAGAACAATAGCTACTGGTACTTTGGGTGCTGGTGATTCGATTGATTATACGTTAAGATTATGGTTGGATAAGAGTGTTACTAGCGTTGATGCAATGAATAAAGTATTTACTTCTAAAGTTGTAGTAGAGTATCAACCTAGTAATTATAATCCTAAAGATGCTGGATATAATATATTACATGATGCTATTTTGGCTAATGAATATCAAACGACGCCGGAGATTGCAATTGAGAAAATTAAAGCAAAACAAAGCTCTAGTATAACAGATAATGGTGATGGTACTTATACAGTGACTAATACAGCCCCAATTATTAAGTGGATGGAAAAGGTTGGAGATACAGGCCAAACAAGAACTGTTGTAAAGATAGCAGAGTCAGCCATCAAAATAGATGATGCAACTAGTAATTTAACAATAAATGATACGAAGATGCGTATTTATACAGCAAAAACATTTAATAGTGAAACCGGTAGATATACATTAAGCAATATGCAATATGTTGATCCTTCAACTTTAACTTTTGGAGGAGATACCCATTACTATTATTCAACCGAAAATATTGTTTATAACACAGCTACTAAAAAGTTGTATACGTCAACTAATAGTGGGGATATAACAATATATGAAGTAACTGGTGCAACAAAGAGTGATACGCAAACAACATGGCATAACATAAAATATGATTCAACAACATTTAAATTAACTGTTACGCCACTAGTAGAAACTGAATTAGAAAGTGATAAATCAGATAAAGGTTTATACGCTGGAACCGATGATTATGGTACAACATATTATTACAGAGGCAATGTAAAAAATAATAATGTTTTATTTGCTGGATATTATTGGCAAATAGTAAGAATAAATGGTGATGGTTCCATAAGACTTATCTATAACGGCTCAAAAGCCAATGCAACAGGTACAGCTCAATCAATAAATACAAAAAATTATCAATTTAATAGTAAATATAATGACCCTGCGTATGTTGGTTATATGTATGGTGATGCCGATGCTGAAACATTTGATGAAGTTCATGCTAATACAAATAGTTCAACAATCAAAACTGTCGTAGATTCATGGTACAAGACAAATATAGCAGATAAAGGATATTCAAGTTATATTTCAACTGTCGTAGGTTTCTGTGGAGACCGTAGTCTATATAGTAATAGTGGTGGTAATGGAATTCAAACAGATAAAGATACAAGATTTGCTCCGTACGGAAGATATGCAAGTGATACAGCAACATTTAATTGTGCCAATACAGATAGAGATATGTATACAGTTGCTAAGAGTGATGGTGAAACAAGAATGGTAGATGGAAACCAAGCCCTTACTTATCCAGTAGGTTTAATAACCTATGATGAATTAGTGTTTGCTGGAATGGATGTTAAACACTTAAATAAATTGAGTTGGGCATACTCTACGAATCATTACTGGACAATGTCGCCTTCTACTTTCAGCGCTTACTGGGGTATTACTTATGGGTTGAGACTGATTAGCGACGGCTACATCAACCTTCCAAACGTTACGTACAGCAATGGTAACCGCCCAGTTATTAATCTAAAATCAGATGTTGAAATATCTAGTGGCATCGGTACAGCCACTGACCCATTTGTTATAGCTGAGTAATCTTAATTGATAATATTCTTTATGTTAATTAACAATTGACAACCAAACCACTATTTATTAAAATACAATTATAAAACGAAGAGATAGAGTAGTAATTAATTATTAACTATAAAGAGAGTAATTGCTGGTGGAAATATTACAAGGTATAATTAACGAATGGACTATTGAGTGACTACCGAAATTATAAAGTAGGCTAGTACGGTTTACTTAACCGTTAAAATAAGTATTGTATGGTAGTACAATTAGTGGCATAAAAGATATTAAAATCTTATTCTAGATACTAGGATAAGATTTTTTTGTATATTGGAGGTAATTTAAAAAATGAAAAAGATAATATTAACAGGTGAGAGACCAACTGGCCCTCTTCATATAGGACATTATGTTGGATCTTTAAAAAATAGAGTTAAAATTCAAAATGAAGGTGATTATGATGAAATGTATCTATTTGCAGCTGATGCTCAAGCTTTAACTGATAATTTTGATAATCCTAAAAAGGTAAGAGATAATGTCTTTGAAGTGGCTTTAGATAACTTAGCTTGTGGTATTGAGCCTAATAAGGTTTGCTATTTTATACAATCTGAAGTTCCTGAACTTACCGAACTTACGTTTTATTATATGAATTTAGTTACAGTATCTAGATTATATAGAAATCCAACCGTAAAAGAAGAAATTAAATTACGAGGCTTTGAAGATAGTATTCCTGCTGGTTTTTTCACATATCCAGTCAGTCAAACGGCAGATATAACAGCATTTAAGGCAACTGTAATTCCGGTTGGTGAAGACCAATTACCAATGATCGAACAGGCACGAGAAATAGTAAGAAAGTTTAATAGTATTTATGGAGAAACTTTAGTGGAACCTAATGCTTTATTACCTGAAAATGTAAATGAAAGAAGATTAGTAGGTACTGATGGTAATGCTAAAATGAGTAAATCAATTGGCAACTGTATTTATTTAAAAGATAGTCCAGAAGAAATAAAAAGAAAAATAATGGGAATGTATACAGATCCTAATCATATAAAAGTAAGTGATCCTGGTAGGGTTGAAGGTAATGTTGTATTTACTTATTTAGATGTTTTTTGCAAAGAAGACTCTTTTGCTAAATATTTACCGGAATATAATAATTTAGATGAATTAAAAGAGCATTATAAAAAAGGTGGTTTAGGAGATGTTAAGATAAAGAATTTCTTAAATGATATCTTACAAGAAGAGTTAAAACCTATTAGAGAACGTAGAGAAGAGTTAGCTAAAAACCCAGAATATGTCTATCAAGTACTTAGAGAAGGGACCAAAAAAGCTAGAGCTAAGGCTAGTGAAACTTTAAAAGAAGTAAAGAAAGCTATGATGTTAGATTATTTTGAGTAATTATTAAAATAGTTAAACTTATTAAAAAAATCACTTATATAAAGTGACTTTAAGGTAGCAGGTGCTATCTTTTTTAGTTGTTTTGATTTAATAAGCTTTCTAGTTCATTTATGTCATTTTCTAAGACTTTGAATCCATTATTTATAGTATTACTATTAGTTAAATCGATGTCTAATAATTTAAGTAGGTCTAAAGAATAGTTTGAACTACCAGCCGCTAGGAATTTTAGATATTGTTTTTTAGTTAAAGTTTTGTCATTAACCAAGTTATTAACAACTATACTAGCCATAATAAGGGCGGTTGCATATTTATAAGTATAATAACTATACCTGTATGTATGACCTAATCTTGTCCATTCTGTGCTACTAATAATATCGTAAGTAATATCTTGGCCATAATATTTTTTAATTAGTTCTTCATAATTGTTAGAAAGAATTTCACTTGTTAAATCTGTATTTTTTCTGATTTTATATAAAATTTGTTCATATTCTGTATACATAGTTTGTTTGTATAAAAGTGTAAAATAACTTTCAATTTCTTTACTTAAATAGAATATCTTTTCTTTATCATTTTTAGAATTATTATATAAATATGTGTTAAGTAATATTTCGTTTGTAGTAGAGGCAACTTCGCCAACAAATATAGTGCTGTCCTCATAAATAAATGGTAAATTTTCTTTGGAAAGATAATAATTAACTATGTGTCCTAACTCATGAATTAAGTTTTTTAAATCAATATAATTACCACGGAAATTTAGAAATGAGTAAGTATGCCATGAAAAAGTTATGGCTTGATGTTTTTCTTCATTAGGGGTTGCATCAATATGATTTTTTAACAATTTATTAACAATTTTTAGGTAATCTCTTCCTAATGGTTTTAAAGCTTTTTTGATTATAGAAATAGCTTCTTTAATAGTATATTTTGGAGCAACGTTTGCAATAATTGGTACACTAAAGTCGTAAAGGTGTGGGTCTTCAATTTTTAATGTTTTAGCTTTAAGCTTTAAATATCTTTGAATTAATGGTAAGTTATCATTAACTGACTTAATTAAAGTGTCAATTATCTTAGCGTTTATATTTTCTTCAAACAAAACTTTTTCTATGATATTATTATAATTTTCTAATTTTGCATTTTCTATTCTCTTACCTAAAATAGTATTTAGAATACTAGCAAATTTATTATTTTGGGCCTTAAAGGCTTCATTTAATGAAAAATAAGCGTCTTTTCTTGTTTCTCTATTTTTAGAAGCCAGAAATTTATTAATATTAATTGCATTAAGTTCTGTTTCTTTTCCATCTATTATTATATTTTGATATTTAGTATCTTTAACTAAGGTATTATAAGTAGTTAAATTACTATTTATTATGTTTAAATTGTTTTTAATGATGTTATTTGTTTCTTCTGATTGTAAGTGACTTCTTAAGCGGAAGAGATTATCTATTGAATGTTTATAAGTATTTAATTTGGGATTTTCTAAGATATAATTGTTAATTTTTTCTTGGCCTAATTCAATTATTTTTAAATCTATAAAACTTAATTTAGAGTCAACATAGTTTTTAAATTTTTCGACTTTGGTTTTTAATTTAATACAAGTTTCATCTTTAATATTTTTATAATATCTTAGAGAGCCATATACTAATACATTATTAGTTAGTTCTTTTATTTCCCATTTCTTATTTAAAAGATTGTATAATGATTTAGCATTTAGGTTTTTGTTTTTATATTTAGTAATATTTCTAATTAATTTTTTTACATTTGCAATTTCATTAAATAGTTTCTCATCATTTTTAAATAATTCATCTAAAGTCCATTCTAGTTTCATGTTTTATCCATCCTTCTAGGAAGTATTATAGCAGAAGCTTGTTTAATGGTTCAATATAAGATTAGGAAAAATTGGGATAATTATGTTGTATAATATGTAAAAATTTGAGAATGTTCTATAAGTAGTAACGAAAAAAATTTGTCGTTTTTAACTTTTATCACGCAAAAAAAATTACTGCGGATTTACTGCGACATATATAATACGCAGTAATTTTTGCAGTAATTTATATCAAAATATAGTACTTTAGGTACTATAAATACGCTTCCTGGTGCCCAGTGTAAGAATCGAACTTACTTTTAATCCTTACCATGGATTTGTAATACCATTATACTAAGTGGGCATATTCAAAATATATCATATAATTAAAGCGCCCACAAGTATTTTTTTAGGCAGCATATCATATTTTAGGTGATTGTATGGAGATGTTTTTAGGATTAAATGTTGTATTACAGGCTTTTATAGCGGGGATTGTTACTTGGTTAATAACTGCTTTAGGGGCTGGCGTTGTATTCCTTTTTAAATCGGTTAATAAGAATTTAATGGATTATCTTTTAGGAACTTCGGCTGGTGTTATGTTAGCGGCTACGTATTTTTCTTTATTAGGTCCCGCTATAAATCAAGCTGAAAATTTAGGTTATATTTCATATCTTATAGTTTCTGTTGGCTTAATTTTAGGAGGATTGTTATTATTTGGCTCTGATAAATTGTTTTCTAAGTTAAGTGACAAAAAGAAAAATTTAAAAGGAAACAAAAGAATATTTTTGTTAGTGAGTTCAATAACTATTCATAATATTCCAGAGGGGTTGTCAATAGGCGTTGCTTTTGGGTCAGTAATTTATGGTCTTCCTGGGGCCACAGTTTTAGCGGCCTTGGGATTAGCGATTGGAATAGGGTTGCAAAATTTTCCTGAAGGTTGTGCTGTTAGTTTACCTCTAAGACGTGAAGGATATAGTCGTAAAACGTCTTTCTTGATAGGAGCCCTAAGTGGAATAGTAGAGCCAATCGCGGCCGTATTAGGAGCTATATTAGTAACTAAGGTACGTTTTGTTTTGCCTATTTTGTTGGCATTTGCGGCAGGAGCCATGATTTATGTAGTTATTGAAGAATTAATTCCCGAGTCCCAGCAAAATAACAATAAAGATATGATAACTTTATTTACAATATTTGGTTTTATAATAATGATGGTACTAGATGTGGCTTTAGGTTAAATATTTATAATCTAAAATTACTTGGTTATCTAAACTTTTTATAGTATAATCTTTATTGGAGGTTATGCAGTATGAAAAGAGTGTTAAGTTTTGTAGTATTCTCATTACTTTTATTAATTCCCGTAGTTGGCTTGGCGGAAGAAGCAGATTCAACAAAAGAACCAGCTAATGTTTATGTCTTTTATGGTAAGGGATGCCATTTCTGTGAAGGATTCTTTACTTGGGTTAATTCATTAAGTGATGAAGAAAAAGCTAAATTTAATCTAGTAAAATATGAAACTTGGTATAATACAACAAATAATAGTGCCTTAGAAAAAGCTGCTAAATATTTTAAAGACGATGAAACTGATGATAAATGGGGTGTTCCTTATATTATTATTGGCCGTAATCGTTTTAATGGTTTTGTTGAAAGTATGGGTACTAGTGTTTTAGAAATGATTGATGATTATTATAATCAAGATGAAAGAGCTGATTTAATTGAAGAATTACAATTAGAAGTAGTGGCAGATGCTACGACTTTTAAAACAGCTGAAAAAACTAAAACAGCAGTAATTATTTTTGTTGTATTAGCCATTTGTTTAGGAGCAGGTGGATTAATTTGCGTTGTAAGCAAATCAGAAGAGTGATTTGCTTTTTCTATGCATTAAAATAAGAAAGATAGAGGTATTATGGTGAGAAATAGAGTTATAGCAATTGAAAGTGTATGTGATTTTGTAGATAGAAATCGTCAAGTCCAATTATTAGGTCAAAGTTTAGCGAAGATGGGTGATGCTAGGGTAGTTACTTGTTTAGGGCCATCACAACTTGAAGATGAGTATTTAAATCAATATTCAAAAGAAGCTGGATTATTAAAACAACCGGATAATATTTCTTTAGAAATGGCTAGAGCGACGGCTAGAAAGCAAGAATTGGAAAGACAAATGGGTGCTTTTGATACTGATAAGGATAGGGTTTTACTATTTTCTGGTTTTACTGCTAATAATTTAGGTCAAGCAACAATTAATTATCAAGAAGATTTACAAAGAATAGAAATTGCTAATGATATTAAAGTATTAGAGTTCTTTCGCCTGGGACTACCTTGTCCATTAGCAGAAGATGTAATATTTTTAACGGGTGATTTTGCAACTCTAGCGCGTTATTGGCAAGAAACAAGAGCCAAGGAAGAAGCAAGTGAACGTCTTTTTAGATATCAAAAAGATTTATGGGCGTCTTCTTATGCTATGGCTAGAAAAGAAAAGTGGCAATTGGTGGATATAACCGATGATAATGGATTAAAAAGTGTTGAAGAGGTTAATACAGAAATAAGAAGAAGATTAGCTTTGGTACAAAAATAAAATGTTAATAATAAAAATTCTGGAAAATATATTATAATAACAAGAGAAAAGGAAATATTATATGTATTTAGACAGAATTTTTATTAGCATGACGAATATATTATTTAGTTTAGTGAACTTGTATTTGAGTAAGAACATTAAACCAGATATAATTATTTCTGATGTCAAAGAACTTAGTCCGGATAAAATAGATGAATTAGTACTATTGGGAGTTAAGGGATTAGTTATAGATTTAGATGAAACATTACGTTTTGACTGTATGGATATTCCTTTGTGTAATATTGAATGGTTAGAAATGGTTAAAAAAAAATTAAAAATAATTGTCTTGTCAAATGGTCATAGTGAAAGAATAAATGTGATTTTACAACAGTTACACATAGATTATATTTATTTTGCCATGAAACCAATGCGTGGTGGTTTTAAAAAAGCCTTGAGAGTTTTAGGATTACAAAGTAGTGAAGTTTTTGTTTTAGGCAATGATTATTTTACTGATATTTTTGGTGGTAAAAGAAATATGTTGTTTACTTGTTTAGTAGATTGTAAGCTAGAAAAAAAATTGCCAAGTTGGTGTAAAAACAGGTAATATTTATAGGATTATTATTAAGTAAAGAGTATAATTTTAGGTAGAGGGTCAGTATATGATTAAAGCAATTTTTATAGATATAGACGGTACAATTAGAAATGATAGAAAAATAAGTGATTCAGTAGTAGAGGCTTTAAAGAAATTAAAAGAAAAACAAGTGAAAGTGATTCTAACTACGGGAAGAAATTTTATTCACACAAGAAAAGTAGCCAGAGAAATAGATGCTTATCCTCTTGTAATTGCTTGTAATGGGGCTTTAGTAAAAAGATATGATAATAATGAAGTTATTTTTTCTAGAGTGATACCAAGAGATGTAGTTAGAAAAGTATTTAAATATAGTTCAAGTCATGATTGCCGTTTGCTTGCCCATGAAGAAAATAATAATTATTACATAAGAAAAAGTGAAGATATTACGACTGCTGTTATTAGTTTAAATTTATTTTCAGATAATTTTTCTCGAATGTTAACAATAAAGGATTTATTTAAAGAAACCATACCTTCTGTTAGTATTGTTAATTCTTCTTCTAATCTATCTAATGGTAAAATGGAAGAAGGAAAGGTCTATTTTCATGATATTGTGTTAGCAAATACAACAAAGAGTACGGGAATTTTAGAAACTATGGATTATTTAGGCCTAATTAATGATGAAGTGATGGTAATAGGTGATAACTATAATGATATTCCTATGGCTATGCTTGATGTAACTAGTGTTGCTACTAGTAATGCTTGCCATGAACTTAAAAATTTGTGTAATATTGTATTGGAAGAAGATATTGGCTTGTTTTTAAATGATTTGGCTGATAAAATATAGTAATCTTGGAGTTGGTGATTTATATGAAAGTAGTAAATGATTTTTATGATTATCAAATATTAGATATGGATAATGGAATTAAAACAGAAAATTGGAATGGTATTGTTTTAAAGCGCCCAGACCCAGAAATTATATGGCCTAGTCAAAATAAATACACAGGTAGAGTTGATGCTATATATAATAGAAGTAATAAAGGTGGCGGTAGCTGGGAAATTAGAGAAAGAAATCTACCAGCTTCGTGGCAAGTTAAATATCATGATTTAGTGTTTAATTTGAAACTTATGGGATTTAAACATACTGGCCTTTTTCCAGAACAAGCTTATAATTGGCAAATGTTGATGCGAAAAATAAAAGAAGCCAATCGTAATGTTAAGGTTCTTAATTTGTTTGCATATACAGGGGCGGCTTCAATTGCTTGTTTGAAGGCTGGGGCGAGTGTAGTTCATGTTGATGCAAGTAGAGGAATGATTGACTGGGCTAAAGAAAACGTTAAATCTAATAATCTAGAAGATAAACCAATTCGTTTTTTAGTTGACGATTGCAAAAAGTTTGTTGAACGAGAAATAAGACGTGGTAATAAATATGATATTATTTTAATGGATCCTCCTTCATTTGGGCGTGGCAGTAACGGTGAAGTTTGGTCGATTGAAAAAGATTTATATAATTTAGTTTCTTTGTGTAGTCAAATTTTAAGTGATGACCCAATTTTATTTTTGATAAATTCTTATACAACAGGTCTTTCTGTAACGGTATTAGAAAATATTTTAAATTTATGTGTTAATTCTAAACACAGAGGTTTTATTACTAGTGACGAACTTGGTTTACCTTTAAAAAATAATGAACTTAAGTTACCATGTGGAATATTTGCTCGTTGGGAAAAAGAAAAATACCAAGAATAAAAGATTATTGGTTATTGTTTGTTTTACGGTAATTATATTAAGAATGGAGTCTTCTATGAATAATAAGTATAAATATTTTATTAGTGCTGGTGTGTTTATTGTTTGTCTTCTAGTTTTTTGTTATTTCTATGATAAGAATGGTAAAGAAGCTACCAGTGCTTATAATTATGATAAACAAGTAAAGATGATTCAGAATACATTAGATAGTGAGTGTTCTGAAGCTTTAGAAATGTTTTATCAAGATAGTGATTATGTGTACTATTTTCCTTGTATGATGAGTAGTAGAATAATTGTTTTTTATAATGATGGTACTCAAAAGTATGTTAGAGATGCCTTAAATGATAAAGATATTACAATCAGTGATTTAGATACTTATGGAATAAAATATATAAAAGAAGCGGTAAAAACAGATAAATAAGGTTTTCGTGGTGATTTCTTTTCGGCTTGCGAGGCTTAAATTTATTTGATAAACTAGTTCGAGGTGATAAAAATGGAAAAACTTATAATAATAAAGTATGGAGAGCTAACAACTAAAAAGGATAATATTAATTTCTTTTTAAAAACTTTAAAGAAAAATGTAATTGATATTTTAGGTGATTTGCCTTATGAATGTAGTTATGATGCTTCTAGAATGTTTATTAAAACAACTGAGTTTGAGAAAGTTATTGCAAAATTAAAACAAGTTTTTGGCATTCATAAAATAACTATTGCGTATGAACTTAGTAATGATATTTTAGAGATAAAAAAGGGAATTATTTCTTTGTTAGAGAATAAAAATTTTAGAACATTTAAAATAGCAGTTAAGCGTAGTTATAAAAAATATCCAGGAACTAGTATGGAGTTAGCTTCTTCAATTGGTGGTTATGTTTTAAAGAATATGGCTGGAAAAGTTGTTGATGTTCATAATCCTGATGTTTTAATCAATGTTGAAATCAGAAAAGATTTTGCTTATATTTATTTTGAAGATATTCTAGGAATAGGCGGCTATCCGGTTGGAGTTCAAGGTAAAGGCTTGCTTATGTTAAGTGGCGGCATTGATTCTCCTGTCAGCGGGTACTTAGCCATTAAAAGAGGAATAAAAATGGAGTGTGTTTATTTTGAAGCACCTCCTCATACTTCTTTAGAAGCTAGAAATAAAGTTCTTGATTTAGCACGAATTTTGGCTAAATATAATGATACTTATGTAAGAGCTCACATAATTAATTTTACGGAAATTGAAGAAGCTATTTATAAGAATATTCCCAATGATTACATGATAACTATTATGCGTAGAATGATGTACCGTATTAGTGCAATATTAGCCAATAGAAATAATTGTAAAGTTTTAGTAAATGGCGAAAGTATTGGTCAAGTAGCCAGTCAAACTTTAAATAGTATGAATTGTATAAATGAAGTTATAAAAATACCTGTAATTCGTCCAGTTGCTTGCTTTGATAAATTAGAAATAATTGATTTAGCAAAGAAAATTGGAACCTATGATACTTCAATTTTGCCTTATGAAGATTGTTGTACTATTTTTGTACCTAAACATCCTGTTATTAATCCTGTTTTAAGTAAATGTTATGAATATGAAGAATTAATTAATTATAAAGATATGATTTATAGAGCTATAAAAAATGAAGATGTTGTTAAAGTAACAGTAAATGATAATGAAAATGATGAATTTTTAGATGTTTTATAAGATTAAGAATTGCTAATTAAAGTTAGCTCTTTTTTTATTTTGAAAAATGGTTTTTAAAGTTGCAAGAATCAGTAGGTAAGGTTAGTTATTAAAATGTTTGAAAAGTGATTTATGCTGGGAATAACAAAGCTATTTTAGTTAATACTAATAATGGTGATAGAAATGAAGTTAAAAAACAATCAAGCTAAGACAACAGAGTTTATTCATTATGATACTAAAGAAAAATTATTTGGGGGAGTTTGCAGTGAATATGGTTATAATTTTGATAACAATATAGATAAAGAAAGTATAATGGAAACCCAAGTTTATAGACCCAAAAAAGATGTAAATCGTGATTTTTTCTACTTAAAAAGATAGATATTATAGTTAAACTTTAGTATAATCGTACTAGAGGTGGAAAAAATGAAAGTATTATCAGTAAACGCTGGCAGTAGTTCGTTAAAATTTCAATTATATGAAATGCCTGAGGCAAAAGTGTTAATTTCAGGTGTATTTGAAAGAATAGGGATTGCTGATGGTATTTATACAATAAAACAAGATGGCAAGAAAGATGAGTATAAGGCTGATTTACCTAATCATACTGTTGCTGTTGATATTTTACTTAAAACATTAATAGAGAGAAAAGTTATTAATAGTTTAGATGAAATAAAAGGTGTTGGTCATAGATTAGTTCATGGTGGAGATAAATATAATAAGTCAGTAATTATAGATGATGATGTTATGAAACAATTAAATGATTTGATTCCATTAGCACCATTACATAATCCTGCTAATATAATGGGTGTTGAAGCCTTTAAAAAAGCTATACCTAATGCTTTAGAAGTAGGCTGTTTTGATACAGCATTTCATCAAACTTTAGAAGAAGACCGCTATATTTATCCAGTTCCTTATGAATGGTATACTAAATATGGTATTAGAAAATATGGTTTTCATGGTTTGAGTCATAAATATGTCTCTGAAAGAGCAGCTCAATTGTTATGTACTAAATATTGCAGAGTTATTGTTTGTCATATTGGCTCTGGTGGGTCAATTTCGGCTGTAAAAAATGGCAAATGTATTGATACAAGTATGGGCTTTACACCAAATGCTGGTATTGTAATGGGATCTCGTTGTGGAGATATTGATTTTTCAATGCTTCCTTATATTATGAAAGAAACTGGCATGAGTTTAGAAGAAGTTGATAAAACTTTAAGTAAAAAGAGCGGAATGCTAGGAATTAGTGGTATTTCTAGTGATTTTAGAGATATTGAAAATCAAATTAGTAATGGTAATCATAAGGCTATATTAGCTCATTATTTGTTAGTTAATTCTATTGTTAAGTATATTGCTCAATATTATGTTGAACTTGGTGGTTGTGATATGTTGTGTTTCACAGCTGGTGTTGGTGAAAATTCAGCTCATGTTCGTCGTATGGTTGTTGAAAGATTGAAAGCTTTAGGATTTAGAATTGATAGAGAAAAGAATGATGCTACTCGTTTTGGTAAAGAAGGCTTAATTTCTGCTAGTAACTCAACTGTTCCAATTTATGTTATTCCAACAGATGAAGAAGTTATGATTGCTAAAGATACATACGCTTTTCTTACTAATGCTGATTAAGTAGTTAGGAGAATAATAAGTGGTTAATCCAATAATAAAGAAAATATATCAAAAGATAAAAAAATATGACACAATTGTTATTGCCAGACATGTTGGACCTGACCCAGATGCTGTTACTACTCAAATAGCACTTCGTGATAGTATTAGAGCGACTTTTCCTAATAAGAAGGTTTATGCTGTTGGTCAAAATGTTTCTCGATTTAGATGCTATGGAACCTTAGATAAAATAAAAGAAGAAGAATTAGTTGAACCTTTATTAATTGTTGTTGATGTTCCTAATATTTGGCGAATCGATGGGATTACATATGAAAAGTATAAGGAAGTTGTAAAAATTGATCACCATCCATTTGAAGATAAGATGGGCGAGGTAGAACTTGTTGATACTACTAGTTGCTCAGCAGCCCAATTGGTTAGTGAAATAATTTTAAAAACTAGATTAAAATTAACAAAAGAAGTGGCAGAAAATTTATTCTGCGGGATTGTTTCTGATAGTGATAGATTTTTACTTTCCTATACGAGTGCTAAGACTTTTAAAATCGTAAGTGAGCTTATAGATAAAGCAGAATTAGATTTTATTAAGCTTTATCCTAGATTGTATGAAAGACCAATAAATGAAATAAGATTCCAAGGTTATATTGGCCAGAATTTAGTTTTGACTGCTAATGGTTTTGCTTATATCAAGATTGATACTGAATTAATCAATGAGTTTGGCGTTGATAGTGGTACTGCAAGTAATATGGTTAATAACTTTAACTATATAAAGGGGGTCAAAGCCTGGGCTTTTATCACATATGACGCTAAAAATAAGATGTATAAAGTTAATATTCGTAGTCGTGGTCCAGTTATTAATGAAATAGCGGCTAAATATAATGGCGGTGGTCATGCTTTTGCTAGCGGCGTAAGAACTAGTAGTCTTGAAGATATAAATAATTTAATTAAAGATTTAGATGAAGTTTGTAAAGAAAATTAAAAATTGTCAGAGTCAAATTTGATGATTTTTTTTCTTGTTACTTAGAAAATTCCAACTGAAAAACATTGACTAAATTTTGTAGCTATATTAGTATTAAAATAGGAGAAAAGTGTAATGAAAAAAACATATAAAAATCTTATTACAGTATTAGGTATTTTTATTGCTATTCTTTTTTTGATAACGATTTCTTATTTTTTATGGAAAATAGAAAAAAATGATAACTTAAGTGGTAATGATTGTGTTGATGTGATTTATAGTGATGAAAAAAATATAAATTTATTAAATCCTGAAGCTTTAAAAGATAGTGATGGCAAAGGTGTCATGGCTAGAAGCATATCAATTATTAATAATTGTCCAGTAGTTAAAACAATTGAATTAGATTTAAATATATTAAATAGCAGCACCATTGCCTCTAATAAAATAAAGGCTTATGTTAATGGTGATATAACCTTAGAACCCATTTTACTTACTAATTTAAAAGAACTTAAGAGTGATAACGAAGACTTAAAAGAAGTGCGACGATTGTATAAGTATGATATAGATAGTGGGAAGAGCATAAGATTAAATTTACGCTTGTGGTTAGATGAATATGCTACTATAAGTAAAGAAGCAAATAATCTTAATGCAACATACGAAATAACGGTTAAAGACCAAGTAATTAAGCCGACTTTTATTGAAAAGATTATGAAAGATAATAATGTGATTGTTGGTAATATTGATTATGGTACTGCTGATGTGATAAGTGGCCTTTATAAATTAGATAATTCTTATTATTATAGAGGAAATCCGGATAATAATTATTTTAAGATTGATGATTATATTTTTAGAATTGTGGCTGTTAATAGTGATAACTCAATTAAATTGGTGTATGTTAATGATAATTTAATTAGTCCATATGATGAGTATGGCAATCAAGAAGGTTCAGTGGTTTTTAAAGAGGCAACAAGTAGGGAATATTTGGAGTCTTGGTTTAGTGAAAATTTGAGCAAATACAATGATAATTTAGTTGATAGTGATTTTTGTAGTGATACAAGTTATAAAAAATTTTACAGTCAGATTACTTATGGAGCCAATAAAAGAGTATTTCAAGAAAAAAGTCCTAGTTTAACTTGTCTTTCTGGTGATCGTGGTTATGATGGCAATTTTACTAGTAAAGTAGGATTACTGAGTGCTGATGAAATGGCTATTATAGGCTTATCTAGTGACTTTGTTAATACTAACTCATATATTTATAATGGCCATGATGTTTGTAGTTTATCACCATATAGCTATTATTATAATTCCTATGTTATAGCTTTAAATGATAAGGGGCAATTGGGTTATTTAAAGACTAGTAGCAATTGTAGTCTTTTGCCGGTAGTCAATATTAGTGGTCATTTACAGATAGCTGGTAGTGGTACAGCCGATGATCCTTATGTATTAGATTTAGATGACTAAGAAGCAAATATGTGATATTATTTAGATATAAAGTTATAAGGTATGGTGGTAAGAATGAGTAGGACAACCTTTATTTTATTAGGAGTTACTTATTATATAATATCAGTTATTATAATTATCTTAGTTTTAAATAAAATTAATAAACGAGAAAAAAAGAAATATCAAGATGAAATTTTAGATTTAGAAGTAGATAAAAATCAAATTATTTCAGCTGATATTATGAGTGAACTACAAAAGGTAGAAGAACTTGTTAATAATGCTTTAATGCAAGAAATATATGGTAATTTAAAAAAACGCTTTGATGAGATAAAGAAAAATGATATTCCGGAAATAACTGATAAACTTTTAGAACTTCAAGAACTTTATGATAATAAAAAATACAAAGATTTGCAAAGAAGTATTAGTGATGTAGAATTAAAAGTTTATTTAGTAAAGGCTAAAAGTGATTATTTGTTAGGGGAAATTAAACAAATAACGTTGTCAAAGGGCAAAAACAGAGAAATTGCAACAGCCTTGAAAACAAGATACCGTATGGTTTTAACTGAGTATAATAATTCTAAAAATGATTATAGTTATATTGCTAAACCAGTAGAATTACAATTTGAAAATATTGATAAAATGTTTAGTGCTTTTGAAACTAATATGGCTAAGAATAATTATGGGGAAGTTAAGAAGATAATTAGATCATTGGAAAATATGATTGGTAATTTAGAATTAGTAATTAAAGAAGGCCCTTCTATAATATTGATGGCTAATAAATTGATACCAAGAAAAGTTGAAGATATTAAATCTATTAAAGATAGCATGATAAGAGATGGCTATAATTTGGATTACTTAAATATTGATGATGCTATTGCAGATGCAAATAAAGCTTCCAAACTTGCTTTAGAAAAAATAAATGTTTTAAATATTACTGATTCTTCAGTGGAATTAAAGACCATTTTAGATTATTTTGATAATTTATATAATGAATTTGATAAAGAAAAAGCAGCTAAAAATTTATTTATGGATTATTTACGTAGTGTATTAGTAAAAGCTAATAAATTAGAGAAAGCTAATAGTGATTTAAAAAGAAAAACCGCTGATTATAAGTATTCTTATGATATAAAAACTGATGATTTAAAAGTGTTAGATGAAATTGCTAAAAGTATAAAAAATGTCAAAAAAGATTATGAAATGTTAACTAATGCTTACCGTAATAAACAAGTAGCTTTCACTAAATTGTTAAAAGAGATGCAAAAACTAGATTCGACTTTAGAAAATCTAACTAGTAGTTTGAATGAGGCATATACTAAATTTGGTAATTTAAAAGAAGATGAAATTCAAGCTAAGGAACAATTAGAGGAAATCAGAGAAGTATTAGTTAAAGCTAAAAATAAACTTAATCAATATAATTTACCTATAATTCCCGATTTTTATTATACTTATTTGCAAGAAGCTTATTTAGCCATTGATAATGTTAAAAAAGAATTGAATAAGAAACCAATTTCTATTGAAACATTGAATATAAGAGTTGATACCGCTAGAGATTTAGCTTTAAAGTTATATAATTCAGCAAAGGAAATTATTAAATCGGCATATATGGCTGAAACAAGTATTGTCTACGGTAACAGATACCGTTCGTTAAATAATGGGTTAGATGTAGCTTTAATTAGAGCTGAAAATTTATTCTTTAAAGGAGAATATAAGAAATCTTTAGAATGTAGTATCAATGCAATTGATGAAATTGAGCCCGATTTTTATCAGAATCTACGTAGTACTGTTATTAATACTGAAAATCAAAATAGTTAGAGTTAAAAGTATGCTCTAGCTTTTTTTTGCATTTAATTATATTGTTATTAATAGTTAGAAGACTAAAAATTTTAAATATCTACTATAAATAAAGGACGATTGCCATTTAGTAATAGATTAATTAGATAAAGTTTGTTATACTAAAAGGGTGTAAGGTGATTGAAGTGATTTATTTAGATTATAGCGCAACAACACCAGTTAATGCTGAGTGTTTAGATAGTTATGTTAAAGTTAGTAGGGATTATATAGGAAATCCTAATTCAATACATAGTTTAGGAGTTAAATCAAAGGCTTTGTTAAGAAGTGCAACTAGACAAATAGCAGATGTTTTGAACATAAAAATGGAAGAAATTATTTATACTAGTGGTGCAACGGAGTCAAATAATATGGCTTTAATAGGCGTGGCTTTAAGATATAAGAAATTTGGTAATCATATAATTTTATCTAAATTAGAACATCCATCAATGTATAAAATTGCTGAATATTTAGAAAATTTAGGCTTTAAAATAAGTTATGTAAATAATGACATTGATGGTTTAATTGATTTAGAAGATTTAAAAAATTTGATAACTGACAAGACCATTTTAGTAAGTATTTGTGGTGTTAATAGTGAAACGGGAGTTAGACAACCTCTAAAGACGATTAGACAAATTATTAAAAAAGAGAATTCTAATGCTATTTTTCATAGTGATTTAACGCAAGCGCTAGGTAAAGTGGCCATAAATTTAAATGATGTTGACTTAGCTAGTTTTTCTGGTCATAAAATATATGGACCTAAAGGGATAGGGTTGCTATATAAAAATGAAAAAATTAGTCTTATTCCTATTATTCATGGTAGTAGTAAGGATTTTCCACTACGTGCCGGAACTCCACCACTTCCTTTAATTGTTGCTTTGTCAAAGGCTATCAGATTATGTACTATTGATTTAGATAAAAAAGAAGCCTATGTAAAGTCCTTAAATGAGAAAATTGTTAACGACTTAAGTCATTATAAAGATATTGCTATTAATAAAAGTAAATATTCAATTCCACATATTTTAAATATCAGTTTAATGAATATCAAACCTGAAAGTTTTGTGCATGCGATGGAAGAACATGAAGTATATTTAAGTACTAATACAGCTTGCTCTTCCGGTGATTTATCAACATCCGTAATGGCAATATATAATGATAAAAGAAGGGCGGTAACCACCATAAGAATTAGTTTGTCTTCCCTAACTACATTGGATGAAATAAATAAATTTTTAACATTTTTTCATGGTGAATATCAAAGATTTATTAGACTTGGCTTAAAATAAAAAAGTTGAATCGAAAAAAGCACAAAAACATATACTAGTAATTTTAGAAAAATTAAGATATAATAAAATAGTATAAGAGGGAATGTGATGATATGGACTTTAATGCAGTAATAAAAAGGCAGACGACGATTGTAGCTATTTCAGTTGCAGTAATGGTTATAATAGTTATAGGAACTAGCTATGCTATGTTTTTAAAAGTAGCGGATGCTAATGAAGAACAAGTAATTCAATCGGGAACATTATCTATTCAATTAGTTAATGGAACTGGCGATGTTTTTCCTGCTTCACCTGTACCTGTTGAAGATAGCGAAGGCTTGAAAACCGAAGGTTATAGTTTTTCTGTAAGTAATGCTGGAACTTTAGATCAAGTTTATTTCATTGCCCTTTATGATCCTGATATAACTACTGCTAGTACTGCGGCTGAAAAGGCTAAAAAATTACCTTTTAGTAATATTAAAGTTTCAGTTAACAGTGGGACGCCAGTTATTTTAGCTAATTGTGAACAGACGACCTTTGAAAAAGATGGTAAGACTTATACAGCTTACATTCTAGAAAAAGGTGTTGAATTGCCTAGTAAAAGTAGTAGTGGTTCTTCTAACAGCAATTATAAAACATATAATATAAAAATGTGGATTGATGATGATACTAGTGAAAGTATGATTGGTAAAGAGATTTCTTTAAAAATATATGCTTATGGTGAGGTTAATGAAAAAACAGAAACACAAGCGCCATCTAGTACAACCACAGAGTAATGATACATTTAAATCTTTAAAACATTTGTTTGAAATGTAGACATAAAAAGGATGTCTACGTTTTTTTTGCCAATTTAAGATGTAAAATAATTGGCCCAGAAATTTTAGGCAGATTTAAGTATCCAATATTAGAAAAATTAATTTAGGATTTAAATTCTTTGATATCATTAAAAAGCCATAAAATTATTATTTTTCTTCTTTATTATTATTAAAAAGAAAATAGTTCAAAATGAACTAATACTTTGATATAATTTAAGGAGTGAAGGTGCATGATATGAAGAATATTTATGGAATGAAAAGAGCGGATTTAGAAGAATATTTTACTATTATAAATGAAAAGAAATTTAAAGCTTTGCAAGTTTTTGAATGGTTGTATTTAAAAAGAGTAAATGATTTTTCATTAATGACTAATATCAAAAAAGAAATTCAAGAAAAATTAAAGCAAGACTTTACGATGGATATGATTAATTTAGACTCAAGTCAAGATGATAATTTAACCCATAAATATTTATTTAAATTAGCTGACAATAATTATATTGAAGCTGTTCTTATGGAACATGATTATGGTTTAAGTGTTTGTGTTTCTAGTGAAGTTGGTTGCAATATGGGCTGCAAATTCTGCGAGTCTGGTCGTCGTAAAAAAGTCCGTAATTTAGAAGCTTATGAAATGGTGGAACAAATTCTTTTAATTGAGGCAAAAATTCAAAAAAGAATATCAAGTGTTGTTGTTATGGGCATTGGGGAACCGTTTGATAATTATGACAATTTGATGGATTTTATTCGAATCATAAATGATAGTAAAGGTTTAGCTATTGGGGCTCGACATATTACAGTTTCGACTTGTGGTTTAGTACCTAAAATATATGATTTTGCTAATGAAGATTTACAAGTTAATTTGGCCTTAAGTTTACATGGACCAGATGATGATATTAGAAATAGATTGATGCCTATTAATAAAGTGTATAGTATTAGTAAAGTAATGAAAGCTATCAGTGATTACATAGAGAAAACTAATAGACGAGTTACCATTGAGTATGTTATGCTAAATAATGTAAATGATAGTGTAGATGCTGCAAGCAAGTTGGCGAAGTTGTTAAAAGGATTAAATGTATATGTTAATTTAATACCATATAATGAAACTAATCACATAGAGTTTAGTAAAAGTAGTAAAGAGAGTATTGATAAATTTTATAATACTTTGCAAGCTAATAAAATAAATGTGACGGTTAGAAGAGAATTTGGAGGCAAGATTGACGCTGCTTGTGGTCAACTTAGAAGTAAAAAGGAGGAATCATAATGAAAACCTTTTATTTAACTGATACAGGTATGGTAAGAAGCCATAATGAGGATTCTGTAACGATTTTAAAAAATGATGGTGGAGAATATCTTCTTATTGTTGCTGATGGTATGGGTGGTCATCGAGCTGGTGAAGTCGCCTCGTCAATGGTAGTAACACACTTGGGGAAAAGATTTAATGATTTAGTTACGGTCGGTACTAAATATGATGCCACTAATTGGTTAAAAGACAACATTAGTGAAGTAAATCATCATATTGTTGAATATGCAAGCAATAATCCTGAAAGTAAAGGTATGGGAACTACGGTTGTAATTGCCCTTTTAACAAAAGATTTCTTATTGTATGCTAATGTTGGTGATTCTAGCGGTTTTGCTATGAAAAATGGGAAGCTTTTAAAAGTTACAAAAGATCACACTCTTGTTCAGCTCCTTGTACAAGCTGGCGACTTAACAGAGGAAGAAGCTAAATATCATCCTAAAAAGAATGTTTTAATGAGAGCACTTGGTGGAGAAGAAGATGTTGTTCCTGATATTTATGAAGTTGATATGTCATTTGATGCTATACTTTTGTGCAGTGATGGCCTTACTAATATGTTAAGTAATGAGCAAATAGAAAAAGTGTTAAATGAACCATATTTAACCGTAGAGGAAAAAGTAGTGAAATTAATAAAGAAATGTAATGCAAGAGGTGGGACAGATAATATATCTGTGGCGTATTTAGTAAAAGAAAGTGGTGAATAAAGATGATAATGAAAGGTCAAAAAATAAACGATCGTTATCAGATTATAAAGTCTATTGGTGAAGGGGGCATGGCTAACGTTTATCTTGCTTATGACACTATTTTAGATCGTAATGTAGCCGTTAAAGTTTTACGAGGCGATTTAGCTACGGACGAAAAATTTGTTCGACGTTTTCAAAGAGAGGCTTTGTCAGCATCTAGTTTGTCGCATCCTAATATTGTAGAAGTTTATGATGTTGGTGAGGATAATGGTCAATATTATATAGTTATGGAATATATTGAAGGGTGTCAATTGAAGCAACTTTTAAAGAAGCGTGGTAAGCTCACATTAAGTGAAGTAATTGATATTATGTTACAGATAAGCGATGGTCTTTCAGTTGCCCATGATGCCTATATAATTCATCGTGATATAAAACCACAAAATATAATGATTTTGGATAGTGGCCTGGTCAAAATTACTGATTTTGGTATTGCAATGGCTATGAATAGTACTCAATTAACGCAAACTAATTCGGTTATGGGTAGTGTTCACTATTTACCACCAGAACAAGCTAATGGTAAAGGTTCAACCTTACAAAGTGATATTTATTCTATGGGAATTTTAATGTATGAACTTTTAACTGGGGAGTTGCCATATAAGGGAGATAATGCCGTAGAAATAGCCTTAAAACATTTGAAAGAAAAGTTTCCTAGTATTAGAGAAAAGATGCCGGAAATACCACAAAGTGTAGAAAATATAATTATTAAAGCCACGGCTAAGAATCCTAAAAATAGGTATGCTGATGCTAGGGCTATGAATGAAGATTTACGTACGTGTTTAGATGAATCGCGTGTTAATGAGCCAAAAATTGTTTTACCTTATCCTGAAGGCGATGATAGCTATAAAAGTACTAAGACAGTGAAGAAAGATGGAAAGAAGGACGAACTTATCAAAGAAATTAATACTGAAGATTTAGAACCACCTCAAAAACAAAATAAGATTTTTATGGTTTTACTAGCCATCTTTACAGGTATTGTTGTGGTTATAGCATCTATAATGTTTATGTTGCCTATAATTACGAATCAAAAAGAAATTAAAGTTCCTGATGTAGCTGGATTGGATGTTTCAGAGGCAATCAGTCGTCTTCAAGATGAAGGATTTAAAATAGCAGATGAACAAAAAGAAGCTACAAGTGATAATGTTCCCACAGGAAAAGTTGTTAAAACTTCACCAGCTGTTGGTACTAAGAAAACTAAAGGCAGTGAAGTAACCTTATATATTTCTACTGGTAATAATGGTTTTATTATGGAAGATTTTGTTGGTAAGAATTATCTAACAGTTCAAGGAACGCTAGAAGCCTATGGTATTTATGTTATTATTGAAAGAAAAGATGTTACTGATAGTAATATAGATGCTTCTGCAATTTTGGAACAATCAGTTAAGGCAGGAGAAAAAGTTACTAAAGGTGATACTGTTACTCTTTATATTCCAAATGTATCTGTAAAGTATCCAGATTTTACTAGTGGTGATTATACTAAAGAAGAAATCGAAAAATTCTGTACTCAATACAGTGTTACTTGTAAATTTAAAGAAACTAGTAGTGCTACTGGTGATGCTAAGAGTGGAGATATAATTAGTCAATCTCGACATAGTGGAACTACCGTGACTGCTGGGGCCACTCTTACAATAACTATTTATGTTAAAGATGAAGTCGAAGAATGTAATCCAAATGAGGAAGTCTGTGAATAAGGGTAAGATAGTATCTATTATAAGCAATCTTTATGGTGTATTAGTAGATGGTGTTTTGGTTAAAGCTAGAGCTAGAGGTAAATTTAGACAAAATAATATCACGCCAACTGTTGGTGATGAGGTAGAAATTGATGTAGAGAAAAAATATATAATTGATATTTTGCCACGAAAAAACTATTTGCCTCGACCTAGTATTAGCAATATTGATTTAGTAATTTGTGTTACTAGTTGCAAAGAGCCAGATTTGAGTCTTAATTTACTTGACAAACAATTGGCTTTTTTAGCACTTAATAATATTCCTAGTATGATAATTTTTACTAAATATGATTTGTTAGATGATTTGGAAAAAGCAAATATTAATAAATTAATGGAGTATTATAATAATATTGGTATTGTCTCTTTAATAAATACTGAACTTAATAAGATAAAGAATTGTCTAAAAGGTAAAGAGGTTGGTTTATTAGGTCAGAGCGGAGCAGGAAAGTCTAGTTTGATTAATACGTTAGGTGGTTTTGGTATAAAAACACAAGCTATATCTAAAGCATTAGGGCGTGGCGTGCATACAACTAGACATGTAGAAATTTATCCAATTGGTGATTTTTACTTAATAGATACCCCTGGTTTTAGTGCCTTGGATTTAAATTTTACTGATGCTGCTAAATTGAAAGATGGTTTTATTGAATTTAAGAATTATCATTGTCGATTTAATGACTGTCTTCATTATAAAGAGATTGATTGCGGTGTTAAAGAAGCTTTAGGTAAAGAAATTTTAAATAGTCGGTATGAGAATTATATTAGTTTTTTGGAGAAAGAAAAATGGAAATAAATGTATCATTTTTAAAAAGTAAAATGAATTTAAATGACACTTTGATAGAAATTAATAAAATAGATGGTGTTGGTGTTCATATTGACTTTATGGATGGAACATTTGTTGATGGTAGTAGTTGCTCTATTGAAGAGTTGACATTATTAAAAAATATAAATAAATTAAAAGAAGCTCATGTAATGGTTTCGGAGCCATTAAAGTATTTAGAAGAGTTTAGCAGACTTGGCATAAAGTATTATTTATTTCATTATGAAGCTGTGGATAACTCATTAGAAGTAATTAAGGAAATTGCCAGATATGGAATTAGACCAGGTATTGTAATAAATCCTGAAACTTCTATTGATAAAATAAGATATTTGCTGAAGTATGTTGATACTGTTCTAGTTATGAGTGTTAATCCGGGAATGGGAGGACAAAAATTTTTAACAGAAACTTTAGATAAACTTCGCCAATTACGTGCTATTTTTAAAGGCAGAATCGAAGTAGATGGTGGTGTGAATGGTGAAAATATCTCATTGCTTTCTAATTTATGCGATGCGGTTGTTTGCGGCTCGTATATATGTATGAGTTCAAATTATCAGGAAGCTGTTAATAAATTAATGTCAATAAAAGATAATAGTTAGGTGTAATAAAAAAGTGTAGTAGAAAAATAAATTTTCTATTACACTTTTATTTTTGACTTAATAAATGTTTTAATATTATTTATTAGACAATTTTACTTATTAATAATTATAATGCATTTGTATTTGATTTTTTTATTGCTCTTTCACATACATATATACTCTTTTTGGTAAAGTCTTGGCTTTTTTGGCAGTTTCTTCATTAAAAAGAAGTTCAGCCTTTATTTCTAAGGCTTTAGCTATAATTTCTAGATTGTTTAGAGTTAAGTTAGCTTCGCCATTTTCAACAATACTAATATAAGCCATTTTAAATCTTGTTAATTCTGCAAACTTCTCTTGCGTATATCCTTTTTGATAACGATACAATTTGGTATTTAATCCAACAATTTCCATTAATTTCATTTTTCATTACTCCCTTACTTTTATCATGCTCAGTTAAGAGCAAAATTAATTATATATAAATTATAAATATAAGATTTAATAATATTAATACCGTTAAACTATAATAATTTATATATTAAATACGTGAGTAATAAAAGGAGACAGCTATAACCACTGTCTCAAAAAGAATAAAAAGGGGTTGGCTAGTGTGATACTAGCACCAACTTGCTGTTCGCAAATTGGTATTTAATATACTAATAAAAAAAGGTGGTTTTGTCAATGTTTTTTTGCTATAATTTTATCAGTGATGGTCATGAATTTAGGGGAAATTAAAGGTATAAGTGATAAAAGTTTACTAATGTTAAAAAAGTTGCAAATAGGGACAATTAATGAGCTTTTAGAGTACTATCCTTATCGTTATGAAGTTGTAAAAATTAAGACTTTGGAAGATTGTATTAAGAGCAAGGGAACTGTTAATGTACAAGTTAGCAATATGCCTATTGTTACTTATTATAATATAAGGAGTAATAGGCTTAATTTTGATTGTTTGTACAATGGTAAGATGATAAAAGTTGTTATTTTTAATAGAGGCTATTTAAAAAAGAAAATCATTCCAGGAATGTATGTAAGTGTAACTGGTACCTTTGATAATTTTAGAAATATTTTTACCGCTACGGATATTAATTTAGAAATGTTAACAAAATCAGAAATTATTCCTGTTTATCATTTAATATCTGGATTAACAAATAAAAATATTAGAAACATTTTATCATTAGTCTTGGATAGTGATTTTAGTTTAGAAGATTATATACCTGATTGTTATTTAGAGAAGTATAAGTTTATGCCAAAAAAAGAGGCTGTAAAGAATGTTCATTGTCCGATTTCTTTAAAAAAACTAAAGCAAGCAAGATTAAGATTGATTTATGAAGAATTTTTTCTTTATTCTTTCCGAGTTAACTATTTAAAAATGTTAAAAAATAGTAGTAAAGGCATCGCTAAAAAAGTCGATTATTCACAAATCAAAAAATTTTTAGAAAATTTGCCATTTTCTTTGACTGATGATCAAATTTCGGCTGTAAAAGATATTTTTAATGATATGACTAGCGAATCTAGAATGAGTAGATTAATTCTGGGGGATGTCGGTAGTGGTAAAACCGTAGTCAGTTTAGTAGCAATGATGATTAGTTATTACGGTGGTTTTCAGAGTGCGATGTTGGTGCCGACGGAAGTATTAGCAACTCAGCATTTTGAAAATTTGCAGAAGTTAGCTCCTAATTTGCGATTTGGCTTATTGGTTGGTAGTTTGAAACAGAAGGAAAAAAAGTTGTTATTGCAAAGATTGTTTGATGGTGATATTGACGTTTTAATCGGTACTCATGCAATGTTAAGCGAGAATGTTAAATTCAGAAACTTAGGACTTGTAGTTACAGATGAACAACATAGATTTGGCGTTAATCAACGTAATATTATAGAGAATAAAGGATCAATGGTTGACGTTATTTATATGAGTGCTACCCCAATTCCAAGAACTTATGCTCTTAGTTTATATGGAGATATGGATTTATCAATTATAAAAGCTAAGCCTAATGGGCGCAAACAGATAATCACAAAAGTCGTTTTAGAATCAGAACTGATATCTGCATTAAAGGTTGTTTATAAAGAATTGTGTGGCGGACATCAAGTATATGTTGTGGCTCCTTTGATTAATGAAGAAGATGGCAAATTGGATGATGTTTATGCTTTAGAAGAAAAATTTAACACTGCCTTTAAAGGACGCTATAAAATAGGGATAATGCATGGCAAGTTAAAAAAAGAAGAAAAATCTAAAATAATGCAAGCCTTTAAAAATAATGAGATTAAAATATTAGTGTCTACAACGGTAATAGAAGTTGGTGTTGATGTTAGTAATGCGACTGTGATGATGATTTACAGTGCTAACTTATTTGGATTAGCTACTTTACATCAATTAAGAGGCCGTGTAGGGCGAAATGACTTGACATGTTATTGCTTTTTAGTAACAAAGGTTGAGGAAGAAAGACTTCGCGTTTTAGAGTCTAGCAATGATGGTTTTTATATTAGTGAGCAAGATTTTAAAATGCGTGGTGGTGGTGAATTATTTGGGGAACGCCAAAGTGGCACTGAAAGATTTAAAATTGGTGATATTATGGCGGATAGTAAGATTTGGTTACAGGCATATAAGGATGCAAAAGAATATTTGGTGAATTTTGATAACAATAGTTATTATAGAAAAATTATTGAAACTTTACAGCTACATAATTAAGTATTCGTAAATTAAATGTAAAACATTAAAAATTAATTAAGTTTGCGGGTTGACAATTTTATGAAAAAATTATATGCTGTATGTAGCATGATAAAGTCATGCTGAAAAATTAAAGATTACATATTTTACGATTTTATAGAGTGACTTATGTAATCGACCAAAACCCCCTGAAGAGAGCATTTAACCGTGCTCTCATTTTTGTATATTGAAAACCCCCAGATAGTCTGGGGGTTCCGTTTAGCTTTAGCGATGAGTATTCAATATTAAAATCT
>CAKOKU010000002.1 GCA_934095865.1 uncultured Bacilli bacterium
GCGCCCATATCAGATTCATCACCTTCAAGAGCTTTAAGAGCAGAACCACGAATGATAGGACAATCAGCATCAAAACCGTATTCGCCTAATAATTCACGGATTTCCATTTCTACTAAATCTAATAATTCAGCATCTTCTACCATATCACACTTGTTAATGAAAACAAGAATTTTAGGAACACCAACTTGACGAGCAAGTAAAATATGTTCTCTAGTTTGTGGCATAGGACCATCAGTTGCAGAAACAACTAGGATAGCACCATCCATTTGTGCTGCACCAGTAATCATGTTCTTTACGTAGTCAGCATGGCCTGGGCAATCAACGTGAGCATAGTGACGTGTAGCAGTTTCATACTCAACGTGAGCAGTATTAATAGTAATACCTCTTTCTCTTTCCTCTGGTGCTTTATCGATATCAGCATAGTCAACAAATTTACCAAAGTATTTAGTAATAGCAGCAGTTAAAGTTGTTTTACCATGGTCTACATGACCGATAGTACCAATATTTAAATGCTCTTTACTTCTGTCAAATTTTTCTTTTGCCATAATAAATATTCTCCTTCTTTTTAATTATATAATTATTTTATCTAATGCTTGATGTTTTTTCAAGTATTATTTTTAGTTAGCGCTGTTTTTCTTAATGATGTCTTCAGCGATAGATTTAGGTACTTCATCATAGTGATCAAGTTCCATTACAAAGTTACCACGACCTTGGGTATTACTTCTTAATGAAGTAGCATAACCAAACATTTCAGCAAGTGGAACCATAGCCATAATTTGTAGAGCATTACCACGTGATTCTTGACCAAGTGGACGACCTCTACGGCTTGTTAAGTCACCCATTACATTACCCATGTATTCTTCTGGTACTGTTACAGATACCTTCATAATAGGTTCTAAAATAACTGGTTTACACTTATTCTTAGTTTCCTTTACTGCTAGAGAGGCAGCAATTTTAAATGCCATTTCTGATGAATCGACATCATGGTATGAACCATCATATAATGTTGCTTTAACATCAACCATTGGGTATCCAGCTAAAACACCACCAGCTAGAGCTTCTTGTAAGCCTTTATCTGTTACTGGAATATATTCACGAGGAACTACACCACCAACAATAGCATCAACGAATTCATAACCCTTACCAGGATTTGGTTCAAATTTAACCCAAACATGACCATATTGACCACGTCCACCTGATTGTTTAATGTAACGGCCTTCGCATTCACCAACTTGAGTAACAGTTTCACGGTATGCAACTTGTGGTTTACCAATATTACATTCTACATTGAATTCTCTACGCATTCTATCAACAAGAACATCTAAGTGTAATTCACCCATACCACTAATTACAGTTTGACCTGTTTCATGGTCAGTCTTATATTTGAATGTTGGATCTTCTTCAGCTAATTTTTGTAGAGCTAAAGCCATCTTATCTTGGTCATTTTTACTCTTTGGTTCGATTGCTTCATCAATTACTGGTAATGGGAATTCCATACCTTTCATGATTACTGGATTCTTTTCATCGCATAATGTATCAGCAGTTGTTGTATTCTTCAAACCAACAGCAGCAGCGATTTCACCGCAATATACTTCTGTAATTTCCTTACGAGTATTAGCATGCATTTGTAAAATACGACCAATTCTTTCTTTTTCACCCTTAGTAGAGTTTAATACATATGAACCGCTTGTTAATTTACCTGAGTAAACACGGAAGAATGCTAAACGTCCTACAAATGGGTCAGTCATTATTTTGAATGCTAAAGCTGTAAATGGTTCATTATCACTTGGATGACGTAATACATCTTCGCCAGTCTTTGGATTAAAGCATTCAATAGCTTCTACATCTGTTGGAGCTGGTAAATAATCGATTACAGCATCTAATAATAATTTGATACCAATATTTCCTAAAGCAGTACCACACATTACTGGGAAGAATTCTACATTTAATGTTCCTTTACGGATACAATGTTTAATTTCTTCAACAGTTAGTTGTTCACCACCAAGGTATTTTTCTATTAAAGCATCATCAAATTCTACAACTGTTTCAACTAAATCATTATGTCTTTTTTCAGCTTCGGCTTTTAATTCAGCTGGAATTTCTATTTCTACTGGATTTTCAGCTTGTTCACCATCATATTGATAAGCCTTCATAGTAACTAAATCAATAATTCCATTGAATTCTGATTCTTGACCAATTGGCCATTCAATAGCTTTTGCATTTACACCTAATCTTTTTTCGATTGTGTCTAAACTGTAAACGAAATCAGCTCCCATTTTATCCATTTTATTAGCAAAAATAATTCTTGGAACTTTAAACTCAGTAGCTTGACGCCATACAGTTTCAGTTTGTGGTTCTACTCCGGCTTGAGCATCTAATACAGTTACTGCGCCATCTAGAACTCTTAAACTACGAGAAACTTCAACAGTAAAGTCTACGTGGCCTGGGGTATCAATAATATTGAAACGGTATCCCTTCCAGTGTGCAGTTGTTGCAGCAGAAGTAATTGTGATACCTCTTTCTTTTTCTTGTTCCATCCAGTCCATTTGAGATTCACCATCATGTGTTTCTCCAATTTTATGTGTTACTCCAGTGTGGAATAAAACACGTTCAGTAGTAGTTGTTTTTCCGGCATCAATGTGAGCCATGATACCGATGTTTCTTACTTTGTCAATTGTGACATCTCTTGCCATATATTTCTCCTACCATCTATAATGTGCAAATGCTTTGTTAGCTTCTGCCATTTTGTGAGTATCTTCACGTTTTTTAACAGCTCCACCAACACCTTTTGCAGCGTCCATAATTTCATTTGCTAATTTTTCAGCCATAGTTTTGCCACGACCATTTTTAGCATAATTTACTAGCCATCTTAGTGCTAAAGATTGTCCTCTTTCAGGACTAACTTCTAGTGGAACTTGGACATTTGAACCACCAACACGTCTTGATTTAACTTCAAGAACAGGCATAATATTCTTCATAGCTTCGTTATAAACTTCCATTGGGTCTTTCTTTGTTGTTTCTTTGATTATATCAAAAGCTTCATAAAGAATTTTTTGTGCAGTACCTTTTTTACCGCCAACCATAATAGCATTAACTAATTTAGTTACTACTTTTGAGTTGTATATTGGATCAGGTAATACATCTCTTTTTACAGCACGTCTTTTACGCATAATTATCTCCTTCCTTTAATTATTATTTAGTTTTTGGTTTTTTAGTACCGTATTTACTACGACCTTGTTTTCTATTATTAACGCCTTGAGTATCAAGTGTACCACGTACAATATGATATCTAACACCGATAAGGTCTTTAACACGACCACCACGAATTAATACTACGCTATGTTCTTGTAAGTTATGACCTTCACCTGGAATATAAGTATCAACTTCACGACCATTTGATAATCTAACACGAGCATATTTTCTTAACGCTGAGTTTGGTTTCTTTGGTGTACGAGTAGCAACTCTTGTACAAACACCACGTTTTTGTGGACTATTTGTTTCAGTTTCTTTTCTTTCCATAGAATTGAAGCCAACATTTAATACTGGGCTCTTACTCTTTTTAGTTTTCTTACTTCTTCCTTTTCTAACTAATTGGTTAATAGTTGTCATAAAATCCTCCTTCCATTAACACACATCCTGGTGTATCAATTATTCTTTTTAAATAAGTTCTACCGAAATAGAACCATAATTAAAATTCATTAATACTATAGCATCCTGCTTCCTTATTTGTCAACAAAAATCTATAGTTAATCTAAATTTTTTGCATATCCTTTAGTTGTATAATTTTTACATGAAATATAAGGTGTATATGTAACGATTTCATCGTTAGCAATTTTGACATAACCGTCGCAAATATCATTATCAATTTTCAGTTCACTTACTACACCTTTTTCAATAGCATCACTCAAACTAAAGTTTATAACTTCGATAGTTTGAGGATAGTCTTTATTAGTATTGTTATACTCTGCAACGGAAGTTGCAAAATATTCTTCTAAATCATGATATTTTTTTATCTTTTTATCTAATTTAAAAGAGTACATGGTAAATAGAACAAATATCGCCACTAGAATTATACCCCAAACAATCGTAAATTTACGAAATTTTTTCATTCTTGATTATCAACTCCATATCCATCTGAAGAGTATGAATCACAATCGATATATGATTTAACTATATAGTCATTATCTTTAAAACTAGCAACTGAGTAACCGTCGCAAACATTATTTGTTCTTTCATCTTTGATGGATTGGATATATTTTTTGTTAATAACATCACTAGCATTTATGATAATTGTCTCATCATCAGAAATTGTAATCGCATTTTCTTTTAAATAGCGAATAGTACCGGCCTGTAATTGGCTTTCCTTTGTTGTATAGTACTTGTTTTTGCTATTATTAGTAGTATCGCTGGTTTGATTATCGCCAGTATTATCATTATTATCAGTTGTATTACTACTATTAGAATTGTCATCTTGATTCAAATTATTATTTTGACTATTACCATTGTTTATATTATCAGATATCTCAGCAGAATTATTGTTTACATAATTACTAGAATTATTAGCACTGTTTAAATCATTACTAAGCTTTGTTGATATTTTATAAACATAAAAAACAGAAATTAATAAAAATGATAGGATAATAGCCATACATATTAGTAGAGTATTTAAACTCCAACCTTTGTTATTTAGTTTCACGGTCTTTCACCTCGAGATAGATTATATATCAATACTCCATTTTAAGCAAGAAAAAACTGTAGGATACCTACAGTCTTAATTTATCTTTGGTTATAAATTAGCAGTTAACTAATTCAACAGTAGCACCAGCTTCTTCAAGTTGTGCTTTAACTTTTTCAGCTTCTTCAGCAGGAAGGTTTTCTTTAACATTTCCACCGTTATCAGCTAAAGCTTTAGCTTCTACTAGTCCTAGACCAGTTAATTCTTTAAGAATCTTGATAACAGCAATCTTAGTTGCACCAGCATCCTTTAATACTACATTTTTGTTTGCAGCAGCAGCGTTATCTTCGCTAGCAGCAGGAGCAGCAGCAACAGCAACAGCAGATGGATCTACTCCAAATTCTTCCTTCATTGCATCAACTAATTCTTTAACTTCAAGAATAGTCATTTCTTTTAAACCTTCGATAAATTCTTCTTTAGTAAATTTTGCCATTTTTAAATTTCCTTTCTTAATAAACTATTTTTCTAATTTTTCAGAGTATAAATTCAAAGCGATAGATAAATCTCTAACATATTGAATCATACCACCAGCAAGTTGTGTTAACAATCCTTCACGAGATGGAATACTTGCATATTCATTAATCGTTTCAAGACTAGCAACATTACCACTAATGATACCTACTCTAATTGTGGCTTTTTCATGTTCTTTAGCAAATTTGCTTAGAACTTTGATTGGTTCTAGTAAAGATTCACCAAATACAATTGCATTTGGGCCTTCTAAGAATGAATCTTCCATATTGATAGATAGATCATTTAGTGCACGTCTTACAAGAGTATTTTTATAAATTTTTACTTCGCCGTTTGCATCTTTAAGATTTCTTCTTAATTCAGTAAATTCAGCAACTGTTAATCCTTGATAAGAGAAGATAATTACAGACTCTGAAGCCTTAACTTTTTCACTTATTTCAGAAACAACTCCCGCTTTTGCTTCAAGAATTTTCTTACTTGCCATAGTTTTCTTGTCCTTTCTATAATTTCTATATAAAAAAGCTTTCCAATCAGGAAAGGTTAAAGATTTTCTCTTTATTTTTTCCCTCGGTAAGATTTATTTTTGTACTTACTGTCTTTGGTTATTGGCTTTTTTAACTTATTTATAACTAAATTCCAAATGAATTTTTGTCTACTTTAATTCCAGGTCCCATTGTAGATGCTACTGAAATATTTTCAATGTAGTTACCTTTAACAGTTGCTGGTTTTACTTTAACAATTGTATTGTAAACATATGTTAGATTTTCTAGTAATTGTTCATCAGTAAATGATACTTTACCAATAATAGTATGTACATTACCAAAAGAATCAGTCTTATATGCAACCATACCTTTTTTGATGTCTTCTACTGCTTTAGCAGGATTTGGTGTTACAGTACCAGTCTTAGGGTTTGGCATTAAACCTTTAGGTCCTAAAACACGACCGATTCTACCTAATTGAGCCATCATATCAGGAGTAGCAACGATTACATCAAAGTCAAACCAATTTTCATTTTGAATTTTTTCAATCATATCAGTATCGCCTACGTAATCAGCGCCAGCAGCAGTTGCAGATGCAGCAGCTTCACCTTTAGCAATAACTAAAACTTTTTTAGTTTTACCTGTACCATTTGGTAATACAAGTGAGCCTCTTAATTGTTGATCTGCTTTTTTAGTGTCTAAATTTAGTTTAATAGCAACTTCTACTGTACTATCAAATTTAGTTGTAGATGTTTCTTTAACTAATTTTATTGCTTCTTCTTTAGTATATAAAGTATTTTTATTTACTTTTTGAGAAGCTTCCACATATTTTTTGCTCTTTTTCATACTTATTTTCCTTTCTAATTGTGGTTTATTAGCGGAATTTATAATTTATTTTTATAATTATTTTTCTTCTTCAGTATCTTTTGCTTTGTCGTTAATTACTTCAACTTCACCAATTGTTGCATTCTTGCTTGCTTCTTCAGCAGCTTCTAATTCAGCTTCACGTTTTGCAGCTTCAGCTTCTTCTTTAGCAGCTTCAGCACCTTGTTCAGCTAGTTCTTTATCATTTAAGCCTTGAATTGCAACACCCATGTTTCTAGCAGTACCTTCAACAATATTCATTGCTGCTTCAAGAGAATAACAATTTAAATCTGGTAATTTAGTTTCTGCTATTTCTTTTAATTGGTCTACTGTTAATGTTGCAACAACATCATTAGCACCCTTAGCACTACCTTTTTGGATTTTAGCAACTTTCTTAATTAAGAATGGAGTTGGTGGAGTTTTTAATACAAATTCAAATGATCTATCATCATAGATAGTGATAACACATGGAAGAACGTCTCCCATTTTATCTCTAGATGCTTCATTAAATTTTGAACAAAAATCTTGTAAATTGATTCCTGCTGGTCCTAACACAGTTCCTACTGGTGGAGCTGGTGTTGCTTTACCGGCTGGAATTTGTAATTTAATTCTTTTTACGATTTCTTTTGCCACGTAAAACACCTCCTATAAAATATTTTAGCGCGTAAGTGGTATGGGCATTCCGCTTTTCCCCTCCACTTGGTTGCATTACATAAAATATATGTAATCGTTAATGATACTACCATAAGTATTAGGAAAAATCAAGATTTATTTTGTTTTCCTGTAAATATTTACGTTAATACTTAAGTGGCATATTTTTTACAATATGATTTAAAAAAAGTACCGTTAAAAATCAGCACTTCCATCTATATTTAATTATAAGATTAATTTGTTATTCTACTAATTAGGCCTTGCTTACTTGAACAACTTCTACTTCAACCGGAGTTTCTTGACCAAATAAATCAATTAAAACATTTAAACGACCATTTTCTAAATCAATCGTGTCGACATTACCAGCCATACCTTTGAATGGTCCATCAATGATGTTGACTTTATCTCCAACAGCAAGTTCATTCGAAGCATCAATTCTACTCATACCCATATTACCTAAAATTTTATCAATTTCTTGAGGTAGTAATGGTGTTGGTTTGGCGCCCTTACCACTAGAACCAATAAAGCCTGTTACACCTGGTGTATTTCTAACAATATACCAAGATTCATCTGACATATTCATTTCGACTAGTATGTAACCAGGAAACATCTTTTTCTGTTTTTCTTTCTTAACACCATTTTTTACTTCGACTTCAGTAGTTTCTGGAATTACAATACGAAAAATATTGTCTTGTAAGCCCATTGATTCAACTTTTGATTCTAGTTTTTCTTTAACTTTATATTCATGTCCACTATATGTATTTACAACATACCATTCTTTCTTCATTATACTAATGCCCCCTTAATTAATGATAATAATAAATTTAAAATTGAAAAATATCCTGCTAAAACTAAACAAAATATAATAGTAGCAGCCGTATATTTTAAAATATCTTTTATTTTAGGCCAGCTTACTTTGCTTAATTCAAATTTTACGCCTTTGAAGTAGGAATCTTTTTTAGTTTTGCTACTTTTTTCTTTTTTTGCCATAAATTTACCTCTAATTTTTATCCATTTCTTAGCACGCGTTTCTATAAAAATTTTTAAATAGCTTTTTTTCTTAAAATAAAAACGCCTTAGCGCGTGTTCATAATTAGAATATACTATATGTAGCTAAAAATTGCAAGTATTTCTTATGCGTTAAGGCTTTAAAATAGCCAATTTTAGACTGGTAAAAAAATTTATTTGTCTTCACCGAGCATTGAGACAATAGCTTTAATTTTTCTTTTTACTCTTTGCATTGTGTTATCTATTACTTTTGGTGATTTAGAAAGAATGGTAGCAATCTCATTGTAGTCATATTCAGAAATCATTAATTCAAATACTTCTCGTTCAAAAGGTGAAAGTTTAGAACGGCAAGAATTTAAAAGTTCTTCAATATATTCTTGAGAAGCAATATTCATTAAAGGATTAGATTTATTATCATCACCAATTAATTCTAGAAGAGCAGCATTTTTATCTTCATAAAAATAGTCAATGGAAAGACTATCTTGAGCAATTTTATTTTTCTGGGTACTAGCTTTTTGAATTATACTGCGTAATTTACGTTCGACGCAGATAGTTATAAACGTGGCAAGACTAGCTTCTTTGGTTTCATCATAATTATTTAGGGCATCAGCAAAACCAAGTAGTGCTTCTTGATAAAAGTCTTTATATTCAATATTTAGTTTATAGCAAGCTGGTGTGTACTTTTTAACGATTAAATTTATTAAATATTGATATTTATTATATAATATGTCCTTTGCATCTTCACTTTCTTCTTGAACCATCCAAAGAAGTTCATTGTCATTAAATTCTTTATAATTTTTTAACATTAGCGAAATACGATGTCATATATTAGGATGGCTGCCGCTACGGAAGCATTAAGACTGTTGACATGTCCTTTCATTGGAAGTGATATTATTTCATCACAGTTTTTGCGAACTAATCTAGAAAGGCCAAACCCTTCGCTGCCAATTACTAAAACGACTTTATCACTATAATCACACTTCTTACTAGAAATGCCATCGGCTTCAGCGCCATAAACAAAAAAGCCATTGTCTTTAAAATCATTAATTACATTTACTAAATTATTTACCATGGCAACTTTAACGTATTCTAGGGCTCCCGTTGATGTTTTCATAACAGTTTCATTAACATCTACACTGCGATCTTTTGGAATAATTATTGATTTAACTCCGGCGGCTTCACACGTACGAATGATTGCCCCAAAATTATGGGGATCTTCTAAATGATCAAGAATTACTACAAGATTGTCATTGTACATTTCTTTATAATCAGAATATTCATAATCTTTTACAATAGCTAAAATGCCTTGGTGATTTCCTTTTACCATTTTATCTAGTGTATCTCTACTAACAGATTCATATTGAATTTTATTATCACGAATAGACTGCATTATTCTTTGGTCTTTCATATTATTAGTAATGTATATTTTTTTTATTTTTTCAGGATTATTCAAAACCTCGTTTAAAACATTTTTACCGTATACTTTCATGATTAACAACTCCTTTCATGATTTCTTCTATACGTTCTTGCTGATTATTATAATATAGGTAGCCAATTAAGCATTCAAAGCCTGTTGCAATGCGGTATGTTACTATGTCAGCGTGTTTGGCTTTGCCGCCGTGGGCATTACGGCCCCATTTTATTATTTCTTCTTCGGCTTTAGTAAAAAAGTTAAGACTGCTAAGGTTTTCATAAATTTTTCTTTGACTAACAGCGGAGACATAATTTAAGCTTTGATGCTGTAATTCTTTTAATTTACAAATGTTACTATCTATCAGGTATTTACGAACATAAAATTCATAAATACAATCACCTATATATGCATATACTAAAGGATTTTTCATTTCTTCATCACGCTTCAAATATTATCATAGTTTTTAAAAAAAACCAAGTAAAACTTGATTTTTTAATTTAGGCTTTCACAAACATTTAAAGCAGCAACTGCCCCTTCTGCCATGGCAGTTATAATTTGATAATAATCTTTCTTGATATTATCCCCAACGGCATAAAGCCCGGTAATTTTGGTTTCATACTTATTATTGACTTCTATATAACCATCTTTATCAAAGATTGGAAATTCTTGTAAATATTCAATATTAGGTTCGTAGCCAATATAAATAAATAAACCTGATACTTTTAATTCATAACTATAATTTTCTTTTAGTGATGTTACAGTAAGCCTTGATAAAGATTCATTGCCGTTAATGGCATCAATCTTGGTGTTATATAATATTTCAATATTTTTTTTACTTTCTAATTTTTTTAATAATTCAGTATCTATTTTTAGATGGTCTTTTCTTACTAATAAGTTAATTTTATAAACAAAGTTGGATAGGTAAAGAGCTTCTTGGGCAGCAGAATAACCACTGCCGACTACGGCAACCGTAGTATTTTTGAAAAATGCTCCATCACAAACGGCACAATAGCTAATACCACGGCCTAAAAATTTTTCTTCATTCGGTAAATTTAATTTGCGTGCTTTGCGGCCAGAGGCAATTATAACTTTCTTAGCTTGGTAAGTGTTGTTTTTGGTTATTACATTAAAAATGTCATTTTCTTTCGTGATTTTTTTTACACTTTCTAATTTATAAGGAATGTTTAAATTAGTCAAATGTTCATTTAATTTATAGGATAAATCGGTTCCGCTTATTTCATTAAACCCGGGATAATTATCTATTTTATCAATATAATTAATGATGCCACCAGGCATATTTTTTTCTAAACATAGTAAATGTAAATTGCTTCTTTTAGCATAAATACTTGCTGATATGCCAGCAGCCCCTAAGCCTATTATTATTAAATCATACATTGTTATCTGCCTCTTTATTTTTATTAAAATCTAATTTCTTTTTGCTCTTTGGAATTATATAAATCTTCGTATTTTCCTTTACGGCTGTTTATCATAAGCCATAAAAGGCCGACTACTATCATAATTACTGATACTATTTGAGCTACCTTAAAACTGCCAAACATTAGAGAGTCGGTACGCATTCCTTCAATATAGAAACGACCTATACCATACCATACTAAATAGAAAGCGGTCAAAGTTCCTATTTTTGTTTTCTTATTGTGTCTTATAAAAAGCATAATAATAAAGCCTAAAAAACACCAGAGTGATTCATAAAAGAAGGTTGGTTCATAGTAAATACCATTTATTTTCATCCCATCAATTATAAAACTGGGAATATGTTTATTTTGAAGTGCTACTAAAGTTGTTTGAGGGCCATGAGCCTCACTATTAAAGAAGTTTCCCCAACGACCAATACTTTGAGCTAAAATTAAAGATGGGCAAATAAAATCAGTTGCTCTTGGTAAAAAGACATCATACTTTTTACAATATAAATACATTGTTATTAACCCAGCAATTAAGCCACCATGAATGGCAAGACCGCCTTCCCAAACATATAAAATAGAAATAGGATTATCAGCGTAAGCATTCCAATTGAATATAACGTAATATAAACGGGCCCCAATGATTCCAAATACTAAGCAGTAAAAGAAAAGATTAAATAGAAAATCAGTATTAAAATTAAATTTTTTTGCCTCTCTTTTTGCTATAATGTAACCTATAATCACTCCTATTAAAATTAAAACTGAATACCATCTTAATTCAAAGTTTCCTATTGTCGTAATCACTGGATTCATAGTTTCACCATATTCCTTTTCTTATTTTATTTTAACAAATTTAATTTTATAGTCAATATTTTCTAATGATTGATAAAATTTAAGGATGTTTATTAATTATGCTTTTAATGACATTGGCCGTTGCTTTATTAGAAAAAAGATAGCCTCTGAAACTATCTTTAAAAAAGTATTTTATTTATTTTTAACTAAATATTTTTTTAAATATTGACCAGTATATGATTTTGGATTAGCTGCTATTTCTTCCGGAGTACCAGTAGCAACGATCATACCACCACCACTACCACCTTCAGGTCCTAAATCGATTATATAATCAGCTACTTTGATAACGTCAAGATTGTGTTCGATGACAACAACAGTATCTCCATTATCAACTATTCTTTGTAAGATTACTAATAATTTTTTGATGTCATCAATATGAAGTCCGGTTGTTGGTTCATCTAAGATAAATAAACTTTTACCAGTTGGCTTCTTTTGAAGTTCTTTAGCTAATTTTACACGGCCGGCTTCACCACCAGATAGTGTAGGAGCTCCTTGGCCTAGTTCAACGTAAGAAAGGCCAACATCCATCATGATATCTAAAGTATTTTTAATTTTAGGAACATTACTAAAAAACTCTTGAGCTTCTTCAACACGCATTTTTAAAATATCAGCTATGTTTTTGCCTTTATATTTTATACTTAAAGTATCTTTATTATATCTTGTACCATGACAAACTTCACAAGGAACATAGACATCAGGAAGAAAATGCATTTCAATTTTTTTGACGCCATCACCATAACAAGCTTCACAACGACCACCCTTAACATTAAATGAGAAACGACCTTTATCAAAGCCTCTTATTTTAGCTTCTTTAGTTTCCGAAAGAAGATTACGAATATCATCAAATAAGCCAACATAAGTAGCAGGATTACTTCTTGGAGTTCTACCAATTGGATCTTGTGAAATCTGAACTACTTTATCAATTTCATTTATACCCTTAATTTTTTTACATTTACCAGGAAAAACTTTTGATTTAGGATAAATATTTTTAAAAACTGATTTATAAAGAATCTCGTTAACTAATGATGATTTACCAGAGCCAGATACGCCAGTAACGCAGATAAATTTGCCTAAAGGGAATTTTACGTCAATATTTTGCAAGTTATGTTCAGTTGCACCAATAACTTCTAAGTATTTACCATTTCCAGGTCGTCTATTTTGAGGGACTGCAATAAATTCTTTACCAGATAAATATCTGCCGGTTAAGCTGTTAGGATTCGCCATAACTTCTTGGGGAGTTCCACAGGCCATTACTTGACCGCCTTCTTTACCAGCACGAGGACCAATATCAACTAGATAATCACTAGCAAGCATTGTGTCCTCATCATGTTCAACAACTATTAAAGTGTTACCTAAATTTACCATTTCTTTTAAGGAATTAATTAACTTATCATTATCACGTTGATGAAGGCCAATACTTGGTTCGTCAAGAACATAAAGAACACCGCTTAGCTTACTACCAATTTGAGTTGCCAAACGAATTCTTTGTAACTCGCCACCAGATAAAGTTCCAGCCATTCTATCTAAAGTTAAGTAATCTAAACCAACATTCGTTAAAAATTCTAGGCGATTAATTATTTCTTTGGTAATTAAATGACTTATTTCTTGTTGTTCTTTAGTTAATTTTAAATTTTTAATAAATTCTAACAAGCCCGAAACACTCATTTGAGTCATTTCATAAATATTTTTTTTATTAATAAAGACATTTAATACGCCTTCTTTTAAACGAGCACCTTTACATACGGGACAAGTAAGTTCCATCATATAGTTATCTAACCATTCTCTTATCCAACTTGATGAAGTTTCAATGTAGCGACGTTCTAGGTTGGTAATGATTCCTTCATAATAATCTGTTGTAAATCGTTTATTACCATTTTTAGCGGTATATTCAAATTTTAGAGGTTCATCACTTCCATATAAAAGAATTTTCTTTTCTTTCTTAGTTAACTCTTTAAAGGGTTTATCCATATCAATATGATAGTAATCACACGCAGTTTTTACATTTGTATAAAAAATATTAGAATCATCTTTTAAGGTTTGGATTGCTCCTTCATTAATAGATAGACTTTTATCTGGAATTAATAAATCTTCACTAATGGCGGTTTTAAAACCAAGTCCTTTACATTCTGGACAAGCGCCAAAGGGAGCATTAAAAGAAAACATTCGAGGTTCTAAATCTGGTAGGGAGTAATTACATTCAATACAAGCGAATTTTTCACTCCACAAAATTTCTTCTTCCCTATTGACACAAATTAAGACCATACCATCGGCTAATTTAGTAGAAGCTTCAATTGCTTCGAAAATACGAGAACGCTCATCGGGACTAAGCACAATGCGATCAACAACAACTTCGATTGTGTCTTTAATATTTTTTTCTAAAGTTATTTCTTCGTCTAAAGTATAGTTTTGACCATTAACTCGTACTCTAGTATATCCTTGCTTTTTTAAATCATCAAAAATATCTTTATGCATACCCTTTTCGCCACGAACAACGGGAGCCATTATTTCTAGCTTAGTACCAACAGGCATCGCCATTACCTTATTAGTCATCTCTTCAATACTTTGATGAACAATTGGAGTATGATGATTTGGACAATACGGAGTTCCTATTCTGGCATACAGTAGTTTTAAATAATCGTAAATTTCAGTAACTGTACCAACTGTACTTCTGGGATTATTGTTAGTAGTTTTTTGATCGATGGCAATACTTGGACTTAAGCCTTCAATTGAGTCGACATCTGGTTTTTCACTGCCACCAAGAAATTGACGGGCATAACTAGATAAACTTTCTACAAAACGTCTTTGACCCTCGGCATAAATAGTATCAAAAGCTAGTGATGATTTGCCAGAGCCAGATACGCCAGTCATAACAATTAGTGAATTTTTTGGCAATTCTAAATCTATATTTTTTAGATTGTTTTCTCTAGCGCCTCTAATTATTATTTTATCATTTTTCATTATTGATCATTCCCTTTCTTATTTTTAAATAATTTTTTTGATTTAATCATAAGATGAGTGATTTTTATTTTTTAACCATGACTTTAATTCTATCATAAAAGTTACAGTGTTGGCATAGTGGATTAATCTTTTTATTGTTTTTAAAACCATTTAGCATAGCTTTGGAGGCAGGATTTTCTAAAATTATTTCTATATCATCTTCAAAAATATTTCCTAACTTTAATTGGCCATTATAATCTAGACAACAGGGAACAATATCTCCATTTACTAAGACGCCAATATGGGTTCGTAGGGCCATACAGCTGCCAGTTTCTTCACAATAATCATTATTTAGATTTGGCCAAACAAAAGGAACTTCTTTATCAATAAACATTCTTTCTTTAATTTTATTATTACCATTTAATGATATTTTATAATAACTTTCTAGATATTCTAAAATTTTACTTTGCTTAGCTTGTTCATTCCAAAGGCGGTAGACCACGATTGTTCCTTTTTGATGTAGTTTATCCGCAGTCATTAAAACCTTATTTAAATAAGAAGCGATTTGTTCATCTTTAGTAATAGCTTGTAGAGAAATATTTATTTGATGAATATTTTCATTATCTGCAACTTTATCTATTAGATAGCCATTAGTGGTTATATTTACTTTAAATTTTTTACTAGCATAATCTATCATTTCGTTTATCTTGTGATGAATTAGTGGTTCGCCCATGAGATGAAAATATAAATAATCAGTAAAGTTTTCTAATTTTGATAAAATAACTTTGAAATTAGCAATCGACATCTCTTCTTTTGGTCTAGTATTTCCTGGACAAAACGCACAACTTAAATTACAAATATTAGTAATTTCCAAATATACTTTTTTAAAGCGCTTTTTATTACTCATGGCGATTTAAACTTTTTTTCATAGCCGGAGTTAGGCCTAATAATACAGCAAAGTTTTGCATAATAACTTCATTAATATTTTTGATTCTTTCAGCTTGAGCTTTTGATTGTTGAATTAAACTTCTTTGTTTAAATTCATCTAGATAACTAGAGAAGGCTGCCTGCAACGATTCTATATCAGATTCTGATAGTGATTGAGGTTTATTATTTAATTGTTGACTACTATAAAGAGCCATAAACATTTTGCACACCATCTTAAGACTATCATAATCGTTAGTGCAATAATCATAAACATATGTACCATCAACACCTGTCATTGGTTGTACTAATACTTCTGGTCGGTCCTCTAAGAAATATTTTAAAATACTCTGATAACTAAGGAATGCTTTATCTAGTGTCTGAATTTTTGCATATTCTTCTAAATCATAGACAACGTCCATTTTATTTGCACGTTTTTTATTTGCACGCATCAACATATCATCAACTAAAACCGTTCTTTTAGATTTCACTGTATTTAAAAGCTCTGTTCCTTGGCTTTTTAATAATTGTTTTTCTTCTTCATTTAGTGTCATTAACATAAAACCACCCATTTCTAGTTAGCTATTGTAACACAATATATATAAAAGAAGGAAATTTTTTTACAATAAAGATAAAAAGAATTTTTAGAATTATTAAACACCATTTAAAATAGATTAAAAGATAAGAATTTTTGAGCAGCTTAGAGATAATTGTAAATAATATTTTTTTGGAATGAGATAAGATTTACAATTATTTTTGTTTATATTATAATATAGATAGAAATGGTAGGTTAGTAATGAATAATATTAAAAAAATTAGAATTAAAAGAAAAATTACCCAAGTTGATTTGGCTAATGTTATAAATGTTAAGCAAGAAACAATCAGTGCTTATGAATCAGGAAAAGCGCAACCAAGTTGTGAGTCACTAATTAAAATTGCTGATTATTTAAATACTTCTTGTGATTATTTACTTGGTCGTATTGAAGATGATTCCCCTCTTACAGGTTATAATATTAAAAGTATGAATCCAAAAACATATAAAATGATAAATAATTTTCTTATGTTAAAAGACCGTGAAAAAGATGAATGTCTTTGGTATAGTGAAGCAATTAGAAAAAGAGATTTGAAATAATATAAATGATAGTAAAATTTGTAATTTAATAAGCTTATTAAAAAATTATTATGATTACAAAAAATACTATCTTTTTTAATTAAGATAGTAAATTGAGAAGTTTAAGATGGCTGCAATAAGGAGCCAAATGATATATGGTATTTGTAAGTAAGCTGCTAGTGGTTTTAATTTATAGAACTTTATTATCATGATGATTACAAGCACTATTAAGAATAAAATCCAGAAGAAGGAGAATAAACGCCAGCCAAAGCGGAAAAAGAATAAACTCCACAAACTATTAAATAATAGTTGGGCTAGATAGATAAAGCACGCTCTTTTTTTAAATTTTTTATCAGTCTTGTTACAACATATTAAATAGGAAGATACACCCATTAAAATATATAATATTGTCCACACGATTGGAAAGACTATTGGCGGTGGGGCAAAAAAAGGCTTTTTTAAAGATTTAAAGCTACTCATGTTACCACCAAGTAATGATCCAATAATACCTGCTACAAGGGCAAAGCCAATAAATAATATTAACATTTTATAATTAACTTTTTCTTGATTTAAAGTTCTCTTGTTATCTTTTTTATCTGTTTCCATACTAATCACCATTAATAGTATATACAATTTTAAAAATATTATTTATATATTGAAATAAAATGTGTTTATATAGAGTTTTAACTTTATTTTTTAACTTTTCGTTCTTGAATATGATAAACAATACGTAATGATAATTTAGTAGGTAAGAAGCGATTAAGAAAAACGCCAAGACGAATGGTGAAACCAGGAATAATAATAAGTTTGTTTTTAAGCGTTTTATCAATAGCATATTTGGCAACACGCGCTGATTGTTCTTCTTCTATATTAAATTTACCACCAGCTACTTTGTTAAATTCTGTTGCAACAGGCCCTGGACATAAACAAGAAATCTTGACATTACTTTTTGTTTGTCTCAATTCTTCATAGATAGCTAGAGTAAATTTTAAGACGTAATTTTTAGTAGCATAATAAGTATTTAAACGAGGTCCTGCTAAAAAGCCAGCAGAAGATGCAACGTTTAAAATATGACCTTCATTTTTTTTAACAAAATCTTGAAGAAACAATTTAGTTAAGATATCAACGGCTTTTATGTTTAAGTTAATCATTTCCAGTTCACGATCTAGATCAGTTTCAGTGGTTAAGCCAAATAAACCAAAACCAGCATTATTAATTAATAAATCTATATTTTTATTCTTAGTTAATTCATACAATTTATAACAGTTTTCTTCTTGGGCTAAATCTAAAATAATTATTTCTACGTTTGTTTTTAACTGACTTTGTAATTTTTTTAAACGTTCTTCTCTTCTAGCGACGAGAATTAAGTCCCATCCTAGACTCGCCAAATATTTAGCCATATCTTTACCAAGACCGCTAGATGCTCCTGTTATTAATGCTTTCATTTTGCATACCCTTCTTTCTAATTATTATTTTACCATATGAACTCATTTTTATTATATAATTGTATAGTGATTAGTATGTTTTTAGTCTATTATTATATATTAGTAAATCTCTGGGCTTTTTTATTATTCTTTATTGATAAAAGATTAGCAATTAAAAGAAAATGGCGAATTAGTGAAGCTAATTTAATTGTTAGTATTTATCTTGGTGGTTGGCTGGGAGCTTGGGGTAGTATGGTTATATTTCATCATAAAACCAAAAAATGGTATTTTAAAGTAAATTTGATTATAGCCTTGGTTTTACATGGTTATATAATTTCTTTATTGTTAACTTAAAGGAAGATAAAGAATGATTGATATGTATTGATATAGGGAGGATAAAGTTATGGAATTGTTAACAATAGTATATAAGTATATTAATAAATTTATTAATATTGATGCGCTAATTTCAGAATTGAAAAGATATAATGCAAAAAAGACAAATGATGATATAGGAGGGCTTATTAAGGAATTAAAACAAATAAAAAAGGAAACACCAAATGAAATTGATGAAGAGGAAAAGCAAAGACAAGAACAAATTAAAAAGCTTCGTAAAATTATGAAAGAACTAATAAATAACAAGGATGAAAAAGTAAGAGAAATGGCAAAAAAGAAAGCAACAAGTTTAGAAAAAGAAGCTAAAATTACTAAAGATGGGGGAAAGCTTTATGCTTCGACCAAAAACTTATTATCGCAAAATAAAACTGTCATAGAAAATTTTGAAGCCTTAAGTGATGAAGAATTATTAAAAATGATTTGTCAGTATATATCAGTGCCAAGACCGATTGAATTGTCAAAAACACATTTTAATAAATTAATTGAAATATGTATAAAAAATGATAACAGAGAATGGCTATGGCGTTTAGCTTTTAATTATGAAAATACTGATATGAATTTACAACAAATTGCTGATTATTTTATTTTAAAAAGAGATGCTTATTACTTGACCGAACTTATTAGTGCCGTTTTTCAGAAATTAAATATAGATGCAATTGTAGATGAGGTCTTAAGGACTGATGATGCAGACTTTGTTTATGCCATTATAAAACATAAAGACGCGTGTGAATTTGCTGTTGATGATAAACAAATTGAAAAAGTTAAACATTATTTAGAAACATTAAACAAAAAAGATAATGGTGGTAAGAATTAAAACTTATTTCCATTATCTTTTTAATTGTTAATTATTTTGAAGGACTGCTGCTAGGGATGGATACATTTGTTTTTTACGTGATACCATATCTGGCATATATACGCCTTCGTATACTTCACTTAATTTATAGGCTTCGCCAACTATTTCATCGGCACCCGTGCTATAAATTAAATATGAACCATTTTTAACAGGATCTGTAACAAATAAGGCTGCTACTTTGTAATCATTTTTTACACACATCGTATCAAGATGGGCAATGTAATCAGCTAATTTTTCTTTAATTTCATCAAAATCCATTGTCATAACTTGACCAATACCAATAGAACAATTGCTTAATTTAAAGGTTTTAAAATCTTGTTCAACAATTTCTGGAATAGTCATACCTTGAATTGAAGAACCAGCCTTTATCATAGCCATTCCATATTCTTGAATATCAAGATTAGCAATAGCTGCTAATTTACGAGCTACTTCAATATCCGTATCAGTTGTTGTTGGACTCTTTAGAAGTAAGGTGTCTGAAAGAATTGCACTTAACATAATACCTGCAATGTTGGTTGGAATTTCAACATTGTTTTCTTTATAAATTTGGTAAATTAATGTACAAGTACAACCAACTGGCATAGAACGGAATTGAATTGGTAATGATGTACCAAGATTTCCTAAGTTATGATGGTCAATTATTTCCATAATATTAGCTTCTTCAAGACCATCGACACTTTGAATAGGTTGATTATGGTCAACTAAAATTACATTATATTTTTCATAATTATTTTGATCTATTAATCTTAACATACCAACACAAGTATTATTTTGATCAACAATTGGATAATTAGTATGACCATATTTATTAGAAATACTAATAAAATTATCACGGTAATCGTCTTCAGTAAACTTAATTGGATTTGGATTAATATTAATTGTTTCAATAAAATTACATAATTTCATCTTATTGGCAGTCAAATATGTTGAATCAGCAGTAGTTATAATATTTACATGATGCTCTTTGGCTTTTTCTAAAAGCTCAGCTGGAAATTGTCTATTGCCAACCATAATTATTAATTTAACATTATTTTCAATGGCATAATCAATAATAAATGGTCTATCAGCCACTAATAATACATCATCATTAGTTAACTTTACATCTTCGGTAAAAGTTTTACTCTTGTATGCAGCAGCAATGATGTTACCTTTTATAGCCTCATCAAAACGTAAAACCTCTTTGCCATTAAGAACCTTTAAAATATTAGCATATGATGTATCTAGAGAATAAACATCACCTTGAATTAATGTTTTTACTATTTCTTTAACATTAATATAGCCTATTAATTTTCTATTATCATCAACTAAAGGTAAACCCGTTACGCCAAGTCTTTGTAATTCATTAAAGGTTTCATAAATTGATGTATGTTCATTAATATAAGCGTCTTTTAAATATGTCATATTTTTAATTTGAACTTTTACATCATTTAAATAACGTGGCTCTGGAATATTAAAATGTTCTAAAACAAACTTTGTTTCTTTATTAATATTACCTAAAACACGTGGTTCAGTATCCCAACCTAATTTATTTTTTAAGTAAGAATAACTGATTGATGCACATACTGCATCAGTATCTGGCTTTTTGTGGCCAAAAACATAAGTTTTATTCATTTTTATTGCACTTCCCTCTTTGATATGGCTATTATAACATAGTTTTATTTTGGAAGTACATAATTTTAATAAGTATATTTATAAATAAGTAAGCTATTTACTTGATTTCATTTCAAATAGAATATCTCTTAATTCCATAGCTCTTTCAAAGTCTAAATTCTTAGCGGCTTCATTCATTTGTGTTTCAATTGATTGCATTAATAAAGCTTTTTCTTTTTTATTCATTTTAGTATTTGTTTTATTAGAATCAGTTTTAACTTCATTAGATACAACATCTCTTATTTCTTTGATGATAGTTTTAGGAATAATATGATGTTGTTTATTATATTCTTCTTGAATAGAACGACGACGATTGGTTTCTTTGATAGTTTCTGCCATTGCTTCGCTCATTGTATCTGCGTACATTATAACATGACCATCGGCATTTCTAGCAGCGCGACCAACGGTTTGAATAAGGCTTCTAGTACTTCGCAAGAATCCTTGCTTGTCAGCATCCATTATACAAATTAACGAAACTTCTGGGATATCAATTCCTTCTCTTAATAAATTGATACCAACAACACAATCGTATTTTCCTTGACGTAAATCATGAATAATTTTTAAACGTTCTAGTGTTTTTACTTCACTGTGTAGATAAGCAACCTTAATTCCGACTTCTTTTAAATAATTAGTTAGTTCTTCAGCCATTCTAATTGTTAAAGTAGTTATTAAAACACGTTCATTTTTGGCTTTACGTTTATTGATTTCACCAATAATATCATCTATTTGGCCTTCGGTTGGACGAATTTCAATATTAGGATCCAGTAAGCCGGTTGGACGAATAATTTGTTCGACATACTGGTTATGGGTATGTTCTAATTCTAGATCGCCAGGTGTTGCTGAAACATAAATTACTTGATTTATTTTTTGTTCAAATTCATCATATTTTAACGGTCTATTATCAAGGGCACTAGGTAATCTAAAACCATATTCAACCAGTGTTGATTTACGCATTCTATCACCATTATACATTCCACGAACTTGAGGTAAGGTAACATGAGATTCATCTACTACTAAAAGGTAATCATCAGGGAAAAAGTCCATCAATGTGCAAGGTGTTTCGCCTTCACCACGGAGAGCTAGATGACGAGAATAATTTTCAACACCACTACAAAAACCCGTTTCTTTTAACATTTCAATATCATAGTTAACTCGTTCACGTAAACGTTGTTCTTCAATGAATTTATTATTGGCCTTAAAATACGTTAATCTTTCGTCTAATTCAGTTTGAATTCTTATAATGGCTTCGTTTAGTTTATCTTTACTAGTAACAAAGTGAGTTGCAGGGAAGATAGATACATTTTTTACTTGTCGTTCCATAGCGCCAGTTAAGGGATCAAAAATAGAAATACGATCAACTTCGTCACCAAATAATTCAATTTTAATGCCATGTGATTTTTCGCTGGCTAAAATGATATCAATTGTATCTCCGTGAACACGGAAAGTTCCACGATGAAAGTCTAAATCATTACGTTCATAAGTCATATCTACTAGACGATTTAGAATCTCACCACGGCTTATTTTTTGGCCGACACTTAATATTAGCATTGAATTAACATAGTCTTCTTTGTCACCAATACCATAAATACATGATACAGAAGCAACAACAATGACATCACGATTATTAATTAAATTGGATGTAGCACCATGTCGTAATTCATCAATTTCATCGTTAATAGAACTGTCTTTTTCGATGTAGGTATCACTAGATGGGACGTAGGCTTCTGGCTGGTAATAATCGTAATAAGAAACAAAGTATTCGACGTGATTATTTGGAAAAAATTCTTTAAGTTCACTATAAAGTTGACCAGCAAGGGTTTTGTTATGGGCTAAAACTAGAGTTGGTTTATTAGTTTTAGCAATTACATTGGCAATAGTAAATGTTTTTCCTGTACCGGTTGCCCCTAGTAATACTTGTTCTTTTTTGCCTTCTTTTAGACCTTCAACTAATTCTTTGATAGCTTCTGGTTGGTCACCACTTGGTTGATATTTTGATACTAGTTCAAACATAGTTAATTCTCCTTTTATATTTTTAGTTTATTTAATTATTCAGTATTAATACTATAAAGTGTTACGTATTTTATCATAATATGTTCTTGTAAACAATAAATTAGTATAAATGATAGCCTGACTTTTTATGACCTCTAGCGTATGGAAACGTAATTCTTTTAAATTCTATTACATCTACATTTTGTGGTTCGAAGATATTAACGGCATTACCAAAGCCTAAGCGATTGAAGAAATCCTTCATTAAAAGGGCTGATTCATCATAATTATCTTTTCTAATTTCGGCTCTTGATGAAGCATAATCGGCAACCCATACGCCTAAAAGAGTCGATTTAATAGCAGTATTTAATTTCTGGCCGCTTAATCTTCTGGCAATAGTACTACCATATCTATTATGCGAATCTACTTTACCTAATTTATCACAGTAAGTAGCAAAATAGCAAAGACCAACAATATACACATCTGTATCTTCTTTTGGCAAAGTATTCAAGGCATCAAGAAAAGGACAATAACAAATAGTATCATCATCTTGCATAAAAAGTTCAATGTCAATTAGTTTTACTTTTTGTCCAAAGATTTCAACTTCATACTCGCCAAATCTTTTTATAGCATCGACGCCCACATCAAGACCGGTTATAGGTTCTACGGTGATGGAAGTATCTTTTATAAAACCTTTTTCGACTTCAGAAATGAAGTGATTCATAAATTGTTCGATTATGTAGTTTGATATTTTTGGATATTCTGAACTTAGTGGATAACGAAAGTTAACATTTTCACTAATAAATCTGCTAAGTTGGAAATCATCAAGAAATGGGTAATTGCTCTTTAGGTATGCTTGTAAGTCGCTGCGGGCATTATTTGTTTCTTCTAATTCTTTTAATGTACTTTGGGAAACAATACATTCTGATAATGAAGCAAAAAAGGCAATTAAAGAAGCACCCGTAATTTCGTAATTGTAATCAGGAGTAACGATTTGAAGCGAAGAAGCTTTTTTTGGCTCAGCACGACCAGAGATAACAGTCTTTATTTTATTATTTAGGCTTAAAGTTGCACTCAAACTAATTCCTTCGGGATATTTTTCAATAATAATTCCATCATAACAGACGGCATTCATGTAGTTTTCTGATAAAATTTCAAGAGATATGCACTCCGCTCTATTGTTGGTTGGCTGTTTATATAGCAGTTGATTACGATCATTAAAAAGAGAATTTTTATATGCCGCTCCTTTATCAGGAAGATTAGTAAATAAGTTATAAATGAAGTCATAAAATAAATCTTGTTCTTTTTTAGACAATTCCATGAAAAAATCAGGATTTTTTCTAATTAAATCTCTTAAATTGCCATAAGCTTGGTAATCAATTTTACTTGGTTCTATATTATTGAAATTCATAAATTATTCCTTTCTTTAGTTTGTAAATTCTTCAATTGTTTCTGATTGATTAGTAACAGAATGCTTATCTTCATTGGACTTCTTCTCATCCAAGGCAGCAAACATATCTTTAACGGTTTTACTATTATTAGTTAATTTTTTGATAGTCAAAGCATCAGCTTTATCATTAGCTAAGCGTAAATTTTTATCACTTGATAACAAAGCTTCTTTAGTTTTTTGTAAATGTTCAATAGTTTTATCAATTTCATCAATAGCTTTATGGAATTTTTCACTAGCTAAACGGTAATTACGACTAAATTCACTTTTAAATTTATTCATATTATCTTCAAAGTTGGAGATATCAATATTTTGATTTTGAACAATAGCTAGTTCTTTTTTGTACTCTAATGTATTTAGGCCCATACTTCTAATCAATGTAATTAAAGGGATAAAGAATTGGGGACGAATAACATACATTTTGGGATACTTATAAGATACGTCGACAATACCACTGTTATAATAATCATTATCAATTTCTAGTAAAGAAACTAACACGGCATATTCACACTTCTTTTCATTACGATCCTTATCAAGTTCTTTAAAAAAGTCTTCATTTTTATGCTTACTGCTAGTAGTATCAGCCTCATTTTTCATTTCAAACATAATTGAAGTTATCTCGGTTTTATCATCATCAAAATCACGGTAAATAAAATCACCTTTGGAACCAGTTTTTATATCATTATCTTTTTCAAAGTAAGCATTTTTAAATAATGGGCGTAATTTATTAAATTCATTGTTGCAATGAACTTCTAGTGATTCGCCTATCATTTTAGTTGATTGGCGAGCTTTAAAATCACGGTAATATTCAATTTGCTCATCTTTATTTTTAAGTTTTTCTTGAAAGGCTTCCTTAAGATTAGCTTCTTTTAATTCATATTCTTTTTTAGAGGTCTCTAATTTGCTTGTAAGTTCGGTAATTTCTTGCTGCTTTTTATTTATCTTTTCTTCTAATTCTAGCTTATGATTACTATCTTGAAGAGCCAATTTATTATTTAAAGTGGTAATTTCCTGTTCTTGGGCAAAAATCTTATCATCATATTCCTTGGCCGTTGTTAATTTGGTTAAACTTTCTTTACTTTTTAGCTCTGATTTTAAAGCTGCTATTTCTTGATTTTTAGTACTTAATTCTGTTTGCAGTTTTTCTTTATTTTCAGACTCAATAGTTTTTAATTGAGATTGTAGCTTGGTAATTTCTTCAGATTGCTCATGAAGTTTTTGACCATAAGAGGTCGTAGCCTTATGAAGAGATTCTTCATATTCACCTTTTAAAGTTGCCTTTTGGATGGCGAGGGCTTGATTTTTAGCATTTTCAAGAGCAGATTGACGACTATCTATTTCCTTTTGAAATTCCTTATCTCTTATTTGTTTAGCAATAGAAGCATAATCTTCTTCCTTTATTTGAAAAACGGTTTTACAATTGGGACACTTAATTTCATTCATAGTTATTCTACCTTTCTATTTTTTTAGATTATCTGTTAAAAATAAATATACTAGTTCTAACATTATATTACTGGAGTCTGGGTCATAAAATCCGTGGTCAGTGGCACCATAATCGTGCTGTTTACTTAGTATTTCTATGGTAACATGAGAATTTATTTCTTCTGCTTGTTCAATTGCTGGCAATATCACTGATGAAGGATATAGTTTATCTTGTGATGACAATATATAAAGAGTTGGTATCTGTAAATGAGCGTACTCAGAGGTGATATTGTAATTTTCTTCGGCTTCGTATAAAGTCTTTGGCCCTTCAAAAATGCCTTTAATTCCAGTAAATTGTTTTTTATTTGTTAAAATATTAACTTGCTTTTGGTAAATGAATTTATTATTTGGATCTTTATTATAAATAACTTGTGGTGTAAGCGGCGCGATGGATACCACTGATTTAACAACAAATGACCTATCCCATAATTTTGTAAGATAATATTCATTTATTAAAGAGCCAACACCGGTACCGACAAAGCAAAAATTTTGGAAACCATACTTATTTTTTAGATATTTGACAATATCTCGTAAATCTTTAGCATAACGCATATAAAGCATATCTCTTCTGTCATAACTATCACCTTCGAGGCTGTTACCATGATTTCTTAAGTCATACCGGAAAGTAGCGACGTCATTATTTTCATTAAGACTATTAGTTAATATTTCATAATTTCCATATTTTTTTCTAGAAAATACAGTTCTGTTGTCTATTTTTTTAATCGTATTATTTTCAATTACAGGGTAAAGACCATTTTCATTTTTATCATAGCCACCCTCATGACTCAAAATAACGACAGTTTTTGATTGAATATTTCCTGTTAGAATGCCTTGGATTTGCCACTCATTTTCACTAAATTTTTGAACATTTATTGTCTCATTCATATAAATCACTTCTTAATTATAACATTTAGTTTTTTATTTTTGTATATTATAGAAAAAAAGTTCTGACAAGCAAAACTTTTAATCTATAAATAAGCTTTTTAATTGGTTAGCTGTAAATAATTTATATAAATAAGCATTTAGTTCTTTGTTATCAACATTTGTTAAATTCAATTTATCATTTATAATTGTAACTTCTAAAATATAATATTTTCCAGTTATATTTTCTGTTAATTTATCATATTGCAGAGCATAGATATATTTTCTATTTTCATAAATTATTTCATCAGCCACATACACGCTTAAGCCATTTTTTAAGTTAATTATTTTATTCTTCATGGTTTTAAAATTAATCCTTTAGCTCGAGCCGCATCAGTTATATTAGTAAAGAATCTACCTTCGCCAGACACTCTATCAGTATAGCTTATAACAACATCTCTAAAATCAAGGCCTGCATTTCTGACAGCTTCTAAGATGTCATCGTTAGCTTTTAAATTTAGTTTTACCATTTGACCATTTTCATTATAATAGTAAACATTTTTAGCTAAAGTTTGACCATCATTAATAATACTTTGATTCAAATGAACAGGGTTCGTTCCTAATTTGGCATCATAAGATGTTTTATATCCGTATATTATACTATCATCAGTGCCTAAATTGTCGCCGACTTTCATCGAAATAGTATCTTGGGTTTCTGGATCATCAAGCATTTCAGATTCATCAGTTGGATCTTCCGTTACTTCTTTTTCCTCTTGCTTAGTTGAACTATCAAATTCTTCTTTTTGAACATTATTATGTCTTTTTATGGCTCGTTTTATAGCAACGGCATCAAGTGCCACCAACTGGGCAGTTAAAAAGCTGGCAACAAATCTAATAAAGGCCGGATTACTAAAAATGTCGTTAATTTTAGATAATTTTGGATGGCGTTTACTAGTAAAACTATTATTGGCAATGGCCTCAAATAAATTAAAATCAGCAATCTTTCCTAAATTGATTTTTCTTAAAAGATGATTAATTTTTTTAGTTATTTTATTGGCCGGCTTTTCAATGCTTTCTATTTCCAATGATGTCTGTTGCAGTCTTTCTTGTTCTAACTTGTTAGCATAAGCCCTAGCCTGAGTTATTAAGATAACACTAACGACATTTACAGCCACAATGAAGGCTGGTCCAAGAACAAAGGCTAATTGATAACCGCTGGCGGCACCTAAAGCAGAACCGGCCATACGAGGAAGCATTTTCTTGGCATATTTTAATAAGGCTTGAGACTTATTAATTTTACCTTCATTATTTTTCTTCTTCGCTTTCTTTTTTGTTAAAATTGTTTTTGCTTTACCAAAAGTTGCTAAATTATTTGAAGAAATTACTTTGTCAGCTTCTAGTTCAACTTTTTTATCTTTATAGGCAGTTTCTTCGCTAGTGGCAGTCAAACCAATTTTTTCTAGTTTAGCCATTTGTGCTGGCGTTAATGTTTCTTTCTTTAATTTTTTTGTTATTAAGTCTATAAGAACATCGATTTCTTTTAACTTGGCTTGTTCTTGCTTTTCTTCTTTTTTTAAGCTTTCTATATCTTCTTTACGATCAGAGGCAGTAACGCTTCGAGATATTTCACCAATTGCCTTGCCATTAGCATCAACTACTTTATAAGCTATTTTTCGTGATTTATTATCATACATTTCTTCAAAACGCTTAGAATTATTTTGGTTTACTATCTCATCTGATACTCCATTAGCATCAATTAAACGAGAATAACTACCACTATTTAAGAAAATATTGTTAGCAAATCCATTAGTATTGTTTAGTGATGATAACTGACTCAATAAATTTTTTTCTAGTTGGGCAGTTGCCATTTTAGCGTTATCACCATATTTGTTATCAAAATAGTTAATGAAAGGATCTGATAATGATGTCTTTTTACTTAAAGCGGATTCATAACATTCCTTAAAATTATGGCCATTAGCTTTGTCTTCCATTGCTTGAATTATGTACATTATCATTATTGAATAATATTCAGTATTGTATTCTAATTCATCAAAAATATCATTGATATTATCTAATTTTAACATCTGACAAATGAAAGTGATTATACTTTTTTCTTGGTCAGTTAAAGAAGCAGCTGTTTCTTCATGTGTAGCTTTAGCTATGGCTATCATAGCTTCTTCGGCAGAAGTGGAGGGAACTTTGTCAGCTTTTTGAACAATACTATAACATTCTAAACCCTTATCAAGATATATTATATATTTGTAAGGAGCTTCTTCAGTTAAGCGATTGCCGGCCAAATTTCTAAGATCAGTAGCAAAAGAGTCTTTGCTATCTCTAAAATAAACCGATGGATTTGGTTTTACTAAATGGCCATTAGTATAAGTTACACTTATTTTTTGTTTTGGAGATAATTTTTTTCGAATTTCATCGGCTTTACCTTCAACTATGGCTTTTATGCTAAGAGCAAATATTTTACGGTAAGTTATATATTTTTGATATTCATTACTTTCTTTATCATTAACAGGACATCTTTTATCATAAACGTCTTTATCTGAAGTTAGGGCACTGTATGTGTCTTCTGACAATAAATATTCTAAAGTATCCTTAAAGAAGTCTTCAAACCAAAGTAAAGTATCTCTTAAAAAGCCTGCTGGCATTCGGTCTAATTCATGTGGTGTCTTATCAATATACTTAATAATTGTTTCATAATCAAAATAAATTGGATCATCGCTAAAAGCATTTAAATTCAACTTTTTTAAATAGTTTAATTCACTTTCTGTTAATGTCGTTAATTCTGTTTTATTCATCTATATCACCTGCCAAATCAGTTATTAAATCACTTATTTCTTTAGAAAATTCTGGTAATAATTCATTCAATATTTTTTTATTTGTTTCTAATAATAAAGTACCGTTTATTTCTTTAAATACTTCATGTCTTTCTGTTGGTTCTTCATTCTTATCTAACTTATTCAACATAAAATAATTAACATCATTCTTAGTTATAATACTTAATATTAAGTACTTAGTTCCATTTATTAATTTTATATCCCCTATTTTCATTGTTATTCCTGCCTTTTTTCGTCTTGTATATTATCATAATTTAATAGGCATTGCAAGAATGATAACTTTTATTAAATGGCAAATTAAAAACCTATAAAGAATATTTTTATGTATCTTTATAGGTTATGTTTATATTAATCTCTTTCTTGATTTCTTGCTATTAATAGTAATCTTAATATCTGAAGAATTGATGCTAAAACACCAGCAACATAAGTAAGAGCAGCAGCAGTTAATACTGATTTTGCACCATCATGTTCGCTAGAATTAACAATTTGATATTTTTCTATTTTTTTAAGTGCTCGTGAGGAAGCGTCAAATTCAACTGGTAAGGTCACTAACTCGAATACTAAGCCTAAAGCTGTAAGAGCAATGCCAAAGTAAACTAAATCTAAGGCTTGAAGTAAAAAGCCGATGAAGATGATGTAATAAGATATTCTGGTAGCTATATTAACAATAGGAAATATAGCAGAGCGAATTCTTAAAAAGGCATAATTTTCTTTATCTTGAATTGCATGACCGCATTCATGAGCGGCAATGGCAGCAGATGCTACGGTTTTACCATGAAATACTTCACTTGATAGCCTAACAACCTTTTTAGTTGGATCGTAATGATCAGTTAAGTTGCCTTTAGTTTCAACTACATAGATATCCTCTAAGCCATTTTTGTCTAAGATTTCTCTAGCAACTTCAAAGCCACTAATTTGGCGTTCATTCTTTATTCTTTTATATTTATTATAACTACTACTAATACCTATTTGTGCAAGAAAAGGAATTAATAAAATTAATATTATTAATAATAAATCCATTTTACTCCTAATTAAATTATATTTTTAGCAGTTAATTCATCTCTTAATTTATCTGCTAATTCATAATTCTTATTTTTCTTTGCCTCTAGCCAATTTTGATAACATTTTTTATCTTCTTCTGTTAAAACAGGAAGGTCATATTGTAATCCTAAAATATGGATTACTAGGTTTAATTTATCATAAGTTTCTGCTACTTGCAAATTGCTTCTTAAATTAACGTTTAATTCTTTTAAAAGGTCTAACATATAAGAAATAAGATTTGGAGTATTGAAATCGTTATCCATTATTTTATTGATATTTTCATCTTTGGTAACTGTACCAGTAGTAAGATTTTCTACTTGGATTTTTAGACTAGCTTGTTTTAGAGTATTAAAAATTTTGTCATTTAAAACTTGGCATTCATTAAATAATTCGTCTTTAATATTGAATGGTAATCGGTAATGAGTTTTAAACATAGCTAACTTAATAACATTAGCTTCATGATTTTGAATGAAGTCTTTAGCTAAAATGAAGTTCCCTAGCGATTTGCTCATTTTTACACCTTCAACGTTAATATGTCCATTATGAATCCAGTAGTTAGCTAAATGATTATCATTTAAAGCCATACTTTGAGCAATTTCATTTTCATGATGTGGAAATTTTAAATCAACGCCGCCACCGTGAATGTCAATTTTAGGGCCAAATAAACTATTTATCATTACAACACATTCTGTATGCCAACCAGGAATACCGTTGCCCCAAGGTGATACAAAGTTTTCACCTTCAGTAGATTTACGCCATAAAGCAAAGTCTTCAGGATTTTCTTTCTTTGCATCAACTTCTACTCTTGAACCCGATTCGATTTCAGCAGTTGTATTATTAGATAAGCAACCATAATCAGCTATTTTATGAACACGGAAATAAACATCACCATCTACTTCATAAGCATAACCCTTTTCGATTAGTTTAGAAATAAATTGATATATGTTGTCTAAGTTATCTAAAACACGAGGATGGTAGTCAATATTTCCACATTGATAGTTATTTAAATCATCTAAATAAGCTTTAATAAATTTATCAGCAACTTCACGTTCAGTAATACCTAACTCACTAGCAGCCTTAATTATTTTAGGGTTAATATCAGTAAAATTAGAAGCATATTTAACTTTATATCCTAAATATTCAAGATAATTTCTTATCATATCAAATGTAATTACAGGACGCATATTGCCAATATGAACGTAGTTATAAACAGTTGGTCCACAAACATACATCGTTACTTCTCCAGGATTAATTGGTTTAAATTCTTCTAAACGGTCTGTTAAAGAATTATATATTTGCATATTCTTTCCTTCTTTCTAAATTAATTTGAGCATATCATTATTTTATGAATTTTTAAAGAAAAAAAGGTTAATTTTTTGTTAAATTAACCAACTTTGTTATTTTTTGAATCTGTATAATAATTTTTTGAAGTTTCGGTATAAACCAAAACCATATTTATATAGAATATAGAATGGTAAATTGATAACTAAATCGAATTCTCCAATATATTCAATGACGTAACCACCGTAACCTCTTTTATATTCATAAACGCCGTACTCTGGTGTTCCTGGTTTAAAGTTACCAGAAATGCCACCAAAGTCGTAAATAGACATTTTGTTTGTAATAGCATATTTAATCATTTCCTCTTGCATTTTATAAGGAGCCATAAAAGGAAAATACTCGGCATACGTGCCACCGTAAACATAATTAAAGCGATTTTTGTCAGCAATAAAAATGCCGGCGCTTATTGGAATTAGTTCTCTTTTATCTTTCTTTGTATCAGCAATAATATTCTCATCTATTTTGTAAGCTTCATTTTGAATATCTGTAAGAAATTTATTTTTATCAAGATATACAATTATACAGCGAATAATATCTTTTAAATTATCTTTTAAACTTTTATAGTATTCAAAGGTTCTGTCGCTGTGATGTTGTCTTTGGGCTGTACTTTGCATGATAGCTTTAAAATCATTTAAAGATTCATCTGTAACATCTTTTAATATAAGTGGAAATTTATTGGCTTTCTTTAAACTTCTTTTACAACGACTATTCATGTCTTTTTCTAAATCAGCAAAGGTTTTATCTTTAATATCAAGACCATAGGACCAACGAAATTGAGCTTCACTTGTATAGCCTATGGTAAAGCCACGATGTTTAACTCCTTGTTTTTTTAAAAATTCAACAAATCTTTGATTATTATGTTCTGAATCTATTATATTACCATCTTTATCATGTTTTACATACTCAATCATAGGATCGAACTTTAAACTAATGCCATTTTTGGTTTTTAGAAATTGTTTTATTTCTTTTAAATAAAATGAGTAAATTGCTTCTTGATTTTCGTTGGATATTAATAAAGGTCCACGTGGGGTATAATATAAATACTTATTAAAACCAGGAATTTTCTTACCAAGAACTAAGCTAATCAATTTGATGTCATTTTTATCATATACGGCTGTATAAAGACTAATCCAACCATTATTTTTTTTAATTTTGGCCCAAGAAGGATTTTGATAAAAATTATAGTCAAATAATTGTATTTTATCCTTAAATTCCTCTTCTGTTATTACTTTAAATTCCAAAATAGCCATCCTACTTTCTAAACGTTAAATCTAAATAATACTATATCTCCATCTTGCATAACATATTCTTTACCTTCGAGACGAAGTTTTCCGGCTTCTTGAACGGCTTTTTCACTGCCTAATTCTTCAAGGTCATTAAAACTTGTTACTTCAGCTTTTATAAAACCTCTTTGAAAATCACTATGAATTAAACCGGCACATTCAGGAGCTTTCATTCCTTTTTTAAAAGTCCATGCTCGGCACTCATCCTTACCAACGGTAAAGAATGTTTGAAGACCAAGAAGATGATAAGTAGCAAAGATCAATTTATCTAAGCCACTATTTTTTATTCCTAATTCACTTAAGAAAGCTTTTTTATCATCATCATTATATTCAGCTAGTTGACTCTCCATTTTAGCACACATAACTATTACTGAAGCATCATCATCTTTAGCATACTCATTAACTAAATTTGTATACGTATTATAACCTACTATGCAATCTTCTTCTGATACATTAGCGGCATATATTATAGGTTTTAACGTTATAAAATTGAAATTCTTAATTAATAATAATTCTTCATCGTCAAATTCGATTCTTCTTAAAGGAATATTATTTTTTAAAGCTTCTTCACATTTTTTTAAGACTTCATACTCTGCTAAGGCATCTTTTTCTTTTGTTGTTTGGGCTTTCTTTTCAATTTTTACTAAACGATTACTAGCAATTTCTAAATCAGAAAGAATTAATTCAACATTAATGATTTCAATATCTCTAATTGGATCAGTTTTGCCTTCTACATGAATAATATTATTATCATCGAAACATCTAACTACTTCAACTAAACAGTCACATTCTCTGATGTGAGATAAAAATTTATTGCCTAAGCCTTCGCCTTCAGCAGCTCCTTTAACTAAGCCGGCTATATCTGTAAATTCAAAACTAGTTGGGATTGTACGATTTGGTACATAAAGATTTTCTAAAAATTCTAATCTTGTATCTGGTACGGTTACAACACCAACATTTGGTTCAATAGTTGCAAATGGGTAATTTGCCGCTAAAATATTTTTCTTTGTTATTGCATTAAATAAAGTTGATTTGCCGACATTTGGTAAACCCACGATTCCTGCTTTTAATGCCATTTTGACCACTTCCTTAACTACTTAATTATAAATAATATTTTTAAAAATAGCAAATATAATTATAACTTATACTTTCTAACAACTATATTTAATAAATAAAAAATAACTATCAATCAAAGAAGATTAATAGTTACTTATAATTTATTATATTGTTGGCATTGTACTTATTCCAATTGGGATACCAACTAAGTACCATAGTACTAATAGTATTAAGAATACAACTGCGGTTGCTAGAGAAAATTTCTTTTGATAACTCATTATTTTAATAACCCCTAATGGTTCATCTTTTTGATTATACTTTTCCATATAGGCTAAGTATATTACAAAATAGGCCATAATAGGTGTTAGGCCATAAGTTACGCCTTCAGCAAATCGGAAAATAACTTGTGTAAATTCAGCACTAAAGCCAACATTCATTAAGGTTGGAACACAAGTACTGGCTAAAATTGTCCATTTATTAATTGAATTTGGTAATACTAAAGTTGAGATAGCTACACCCAGGAAGAATAGTAATAATAATGGAATGCCAGTAAACTTACAATTATTGATTAGGCTACCAATTAAAGCAGTGATTACAACACCAATATTAGTCTTCTTAAATACATTGATTAAAATGGATGCTAAGAATATTAAAATAATTGTTTTACCGATGCCATCTAGAGAATGGGTTAAATCATCACAGAAGTCATTACTATTTTTAATGGTACGAGCACCAAGGCCATAAAATAACCCAAGTATAACAAATAACATAGTTACAATAAAGACAAAACCTTGTGAGAAAAATGAATCTGGACTAAATAGTTTATCTATGTATAAGCTCTGGGAATAATCTAGTAAATTACCACTCAATGGCAAACCAGGAATTATGTTATAGATAAAAATTAGTAAGTATAAAATGCCAAAAGTTCCAGCAAAAATCAAGCCACGTATTTCTCTTTTGGTTAATTTATATTCTTTTTTTTCTTCTTTAAACTCATATTTTTCGATTTCATTGACGCTAAATTTTTCAGCTACATAAGTAATGACTGCTGATAAGGTAAGAATAGCTACTACCATAATTATAATAAAAGCCCAATGATTCATTAAATAAGATGAATCTAATATGTGGGAATAATTTAGGGTTATAGCATCTAAACTTGAATCAACACTAGTTTGAAAGATACTCAATCCAGTACCACAGGTAAGGGCAGCAAAACTGGTAACAATACCTAATAACGGATTACGTCTTCCATGGTAGAATAGCAAGGCTGTAATTGGTATCATGATTACATAACCTAAATCGCCACCTAAAGATGATAAAATACAAATAAGAACAACGAAAAAGGTAATTGTTTTCTTTTGACATTTTCTTGTAAGTAAAGAAAAGGTTGTTTTTAAAAAGCCACTCTTTTCCATAATACCAATACCAATTAAAATAATTATCAACATTGATAAAGGAGTAAATGCGGCAAAGTTGGACACTGTTGATTGAAATATATATTTAATACCACTTAAGTTAAATAGTGATTCAACAGCAACCCATTCATTTTTAAAAGAGCCATCACTTAAAATGCTATACGAAGCACCTACACCAAATAAAGCTAAAATGCCACTTAAGACAATAGTACCCCCAATAAGTATAACTAAAGTCATTATGGGGTTTAAAGATACTTTTTCTTTTTTATTTTGCATCTTTATGCACCTTCAACTTTCTTTAATTTTTTATTGAATTCTAAGCGGTCTAGCATTACTTCCCGACCACAATTTGTACATTTAATTTTGATATCAACACCAACGCGAATTATCTGCCAATGGTTAGTGCCACAAGCATGGGGCTTTTTCATTACTACATAATCATTTAATTTATATGTTTTTTCCATTATGAACCTCGATTTGAGGATATGGGATTTTAATATTATCCTCTTCAAATTTATTCTTAATTATTTTAAGAGCATCTCTTTTTGCTTGCCATTGTCTATCTGGATAACTTTGCATTTTTATCATATAAACAACAGATGAATCGCCTAAGCTGCTGATGCCTAAATAAGAAACAGATTTTTTTACAACATAATTAATCTTTTCTAATTCAGGAATGATACTTTTAATGGTATTTTCTACTTTTTCTGTTGGCTCTTCATAAGCTACATTTAGTTCTAAGAAAATATTTTGTTTTGATTGGGAAAGATTTATTATTTGGTTCACATTACGGTTGGCTAAAATAAGGATTTCACCATTAAAATTTTTTACTTTTGTACTTTTTAAACCTAGTTCAATTACTTCACCAGTAAAATTACCAAATGTTATTATGTCACCAACAACATAGTAGTTTTCTAAAATGATGCTAATTCCACCAACAAAATCTTTTAATGTATCTTGTAAAGCTAAACCAATTACAGCAGATAACACTCCTAAACCAGCAATAATAGATTTAGTATCTATCCCATAAGCTTCTAAGATGATAACTACTACTATAACAATAATAATATATTTAAATATGTTTGAACAAAGGTCAATAATAGTTCTCTTCTTCTTTTGATCATAAGAATTCTTGCCTTCTTTTAGTTTCATCATCTTTTGAAGAGCAGTATTAATTCCTTTGCAAGCAATAGTACCTAAAAAGATAGCAATTACAGGAGTATAGATTTGTTTAGTGCTAATAATTTTTAATATTGTTTCTAATATTTTCATAATTATCCTTCAATTTTTATATCTAATAATTCTAATATTCTTTGTAATTCTAATTGTGATGAATATGGAATTTCTATTTTTTTATTAGTAATTTTTACTCTAATTCCTAGTTTTTCACGCATAGCATCTTCGTATATAGTCTTAGGATCAATAGTATCATATTCTTTGAAATCGAATGTCGCATTCTTAGGCTTTTCTTGTTCTTCTTTATCATGAATATCTCTGGTGATATTTTCAATAGCACGAACATTAAGGCCTTCTGTTACGATTTTGTCAGCTAGACGATTTATTTGTTCTGAGTCATCTAGTTTAGACAGTGCTCTAGCATGAGACATAGAAAGCTTATTATCCTCGACATATTTTTTGGTACTGTCAGGAAGGCGCAATAATCCTAGACTATTTGTTATATAACTACGGCTTTTACCAAATTTTTTGGCTAATTCATCTTGGGTTATATTGCTACTACGTAAAATACTATCATAAGCCATAGCTTCTTCGATTGGATTTAAATTCTCTCTTTGAATATTTTCAATTAAAGCAATTTCCATCATTTGTTCATCGTCAAAATCTTTTATGATGGCGGGAACTGTTTCTAAACCAGCAATTTTGGCAGCTTTAGTACGGCGTTCACCTGCTACTAATTCGTATCCTTTGATACTCTTTTTAACAATAATTGGTTGAACAATACCATGTTCTTTAATTGATGAGGCTAGTTCTTGAAGAGCTTCTTGATCAAATATTTTACGAGGTTGATATGGGTTAGAACGAATTTCACTAATTTTTATTTCAACTATTTCATTAGGTTTAGCTTCAGCCACTAATCCTTTTTCAAAGTTATCAAAATCTATTCTTTCATTTGTAAATAATTGTTCTAATCCTTTTCCTAAGGCTTTTCTTTTAGTTTCCATCTCTACTAATAACCTCCTTTGCCAAATTTTGATATGCTAAAGTTGCTCTACTATCAGGATCATAATCGCTAATTGGTTTGCCGTGGCTAGGAGCTTCAACTAATCTTACTAAACGAGGAATTATAGTGTTAAAAACTTTGTTTTTAAAGTAACCTCTAATTTCTTCAATTACTTCTAAGCCAATATTAGTACGACCATCTAACATAGTAAGTAAAACGCCTTCGATTCTTAAACCCGGGTTCATATTTGATTGAACCATTATAATTGAATTTAATAACTGGGTTATTCCTTCTAAGGCAAAAAATTCACATTGAACAGGAATTATAACAGAATTACTTGCTACTAGAGCATTCATAGTTGTAATACCAAGTGATGGTTGACAGTCTATGATGATATAGTCATATGTTCCTAAAAGAGGGGCCAAACTTAATTTTAATTGTTCATTCTGACGAAAGTTTGAATCTTCTAACATAGCCTTTACAAATTCAACATCAACACCAGCTAAATTAAGAGTTGCTGGAATCATTGATAAATTCTTAAATTTGGTTTTGATTATGGCTTCTTTGGCTTCACAAGAACCAGTCATTACATCATAAATATCATGTTTAATATCACTGTTATTAATACCTAATCCTGTTGTCGCATTTCCTTGAGGGTCTAAATCTATTAATAAAGTATTTTTACCTTCTTTACCTAGAGCTGCGGATAAATTGATACTGGATGTTGTTTTACCAACACCACCTTTTTGATTTACTAACGCTATTATTTTTGTCATTTTTAATACCACCTTCGTCACACTTCTGCTACTTTATTTTATCATATAAAAGTGTATTTGTCTTATTTTTTTAGTCTACCACTGTTATCTAGCTTTTAGATATTACTTCATTTAGCATTCTTTTGAAGATATTCTAAAAGAATATCATTTATTTTAGGAATTGATTCATTATCAAAAGAAAAACCGGCTGCACATTCATGGCCACCACCATTTTTCGTGAATAACGGTGCTATGTCATTTAAGTTTAAAGAATTTTTTCGGCCTCTTAGAGAACAAGTACAACGCGAAAAATTAATAATTAAGGCAAAATCGGCGGCGGGATATTTTTCTAAAAGACGTTCGCCAGCTAAAGAACGGTATTCCTCACTAACAGATACCGCAACAGTATATTGTTTAAAAGATACTAGCATAGATTTTTCTAAGTAATTTTCTATTTTAGTATTTTGGATATTTTTAGCTCTAGTTATTATGTTTTCGTACATTTTAGGTAAGTAAAAGTGAATACTTGGATTAAGGCTAGATAAAACTTCTATAAACTGTTCAATTCCTAAATCGACTAATAATATTGTTAAATCAGGGCCAAGTTGGTTATTGTTTTCTTTAAATGTCCATGTATCTTCACATCTGATAGCTTCAACCAATTCTTTAAAAAAGCCACAATCTAGTATAGAATTGTTATCTAATTTTAAAAGATACTCGTAAAATAGTTCAGTTGCACAAGTTGGACGATTATTTAAAGTTGTTTTTTTATTTACGAAAGAGTAAATATTATTTTTCAAACCACTTTCATGATGATCAAAATGCTTTATTTTTGTTGCAACATCAGCATTTGCTAGAACGTAGTTCAAGTTTTTTTCATTAAAGCCTAAATCACAAATATATATTGTGTCATATTTCTGGTAATCAATGTCTGAATCTAGAGAAAAATCGTCATTGTTGTTAGCTAATAAATAGTCAAATTCTTTAAAATAGTAGTTGGCCAAGATAATTGAACCAAGTCCATCAATATCAGCACTGTGACTAATAATTAAAATTTTATTATTTTCTTTAAATTTTTTTAACATAATTCGTGCATAATCAATAGTTTTAATTGATTCCTTTCTTTTAATTCCAAATAAAGTATAACACGGATATTTTTAGATGTAAATTAAGTAGCATGGTAGATATTTATACTTATATCATCAAAAAAGAAGACATTTTCTGTCCTCTTATATTATTATTTTTCTTCAATATCTTTTACTTCAGCTTTTTCAATGGCAGCTTCTAATTCTTCTCTAGTCATTTTAGCATAACCTTTTACGCCTTTAGCCTTAGCTACTTCTCTTAGTTTTACCATTGTTGGTTCACTAGTTGGCTTTGGTTCAATTGGACACATTTTTCCTGTTTCCACTAAACATTCGATTTGTTCTTTGGTTAATGTTTCATGTTCCATTAAAGCGTCTGCTAATAAATGTACTAATTTTTCGTTTTTCTTTAAAATATCAACAGCTTTATCATAACAATCATCAACAATCTTACGAACAGCTTTATCAATTTCTAAGGCAACTTGATCAGAGAAATTCTTTGTTTTATTGTAATCGCGTCCTAAGAAAATGCCTTCTTGTTCTTCTTCTAATTGCATTGGTCCTAAATCAGACATACCATATTTAGTCACCATGGCTCTTGCTATACTAGTAGCCTTTTTAAAGTCATCAGAAGCTCCTGTTGTTGTAGCATTTAAGAATAATTTTTCAGAAGCACGACCACCCATTAATCCTATAATTTGTGATTCTAATTCTTCTTTAGTCATGATGCCCATCTTTTCTTCTTTTGGCAACATCATTGTATAGCCACCTGCCATACCTCTTGGTATTATTGTAATTTTATGAACTTCTTGAGCATCGGCTAATTTAATTCCTATTACAGCATGACCTGATTCATGAATTGCTACTAAGCGTTTTTCTTTCTCAGAGATTTTACGAGAAGTTTTAGCTGGTCCCATTAATACTCTATCCGTAGCTTCATCTATTTCATCCATCGTAATAGCTTCTTTATTTCTTCTAACGGCCAATAAGGCTGCTTCATTAAGTAGGTTTTCTAAGTCAGCGCCACTAAAACCTGGTGTTCTTTGAGATAGTGCTGTTAAATTCACATCATCAGCAAAGATTTTATTACGAGCATGTACTCCTAATATTTCTTCACGAGCTTTAGCATCTGGTAAGCTAACAGTTACTTGACGGTCGAAACGTCCTGGTCTTAATAAGGCAGGGTCTAATACATCTGGACGGTTTGTTGCCGCAATAATAATTATTCCTTCATTAGCACCGAAGCCATCCATTTCAGTAAGTAATTGGTTTAGTGTTTGTTCACGTTCATCATGGCCACCGCCAATACCAGAACCTCTTTGACGACCAACAGCATCAATTTCATCAATAAAGATTAAACATGGAGCTGATTGTTTAGCTTGTTTAAACATATCTCTAACTCTTGAGGCACCTACACCAACAAATAGTTCAACAAAATCAGAACCAGAAATATAGTAGAAAGGTACATTTGCTTCACCAGCAACGGCTTTTGCAAGTAATGTCTTACCTGTTCCTGGAGGGCCTACTAACAAAACACCTTTAGGTATTCTAGCACCTAGTTTTTGGAATTTTTTAGGATTTTTTAAGAAGTCAATTAATTCAGAAACTTCTTCTTTTTCTTCATCTAAACCGGCTACGTCGGTAAATCTTACTTTTCCACCATCTTCGCTTAATTTAGCACGAGAACGGCCGAAATCCATAGATTTATTATTACCAGCAGCCATTTTCATAAATAGAACATATCCTAAAATAGCAATTACAACTATTGGTAAGATATTAACAACAATATAAAGTACAGTACTACTGCCTGGATCTTTATTTGTTTCATAAAGTGCTAAATCATGACTTACAGCATAATTGGTAACAGTATCTAGTTGTTCACCTATAATTCTTACTTTAAAGGTTTCATTCTCTTTATAACCATCTATTTTACCAGTTATATAGTAAACTGATTCATCACTTTTTGGCGTAACTGTCATTTCAGTTACTTTTTCTTCACTTATATATTTTAAAAATTCACCTGTTTTTAGTTCATGAACTTTAATCGCTGTTCTGCCGTATAATGCTAGCATTAAGCCAATTATTATTAATAAAACTAAATAAGGCATCATTTGACTAAACAAATTTTGTCTTTTTTTATTATTCATACTTATCTCCTTCTTTTTCAAACATTAGTATTATATCATATTTTTCATTAATTTCTTTATCAAATTTTGACTTCTTTACACCTGGCAGCCAAACAATTTCATTTTTAGCATCAACTACTATTAATCTAGCATTTCTTTCTTGTAGTGGCATCTTTTCATCAATAAAAATATCCTTGATTTTTTTAGATCCCGTCATATGTTTTACCTGCATCTTATCACCAGGTTTTCTAACTCTTATGTATAATGGTAGATTTAGCTCTTGACTATCTAATCTGATTACATTATTTGATTTATTGGTGCTGTCTGCTACTATTTTTATAATTTGATTATTGTAATTATTAACAGTTTCTAGTTTAACAACTTCATTTTCAGTTAGTTTAGGATAATTTTTATTTGCCTTTTTATTCTTAATAAAGGAAATAACACTATATTCTTTTTGTATTACGATGTTGGCTGGCAGATTTAACGTAGCATTAGCTTTAGTACCGTTAAGCAAATTCATAATGCCTTCTACATGCTTTTTAGTTATCAATTCTAAACGACCATCATATATTTTTTCTAAAATACTTTCTATTACTCTTTTTTGAATCACCTTATTTTCTTTTTGTAATTCTTTTATATTTAATCTATTATTATTATATACTCTTCTTAATATATCATTTGTATATTTTTGTAATATATTGTCGGCTACTGTTAACTCTTCACTAAATTCTAAAAACTTTTCATGAACTTGAGGATTTTCAGCTTTTAATAATGGTAAAATATGATGTCTTATTCGATTACGAAGATGATTATCTTCTAAATTAGTAGCATCTATATAATATTTGATATTGTTTTGCTCTAGATATTGCTCTAATTCCTTTTTTGTACAGTAAATAAGTGGCCTTACCAAGGCGTAATTGGGATATTCAGTATATTTTTTAAAACCCGCATATCCTTTTAGATTAGAGCCACGTAACTCGCGCATTAAAATGGTTTCAATTAAATCATCTCCGTGATGAGCAGTCATAAGGTATCTTGCATGATATTTATTGACAATTTGCTGGTAAAATTCGTAGCGCTTTTTTCTGGCAACAGCTTCAAAGTTTGTAGATATTTTTTCTAGTTTTAGTACTTCTATTGGAATGTTATATTGGCTACAATAGTCCTTTAGATAAGCCTCTTCTTCAAAAGAAGCTTCACGGACGTTATGATTTATATGGGCCACTATAATATTGATATTTTTCTGTTTTTTTATTTCTAATAATATATGTAATAGACACATCGAATCAGGACCAGCCGACACCCCGACTACAATTGTGTCAGACGGTTTTATTAGTTTAAGTAAATATTGATATGATTTGTTCATGAAAATTCACCTAATACGTATAATACACTAATTAACTGGGCTTAGCAATAGACCTTTTTTGAAAGTTTTGTGAAGTTTTTACGTATTAAGAAAAGATTTGTATCTCCAAATAATTTAGTGTATAATTTAGTTATTGAAAGAGGTTATTTATGAAAATAGAAGTTAAATCTTATTCCAACGTCAGTTCTTTATTAAGCGCCATTTTATTCTTGATTATTGGGGCAGTTATGTTTACTAATCCTGATGCAATGGTTGTTATTACCTCACGTATTTTTGGCAGTATACTTATGCTATATGGAATTTATAATTGCATTAAAAATTATACATTATTGAAAAAAGATTCTTCAACTTCATCTTGGTCAATGATTGTTGGTTTAGTTGCTATTGCATTTGGAGCAATATTCTTCTTTTTAGCTGGTGTCATTGAGGCGGTTATTCGTTATGTTATTGGCGGTTGGATATTATTTAGTGGTATTAATCGTTTTGTTAATGCTCTATATTTAGAAAAAAAGAATACTTCTAAATTTATTAGTCTTCTAATTGTAGCAATTCTTTTAGTAATAGCTGGTGTTTATACTATATTAGAATCTAATTTAGCTTTTCAAACGATTGGCTTAATCTTAATAATATATTCAGTATTAGAAATATTTGGTTGGATTTTTAATAAAGATATAATTAGTGATACTAGTAAAAAGGATAGTAAGAAAGAAACAAAGAAACGAAATAACAAAGAAGTTGTTGATGCGGTTGTTATTGAAGATAAGACAAAAGATAAATAAGATCAAAAAATTTTGGCAATGGCCAAAATTTTTATTTTGCTTGTTCTTCTAATTTTAGCTTAGATAGACTTAATACAATAGTGATTATTAAATAGATAAGAATAATTACTACAAATAGGAAGTATATTAGAATATAAATTGGTTTTATAATAGCTTTGACAGTTCCACGAACATCAGCATTACTTACAGGATCATAAACATTGGATGTATTGTCTTTGATGTAAGTTAAGTATTCTTCTCGTCTTTCTATTTTAGCAATTGAATATTTGTTATCAATATTATAAACAATTAGTTGATCTTGATTATAACTGCGAGCTTTTTTATAAATGATTAAATCATTTTTATTTATAGTAGGACTTAGAGTATCAGAAGCAGCTTTTAACAATCCCAAGCCATTAAAATGGATATTTATTAAAAATAAACCAAAGATATTAATGACTAAAAATAAGAAAATGACTATATTAATTATTTTTTTGACATACTTCATAGTTATTTATTTAATTCTTCGATTTTTTGCTCCAATTTTTTTAAATAATTGGCTAAAGCCGTAAGTTGTTCTTTTGTTGAATATTGTTTATTATAATCTTGATGGTTATTACGGCCACTTTTAATGCGACTACCATTATTATTTTGATAACGGCCATTGATTAATTGCTGCTGAGCGGCAGTGGTTAACATAAATTGTCCCACTAAGATTATCCAGTTACCAATAGAATTTAATTCATTAGCTGTATAATCACCCTCAATAATAAGACCAGTAACAGCACCAAGAATAGAAAATAACTCAGGATTAATATTGGGAGGAAAATCACGCATCTTATCACTTTCCTTTACATTATTTTCTAAAGTCATTTATTAATTCATAATAAATAATATGCCATTTTAAAAATATTGTGTCTAATCGAAGCTATCCTTTCTAATTTTATTTTAAAATATTTACTCAAAAATAGCAATATGATACAATATGGCTTACAAAGGAGAATTAATGATTAAAAGTTTAAATAAAATTAAAAAGCTTATTAATAGTTATAGAATTTATTATAATAAGAAAAAGCAAGCTATTACTGCATTTATTAAGTCAGATGTTACTGATTTCTTAAGTGTTCCTGAACGAATTGAGCAAATGGAAAAATTAGGCGCAAAAACTGTTGCTGCTTTAAAGAGAAAACTATTGGACAATAATTATTGGTTGTATAGTAATGAAGAATATATGGAATTAGCAGATATCATTGATAGCGAAGATAAAGAAAAAGGTCCAGTAAGAAAAATTGCGCAAGGTAAAAAAAGTATGATATAATACTTTAGAAATTTATGTAATTAGTGAGGTGAGAAAAATGAAAGTATATAAAAAGAACTTACCAGAAGGAGTAAAAAAATGCTTTGCTCTTGAAAAAGGTATTAAGGTTAAAGTTATCAACAAATTATATTTAGATGAGAAGAAAAGAAATAAAAAGAACGCTTCTAAAACTAAATAGTTAAAAATACTCTTAGATTTTTATCCAAGAGTATTTTTGTTTATATGGAATTAAATAATGCAATCGCTTCAAAAAGGTCAGTTGAGACTGACATTTATTATGTTGAAGTTAGTTACCTATAAGATGTTACTGCCTAAAAGTAAGACAGTATTATCTAATTCAACATCAGGAGTATTTTTAATGTAAGGCAACTCTTTTATTGAAATTGTTCTTATCTGCATTAATTGATCACCGCGTATTCCCTGATTGCTTCAACATTCTTTGCTTGTAGTCCTTTTGGAGTTTCTACTAAATTAAACGAAACAAATTGTCCCTCTTTTAAAGTTTTGTATCCATCCATTACAATTTGTGAATAGTGAACGAATATATCCTCTTTACCGTTATTTTCTAAAAAGCCAAAACCTTTCTCATTGTTAAACCATTTTACTCTACTTTCCATATAAACTCTTAACCTCTCTTTCGTTTAACACTCTTATATTATGACATATTTTTCGCCTATTAACTTGTAAATTTTCTGCTGAATTTATTGTAATTTTATGTAATTATCTTTCTTTTTATTAGTTTAATTTACATATTTTACTATTTAGTTTTAATATATGGTATGATTTAATTAGTTATTTAACTGAATTAAGAAAGAGATGTTACTTAAAGATGCTACCCGAAGAAGTTTTAAATCAAGAGGAATTGAAATGGTTAAAAGATAATTTTACGATGTACGGTTCCGAGGCAACAGTGACAAAAATTGGCGAATTTGCTTATAAAGTTTTTCGCCCTGATTTTGGTTTAGATGAACCAACACTAGACAATGTAGAGAATGTAAGAGCAAATAAGCTGCAAAAACTATGCTATTTATATGAGCAAGGAAGCCAGTTTCCTAATAAGTTTATACCAATTACTTATTTAAAACATAATAACAGACTTGTCGGCTATAAAGGGTTGTGGCTTAGTGAAACACCTATGGAATTTGCAACTTTAACTATTAGTCAAAAACTAGGATTCTTAAAAGCAATTAGAAATAAACTCCTAGAATTTCATAAAATGGGAATTATTTATGGTGATTTAAAAGATGATAATATTTTTTTAAATTTATTTAACGGAGACGTTTCTTTTGTAGATATTGATAATATGCAGATTAATAAATGGCCAATGGATAGTTTATCAAGAACGGCGGCCTTTTTTGCTGAAACATACGGCTGTGTAGATACCGTTTTAGATAGTTATATGTTTAATTTATTAACAATTAATTTCCTTTATAATTTTAGTGGGAGTTATGACATGGCAAGAACTAAACTTAATGATCAAGATTTATTTGCTTTTTTGGGTAGACGAGTTAACCTAAAACGTTGTCGAAACTTAGCTAAAAAGATGCAATGGCCCGATCCAAAAACCGAAGAGGAATATTTTATTGATTATTTTTAGTTATTAAAATTAAGCTATATTAAGATTATAAACAAAAAACAGATTAAAAAAAAGGAGTTGTTGTAGCTCCGTTTGTAGTTAAAAAATTAACATTTTACTTTTAAAAGTTTTTAATATCCTATGGTGTATTCGTTATACCACAAGTGTTTTTCTATTGTATAAGAAATTTTACGCTCATTGTTGGTGGCATTATAGTCATCAACAATTTTTTGTAATTTAGCATTTAATGAGTCATAATTTTCATGGGTTCTAAATCTATGGCCAATCATGCAACACGTATTAACAAAGCAGCTTTTTTGAGGAACATCTATTTTAAAGCCATCACTGTATTCGTAGTTGCTAAGATTATAACCAGTTTGACATCTTTCGCCCAATTCATTTTTAGGATTATAAATGAAAAGGTAAAAAAGAACAGCCAAAATAATAAGAAGAACACTTAATATTAAAATTATTTTTTGATTTTTTTTCATAAATTAACCTATCTTTCTTGATATTTAATATATATTGAACTTTTTATCTATGTTTATAAAGGTAATCTCTTTTGTATTTTTGCAGAGACTTTCCTCTTGCCATTATCATAGCACAGTAATTGTTTAAAAAAAAGAATTTTAATTTTAGTGGGAAACAAATTTGATACAAACGATTATATTTTTTATAGTATTTAACACACTTTAATATATTATTGAAAAATTTATATTGCTTAATTAAAATCAAGAAACAAATTTATAAACAAAAAAAGTCCATCACTGGACTAGATATACAAAACCGTTTTTAAAACGGGAAACTGCTCTGGCAGAGATAGAAGGATTCGAACCCTCGCGATCGGTTTTGGAGACCGGCATACTACCACTATATGATATCTCTATAAAAACTTTCGTTGCCATTTAATTATAATACAACAGTTACAGTTTTAGCAAGAAAAAACTGTGGATATGTGTAAAGTTATCCACAGCTTACATGATATTTTTCAATTCATTATAATCTATTGTTATTTTTATATGGCCACTAACCCATGGCGCCACTTGATAAGGAGGAAAAATAATATTTAAACCGCTTTCATTAAAATAATATAAAGAATAATTATCTAATAAAGCCTCGGTACCATTTTTTATCCAAGTTTCATCAGAATTGATATTTTTAGCTAATAAGATTTTATAACTAATATTTGAAATTGTTGCTAGATATGCTTTATCTTTGAAAAAGTCTTTGAGTTCTAATAAATTACCATTCTCATCAAAGGTAATTTGTTTACTTTCCACGGAATAATGAGCGCCGCCAACAAACATATATACATATATTTGAATAAATGTGAAATTTTTATATGTATTTTTTGTATATTCTGTATAAAAATCGTATTTCATTCCATCATTATTTTCATATTGTAAAAATCCTTCTAATTTAGAATCAATATAATCATTTATCTGATTATTAATATGTGCAAATTTAGTTATTGGCTTATCTATTTTGTACGTATAATTGCTGATTAAACCATTATTCTGCTTATTTTGACTGTTTATTTGTTTAGTACTTACTGTTAAAGGATTTAACATAGCCGTCAAAGTAGCAAGTGATAATATTAATAATTTCATTTACATCACCATTTATAGGATAAACAAAAAACAAGGTTTTTATGCCTTGTTTAATACTATTTTATCATTTACATAATCAACTTCAATAGATGAATTTGATTTAATATTATTTTCTATAAGTTCTTTTGCTAATACTGTTTCAAGTTCTTTGCTTACTAATCTTTTTAGTGGTCTAGCACCATAATACTCATCATAACCATTATCTATAAAGAATTGTCTTGCTTTAGGAGTTAAAGTTATTTTCAAATTTAAGTCTTTTAGTCTTAACTCGATTTCATCTATTAACTTATCTAAAATACTTGATAATACATCTTTTGATAATTTATTAAACATAATTACTTCATCAATACGATTTATAAATTCAGGCTTAAAGTATTTATGTAATTCCTGTTCAACTTTTTCTGGTTGATTAGCTAAAATATATTCGCTGCCCACATTTGATGTCATAATTATAATAGTATTTTTAAAATCAACAGTACGACCATTAGAATCTGTTAAACGACCATCGTCTAATATTTGTAATAATAAGTTCAAAACATCAGGATGTGCTTTTTCTATTTCATCAAATAAGACTATACTATATGGATTTCGACGGACAGCTTCAGTTAATTGACCACCCTCTTCATAGCCAATATAGCCAGGAGCAGCTCCAACTAATCTTGACACTGAATATTTTTCCATATATTCACTCATATCAATTCTAATCATGTGTTTTTCATCATCAAATAATTCATAAGCTAAAGATTTTGCAACTTCGGTTTTACCAACGCCAGTTGGACCTAGAAAAATAAACGAACCAATAGGACGATTAGGATCTTTAATACCACTACGACTACGTATTATGGCATCGCTAACAAGTTTTAACGCTTCATCTTGGCCTTTAACACGCTTTGCTAAATTTTTTTCTAAATTTAATAGCTTTTCTTTTTCACTACTAATTAATTTTGTAATAGGAATATTCGTCCATTTACTGATAACACTAGCAATATCATCACTAGTAACTACATCACTTAAAATACGTGATTTTTCTTGATTATTTAATTCAGCTAATTCTTTTTCTAACTCTGGAATTGTACCATGACGAAGTCTAGCAGCTCTTTCCAAGTCATATTGATTTTCAGCATTTTCTAATTCATACTTTGCATGTTCAATCTCTTGTTTTTTGTTTTTAATACTTTGATTTATCTTTTTTTCTTTTTCCCATGCTGCTGTTAATTCTTGTTCTTCTAACTTTAATTCATATAGTTCTTTATCAATAGCTTCTTTACGTTTGATAGAAAGTTCATCTTTTTCTTTTTTGATGGCTTCTCGTTCAATTTCAAGACGCATTATTTTTCTAGTTAATTCATCAATATTGGTTGGTACACTATCCATTTGAACTCTAATTGTAGCACACGCTTCATCTACTAAATCTAGTGCTTTATCTGGTAAATAACGATCTGTTATATATCTATTTGATAAGGTTGCTGCTGCAACTAACGCTTTATCTTGAATAGTAACTCCGTGATGGATTTCAAAACGTTCTTTTAATCCTCTTAGAATTGTAATTGTGTCTTCTAAAGAAGGTTCATGAACAATAATTTTTTGAAAACGACGTTCTAGGGCGCCATCTTTTTCAATGTACTTTCGGTATTCATTCAACGTTGTAGCGCCAATTACATGAATTTCACCACGCGCCAACATTGGTTTAAGAATATTTCCCGTATCCATTGCGCCTTCAATAGCACCAGTTCCAACAATCATGTGAATTTCATCAATAAACATAATGATATTGCCTTCGCTTTTTGTGATTTCGTCTAATACCTTTTTTAAACGCTCTTCAAATTCACCACGGTATTTAGCACCCGCGATTAGGGATGCCATATTAAGTTCCCAAATGGTTTTATCTTTCAAACTACTGGGTACATCACCTTTAATAATTCTTTGAGCAAGCCCCTCTACGATTGCCGTTTTACCGACACCTGGTTCACCTATTAAAACTGGATTGTTTTTTGTTTTACGTGATAATATCTTAGTTATACTACGTATTTCTTCATCACGCCCTATTACAGGATCTATCTTTCTTTTTTTTACTTCTTCATTTATATTACGACCATATTTTGTTAAAACATCTTCGTTATCTTCTTGATTATTAAACATAAATTCACCTTTCATTAACCTCTTTGTATTATTGGAAATACTTGTGTTAATGCCTTTCCTTTTTATTCGAGAAACTATGTATTATTATTTCTCATTCACGAATAATTATACTCAATTATTAGCACTTGTCAATAGCGAGTGCTAACATTTATTAAAAAGAAAACGCAAATTAATGCGTTACTTAATAATTTCAGCTTTTACTTTTTCATTTCGATTGCATTTTACAGTAAAGGCTGTATTACATTCTGGGCACTTTACTTTATGTTCACCTTTTTTTAATGGTAATTTTAGAATTTGATGACAATTGGGGCAACGTTTATAAAAGGCCTTATTATAATTTTTTATTATATCAAAATACAATTTACATTTCTTTTTTGGATAATTAATTATTTTTAAATATATTGTATTTTCTTTGCGACGTTGCTTAACATTTTTTGATATTACTCTAAATATAAGAACAGCTATACTTAAGACAAGTGCTAAGCTTAAATAAAGATTGTTTATAAAGATATCAGCAACACTTAATATTATAATAATAATTAAATTAAAATTGAATAATTCATCAAATCCATTTCTCCCGGGTAAACTTCTATTTATTAAATCTTTGTAGGACACTAAAGCCTCCTTTATTTAGCCAAATAATTGCAAATTAAGTTGCTTATTTCAGTAGGATTTTCAATGCTTAAGCCCTCAATTAAACGAGCTTCTGCGTAAAGAATTTTTGTATAATTTTTTAATTCTTCCTGATTGTTCTTATATAAATCTTCGATTTTTTTAGCAATTTCATGATTTTCGTTTATTTCAAGAACTTTACTAGCTTGAACATTGTTATCAAATGGCATATTACTCATAGTTTTTTCCATCTCAACAGAAATTTCGCCTTCACTAGATAAGCATACTGGATGATTTTTTAATTTGTTTGTAAATCTAATAGTTTTAACATCAGGAATTGCTTCTTGCATAAATTTAAACATATCTTTGGCTGCAGTATTTTTAGCTTCTAATTCTTGTTTTTCTTCTTCTGTTTCTAAATTTGCATTTTCACTACAAACATTCTTAAACTCTTTTTCTTCATAATTTCTTAAAGTCATTAATGCAAATTCATCAACATATTCAGTACAGTAAAGAATCTCATAACCTTTTTCTTTGGCAGCTTCTACTTGAGGAAGATTTTCTATTTTATCAACAGTTTCCCCGCAAGCATAATAAATATCTTTTTGACCGTCTTTCATGCGTTCAACATATTCTTTTAATGTAGTATACTTTTTATCATTTGATGAGATAAACATAATTAAATCTTTTACTTTGTCTTTATCTATACCATAATTATTATATACGGCATATTTTAATTGCATTCCAAATGCGGTGTAGAATTTTTCATATTTTTCACGATCATTATCACGCATATCTTCTAATTCTTTTTTGATTTTACTCTCAATTGAATTAGCTATGGTTTTTAAAATTCTATTTTGTTGTAATGTTTCACGCGAGATATTAAGTGATAGGTCTGGAGAGTCTACTACCCCTTTAACAAAACTAAAGTAATCTGGTAATAAATCAGCGCATTTTTCAGTAATAAGAACACCATTGGAATATAATTGTAAGCCTTTTTCAAATTCTTTTGTGTAATAATCATATGGGGCGTGTGAAGGAATATAAACTAATGAAGTATATTCAATTGTTCCTTCGGCTTTAGTATGTATCTTAGCAAGTGGGGCTTCATAGTCAAAAAATTTGTCGCTATAAAAAGTATTATATTCCTCTTCGGTAATAGAATTTTTATCTTTTTTCCAAATTGGAATTAAAGAATTAAGTGTTACCAACTCTGTATGTTCTTCATATTCATCAGGATCTTTTTCATCTTTTTTGTCTTTCAAATGTTTATGTGTTTGATACATTGTTATTGGATATGTTATATAATCACTATATTTCTTTATTAATGATGTTAAAGTATAGTCCTCAAGATATTTTGAATATTCTTCTTCGTCATCAGCTTTTAAATATAAAATTACGTCTGTGCCGTTGCTCTCTTTTGTTGTTGGTACTATTTCATAACCATCAACGCCTGATGATACCCACATGTTAGCTGTTTCAGTGCCATATTTTTTAGATACAACTTCTACTTTATCAGCAACCATAAAAGCTGAGTAAAAACCAACACCAAATTTTCCTATAATATCTATATTTTCTTTATGTTCATTATTCTCTTTAAAATCGCTTGAACCACTTTTAGCAATAGTACCTAAATTATTTTCTAATTCTTCGGAAGTCATACCAATACCATTATCACTAATAGTTAGAGTACGTTTTTCTTTATCAACGCTTAAATGAATAGCAAACTTAGTTGTGTCAACTTTAATATTTTTATCAGTTAATGACATATAATGCAATTTATCAATGGCATCACTAGCGTTAGAAATTATTTCTCTTAAAAAAATTTCTTTATTCGTATAAATGGAATTAATCATTAAATCCATTAATTTCTTTGATTCTGCTTTAAAAGCCTTTTTTTTCATAAATTTTTCTCCTTTGTTTTTTGCAGTATATAATAAACTGCATTTTCTATATAAAATTAATTGTATTTTCGAAGCAATTATATTTTTTAGCACCCGTCTTGTCTGAATGCTAATTAAAGTATAAATCTTTTCTTAGCACTTGTCAATTGGTGAGTGCTAATTTTTGAAAGATGATGAATTCAAAATAGGTTTACACATTTATATATTTTGATATCTCTAATGAATTAAAAATGCGTTCTAAAAATATAAGTAGATTAATAGGCAAAGAAATTATTAATAATTAACTTAAGAGAATAAAATATATTGTAAAGATATCTAGGAAGTGAATTTTATGAATGACAGTTTTTTCTTATCTATCCTGAGTGGATATGATACTCTTTTTAAAATACTATTAACTTTGATTATTTTAGATTATATAAGTGGTGTCTTGAAAGCAATTTACATGAAAAAACTAAATAGCAGCATCGGGGCGAAGGGAATTATTAAAAAAATTGGTTATATTATTTTAGTAATATTAGTGCAAGTATTGGGGTTGTTATTAAATGATGATGGATATGTTAGATCAATTGTTCTTTACATGTTTATTGCTAATGAAGGATTAAGTATCTTAGAAAATTGGAGTAAAATGGGTATTCAAATGCCGAAGTTTATTAAAGACAAATTTGATGATTGGAAGGGAGGTGAGAAAAATGAGTAATATCACTAACCTTATATTTAAAAATAAATCACATTATATAACTCAAAGTTTTAGTTCAAAACACAAGGCGACTGACTATGGTACTCATCGTAAAAAAATTGAGCAATTTGGGATTGAAGATGGTGTTGTTACGTGGACAGGTAAAATAAGTGGGGGTAAAGCTGTTAAAATTAAATATCCCCGTATTAATAAAGAATTTTTGCATTTACATTTAGACAAAATAATGGTTAAGAAAGGTCAAAAAGTAGACGGTTCAACGGTTATAGGAACTACTGGCATGACTGGCATTGCAACTGGAATTCACTTGCATTTAGCTATCAAAGATCTTAAAACTAAAAAATATATTGATCCTGAAGAATATGCCAAAGATTACATAAGTCCTGATAAAGAACATATTTACTATATTGTAAAAAAAGGAGATAATTTATCTAAAATAGCCAAAAAGTACAATACAACTTGGAAAAACATTTACGAAAAAAATAAAGAGATTATAGGCATTAACCCAAATCTCATTCGTATTGGTTTAAAGTTACTTATTAAATAATTTAAACGGTTTCTTATTTTCTTTAGCAACTTTTTTCTTGTACTTTTCTAAATGTTCTTTTAATGGTATATTTTGACTAAATGAGAACAAGAAAGAATATTTTTCCTTGGCTTTTTCTTGATACTCTCTTATTGAAACTTTCAATTCTTCTAATTTAACTGGAATATTATTCTCTTTTGCATAGGCCTTTATTTTACGGTATAGTTTTGTTGAGTAGATATAATCAATTACAATTACACCGAAAAAGACTCCTAAAATAAATGAAAAGGCTAAATTATTTGAAAACCAAGCAAGACCATTTAATATAGGTTTAGCCAAGAAAAAGTAATATAATGCAGCAATACCGGTCCAGATTGCAGAGAATAATGGACATATTATTCCTTTATAATTTCCCCATTCATTAGAATAATCCCACAATTTTGGACCCTTGCCATCAACAAAAGATAAGCCACCAATAAATTCTATTAATGTCATGGTTGCTCCCATCAAAAGTATTACTAAAATAGGATGAACATTTAAGTTTCTAAATAGTAAATAAATTGCTGTTAAAGCCGTTAGACCAAAGCCATAGATTGGTAAGTATGGTCCGACTAAAAATCCAGGATTGACCCATTTTCCTGAAGTTGCACGGCGAAAAAACAATTCCATAATCCATCCGCAAGTACAGCCAATATAGAAAATAAACATAAAAGTTAAAAATAAATTCATACAACTCTCCTTTATTTTTGTTTCTTCTAATCAAGAAGCAAAACCTTTTATTTAATTTGATTTTAACATATAACTTCTAAAAAAGATATGACTATTTAGCTATATGTGCGTTGTTAATATAAAAATTAAAAAGTCATTTAGATATTTATAGATTCTTTCATTTTTAAAACACTTAATTTTAAATATTGGCATAGAATTTATTAGGTGATTTAAAGTGTTAATTAATTATACAACAAAAGAATTAGATTTATTAGCAAGAATTATGAGAGCCGAGGCTTTAGCGGAAGGTAATTTAGGAATGCTAATGGTTGGTAATGTCGTTGTTAATAGAGCGATTGCTAATTGCCTAACATTTCAAAATATTCGAAGTATTACGGATGCAATTTACCAAGCAAATCAATTTAGTGGAACAAACTCTAGTTTATTTCAAGGAAGTTCTACAACTAAAGAAAAAGATTTAGCTAAGCGAGTTTTACGTGGTGAATATTTTTATCCAGCGACACACGCTCTTTGGTTTTATGCCCCCAAAACTGGCGATTCATGTAAAAATACTTGGTATGATCAAAACTTAGCAGGAAGATATAAAAATCATTGTTTTTATAATCCGGATGCAGGTGTTTGTGTGGAATTGTATTAGTAATTTAAAAATTTAAATTTAATTTTAAAAATATTATTTTAAATGAATTGTTTTGCAAATAAAATGTTTAATAATAATGATTTAGAATTGATTATATATTATAACGTTAAAATTTTAAAGTTTGAATTTTTAGACCATGCTTTTTAGATTGAGCGTGGTTATTTTATTTGAATTGTTTATAAACGCTTTTATTTTTTATTATTATTTAATTATATTCATTTTAAAATAATGTAAAGAGTAAAGCACTTCGGCTCATTTACTTATTGTAAATTCATTAACTTAATTATCAGTGATAATATGATGTATAAAAAAGACATTACTGTAATTTACGGAGTAATGTTCTTTTAATTTGATGGAATTATTAATTCTTGACCTATTTGTAGTAATGTAGATTTTAGATTATTACGATTCATTATTTTAGAAACTGTCGTGTTAAATTTATTAGCAATTGAATATAAGTTGTCACCTGATTTTACAATATAGCTTTGTTCATTTGCATTTTGAGAAGATGTTGGTATTTTTATGATTTGGCCAATACTCAAATTTGATGATGACAAATTATTTAATGTTGTTAGTTTGTTTACGGTTGTATCATACCTTCTTGCAATAGAATACAATGTGTCGCCAGCTTTTACTGTATATGCTGTAACATTTGTATTTTCTTTCGGGTTTTTCTTTATTAACAAGCTTTGACCAATAGTTAAATTGTTTGAGTTTAAGTTATTTAAATCTTTTAATTCTTGAACAGTTAAGCCGTTTTTTACGGCTATTGAATATAGCGTATCTCCTTTTTTTACTGTGTAATATTCGTTTTGTTGATTCAACTGAGTAGCACTTATTTTTAATTTTTGGCCAATTTGAAGCAAATTTGTAGATAGATTATTTAGCTTCTTTAAATTGTCTACGGTTGTATTGAATTTGTTGGCAATACTCCATAATGAATCACCTTTTTGGACTGTATAATATTCATCTGTTTTTGATGTATAAGGAACGCCTATATATTCAGTAACAGCTTTTACTACCGCTTCTGCTAATTCTTCGTAGTTATTTTTTAGTTGATCTACGTCATCGCCTGTTGAATCAAGAAATCCATACTCTACTAATAGAGCTTCAGTATTTGGGGTTTCACGAATGATATAATAATAATCTTTAGATGAATTGCTTGGTAAACGGCGTTGATAATATTTTCTGACATTTTGACCAGCATTTTCTACTTCTTGGGCTATTTTTTTGGCAAGGGTGTCATTGTTCCGTAGGGCGTAAACTATTTCAAAGCCATCACCACCTCCTGCATTTATGTGATTAGATAGCACAATCACATCACTACCATCACCATAAAACCCTAATACTTTTTTTACCCTGTCAGTCGGATTTAGAGTTGTATCATCTGTTCTTGTTATAGAATTCTGTATTCCTAATTCATCAAATCTATTTTTCATGTATTTAGAAATCTTTAATGTTAAATCTTTTTCAATAATTCCATTATCACTAGCACCTGGATCATCGCCACCGTGTCCAGCGTCTATAACTATTTTTTTAGCCATTTTTATCACCTAATGTATTATATGGATTATTGTTTTTTTTGCTATAAATTAAAATTGAAATTATACAAAAAAGTAACTTTTATCATTTACTACTAATATTTATATAATCATTTCTTTTTGATTGTAGATAACATCTTATGCAAACAAAATCATTTTAATTTTTTATAGCATGCATTATAAATAATCTTCATTTCTTCAACTTAACTTTAATTCAACTGACTTTAAAAGTCGCTTTTTTGTAATGACTGTAATTTCTAAATAAAATTCTTAATAAAATAATGATTATCAATAAATAAATCGATGCTTTCAAATAATTCACTTTTATATTTTTGACTTTAACCGGTTCCGAATAAAATAATACGTCATCGTAATAATAATTTATAGTGCCAAGTTGACTATTAAATATATCAAAAAATGAAATGCTATCTTTACCAACATATTTTGCATCTATTAATGAACTATCATAATCATTTGGTAAATATATTTTAACATCTGTCGATGGGTTAACGTTATAAGGCTCAATTATTCCTATTTTAGAAGATAAAGTTTTAATTGTATCATTAGTGGTAAAAATTATATGTTCAGAATAATTATTGTCTATGAAATTAATCAAGCTTAAAGTATCAGAAATATTATATACTTCGTTATTCTTGGGTGCATTCAAAGTAATAAGAAGCATTTCATGATTATTAGATACAAAATATGCACTTATACAAAGGTTAGCTTTGCTAGTAAAACCGGTTTTACTCCCTAAAATTCTACTCACATCCATTGTTCCAGATCTATTATATAAATTTAAGGTTGATGATATCTTTAAACCATTGCTTAATTCATATTCCTTGGTGGTATATATTTGTTTATAAGCATCATTTTTTATAGCATATTTTAATAACTTTAATAAGTCTTCTAAGGTACTATAATTATTATCATCATCTAAACCGACAACATTTGCAAAATGAGAATTAGTCATGCCAATTAACATTGCTTTTTCATTCATTTTATTCACAAAATTTTCTTGAGAACCGGCGATGGAAACAGCTAACGCAATAGCAGCATCAGCACCCGACGGTAAAATGCAAGCATAAAATAAATCATTATATGTAATTACGTCGCCTGCTTTAAGACCAGCCTTAGAGGTATCCCATCTGACCAAACTTTGCATTTCTTTAGTATATACCACTTGTTCATTAAAATTAGAAACCATCTCCATTGCAGTAATAACAGTTAAAATTTTAGTTAAAGAAGCAATATAACTTCGTTCATTAGGATTTAATTCATATAAGATGCGTTCATCGGTCATATCATAAACAATGGCATTATTATAGTGAAGAGTTGGATATTTTAAAGCTAAAACAATATTAGGATAGATTAAAATTAAAACCCAAAATAAATATTGTAATTTTTTCATAACGATCCCTAATCTTATTGATTATCTCTAAGAATTAAATACATTACTTTGGCAATATTTGAACACGCCACTGGAAGAAATTCATCATAAGTTATTCTGTTGTTATTATTTGGACAATCAGAAATACTTCTTAAAATCACGCAAGGTACACGGCAAAGATAACAAACCTGACCAATTGCCGCACCTTCCATCTCAACACAAAGAGCTGAAAATTGAGAATGAATTTTTTGAGCCATCTTTTCTTGGGTGCAAAATATATCTCCGGAAGCTATGCAGCCTAATTTATAGGATAATTTTTGAGATTTAAAAATTTCAGAAATGTGAGTTACTAAGGAATTATCCACAGGTATAACATCACCAATGTTTGGAATGTATCCTTTTTTATGATCGAAAGCTGTTATATCAAAATCATGTTGTATCAATGATGTAGAAATAACAATATCACCAACCGTTAAATCACTGGCAATACCCCCAGCAACACCAATATTATAAATTACAGACGGATGGTAATTATCTATCAATATTTGAGCAGTTCTAGCAGCATTGACTTTACCAACTCCACTCTCAACTAATATTACTTTTTGATTAGCAATTAAGGCTTCGTAAAATGTTAATTCATATATTTTTTCAATTTTATTTACCATTAAATACTTTTTTAATGCTTGTAATTCTTCTTTCATTGCAAAAATTATGCCAATATTCTTCATAACGCCTCCATTTTAGCAGCAGTTCAACTTGAAAACTAAGTTAAATTTCTTTGATTATACATCAAAGATAGATGAAGAAAAAGTCCTAATGGTTAAATTAGAACTTTTTATAATTATTAATTTTGTGATTTATTTTTAATTATTAGTTTGTCAGCACAAGCAAGCATACTTGGTAGAATAATTAGCATTAATAGCATTGAACAGAAAGTACCAATTGAAATTGTTTTACAAATCATAGCAGCAATGTGTGAAGCAAACTGACCAACTATTAAAGTAACAATAATAAGGATAGAAGCACTTGTTAAAATAGTATGAATTGATTTATTGTATGAATTGATTAAAGCTTCCTTGATATCCATAGATTTTCTTGATTCTAAATAATATGATGTATAAAGAATTGCATAATCAATTGTTGCGCCCATTAAGATGCTTTGAACAATTAGTAAGGCAATGAAGTAAACAGAGCCACCGGCAAATGTCAAGGTATCCATTGTAATATATACAGCACATTGAATTAATAAAACTAAAATAATTGGAATTAAAATTGATTTAAATGTAAATGCTACTACGACAAATATGAAAATCATAGTTAGGATTGTTATTAAATTCATTTCGCCGTCGAACGATTCACTCATTTCAAGAGCCATTGGCGAATCTCCTATAACATAAGCATTTTTGCCTGTCATGACATTTTTTGCAGAACGAATAAAATCATAAGTTTCTTCGCCTTCAGCATCTAATGTAGTATTAAAAATAGCACGATTATAGTCTTTACCAACTAATAATTCTTTAGCATCACTAATTGTTGTTTTGGCATCAGTAATTTTAGTACGCATATCATTATCAATAAAATCATCAAAACGAGTATCTGTTAAAATATCTTCATTAATATAGCGAACAAATTCTTCAACTGTTAAAGTCCAATCTTCATTATAGTAATTTTCACTACCATAGTAAATGAACAATAGATCCATTGCATTTTCATCAATATTATCTGCTAATGGTTCAATAAGTGCTAGCATCTCACTTAAATTAAATTTTGTATTATTTTTAGTGGCTGTCATTATAGCACGTACTGTATTTAATTGACTTTTCATATCATCAGTGAACATTGAAGAATATTTGTTATCATTAACAACATTATCAAGTAAATAATTAACGAAGGTATCTAAAGATAAGGTTATCTTTTTACCATTTTGAACTTCGTATAATGAATATAATAGTTTTAAATCATCTTTAGAAGTACCTATTAAAGTAGCCATGTCAGTATAACTATATTTAGTATTGTTATAAACTGAGTCCATTACTGTATTTACTAGGTTTAATTTGGCTAATGACTCAGAATCAAGAGAACCATTTAGCATTTCATCATTTTGATGTTCTAATAAGAATTTAGCAAACTCCATTGGTGTCACACTGGTATTGGTATTCATGACATGATATAAAGTGTAAATTTGTTTAACCATGGCCTCATCAACACTGATTAAGTTAGAAAGTTCGCTATAATTGAATTTAGTATCATTATTAGTAGCAACCATAATATTCTTAGCAAGAGTTAAAGTCTCAATAGTCTTTTCATCTAAAATTTTACTTAGAATAGCATTGTCTTTATTCTCTAAAATTAAGTTAACAAATTCATAAGGAGTTAAATATATTTCTTTATTTTGAATAATGGCAATTACTTCATCAACTTTTTCTTCTGGTATTCCTAGAGCCGTAGCGATTTGTTTAATGGTCATTATTTCGTCATCAGTGATTTCGGCATTTTTAATGTAATCTTCTAATTTGGCAAGAAGTTCATCAACGTCAATACCAGTTTTTTCTTCAATTAAATCTTTATATTTAGTAATTAATTCTTTAATTTGAGCTGGTGTGTAACCATTAATCGTAACATTTTTTAAATCTAAAATAGAATTAATATCATCTTTTGATAAGTTAAATATTTTAGCTAATCCTTCAGCATCCATTTTGGTATTAATTATCTCTTTGTTACTTAAGACTTTTAATAATTTTAAGGACGCAACTGTGTCATCAGTAAATAAACCTTTATATTCAGGATTTGTGTAAACTTTATCTAAAGTGAAATTAACAAATTCACTAACTGTTAGTTTTTCTGTTATTGGTTGTAATGATTCATAATACATGAATAATTTATCAACATCATCCTTGGATAATTCAAACATACTAGCTATTTCACTAGATTGTTTCTTTGATGTAATATTGTTTTTACTTAAGAATGGTTTAGCTTCGGTTAATAAAGTTTTTTGATCATTAGAAATGTAAGCTTTATATGTATCATTTTTTAAAACAAAATTATTAATAAAGTTTGCAAGTTCAGGTAATGTGATTTTTGTACTTGGATTAGTGGCATTATAAAGAATAAATAATTGATCAACTTGATCCTTTGATACCCCTAAAATATTAGCTATTTCACTAGCTGTTCTCTTTTTATTTAAAGCACCTACGCTAGTAAAATTTTTAAGTTTAGTGATATTTTCTCTTAATTCTGGTGTAATTTCTTTAGAAAGTTCGGCATTTGTATAAACTTTATTTTCTATGAAATTAACTAAATCATTAAAAGTCATAGTTGTTTCTTGATTATTATAGTAGTTATAATAAATTAATTTAAGAACATAATCATCAATATCAACATCTTGACCTAAGTCGCTAAATTTTGTTTTTAGTTCATCATATTTAAGTGGTTCGTTGATAGTATTACCGTAACATAATACTTGATCTATTTTATTAGTGCCAACAAGACTACGGCAGTAAGAGCCGACGTAATCTTCTTCGCTACTAGGATAAATCAAAGCAATCTGATTATTTTCTTTAAATACTTTAGCAATATCATCTTGTTCATTTGATGTAAATTCATATTGTAGATTTCCCTTTAAGAAATAACTTAAAGCAAATATAACAATAAATAAGAAAATAGCAATGTGACGAATTCCAAAACTAAAGTTGCCTAGCCAGTCTAACTTCATAGAAAAATGTTTCTTTTGTGTTTTTTCAATTAAACCATCAAACATTAATATTAATGCTGGAAGTGCTAAGAAAATACTTACTAGACTAAAGACAACACCTTTGGCAAGAACAATACCTAAGTCACGACCTATTGTGAAGCTCATAAAAACTAGAGCAAGTAACCCGACGATTGTTGTGATTGAACTACTAGAAATAGAGCCGAATGAATGAAATAAGGCATTTTTCATTGCTTGTTCTTTATCTTTTTCATGCTCTTTTTCTTGTGTATATCTATTCATTAACATTATAGAATAATCCATAGATAAAGCCATTTGGAGAATAGCACAAATTGATGTAGTAATATTAGATACACTACTAAAGACAATATTTGTTCCTTTATTTAAGAAAACAGCTAATCCTATAACAAATAGGAATAAAAATGGCTCTACATAACTATCACACATGATAATTAAGATAATCATAGCGCAGAAAATAGCAAGAGCAATAACAGCTATATTTAATACCGGTGCGTTCCTTGTAGCAACAGCTCCTGATGTATATATTTCATAATTTTGATAATTATTTTTTACGCTGTTATAAACATTGGCAGCATTTGTTGAGTCGTCCTGCCCATCGACTGTAATTTCGTAAAGTGTATATTCGTCTTTATTATACTTATCAGTATCATCATAAGCAACAGAAGATACACCATCTAAATTTTTTAATTCTTCTTTAATTTTGTTCTTATCTTCAGAATTTAAATCTTTGAACATTACATTTAATGAACTTGTATCCATTTCTGGAAATTCTGCATTCATAATGTCCATACCTATTCTTGTTTCTGATGTACTTGGTAAATATTCAGTTAAATCATAATTAATATTTACTTTTGTTGAAAGATATAAACAAACTACTGATAGAATTATAAAAATAGTTAAAACATAATTTCTTTTTTCAATAATGAAATCAGTAACTTTTCGCATATTTTTTCCTCCCTTTAAACCCCATTTTTCTGGGACGCACAACAGATTATATGCAAACAGTTCTAATTTATAAAGTACACTTTTATAGATGGCGTCTATTTTTTGACATTTGTTTGCTTTTTGTATGAGTTATGTGATATAATTTATCTAGTTTAAAGGTGGTTATTATGAAAGTCAAGAATAAAAATCGTTCTTCTATTAAAACTAAGCAAAAAATCAGAGAAGCCTTTGCCGAGTTGTTAAAAACTAAAAATGAATTGTCAAATATGACAGTTACAGAGTTAGTAAGTATTGCTGATGTTACCCGTTCTACTTTTTATACTCATTATGACTCTATTTATGATGTTGCCAAAGAGTTACAAGATGAAACTCTAGAATTAATATCTATTTATGATAAGGATATTAGAAGTATTAATGATTTGGATAAATATATAGATAGAGTTATAAGTAATTTAAAAGAAAATGAAGATATGTATAGAACCCTTTTGAGAAGTAGAGAGCCTTTACTTTTTATTGAAAAACTTAGCAATATGTTTACTAAGCGACTAGCTAATTTTAATATTTTTCAAGGCTCTAATTACGGTGATTTAATAGTTACTTTTTTTACTTATGGTTGTGTTAATTTATTTGTAAGATATTTTATGGGTGATTTAGATTGCTCCTTGAATGATATTGGTGATTTTATTAAAGGAATGATTAAAACTTTACTTAATAATGAAAAGAATACCATTGCTTGATGAATGGTATTTTTATTTTGTTGATTTTTTGCCGGCTCTAGTGGTAGTTGCTGTTTTTTTCTTGGCATTCGCAAGTTTATTAGCACTTGTGGCCTTAGAAGGCTTAGATGAAGTAGCAAGTGAAGTTTTTGATTTATTAGTCTTATTAAATTCAGCATCAATACGTTTTTGATTATTTAATATAATTTCGTCCATATCAGGTTGAAAAGAGTAATTTATTAGACAAGCGCCTCCGATTAATGTAATAATGATAATTACTAGACCAATGATATAACACTTAATTAAACCAAATGGATTTTCTTTAGCGTTTAAAGCACTTTCTATTTTTTCATACTCTTGACGAAGTTGGTTTTTCTTAGCAACACTAGCATATTTCTTACTATCAACTTCTTCAATGTTTTTAGTTATCTCTGTTATTTTAGCATCTAATTCTAAATACTTTTCATTTCCTATTTCATCTTGATGTAATTTAGCTATTTCTCTTTGATACTTCTGCTTAGTAGCCGTTAACTCTTTTGACTTTTCAACATAATAATTATAGTTTTCATCATTTAAAGTGATTTCTTTTTCAACAGCTATTTTATCACTTTCTGTGTATTTGCTAATTGTATTAGCATAAGTATTTAAATTAAATAATATAATGCATATTCCTAATATTAAACCAATTAAAATTAAACTAATGCCGCCTACTAGCATTGATTTATTATATGGTCGACGAGCTTTTTCCTGCATATAAAACCTCTTTATATTCTTATAGTTTTATAATATCATATCTCAAAATATAATGCAAAAAATTCTTTGTAATTAATTATTTTACTAAAAAAGGTTATTCAAAAATTTGGATTTTATATTATTTTTATCTAAAACACACTTTATATTAATGAGCATCGATTGTTAAGATTTATTTTAATTTTCAATCGAGATATGTTATATATAATGTAGGTGATAGAATTGATTAAAAAAGCTATATTATTAATTATAACTACTTGCGAATTGTTCTTAGTTAGTGGATGTGGAAAAATACAGGCTGAGGTTAGGGAAAAAGAAAAAACAGATTTTGATGTTTATTCTAAAATAAAATATAGCGATCTTGTTGATATAGACAGTGGCTATATTAATGATGATAAAGAAATATTACTAGATAATATTGGTTCCCAAACATTAAGTATTGTTTATAAAGATTATAAAAAACATAAGGCTACATATAAAATAGATATAAGTGTGGTTGATAAGGAGCCGCCAATTTTAAGTATGAGTAGCAATATTTATAAATTGGTTGGGGATGAATATAACTTATGTGATGAAGCTTTTTATGGAGATAATTTTGATCGTAACTTAAAATGTGAAATCATCGGTAACTATGATAGAGATACTTTAGGTAAGTACGAATTAACGTTAAAGGTTAGTGATCAAAGTGAGAATAGTGTGGAAAAACAGTTTAACCTAAATGTAATAGAGAAATTTAATAATCAAGGCAATAATATTCCTGATGGTTTAAATATAGCTGATGCAATAGCTAGTTACAAAAATGATAAGACTTCCATAGGGATAGATGTTTCAAGTTACCAAGGTAGGATAGATTGGGAACAAGTTAAAGATAATGGAATCGAATTTGCAATGATAAGACTCGGTTATGGTTATACAAGTGATATGCAACTAATTATAGATAAATATTTTGAAGATAACTTACGAGGTGCAAAAGAAAATGGCTTAAAAGTTGGTGTATATTTTTATACTTATGCTAATACTTTAAAAGAAATAGATGAACAAGTTGATTTTATTGTTAAAACTTTAAATGGCAACACACTAGAATTAGGCATAGCTTATGATTTTGAAAGTTGGAAAAGATTTTACCGTTATGAAATGAATTTTTTCGATTTAAATAATCTTTATAATTATTTTTCGGATAAACTTAGTGATTATGGGTATGAAACAATGCTTTATGGCAGTAAATATTATCTGAATACAGCTTGGAATACTGATAGTAAAAAGATTTGGTTAGCTCATTATACTAGCAAAACAAATTATGATAAAGATTTTGTTATGTGGCAATTTAGCGACGTTGGTTTAGTTAATGGTATTAATGGATTTGTCGATTTAGATGTTATGTATTCAAATTAGTTTCGGTTGTACTTAAAAAAGCATTCAAAACCATATTATTGAAAAATTATGAATATGATATATTTTTAATTAGAAATTTAAAAAGGACTCACTCTTATTTAAAATTGTGAATCCTTTTTATTATGAAACTATTTCTTTAATTTAATCTTTAATTCTTTTTCAAAACCATTACGATTGATTTTTATAGTTACTGTGTCACCAACATTATGACGGTATAATTCATATTTTAATTTGGCTGAACTTGATACTTTAACATTATCAAATTCTAAAATTATATCTTGTGATTTTAAGCCAGCTTCTTCAGCAGATGAACCACTTTCAACTTCGTAAACAACAACGCCACTAGTAACATTATCTGGAATATTCATACGGTAATAACTTTCCGCAACAGATAATTCTATCATACTAATTCCTAAACGAGGTCTTGTAATATCTTCACCATTGATTATTTTAGTAGCAAATTCAATAGCGTCTTCGATTGGAATAGCAAAGCCCATTCCCTCAACACCGCTTGATACTAATTTCATGTTGGTTACGCCAATGACTTGACCATTAGAATTACATAAAGGACCACCTGAGTTACCACTGTTAATAGCAGCATCTGTTTGTAAAACACGCATTATATAATCACTAGAGCTACTGTTAGTAGTTGAAACAGCAACCATTCTATCTTTTCCTGATAAAATACCTCTTGTTACAGTCCACGAATAAGTTGAACTATCTAAAGGGGCACCGACAGCGAAAGTTGTATCACCTACGCGGCCATCAGTACTTGAACCAATTTCAGCAACAGTCATATCTTTTGATGAAGTAAATGATAATACGGCAATATCTGCATATTTGTCGCCGCCAACCACTTCAACTTCCGTTGTTGTATCATCAGTAAAGACTATATTTACTTTTGATGAGCTTTCAATTACATGATAATTTGTCATGACATAATATTTATTATTATCTTTTTTAAAGATAAAACCGGTCCCAGTTGCTTGAAGCTTATTACTGCGGTAATTTTCTACAACTACTACGGAATCGTATACTTTTTCAACCGCATCAGCAATGCCATTTTCATTTACTGTTACTTCTTTTTCTAGTTTATTAACAACAGTCGTACTTGGATTAAGTCTAATTATTTCGTACATGGCAAAAGCACCAACGGCAATTAATAACAAGGAAATAAATATTTTATTCCAAACATTATTTTTTTCACCAACTACTTTAGCATTAACATAATTTTTTTCATTCATTATATATCCATCCTTACTATTTCTTTATAATTTTGAGGGAATCCCATCGCATCCATTACTTTATCTATATTAATAGTTTTTAATTTTCCAGCTAGAATGTCTAACTCATATGATATTTCATTTACTAATAATCTAAAATCTTCATTTCTTAGTATCTGTCTTAATATAATAATTAATGCAAATAAATCGTCTTTTCCATAAATATATTCACCGTTCATTTTTGGAATATTTAAGTAATAATGATATTTGTTATCTTCAACAACTCTTTGGGAGCGGTGATTATATAAGATATCTTCATGGGCACATAAGTTACGGTAATTAGACATAATTGGGAAATACTGACATAGTTGTTCAGAGGATAAGTTATAAATGTCAGCAATTGCTTTTTGATCTTCAGGTTTTAAAATATTATATAATTCACTTATGATACCAAAAGATAAGACTTTTACTACAATCCATAAAGGTACATACCCATAATTTGTCATGTAGTGCATGGTTGCAGAATGTTGACCACCATTTACCCGAATTTGACGTTGCATTTTTTTAATTAAATCATTAACTTGGCGTTTTTTAGTTGGGTCAGTATTAAAATTTTTAGGATTTAAATAATGTTTTTCTTTAATACCATATTTTTTGGAGAGTTGGTATGAGAAAATACTTTTAGCATTATTTTCAACTATTAAGATGTTTTTGAAAATAATATTACGAACTTGGCGGTCGAAATTGAAAACAGCATATAATTCGCGAAAATTAGTATTTGTAATGAATGTACGGTCTGTTTCACTTTTTATGAACAAGTGACGGTATCCCATTAAAAAGAAATAATTTTCTCTTAAAAGAATATCTTTAGCATACTCAATATCATCAATGATTAAACCTTTTTCTTCTAAAATGGTTACTTGTTCATCAATTGTTTTAAATGTCTTTTGTCTGGACGCCATATAATTCACCTATTATTAAATTATATCACACCTGACTAGTAAATGATATCTAATTTAAGTGGTGGTTAAGTCAAAAAATTGTGAAGTTTAAGTGAAATAGTCGATTATCCCAGATGTGATGACTTCGGCGATTTGGGTCTGATATTCTTTGGTTTGTAACTTTTCTCGTTCGTTGGCATTAGAAATAAAGCCACATTCGACTAATACCCCCGGAAGCTTTAGGCGTCTATACATATATATATTAGGCATATTTTTTATAGAGCGGGGATAACTTATCTCGTTAAAACGTGCTTGAATTTTCTCGGCTAATTTTTTATTTTCTTCACCATAATAAAATATTTGACCGCCATAATATGATTTATCATCTAAATAATTAATATGAATAGAAACATAGAGGTCTGCTTTGGAATTATTTATTAAATCAATACGATTGTCGAAGTCGCTTTTCTTTCTTCTCTTGGCATTAGGTGTTGATAAATCATAATCGCCATCTCTAGTTAAAATTACACTAGCTCCATTTTTTATAATTGTTTCTTCTAGGGCATGACTAATTTGTAAGTTTAAGTCCTTTTCTAAAACATTTTGATAACTGGTTCCTGGATCATCACCACCATGTCCAAGAATCGGAAAAGTCCAAATTATCATCTTTTATCTTAAAATTCTAAGTTCCATTCTATTTCAATATCTCGTGTTTTCGTTTCTTTATCATAAACTCCGACATAAACCTTATCAATAAATTCATCAACTATTACTTTGTTTAATTCTTTGATATGCTTATATTTTTTTAGTATTTCATCAGCTTGTTTTCGTTCTTCTTTAACAACTTGTAGGTTATTTATCTCATTATCAATCGTTTCAACTCTTTTTGTCATTGATTCGATTTCTCTTAAATAATCACTAGACATCATACTAAACATATCTTCAGTAATAGTTCCTTTTACCTTATCTTCATATAGATTTCTATAAAAGGTTTTATTATCTTCTATTTTTTTGTTAAGATTATATTTTTCTTTTTCTAAAACTTTTATTATTTCACAATTACTTGTGTCTTGTTGATTTCTTCTATTATAGAGTTCTTGTAAATTATTTTGATCGTAGTAATTATCTAGTAAATCATTAATTGCATTAAGTAGTATAGTTTCTAATTCATCCATTCTAATTGCTTTGTTATTATCGCAAGTGTGATATTTTTTAGCACCTTTACATTGTAGGTATGCTCTTTTACCTGTCTTTTCTCCTTTAACATTGTACACATTTCTCATAAAAACCTTATCACATTCCATACAATACACTTTTCTACTTAAATAATGTATCTCTCCTGTTTTAATCGGTTCTTGATGTGTACCTAGTATCTTTTGCACTTTGTTCCATGTTTCCTTATCAATAATAGCCTCGTGTGAGTTTTCTATTCTACACCAATCTTTTTCTGCTACTTTTTTAAACTTATGAACTTTATATCCCATTGAAGTTATTTTTCCTTGTACAAGATTACCTATATAAAATTCATTTCGTAGCATTTGGGCTATGGTATCAGGATTCCATCTTACATTTTTATAATCACAATTAGAACATACAAATTTACTTCCTTTTTGTTTCTTATATACTGACCTTGGTGGAATATTATTGTTATTTAGATATTCACAGATTTTATGGTAACCATTTCCCTCTGCATACATTTGAAATATCTTTTTAACAACTTCAGCAGCCACAGGATCAACAACTAACTTGTGTTTATCTTCTTCACTTCTATCATAACCATAAGGAGCAAAACTTCCCATAAATAAACCATCTTCTCGTTTATTCTTTAATGACTTTTTGATATTTGTTGATAAATCATCTAAATACCATTCATTGATAAGCCCATTTATTTGTCTTGATTTCTTGTTAGATTCAATACTTGTATCAGCGTTATCAACAATACTTACAAATCTTACTCCCCATTCAATAAATTTATTGTGTAAATATCTTTCAATGACTTCCATATCTCTTGAAAATCTTGATTGACTTTTGCATAAAACTAAATTGATTTTACCACTTTCACAATCTTTGATAAGTCTTTCAAAGTCAGGTCTATAAGTTCCTGCTCCTGAAAAATCATCATCTGAATAAATATCTACAACATTCCATCCATTTTGATTAGCATATTTTAAACACATACTTCTTTGATTTACTATACTATCACTATCATCATTTTTATTTATCTTATCTCTATCTTCATCAGATAATCTACAATATACACCTACCTTTTCTATCATAGCCATTCCTCCAATACTAGAGAACAGCTATAAATATTTGTAAATACAAGTATATTATATCTCATATTTAGGATTCTTTAAATGCTAGTTTTTGATTTTCTAAAATCATAATGACATTTAACAATTTATTATTAAATATACTTTTTAATTCATCATCAGTTCTATTTTCATTTGTCTTAAATTTATATTTTACATTATATACTACCTCCATTTTCTTACTTCCCCCTTTTTTCATATTCTATAATCTAAATCCTCCAATCATACACATCTCTCCTTTCATTTATAATCTTTCATTAGTTCTTCCATTTCTTTTTGTTCTTCTTCATTTAATGGGACTGAAACACATACTTCAGGGTGTTCCAGCCAATAAGGAATTATTTCTTTTCTTTTATTATTCTTTTTATATTTATTATTATTTATATTATGGGTGCAATTGCTTGCACTATCATTACTGCAATTTTCTGCATCTTCATCTGCAACTTTTGTTGGTATCTTTTCCATATTTAAATATATTCTTCGTTTACTATTTTCATTTTTTACTATGATATAGCCTAGTTTCTTTAATTTAGACAATGAGTAATTTATCGTTCTTTCTGATGAATTTATATACTCTTTTAGATAATCATTAGTAGCATAACAATACCCTTTATTTAAGGCAAGTGATATGATAAGACTTAAAACATCAATATCAGTTCTTGATAAGTTCTTATCTCTAAATAATATTCGTGGAGTTATGATAAATTCACTAGTCAATTTTAAAATAATTATTCTCCTTAAATCTAAAATGATATTGGACTTTTTCCTAGCCTATTAAAAATAGGCAAAGTTATCCCCAGAACATAATTTTAAATCCTGTCCCTAGGATTGAATGAAGTTTATTCTATTTTGATAGAAAAGGTACTAACATAAGCCTATATATCTTACTGTACCATATCTACTAGGAGTTATTTAACAACCTAGTAGATTTATTGTGTACATTCCTGTATCATATTCCTTGTAGATTAGATACTTTAATTGTTCCAATATTTCAAGATTCCTTTTTAAACCTTTATTTTTAATTTTTACTACTTGTTGTAATTCTCCAACATTTAAATCTGTGATAATCCTATCTTGTCCTTTAGCGTAGATATATGAATATATCAGTTTTCCCTCAGGTTTGATTCTCTTATCCTTTAAAATCTTTGTTGGCATTTCCTGATGTCTTTTATTCATTCATAGATTTCCTCCTTTCTTGTCAATTAACATTTTAAGTATAATGTTAACTTTCAGAAACATCTATAATATACATAATAATTACTAACTTGTCAACACTTTTAGAAACAATTTTAATTATTTTGTTGATTTTAGTTAACATATATGCTATTATGTACTTGTGAGGTGTATTACAATGCAAGAAAAAAAGATTGGCGAAATTATTGCCGAAGCACGAGAAAAAGCAGGTTATTCGCAAAGGCAACTTGCAAAAGAAGCAAATATTAGTAATGCCGAATTATCTAAAATAGAATCAGGAGAAAGAGAAATACCAAATCCTAAAACATTAAGAAAAATAAGTAAATATATAAATGTTAATTATAATGAAATGATGTATAAAATAGGTTTAGGTATGGAAGTCAGTTCATTAAACCCATTTATTAAAGCCTATTATGAAAAGATGAATTTAGATGAACTGAATGAGGCTGAAATCAATGTTTTAGGTAGTATCGAAAATTCAAGAAAACTTGTTGATTCGTGCAAAGAGAATTTAAAAAAGAAAAACATATTAGAAAACGAAAAAGAACTACTACTACATACAATAGAAGATACTGAATATCAAATCAATACTTCTAGAGAAATTGTAAATTTGATTCAAAGTTTAAAAGTAAAGGAGAGAAACAAAAATGCAAAAAAGTAAAATTTTAATAAGAAATATTGGAATCATATTATTAAATATTTTTATGGTAGTAAGCTTGGTATTAGTTTTATTTCAGAAAAATGATTATGGCTATAATTTATATTGGGTTATTAGTCCATTTCTAATGGTATTAGTGTTAATGGTGATAGGTAGGTGGAGCATAAGAGGATTAAATGTTGATAGAGAAGAATCCCAAGTGATACAACGATCTTTTGATGATACAACAACTATATCAACAGTAATCTTTGGAATAATATATCTAACTATACAATTTATAGACTATGTAAAAAATGGTCTAACAAATAATTCAATAATTATTATAATCTTCTTCGTTGTCATGATTACCTATGAACTTATAACCTACTTAGCTATATATGTAGCCATAAGAGATACTGCAAGATTATTAGAGAAAACATATAATAAGAAAAAATAGTCTTTTTCGCTTTTCGTAAGATTAGCGATTAGACTATTCTTTTATAAAAAGGCGAGGCACGTTTTGTTTGCTTTAGAAAATGAAAGTGGCGATAGCCTTTTTCTTTTTATGTAACGATAGTGAAATAAAAAGGCAACTATATTACATTGTGAAACTTTGTAATATAAGTTGCTTCTAGGGTTTCCAAAGGGAATATTCCCTTGGCACACATCGTTATTGGCTTGCCAATACCGTAGTGTGTTACTATAATGAAATTATAGTCTATAAAATCGAGCCATTAGTTGCTTAATTTCTTTTGGCTCGGTTTTTATTTTAAACTGTTTTATAGATTGTAATTTGTAATTATTTCTATATATGCTATTTAGTATTTATTTTTTTACAAATTGGACATCCTCTACCTCTATTTCTATTTGATATAATTGCTTCCCACTCATGTCCTTTGTTACATTTCCACCATACCTTTTTTCCACTGTTTGATGCAACCATATCTGGTTTTAAATCACCATTTTTTTCATAATTCCATTCTTTTGTAAGTGTTGGATTAATAGTTGCAAGATCATTATATCCTTTAAGTATTTGTTTATTTTTACAAACTGGGCATCCTTTTCCTTTATTTCTATTATCAATACTTGCTTCCCACTCATGTCCTTTGTTGCATTTCCACCATACCTTCTTATTAGCATTTGCTGTAACCATATCTGGTTTTAAATCACCATTTTTTGAATAATTCCATTCTTTTGCAAGTTCTGGATTAATAGTTGCAAGATCATTATATCCTTTAAGTATTTGTTTGTTTTTACAAATTGGACAGTCATTTCCATTTGTCCTATTTGATATAGTTGCTTCCCACTCATGACCTTTGTTACATTTCCACCATACCTTTTTATTACTTCCTAAAGTTACATCTTTAGGGGTTAATGATGCGTTCTTTTCATAGTTCCATTCTTTCGCAAGTATTGGATTAGTAGTTGCAAGGTCATTATACCCTTTATGTATTTGCTTGTTTTTACAAATTGGACATCCTCTGCCTTTATTTCTATTTGATATATAGGTTTCCCACTCATGACCTTTATTACATTTCCACCATACCTTTTTATTAGCATTTACTGTAACCATGTCAGGTTTTAAATCACCATTTTTTTCATAATTCCATTCTTTTGCAAGTGCTGGGTTAATAGTTGCAAGATCATTATACCCTTTAAGTATTTGTTGACTTGCACAAATTGGACAACCAACTCCATCTGTTCTACTATATATACTTGCTTCCCACTCATGACCTTTATTACATTTCCACCATACCTTTTTTCCACTGTTTGATGCAACCATATCTGGTTTTAAATCACCATTTTTTTCATAATTCCATTCTTTTGCAAGTTCTGGATTAATAACCATTAATGAATGTTTCTTTTGTCTTTTTATAAATGATGTATATATTAAAATACGGTCTCTATCCAAATTAACATCTATGGTTTTATTAAAATGTTTTACTATATGTTCGATGGCAAATTTAATTCCTTCATCAGAATATGTACATGGTATTATTTTTAAATAATCATTTTCTATAATTTCTTCTTTGAAATCTTCCTTTACTCTAAAAAGAAGAATTTCATTTTCTTTACAAAGTTTATTTTTTCTTTCATCTTTTTCTGGATTCTGATGCCAAAATATCCCATCATATTCAACAGCAACTTTTTGTGATGGAATAAAAATATCTAACTCCATTTTCAAATGGCGATCACCATTTATAGCATCTGGAAACAATTTTTTTAAATAAAAATAAATTGCCTGCTCTGGAAAAGAAGTTTGTAATTCTCTTGCACAAATTGGGCAACCATTACCTTTATTTCGACTAGATATAATTGCTTCCCACTCATGCCCTTTAACACATTTCCACCATACTTTTTTATCACTATTTGGCTTTACCATATTTGGTTTTAAATCACCATTCTTTTTGTAATTCCATTCTTTTGCGAGTGTTGGATTTATAGTTGCTAGATCATTATACCCCATGATTGATTGCCTACCTGAGCAAAAAGGACATCCAATGCTCTTACTTCTACTTTTTATACAGGCTTCCCATTCATGTCCTTCAGAACATTTCCACCATACCTTCTTACTGCTCCCTATGGTTACATCTTTAGGGGTTAATGGTGCATTCTTTTCATAATTCCATTCTTTTACTAAATCCGATCTTTTGTCAAATAGACTGCCATTTTTTTCTACTAAGGCTTTAATCCTATTTTTTCCTCTTTTAGAAAGTGAGCATATCGGACAGCCTCTACCTTTATTTCTATTTGATATACTTGCTTCCCACTCATTTCCACATTCGGAACATTTCCACCATACCTTTTTATCGCTTCCTGTTGTTAATAACTTTGGATTTAATCCTTCATTTTTTGAATAATTCCATTCTTTCATTAGATATTCATTATCGATTAAATATTTTTTGTCTTTCATTTTCTCACCTTGCTTCAACAAATTATTATTTCTAGCTAAATTACATAAATAATTATACCAAAAAAAACAACTCATATACTAGCAGTTGTTATTTAGTTTCGTCTTACTTTTTTACATACTTATTTCATAATCATTCTTTTCTTTTTCTTTAGATTTTTTACTAGTTTTTAAATAACTAGGTGCTTTTACATAATCAAATAATTCATCTTCTTTGGTAGTTCCTCTTAATATTTTAACAACATCATTCATATCAAAATCGTTGTTATCAAAATAGTCTTTTATTTCAGTTGTAGTGGCTTCTTTCGTAGGTTCATTACCAATTTGTAATAATTTTCTGAAAAAGTGTTTTATAGCCTCCAAAATGGCTTTTAAATAGTCTTTAAGATGGTTATTCTCTTTTGTTAAGTTTTGATTTCTTGTAGTAAGTGCTTTTACTTCTCGTTGTAGATTTGCATTTTCTTTTTCTAATGTTTGATGACTTTTACTAAAAGTATTTACCTCGTTAAATAATTGTTCCATTTTAGGTTGAAATTCCATAACCTTTTTAGTTTCTTTTATTACATTTTGCATACTAGCAAAAGTATCTTTTCGTACCTTTACATATTCTTTATCTATTAAAGTATTTTTAGTAGTTTTCATTTTTTCTTCAAATTCATTCATAGCATTATCAAGATTTTTATTTATAGTAGTTACTTTAGTTTCATAATATCTTGTTGTTTTCTTGAATTCCTTTACTTTTTGATGTTTTCTATCACTACCCTTAATACCTCTTTCTAATTCAAAACCATTTTCTCTTAATCTTAAATTATAAATATCTTGCAATTCAGATAAGTGTATATTGTCTCTAATATATTGCTTTTTAGAGATAGTAAACCTTTCTGTATTTGTTCTTTTATCAAACTTCTTAATAAGGGGTACAACAACACAATGAATATGAGGTGTTAGTTCATCCATGTGTATTGTTGCGTGTAATATTTGTTCTTTCTTATAACCTAAATCATTGTAAACAAAATCCATACAAGTATCAGCCCATCTCATTATTTCATCTTCACTCATATTATCAAAAAATTTATGTGTTGCAGTAAACATGAGTTCATCAGCTACAACACTTTTAGATTTATTTAACATTTCATTAAATGTCTTTTTTCTTTCAGGTCGTTCATTTTTCATACGTTCATTATGCTCTTTTTCATAATCTTTTACAAGCAATTTAAAACCCTTAACATATTTCTCTGCTAAGGGTACTAATTCTATATTATTTTTAGTTAATTCTAATTTAATATCTTTATTACTTTTATATGCTTTTTTCTCTCGTTTATTGTGTGATCCTATTTGTGCTAAATCGTTTATAGTCATTATTGGTTGACTTCTAAATATTCCATAATTCATTTATCGTTCCTCTCTTTCTTAAAAAATTGCATAATAAAAGACACTTCACTATTAAAGTATCTTTTTGAAATCTATTTTTTTTTGCTTATTCTCTTTACTCTTGAAGATATAAATCTATTTTGCTTAACAAACGAAAAAGCAAAAAGTATTGTCAGTAATGTAAACATTACCAAAATTAAAATATCTTTATTAATCAAACTTGAAATTTCAAACATCACCATTATTTTTAACGCCAATTCAATTAGCATTAAAGTACATAAGCTTCTATACATATTACAATCTTGATTTAAAATTTCTAGTTTGTCATCTTTCTTATTTGCTTCTATATATTTATCATAAGGTTCTTTTTTCAATTTCCATATTTTAACTATTATCTTCTCAATTACTAATGAGGATATTCTACTAATTATAATACCTATAAAATATGCTTCAAAAAATGAATAAATTAGACTATCTATAATTAGATTTTTTTCCATTATTTGACCACTAATAATTAAAAATAAATAACCTGGTACTAAATAGTTAAATATGTGATAGCTACTGATTTTCTCTATTATTTTATCCATTTTAATTAATCCTTTCAAACGAATAGTTAATCTTATCTTTTACCGAAGTATAAGAACAGTTATATAAATCAAGCTCCGAATTAGTTATTTCAAAATCAAAACCATATTCTTTTCCATTTAATTTATCAGTTGTAGTATCAGTAAAAAACATATCTTTATTAGGAAACTTTATTTTTTTTACTAATCCTTGATAACAAGTAATCATCACTATATCATGTTCTTTTGGTTCTTCATTCATTAAAAAACTATAAACCTGGTTATTATGTCCATTTATGAATACTACATTACCATAATTTTCTGGTATTGACCTTAATTCAATATAATTGTCAAAGAAAAAAGGAATTGTATAAATCTTAAAAACATCATATAGATATTCTTGTCTAGATCTTATTTCTTCAAAAGTTATTTTTTTTCTTAAAAGGATATATCTCATAACAATTTAAAGTTCCCCTTCTTTCTGCTTTAAATGAATTTTGATTTATACTAAAAGCACCATTTTTAGTATTCATAATTCGATGTCCCTTAACCTCTAAGTTGTCAGAGCCACCATTAATGTCAGCACCTTTATTATCAGAAACAATATACAACACATCGTTTCGTTTTTCATTTTTTTCAAATACTTTCTGAGCCATATCATTGTTTCCATGGTGAGGTAATTGAATAGCATCATAATTTCTAGTTTTATCATCAAAAGCAGCAAAGTCGGCATCTCCAGTTAACAATAACTTTTGTCCATTAAAATTTACTTCTAATTGAACGCTTATAGCATTCATTATCGTACTGCTATCTATATTATTACTCTCATTTGGGGTAAATTGTTTAGCAACAGCATCAATAAAATATTCTGTTGCAGGTCCTACAATCTTTAAATTGTCAGATAAATTATTATCATCATCTAAAGCATCCTTTAAATTTTGTCCTGATAAAGAATAAATGTTACTATACATATCTTTAATATTCTGGGTTAAGGAGTCCCTAGTAACTCTATTATCCTCTATTTTATCAAAGATTGCATCTTTATATTTTAATAACAATAATGTTGTAATAGAATTAACTACACCATTATCAACTAATTTTGGTATTCCATCAAAATGATCGCTATCATTATGTGATAAAACTAAATCAACTTTATCTATATTTTTTTCCTCTAAATAGTGTAGTACTTGATCTGCCAATTCTTCAGAACCACAATCGTACACTGTAACACTACCATTATCATTAATAATAAAGCAGTCTCCATAATCAACATTATCTTTTTGCTCCTTAGGAGCAAGAACTTTTATTTCTAAATTCATATTATTCCTCCTCTTTTTAAAAATAAAATCAGAGGTAGATACCAACTTCATTAAACTAATTCAAAATAAAACATATTTTACCTCCCTTCCTGTTGAAGAAAAGGGTAAAATATGTTAACTACCAATTTTTTATGTTTGACATTTTATCAAAAAATGTGTAATATTATAGTAGGAATTGATTTCATATTTTTCCAATCAGTTCTTCAAACATTTCGTTATTGTTTGTCTTAATTCGTTGGTAGTTAGTATCTACCGATAAGGAAATATGCTTATTGCCTGAGCATATTTTTTTCTTGTCTTCTTGTCTTAATTGACATATATCCTTATAGACAAAATATATCATAAAATCACATGATTGGCAATAGATATATAACAGTGCTAATTATTTTTATGAAAAAAGATACTTTTTTATCAAAGTACCTTAATTTCTTGTATTTACTTATCTTTATAGCTATTATTTTATTTTTGGATTTTTCAGTATCCTCCATGGCCAACATCAATAACTATTAGTTTTCCACTTAATGGTAAGGAAGCTCTCGCACACGTTATGGATAGGAAAAAACATAAGATTAACATTATTATCTTTCTCATACTAAAACTTATGTATAACGTGTAAAAATAATGTTGATTTTATTATATTTGATAATATTTACAAAAAGAAACCAGGGTGTTAAAATTATTAGCAAGTGAGGTTAAAATGAATTGGAATAAATTTTTCAAAGTGTTTTCAAGTTTAGTTTTAGCTTTTAGTGTACTTTTTTTAGGATACATATTTTTTTCTAATGACACAGATATTTATCATAAAAGAAATCTAAATCGATTAGAAGAATATAAAAATATGAAGTACGATGAAAGTAATGATGAAAAGACACCCATTAAGGTTAAAAGAACTTTCACAACTACCATTGATGATACTTTTGTACAAGATGATTATTTAGCGTTTTATGTTCCACAAAGTTATGTTAATGTGTATATAGATTCCAATCTTATTTATCAAGTAAATAATAATGAAGTAAAAAGTGTTGGTAATAATTATGTGTTGATACCTATTACTGAAAATGTCGTTGGAAAGGAACTAAAGGTAGAAATTTATCCCGTATATAAATTCTTTGCTGATCGGGATATAACCTTTTATAAGGGGCCTTTAGAAAATATATATAATAAAGAAATAGGTAATAATATTTTAGAATTACTGTTAGGTTCTGTTTGTGTTTTGCTGGGCTTTATATTATGCTGCTTATCAATTTATTTATTGCTAAGTAAAAATTATAAAGGAAAATTGAGTTATTTAGGTGTTTTTGTATTAAGTATTGGTTTATGGAAAATATGTGATATGCGTTGTACACCTTTATTATTCCCAAATTATCCAACAATTATTTCGTATATATCTTTAACTATGCTTTATGTTGCACCACTTTGTTTTTTAGCTTCTATTTATACTGAATTAGATAGTAGGGGCTTTAACTTAATTAAATTAGCTTTAGGAATTGCAATATCATTACCAATGATTGTTATGATAATGGATTTGACTGATATATTAGACATGCGTAATTCCTTAGTTTTATGTCATATTGCTTTAGTCTTTTATGTTATTGTGCTAATATATTATTGCATAAAAAATTATATCATAAACAAAAAAATAAGTTCTGCCAGTTGGTTGGCTTTAGCTTTAATATTAGGGGTTGCTAGCGATTTAATCACTTATTATGTTAATGATTCTTCATCTAATACAATTTTCTTACTTGTAGCTATTATAATCAGTGTCATGATATCTACTATAAACGTTATAAAAGAGTTGGAATCTAAATCAGTAATAGATACTTTAACTGGTTTAAATAATAATAATGCTTGTAAAGAAAAGCTAGAGAATGAAGATATTTTAGCCAAAGATATTGGTCTTATAGTATTTGATATAAATGGGCTTAAAGAAGTTAATGATACCTATGGTCATGCGTGCGGTGATGAATTTATAAAAGATTTTGCTAATATTTTAAGAAAATGTATGGTTAAAAATTCGTTTATAGGGCGTTTTGGTGGTGATGAGTTTATTGTCATCTTATATTCATGTTCAGAAAAAAAGATTAAAGATTTTTTACTTGATGTTAAAGAAAAAACAAAGCGAATTAATAAAGAATTACATAATACTAAGTTAAGTTATTCGTGTGGATATGCCTTATCTACAACTGAGAATAGTATAACAATGAAAGAATTATTTAATACGGCTGATGAGAGAATGTATAATGAGAAAAAGGCTTATCACAAAAAATATGATAGTATTAAGAAGACAAATAATTAGGCTTTAAGCCTATTTTTTTATGCAAAAAACCTCACAGCCAAAGCCATGAGGAATGAAACTATAAATATATTATCTCTTACTGAATTGTGGAGCACGACGAGCTTTTTTAAGTCCGTATTTCTTACGTTCTTTAACACGAGGATCTCTCTTAACAAAACCAGCTTTTTTAAGAACTTTACGATAACTATCTTCTCTTGTTTGATCAGTATTAGCATCGAATTCTAATAATGCTCTTGTAATAGCATGACGAATAGCGCCAGCTTGACCTGAGAAGCCACCACCTTTAACTGTAACTTCAATGTCGAATTTATCTTCATTACCAGTTGCAGCTAATGGTTGTTTAATATCCATTACTAAAGTTTGATAAGGCATATATTCATCAACAGGTGTTCCATTAACAATAATATTACCTTTACCTAGAGTTAATCTAGCTTGTGCAGTAGAACGTTTTCTACGGCCAGTTCCAGTCCATATTTTCTTATCTGTCATAAATTATACCTCCTATTTAACTTCTAACTTTTCTGGTTTTTGAGCAACTTGTTCATATTCTGAACCAGCATAAACAAATAACTTACGATACATTTGTCTTCCTAAAGGTCCTTTTGGTAACATACCTTTAACAGCTCTTTCTACCATTTCTTCTGGATACTTTGTTATCATTTCTTGGGCAGTTCTTTCTCTTAAGCCACCAGCATATCTACTATGATTGTAGTACATCTTATCATTTAATTTATTGCCAGTTAATACAACTTTACTAGCATTAATAACGATAACATAGTCACCACAGTCAATGTGTGGAGTATAAGTTGGCTTATGTTTACCTTTAAGAACAGTAGCAACCTTAGTTGCAAGACGTCCTAAAGTTTGGCCTTCAGCGTCAATAACATACCATTTACGGTCAACAGTTTCTTTTTTTTGCATGAATGTATTCATATTATATCCTTTCAATTATACTAATCATTATTGGATTTCCCACGTCAAATAATTTTTGTATAAATAAAATGTACCAGTTAAAAGTATATAGTAAGTAGGTAATAAAGTCAAATAAAACTTTGATTATTTTAGTAAATTTGACATTATTAGAAAATTTTATTATTATAAATCTTAATTTAAAAACACCAACTAAAATAATTGGCGTTCTAACTTATAAGTCATTAATATCTAATAACTGTTGAAAATCTCCTTTTTCAAAAAGATTATCATCTAATCTAGTAATAATATTACCTTTTTTTACCTTACCGTCAGTTACATAAATAATAGTTGGAACTTTTGTAACTTGGACTTCATCTAGGCCTAATAAATTGTTTATTGCAGCAATTTTATTATCATCATTTTGTAAAGAATCGATGTTGATATAGTAAAATTCTGACTTTAATTTATATTGTTTAATTAAGCTTTTTAAGCTTTTCTCTAAATTATAGATTTCTTTATTTCCTGTGTAAGATAAATAAATGAAATAATTTCCATCTTTATTTTTTAGTTCACTTAAATCTTCATTTATATTATAAGACTTGGTAACTAATTTCTTTTTAACTAGATAAGAAGTGTTTGCTTTATTTGCATCAAATTCTTTATACAAAGAATATCCTAAAAAAGAAATAGTAAATACCCCTAAAATAATAACGATTAGTATAGTATACTTTTGATACTGCTTAGGAAGTTTCTTTTTTGCCATAATATTCAACTACTTTCTATAATAGAAGTATAGCATACATTCAATAATTAGAAAATAGGTATTTTTCTGTGGTAGTTATAATCTATCTCAACTGTTAAATTTTTAATTATTTATCCATGTATAAACTTATAAATTATGGTTATCATATGAATATGAAATGGATTAGTTATTATATATATTATAGTATTTTAGGTTTTTTATTTGAAACTACTTGTAATGTTTTCATACGTAGTAATCATTCTAGTGGTATTCTCTTTGGACCTTTTACTCCAATATATTTCTTTGGATTTTTAATTATTGTTTTTTTAGATAAAATTTTAGAAAAGCAAGAAAACAAAAAATTTAGAGCGCTTATTTTTTTAATTCTTAGTTTTATAAGTCTTACTTTAGTAGAATTTATTGGCGGCCACTTGTCTTACTTAATTATTGGTCATGCCAAATGGTCATATGAAAACTGGCCTCTTAGTATTGGTAAATATATAAATATTCTCGTTTCTTTAGGTTGGAGTGTTGGGGCCTTTATTTATGATAAATACTTTTTAAAAAAAGTGAATAGAATTATTGATAGAATGCCAAAGAAATTAACATTGTTATTAGTAGGCTTATACTTACTAGATACTTTTTTATCTTTTAAAAATGGGTTTTAGCATAGGCACTAATGATATCTTAACATAGCTTATTTTTAGGAGGATATGTATGTTTTTTGAAGATGTTGATTTTTTAGTTAATGGCAGTATACCAAATTATAATTCTTTTAATCATACTAATAATGGGCTTGTTGATTGTAAAATGGGGTATCTTAGAGGAAATATGTTTAAAAATGAATATATTCCATATAAAAATTATAACGTTAAAGAATTAATTCCCAAAACTGAAGAAGAAGCTTTAATGTTAAAGTTAAATGAAGCTGAGTTTGCTTTAAATGATATAAGTTTATATTTAGATTTACATCCAAATGATGATGATATGTACAATATTTTTCGTGAAGAAGTAAAAAAATATAAATCTTACTTAGAACAATATGAGAAGATGTATAAACCACTAAATTTAACTAGCACTTATAGTGATGCTTATGATTATTATAAAAATCCATGGCCTTGGGATAATGATGGAGGTGTAAAATATGTATAAATATGAAAAACACCTAGCTTATCCAGTTAATATTAAGAAAAAAGATTTAAAAATGGCTAAATATATTATTGCTGGTTTAGGTGGATATGCTGGTGAGTTAGCCGCCGCTTTAAGATATTTTAATCAAAGTTTCTCTATGCCAGATGCTAAAGGTAAAGCACTGCTTAATATGATTGCCACTGAAGAATTAGGCCATTGTGAAATGATTGCTACTATGTTTAGACAATTAATTAAAGATGCTACTTTACAAGAATTAGAAGCAGCGGGCTTAGCTGAGTATTATGTGGAACATGGAAAAGGTGTTTATCCTATAAATCCAGCTGGGGTACCATTTACTGTTAGTTATTTTGCCTCGACTGGTGATCCTGTTGTAGATTTATGTGAAGATATGGCAGCGGAAGAAAAAGCGAGGGCAGGTTATGAAAATATGTTAAACCTAGCTACTGATGAAGATTTAATCGGACCGTTATTATTTTTAAGGCAAAGGGAAATTATTCACTATAATAGATTTAAAGAATTATATGAATATTATAAAAATAAAGATAACAAATAAGTTAAAGATAGACAGATAAAACTGTTTATTTTTTTACTCTTCACACAAACATATGTTAAAATAATAGCGATTTAGATTTTAAAACTTACTAGAAAGGTTATATGGATATTAAAATTAATGGGTATCCATTAGATACTGAGCAGTTAAAAATTGCAACTAGCACTTGTCAGGAACTTTTAGTAGTAGCAGGTGCAGGATCTGGTAAAACATTTACAATATTAGGTAGAATCTGGTATTTAATAAATATTAAAAAAATAGAAGCAAAAAATATTTTATGTATATCATATACCCGTGAAGCCGCTAATAGTTTGAAAGAGAAGTTAAAAAAAGAACTTAATATAGACATAGATGTATTTACATTCCATAAATTGGCTCTTAATATCTTAAAAGAAAATGCAGCTAACTTTAGTATAGCTAATGCTGATACTTTAGAACTTTGTATAGAAGAATATTTAAAAATAGACATCTTAAATTATCCTGAACAGCTTAAATATCTGCGTTTTATTTTAAAGATTAATTGGCACAGTAACGAGGAGTATCTTCAAAAACTAGAAGAAAATGAGGATGAAGTAAATAAATTTATTAATATAATAGCTACATTTATAAAATTATATAAATGTAATGGGTATAATGTAACTTTTTTTAGCAATCTCTTAAATAAATTACAAAAAAATTTCTGGAAAAAGATAGATAGTTTTTATATTTTGATCATATTTAATATTTATTTAAAATATAGTACCTATTTAAAAGATAATAATGAATATGATTTTGATGATTTAATTATTGAAGCTACTAAAATTATTAACAAAAATGATACAGTTAAGAATTACAAGCACTTTATAATTGATGAATATCAGGATAGTTCTTTTATTCGATTCAATCTAATTAAAACAATCGTTGACAGGAATAATAGCTATTTTATGGCAGTTGGTGACGACTTTCAATCAATATATAAATTTTCTGGAAGTGATATAAATTTATTTATTAATTTTAATAGTTTCTTTAGAGCTGGAAAAATTCTAAAAATCCAAACAACATACCGTAATAGTCAAGAATTAGTTAATGTAGCCGGTGATTTTATTATGCAAAATAAGAAGCAAATAAAAAAGGAAATGCGATCAAATATTCATATAGATAGGCCAATTAAAATTGTTTATTATTCTAATGACAAAAAAGACTTTTTCACATTATTATCATATCTTTATAAAATCGAAAGTTATAAGTTGTTTATACTAAGTAGAAATAATAAAGATATAGAAAATTTTATTAATGATAAAGTTATTTATAGTGATGGGAACGTAAAAATTGAAGGTAAAAGCCGATTCATTATTAGACATATGACGATTCACAAGTCGAAGGGCTTAGAATGTGATGATGTAATTTTAATTAATTTGATTGATGATAAATTAGGATTTCCTTCAATGATGGAACAAGATAAAATATTAAATTATATTCGGAAAGATACTAAAAAAGATTTTATAGAAGAGGAAAGAAGATTGTTTTATGTTGCTTTAACCCGTGCGAAAAGAAATTGTTATTTATTTGTTCCAAGAGAAAAGCCCTCTATTTTTGTAAGAGAGCTATTGAAGAATTACAAAGAATACATTGAATTTATTAACATCCATTAGAGCAAGTAAAACCATCAGTTTTACCGATTATTGTTAAATCAACATCATATTTACGGCGAGTTGTGTTATCAACATTTTTTACTGGGATGTGAATTGTTAATAAGTAATCAGGAGTAGAGGTGCCATTAACTTTATTAATAAAATTAACTTTTATATTGCTAATATCATACTCACCATATTCTAAATTCCATTTTTCTAAACTGTTAGAGGGACCATAAGCAATAAAGTTAGTACCTACATATAAATATTTAGTCGTTGAAGAGAAAGTAAAACTGTAACAAGCTTTGGCACCACTTTTATTAAGACTACAATTTTTATAAAATCTTGTAAGATTATTATTTATTAAATCGCCTTCAATAACATTAATTAAAGAGGCTCTTGTTAGAGAATCAGCATTTCTAGTAGTACTAATAGTTTCTTCATTTTTTATATCAGCAAGAAGATTAGTTAAAAATATCATGACAATAGCTATTAAGACTAAACTTACTAAAACTTCCATTAAGGTCATACCTTTTCTATTCATAATTAAGCACCCCTTATAAATAATTTAACGCTATTATAATAATATTTTGTTACGTTTTTGTAGCACTTATTAGTACTTCTATCTAATGTATAGCCGGTCTGGCAAGTACTTCCGTTTGGTGTTTGACTACGGGTATAATCAACCGTGTTTTCTTGATATTCAACTATTAAGCGGTATCCATCATCCGTTCCTGATAAAGTTTTTAAATAAAGAATAGCATTGGTACTCATGTTATTTAAGGCATCAATGGTTTCTTTTGAACATCTAGAACTGGCATTGGTCGTTTTACCACTTTTGGTAGTACAAGATTTTAAATCATTAACATTATAATATGTAATATAAATCTTATTAACATTTAACGTGTTAAGTGTATTAAATAAAAGTGATGAAAATAACTGACGATTGGCTTCTTCTTTATTTTCGGTACCATTTTCATATAAATTATACAAGGAATTGTCAGTTGTATTTAAAACAATAATTCTTTTTGAAGTATTATTTAGATACTTATTAATGTAGTCATAAAGATTTAATGATACTAAGTAGTCTTCTATGAAGTAAGTGCGGTATATGTATGCCGTATCATCAAAAGCTACACGTCTTTTTTCGTTAGTTAGAACCCTAGAAAAAGACACGTATATCATAATTAAAGAAGTAGTTAATATAGTTATAACCATAATTGTTTCAACAAACATAAATCCTTTTTTATTCATATTCTTTCCTTATCTTATAGTAATAGGATATCATATTTCTTAGCATAATTAAAGATTATAGGATAGTATAAATTGTTAAGGTATGTTAATATTATTTTAGAAAGGATAGGGTTAATTGTGAAGAGAAGTAGTAAAATTTTAATCATTGTGTTGGTTATTGTAGCTACATTTAGTTTAGGTACTGTTGGAGGTTATTTATTATATAAGGGAAAATATGTTAATAATAAAGATAACGTGCAAATTAATAATGATAAAGGAAATAATTCTAATAAAGAAGAAAATTTAAGTTTAGATAATAATGTAATTAAAGAATTGTTTGATAGAAAGACTAATTTTCATACAACAAATAAGGTTACTTATGATACTTTAAGTGATCAAAAGAAGTTAGAGGTAGATTTAACTGGACTTAAAAAGAAAGCTTTTACTAATCTTAGTTATAAAGAAGTATGTACTAAGCTTAAAAATAGTGGTAACAAAATAATGACCGATTTTTATGATACCTGTATGAGTTTAGAAGGGAAATGGGAAGGTTATGAAGATCTTGTTGCTTATTATACTTTAGATGACGTTAGAAATAATAATATCAAGTATTTTAATAAAAGTGATGACTTGCCAAAAGAATATAATTATGTTATGTCAACAACGCTTAAATTAGAGCCTAGATGTGAAAAAGTTGTATTACAAAGTAATGATAATTATTATTTAGATTTAGATACACAATGTGGTTATGGTGGTTTATCTCCTCAATCAAAGAGAGAATTTGTTAAAGCGGAAAAAGATGATAATGAATTATATATTTATGATAAGTATATTATTGGTACGATGAGTGATTCTTCTAAAGGAAAAATTGTATATGATTTTTATACTGACGATGATTTAACTAAAGCTGTGACACATTATAGTTTCGATGAAGACACCTTTGATGATGAAAAAGAATTAGAAGTTGCAGAAGTTTTAAAATTTATGCAAACTTATAAACATACGTATAAGTTAAATGATAATGGTGAATACTACTGGATTTCTAGTGAGCCAGTTGATAATATTGAATAATAATAAAAATTTACTTAATGGTGTAAGTTCTATTTTAAAGCATCATGAAACAAGTAGATTTTTTTAAAGTTTTATTATTGTTGAATATGTCAAATTAATTGTGTTAATATTATTTTAGAAAGGGTATGATGAAGTGTGAGAAATAGTAGTAAAATTTTAATTGTTGTGGTGGTTATTGTAGCTACCTTTAGTTTAGGTACTGTTGGAGGTTATTTATTATTTAAAGAAAAATATGTTAGTAACAAAGATAATACACAAATTAATAATGATAAAGGAAATAAATCTAATAAAGAAGAAGATTTAAGTTTAGATAATGATATAATTAAAGAATTATTTGATAGAAAAACCAACTTTCATTATGGAAAAAAAGTTACTTATAATGATTTAAGCAATCAAGCGAAAATGAAAAACGATTTGATTAATGTTACTCGTAAATCTTTTGACAATCTTGATTATGATAAACAATGTGAATTAATTCTCAAACTAAATTATGATGATAAACAGGAACTTTATAATCAATGTATGTCTACATTGAAGCAAGAAGACAGCCCTTATTCATTATCATATTTTGAAGTTGATGACATTAAAAATAACAATTTAAAATATTTTAATGATAGTGAAAATCTTCCTAGCAGTTTTGAATTTCATAATTGCAATAGCAGTGGATTAGACCTTAGCCCCGTTGGCAATATTTTTCTAGTTCCTAATAGTAATTATTACTTGGTAAGTAGCTCTGAAGGTGGTGCTGGTGGCTGCCCTAAAGAAAAATCAATCTTTCTAAAAGCTCAAAAGACAAATGATGAACTAGTTATTTATGATAAATTTGCTTATATGACTTTAGAAGATAGTGTTGATTATGATAGTACTTCTATTAATTTATATGGAACTCATATTGATACTGATAATAGTTGGTTTGGTGAAAATAGTGATTTTTTAGGAACGTTTATTGTTTCTAACTTTGATGATTTTTCTGATGATGTAATTAAAATTATGAAAACTTATAAACATATTTATAAATTAAATGATAGCGGTAAATACTACTGGGTTTCTAGTGAACCAGTTAATAACATTGAATAAAAAAAGAATCTACTTAAAGATATTTTCCACACGGAATTGATATCAAAAGAGTAGATTTTTTTATAAAACTTTATCAGATTTCTTCATTAATGACTTTCTTAACCAGTCAAATGGAATGACACTTAAAGATAAAAATAAAACAAACAATAATTCTTTTAGAGTCAATCCATAAGTACGAAATAAATCACCGCCAAAGTAAATTAAATATAATTGAATTAAAAAAATGGTTGTAAAAATAAATATAAATGGTTTATTTTTAGAAATATTAGCTATAATATTTAATCTTGTTGTTCTAGCATTTAAAGCATTAAATAATGAAGAAAAGATGAAGAAAGCAAAATAAGCGGTGTACAAATAACGGCCATCCGTAGAATAACGGATAAAATTATAAATCAAATTTGACTTCAAAAAGAATATTCCTAATAAAGATGTATAAATTCCAGATATTAAAATTTCATTTATCATATATTTGTTAATTATAGATATGTCTTTTGTCTTAGGCGGTTCATCCATATATTCCAAAAGTGGTGGTTCACTAGCAAAAGCAATCCCTGCAAGAGTATCCATAATCATATTAATCCATAGCATTTGAATAACTGTAACAGGTGTTCCAATATCTAAAATTGGCCCTAAAATAGCCATTAACATCGCACATATATTGACTGTTAATTGAAATATTATAAATTTACGAATGCTTTTAAAAATAGTACGGCCAAAAAGTATAGCTTGAGTAATTGAAGCAATGTTATTATCAATTATTATAATGTCACTTGCTTCCTTACTAACTTCTGTACCATCGCCCATAGCAAAGCCGACGTCAGCACATTTTAAGGCACCGGCATCATTGATACCATCACCAGTCATACCAACTACCAGTCCGTGTTCTTTCAGGATATTAACAAGACGAGTTTTGTCTTTAGGGAGCGCTCTGGCAATCACTTTCAACTTAGGATATATAGTTACGATTTCTTCATCAGTAAGTTTATTTATTTCTTTACTTGTAAGTGCTAAATCAGTTCGATCTTTTATAATACCAGCTTCTTTAGCAATGGATGTTGCCGTATCAATGTTATCACCGGTAATCATAATGACATTAATTCCAGCATTTTTTAAAGTAGCAATTGATGGGATTGTTGTATCCCTGATAGAATCTTTTATTATTAGAAAACCAAGATATGTGTGAGATGTTGATTCAATAGATTTACTAGTTAAAATTATTATTCTGGAACCAGTTTTGGCTTCATTATCAATATTTTGAGAAATTTTTTCTTTATCAAGAAGGACTTTTTTATTACCAGCCTCATCTAAATAATAAAGACATTTATCCAATAATACTTCCTTCGCGCCTTTAAAATAAGTGATATTATTAGAAATAGTTACAGAACTATATTTGTCTTTACTGTCAAATAATTTTTTGTCAATTATTTTACTTTCTTTTTTAGGGCAATTTATGAAAGCCATAATTGATTTATCTGTTTGATTACCACCCGTTATTTCTCCATTATTGTTGTAATAACTGGAATTGTTATAATATAAATTATTAGTTATTTCTTCTTGCAAAGATGAAGATAGACTATCTAAGTTGAAATACTTTTTGGAACTAGGACTGACATAATTTGTTACTTTAAGGTTTCCTTCTGTTAAAGTACCGGTCTTATCCGTAAGTAAACAGTTAATGTTGCCACTGGTTTCTATACCTATAAGGCGACGAACTAATACATTATTTTTTAGTAGACGCTTCATATTGGAAGAAAGAACTAAAGTTATCATCATTGGTAACCCTTCAGGAACAGTTACAACTATAACAGTAACACTTAGAGTTAAAGAGAAAAGAATATTTTTTATTGAAAAGTCTTTAGTTGTCAAAAGATAAACAATTGCTACTAACGCTGCACCAGCATAACCAAAAATACTAATTATTTTAGCTAATTTAGTAAGTCTTTCTTTTAAAGGGCTTTTCGTTGGAGGTGTCTGAATATCTTTTGCTAAGCCACCTATTAAAGTAGCGTCGCCAACTTTATCAACTTTAATTTTAGCTTCGCCGTCATATACAATTGTCGATGAATAGACATACTCGCCTTTAGTTTTTTCTTTATCTTTACTTTCACCATTAATACTGGCTTCATTAATATTTAATCGCCCTTCAATAATATATCCATCCGCAGGGATAGCATCACCACTAGAAATAATAACTAAATCACCAACTACGATTTCAGTAACCGGAATAGTTTCTACTTTACCATTACGAATTACATTACAATTAATACGACTAGCTTCGGCTTCTAATCTAGAAAATGCTTCTTCGCTACCATATTCAGCAATGGAGCCAATAGTAGCGGCTAAAATTATGGATATTAAAATGCCTATTGTTTCAAATAAATCATGATTTTGAAATAAAAAAACAATCTTTATAGCTAAAACAATTAACAAGATTTTAATAATGGGATCACTTAAAGCTTCTAAAATTAAATGTAATAATGTTTTCTTCTTATGTTTTGTTAAGGTATTACTACCGTACTTATTTCTGCTTTGTATTACTTCTTTATTAGTCAATCCATTCATACTTTGCACCCATTTAATAGTATGAATAGACGAACTTAATTATTAAAAAAAGAGCTTGTTATTTTCTTGTAAATTTAACTAAAGCTCTTTTTAGTTGACGACTAATATCTAAAACAGTTAATGGGTATGATTTTAATAACCAGCTAGGTAATGATTCTCTAGAGACTGGTATTAATTCAAGACTTGATGGAGCATCCGCATTATAATTAGTATAATCATATTTTACAACTTGTGAGTTTTTGCCTTTTATTTTTATTTCTGAGTCAGTAATTGTTGCTGAAATATTTTTATTTAGGCACTCTAAATCAGCTTGTTTTCTTATCAAATAATCAGTATAATTAATTGCCTCAAAAAATAATAAATTTAAAATTATTGTTAATAAGCTAAGTGATATATTCTCACTTAAAGATGATGAACCTTTAGGGCAATTAATCTTAGGACCCGAATCAGTTAACGTTATAGTAATTCTAGTCATAAGTGATATAGCTTCAATTGTTTCTCCAGTTTGAACATAAAGTTCAATCTTTTTTTCACGACAATTTATTCTTTCAATAATTACTGATTGGCATTTTAGAACTTTGGCCAAACGATTATTATAACGCTTGATTATTTGTGATACATTTTCATTTATCTTAGTTGCTTCTGAATAAACGTCTAATAAACTTATGTATTCTCCGCTTTTCATAAAAAATTAACTCCCCGCTTTGATAAGGCATATATTAACACAAAAATTTAAAAAAGCAAGCATTTTTATTAAGAATGATTGCTGGTTAACAACTTGTTAAAAAATAGCTCTTTGGCTTCATTATATGTGATTTGCATAGAATAGGCAATTTCATTAAAAAGATATTTTTCGGCTAATTCGTTATAATAAGTATCTTTATCACTTGGACGCTTTTTATTGTTCTCACGTATTTTATTACGTAAGAAAGTAGTCTTTAAGATTACTATTAAGTCGGCTAGAGTATTACCTTGTAGTAAAACTTTGTATTTTTCTTCTAAATTATGTTCCTGTAAATCTAGTGGCTCTATTTTATCTAAATTATCTAAGGTATTAGTAATATCATTAAAAGTAGATAAGGCGCGAAGTAATATTTTTTCCTGTGATACTGGAAGACTTACTTTCAAAGATGGGTCTTCTAAATTCTCTAAAATATAGTATTGTTGAGTATTAATCATAGTTATATCTTTAATACAACAAACCTCTCTTTTATATATAACATAATCATTTTTCTTGTACATTTTCATCCTCCATAGTTATATTTATTATACCTTTTTTCAAGATTTTTTTCTAATGCTTTTTAGATGATAAAAGTTAAAAATTCATTATAAAATTGGTATTTACGCCAATGAATTATCTATGATAAAATTAATAACGGTGATGATATGAAGAAAAAGAATTTGAAGGATTTATCATTTTTGGGAGTTTTATTTGTTTTAATTGCTACTTTCACTATAAGTTATGGCTATCAAAGTAGTGATAACGAAAATACAATTGATAATAGTAATGAATTATTAGTATATTTTATTGATGTTGGTCAAGCTGATGCAATTTATATTAAAGATAACGATGAAAATATGTTGATTGATGCGGGAAATAATACTGACGGAAAGTTATTAGTAAACTATCTAAAAGGACTTGGAGTTACTAGTTTTAAATATGTAGTAGGTACCCATGCTCATGAAGATCATATTGGTGGGATGGATAATATAATTAATAATTTTAAAATCAATACTTTTTATATGCCAGATGCAATAAGTACGAGTAAAACCTTTGAAGATGTGTTAGATGCTTTAGAAAGTAATAAAGTGGCATTTAATACGCCAAAGATAGGGGATACTTTTAATTTAAAAAAGGCTATGTTTGAAGTTTTAAGTTTAGGTACTGATACTAGTGATTTAAATGATACATCAATTGTTTTGAAAATGACTTATAATAATACTTGTACTTTATTCATGGGTGATGCTTCTAGTGCTGTTGAAAAAAATTTGTTAGATAAGAATATCAATTGTGATGTTTTAAAAGTAGGGCACCACGGTTCAAAATATTCTAGCAGTGAAGCTTTTATAAAAACAGTTAAACCAACTTATGGAATTATTATGGTTGGTAAGGATAACAAATATGGTCATCCAACAGAAAAGACTTTACAAACTTTGCAAAAATACAATGTTAATATTCATCGTACTGATGAAGAAGGCACTATCATAATGAAAATAAAAGGGGATACTATTAGCTTTGAAAGTGAGAAAACAGATACTAATGGATAATAATAAGTTTTGTGTTGATGAAATTATTGATGATATTATTAAATTAGAAAATTTGACGACTAGAGAAATAATATACATAAATTTGAGCGAATTAGATTTTAGTGTTGTAGATGGAGATATTTTATATTATAAAGATGATAAATATTATAAAGATGATAATGCTAAAAAAGAACGAATGAAAATGTTGCAAGAAAAACTTGAGCGACTTAAAAAAGCCCAGTTTTAAAAAAGCTTCCTTAATGGAGGCTTATTTTTTGAATCTTAATCCTGGTAATACTAGTTTTCTTGTTTTCCCAACAATTTCTCGATGAATTTCTTCTATGCTTTTTACTTGACCATCAGCATCCACACAATTTATAGTTTGAAAATGATATAACTTGGCTAACTCAACAAAGACGGCTTCGCTATTAATTTGATGCTGTTTGTTTTTTTCTGATTCATCTAAGACTTCTGGCCGATGACTACGCAATTGTTCAGCAGCTTCATTAGGCAAATAAAGAAAAAATACATTATCTGGTTTGGGTAATTCTAAAAGTTTAAATTCTAATTCTTCTAAAAAATGATACAATTCTTCACGCTTTTCTGGATCAGGAATTTTACTACCTTGATGAGCCATATTAGAATAAACATATCTATCAAGAATTACAATGTCATTGGTTCTTATTAAGTTTTGCAATTCTGGTAAAGAGGCCCTTCTATCAGCAGCATATAAAAGAGAAGCAACTTTTGAATCTAAATTCATTGGATCATCAAACCAAGTTTCACATATTGCTGGTTTTCCTAATAATGGACCACCAATTATGCGACCCGTTGGCGTATGATATTGTGGATAGCTCATTGTACCGACTGAAACACCATTATTTTGTAGATATTCTTTTAATAACCTAGTTTGGGTTTCTTTTCCAGAACAATCAGTTCCTTCTATTACTATTATTTTTCCCATTCTTATCACCATATACAATTGTAACTTATAAGTTTTGATTTGACTAGGTATTATTGCTTACTTTAAAAAGAAAAACTATTCATATGAATAGCTGAAATTAAAACTAGAATTAATTATTGTTAATAACATCATTGTAATCTAAAAGATAAAATTCTTCTGGATTAAATACTTCACCTTTATAGAATACTTCAAAATGAAGAGCATTGCTTGAATCTGTTGTTATTTTGTTTTGACCACTGGTTGCTATAATATCACCTTGTTTAACAACATCACCGACTTTAACTTTTACTTCGCCAAGACTTTGATAAATAGTTGTTAAATTATTTGTGTGTTCAATTTCTACAATATTTCCCATTAAACTGTCTTCTTTAATATTTTTTATTGTTCCATCTAAAATAGCTATAACATCGAAGGTATTATTTGAAGTGTATAAGACACCTGTATTTTGCATATAAATCCCTTCATAATAAATTAAAGATGCTGCCTGCTCATCATTTGTTCCGGTCATACTATAAAAAGGAATAGTAGCAGTTACATCGGTATTCGTATAGGGACGAATTATCTTTTTAGCTTCATTAATAGTTGGGGTTATGTTACTATCAGAATCATTATTTACTTCATTTGTTTTTTCGCCACTATTACTTGGAGTAATGGGAACATTATAACTTAGAATTTCATACATTTTGTAGCTACTGAAAATAATGGTACAAATTAGCATTAAACAGATTGTTGGGATAACAAATTTTTTTAATCTTCTTCTTTTTTTCATATATAATTCACCTTTCTATTAAGAAGTGTGAACTATTTTTCTTTTTTTATACATTAAATTTCTGTATTTCAGTGCCTTGATAATAAAATTGTAATATATCTTGGTAAGAAGAGCCATTTTTAGCCATCGCATTCGCCCCATACTGGCTCATACCAACGCCGTGACCGTAACCTTTGGTTGTAATAATAATATTATCCTGATCTTCTTGAAGTGTAAAATCGGTTGAACGTAAATTAAATTGCTGGCGAAGATTTAAACCAGTATACTCATGGTTATTAATTGTTATCATTGTTACTCGATTAGATTCATCTCTTTTAGGTGAAGATATATTTAACTTGCTACAATCTAAAGCTAACTTTTCACAGAATTGAGTCTTGGATATTGTTTTAGTGACTTCAAAATTATTGGTATTAGAATTATCTAAGGTTGGGATTATTATATTTAAATAGGGTAATTCTTCATTAAATACTGCTAAGGAAGTAGTGGTATAGCCGTTACTCATAGCATAAAAATAAGCTTTTATTAATTTGTTATCATAATATAAAACCTCATTTTGGGTAGAGGTTATTGCTGCTTTTATTTTATTATAATATTCATCATATTTAGTTTGCCACTTAGTTTTAAGTTCTTCTTCGGTTGCAAAAGCTTGATCACCAGTAGTAACATATCCTCTTTTTTCTTGTTGATATAATGCAAAGGTTCGGCTGGCAACCGCTTGAGCTTTTAAAGCTTCAATATTAAAAGAAGCAGGTGATTCTGCTCCTAAAACACCAATTAAATATTCTTCAATTGGTAAAGAAATAGTTTCATTATTATATGAGAAATTTATTAATATTTCAGAAGAGGCTAAATAAGCATCTGCCGATGGATTGTTAGTTGCATCTTGATTTAATAAGCTAATTATTGTAAATGGTATTAAAATAACACTAATTAAAGCCAAGATTTTGTTTTTCATAACTCTCCTTATGATATAAAATCTATTATAAAGTTAGAAACTAAATAACTCATGGCAAAGCCTAACATGAGAACCAATATTCTAGCCTCATATGGTTTATTTCTTTTCATAATATTGTCAAAATTAACTCCACTTAAAGCGGCCATACTTAATAAAAGAGTTGTAGCATATATAATAATTTTATAGTTCATTATATGCGGCCTTTTCATAAGATATGATTTTATTTATTCTTCTAAGATGTCTTTCTTCCATACTGGGATCTGTATTTAAAAAAGCTTCAATAATTTTTAATGCTTCCTCATTAGATAAGTAAGCTGGTAGGGCAATAATATTAGCATGATTATGTTGTCTACTACTGATAGCGTCATCTATATTATTAACCCGTGCACATCTTATTCCTTGAACTTTATTAGCAGCAATAGATATGCCAACACCTGTACCACATATTAAAATCCCTAAATCATTTTCTTTATCCATCTCAGTTGCTATATCAAAAGCAAAATCTGGATAATCATCTTCACTTGAATTCTGTATAGCACTTGGAATAATATTGTAGGTTGGCTCCAATTCTTTTATTAAGTAATCTTTCATAGAAGTCCCTCTATGATCACAAGCAATATATAATTTCATATTAATTTTCTTCTTTCTTTATAAATTTATTTTTTAGACCGTCGTGATGATTTAATATATTAAGCAATTGAAATTCTTGATAATTTGGAAATAAAGATATATCTTTTAAACTTGGGCCATCATTAGTTACAACAATATCTATTGATAAATATTTATCATTCATTAAAGTGGTAGCAATTTTAGTTACTAGGCGCTTAGTACGCGGCCATTTAGGAATAGGTAACCACAAAATCGGCTCTTTGGTTAAAGGATGCTCTTCGTAGACATTTTTATCAAAGTCGTAACCGGGAGAATCAATAAGTCCTGTATCAATATTTATAGAAGCAATTATTTCATTGGCTGGAATAACTTCAGAATTTACTTTACTTGTTACTAAATAAGATGCAATTATTTCATTATTGAACATAATAAATCTAATAAAGGATAAGTTGTCAGGATTTAGTCTTTTTATTGACTCCTCTTGTTCAATTACACTCTCAATTATATTCATTTTACTTAAATATAGGTCGTTATAAACATTTGTATAATTTTTAGTATCTATCTTAATTTTTTTAGTATCATTTTGAGCTTTTAAGTCATATTTCGCATATATGTATTCTTTATCTCAATAAATTTAGAAAATTCTGTAATGTTTTCGCCTGTTAGCTCTAACCATTTATAATTTAAAAAAGCATAAAATTTTTTATTAAACTTATGGCGTGTTTTGGTTATTTCAATTAAAGTTTTGCCGTTATTTAATTTAATTAGCCTCTTGTTATCTTTTTTAGTTAAAATATTTAATCTTTTTGCCATAGGTATATTATAAATATTAAAAAGCTGATATTCTTCTAAAGAAATATTGTATTTGAAGGAAGATAAAATAATATCTTTAATCAGGTAACTTCTTGAAAAATTAGTTGATGATTTTAAACTACTTACTGCTTTAAATATATTTTTGTAAATCATATTTCGCTCCATAGTTTTATTATAACAAAAAAACTGCACTTATGCAGCTTTTGTATCATCTTGATTAAATCCGTATTTACGATTAAACTTTTCAACAGAACCAGTCTTTTTAGCACGAGCTTGTGAACCAGTATAGAATGGATGGCAAGCACTGCAAACATCACATTGAATACTATCTTTTATTGACTTTACTGTGAAAGTATTACCACATGCGCAATGTACTTCTACTTCATGCATTTGTGGATGAATTCCCTTTTTCATTTTTACTCTCCTTCCGCCATGTTAAATTATTAACATAGAAATTTGTTTGTCTTGTATATTATAACATAAGTTTTAGCTTTTGCAATGTATAATTTACTGTTGGTCGAGTTACTGGCTATTTTGCTCTAATAAGGGCAATATACATAAATAAATTGATACGGCAGTTGATGTTAAGACATGACCAGCAATTAAGGAAATAAAAATTAATAAGAAAAATGTAAATTTATAACTATTATGAAATTTTATATTTTTTAAACTTGTTATCATTAAAATTATATATACTATTATTCCTAATATACCAATGCTGTAAAAAATATCAAAAATATCAATTTCAATTAATTTAATTGCAGAAGTCGTTGTAATTCCTAAACCGAATAAATAAGAAATAAAGTTTTGATTAATAAATATATTGTTCATGTTTTGAAAAAAGGAAAGCCGACCACTAAAAATCAATTTATCTAATGTGTACATAGAAAATAAATTACTAAAATTTATGTTGAAAAAATTAATAGTTGTCATGATGTTTTGATAAAGTGGGGTAAATGGTAATATTATACAAATACCAATAATAGTTAGAGCAGGAATAAGAAAAATTAGAACCTTTGTTGATTTATGAAAACTGGAAACGTTACATTTAATTTCTTTTATAAAATTATATATTAAAGTTAATAAAACGCCTAACATTAATGTTTTCGTACCAATTAAAATAGTAGAAAAGATTAAGGATATAAAATAACTAATTTTAATAAAGATATTTTTCTCTTTTTTTAAAGCACCTAAAGATATTGGAAATAGGCCAACTAATATATTACTTATTTCATTACCACCATAGAATAAACCAATAAAACCTTTCTTTTCTTCATAGAAGTCACTAATATAATAACCAAATTTCAAAAAGTAGGGAACTATTATTAAGCTCAGATAGATGAAATTCATTAGTAAAATAAACTTGGTATTTATTTTAGAATTTTTAATATTTTGAAAAAACAGCAATAGCACAGGCAAGTAAAATATTTGTAACAAATTAGCTAATTCTCTAGTTATACTATTAGAAGTAAAAACTAAAGTATATATTATAAATATAAAAGCATAACCCATTAATAAGCATAAATATTTAAAGTTAATTTTACTTTTTATTAAGTAGAATAGAGCAAAACAAAAAAACAATCCTCTAACTAAAGAAGAAATCGTAATAAAAGAAAGATTATTTTTTAGTTGAATACAAGTAATAGCGTCCAACCATGGCTGTAAAAAAAGAAAAATTAATACAATGTATTCAAATATTTTAGATTTTTTAGACATACTACACCTACTTTTTATTTTTCTATTAATTCGGATACTAAGGATAACATTTTACTGTTGTCATGGGTAAACTTCTTAGGTTTAAATTTTGGTAGTTTTTTATAGGCTCGTTCTAATTCGGTTACATCTTCAACCCCAATTATATACCCCAATGCAGAAAACTTTGTAACTATTTGTTTTTGATGATCGTTTATATGCTCTTTATATTTAGCTAAGCGGGGAACTGCAATGACTTTTTTATCATATTTTAAAGCTGTTATGATGCTGCCAACACCACCATGAGTGATGATAACATCAGCAGTTGATAATAATTGATTAAATTTTTCGCTAGGAATTAAATCAAATACTTCCATATTATTTGAAGAAAATTTAGTATAGCCAGCCTGAGCAATAACTTTATCTTTTATTACTTTTTTTGCAATTAACCTGTCAATTTCCACTAATAAACGATGAAAATCTTTATCTTGGGTTCCTAAAGTAACTAATATCATTTAAATCCTTTCTAAAATATCCAACCACCATAGATGGCCTTAGGATAAACTTTTAACATTTCTTCCCATTGAACTATAAAGTAATCAGCAAATTTATAAATAAGTCGTCCAGCTCTAGTTGGACTTGTTATATTAGCAATGGTTTCTATAAAAATTATTTTTTTATGAAATATTTTACCTAAGCAGCATATGGGACCGACATTGTGAGAACCTGTTGTAACTATAACATCAGGATTAATTTTTATAAGTAAAAATAGTGAAATAAAACAATTTAAAAGTAACTTAAAAGGATATATTAACTTAGCTTTGAAATTAGTATATGTCCCACTGATAATGAAATGTACTCGCTTTGGATATTTTTGACGGAGAGAAATATTACTTTTAGTTTTCTCGGTAACTATAAAATAATCATATTTCTCAAATAGAGGGGATAGTTGCAACAATTCATTTAAATGCCCACCTGTACTAGCAATAAACATAACTCTTTTTTTTCGTTTTTCCTTCATAACAAATCCCTCATTTTAAAAAAATAATTCTCTTTAATTATACTATATTTTTTAATAATTAAAAAAAATATTATTAGTTTTCTACTTTCCATGTAGACATAATAATATTTTGTAATTTTTGCGCGATGATTTTATGGTCTTCTTCACTAAGCTGATAATTATAAACCATTCTTTTATTTAGAAGACTTGGTGTATTAAAAAATTCTATTTTATATTTTTTGGCTAAATCTTCTAGTAAGTACGATGATGACATATTAACTGGACTTATAAAAATAATTTGTTTAGAATTATATTTACGCAATGTTATAAACAATTTTTGTAATTCATTATAAATATTAATGGTAGCATTTTTTTCATATAATACTTCGAAATCACCTAAATACACTAAAATAATATTCGAAGAATCTAGTTTTTCTTGAATATTATCAACGTTATCTTGAATTTTATCAACTACATTTTCAATTTCAAAATTTTCACGATGAAAGGTATAATAGGATGTTGGTATTGACATATTCAGACTTTGGTTCAAATGAACATTATAGCTTTCTTTAATAGTAGTAGAGTCATCATAGATGGAAGTTATGGTTAAATATTGTCTGTTATTAGCGGTAAAAATAAGATAAGTTAATATGCAAGCACCAATTGTTAAGAAGAACAGTTTTATTTTCATAAGTCCTCGCTTATTAAATATTTATTCTTCTATTTTTATTTTAGCACCAACCTTGGATAATTTTATATTTATATTTTCGTAACCTCTAAGAATATGCTCTGCTTTTGAAATAGTTGTAGTTCCCTTGGCAATTAAAGCGGCTAAAGTTAAAGCGGCGCCAGCTCGTAAGTCACTAGCTTCGACATCAGCACCATATAATTTTGTAGGACCTGTTATAAAAGCTTTTGTCGATGTATTAGCTATATTAGCGCCCATTTTGTTTAGGTAATCTATATGACCCATACGAGTTTCATATATTGTCTCATTAAATGTAGATATTCCTGTTGCTTGAGTTAATAAAGTCTGCATCGGTTGACCTAAGTCTGTAACAAAATTTGGGTACACACCGGATGTTATATTTATAGCTTTTATCTTATCTTGTCTTGAGATTATAATTGAATTTTCTTCCAAAATATAATTAACACCCATATTTTTTAAATTTACTAAAAGACTCTCTAAATGTTTTGGCTCTATTTTGTCTATAACAAGATTATCTCCTGCTAGAGCGCCCGCTATTATATAAGTACCAGCTTCAATACGGTCAGGAATAGTTGTAACTAAACCTTTTTTTAGATTATTAACGCCAACTATGGTTATCTCATCTGTACCTGCACCTTTTATCTTAGCTCCCATACTATTTAAAAACTCAGCAACATTTTCAATTTCAGGCTCTTTAGCAGCATTTATTATATGAGTAGTGCCACTGGCTTTAACAGCTGCTAGCATGACATTTATAGTAGCTCCAACAGAAGGAAAATCAAATTTTATATCATTGCCAACTAATTTATCTGCTGAAATGATATATTTATCTCCAGTTATTTCGACGGTAGCGCCAAGGGCTTCAAAACCTTTAATATGATAATCTATTGGTCTTTTTCCTATTTTACAACCACCAGGGAAATACATTTCAACATGATGATATTTAGCAAGTAAGGCTCCCATAAAATAATATGAAGCTCGTAATTTTTTAGCTAAACTTTCTTCTATTACTTTATTTTTTATGTTATGAGTATCAATTCTTAAAATATTATTTTGATATCTATAATTAGCATTTAAAGTAGTAAGTATTTCTAAAAGAGCTCTAGTATCTGTTATATCAGGAACATTATCTATTTCAGCTTCATCATCACAAAGAATAGCAGCAGGAATTAAGGCAACAACACTGTTTTTAGCACCACTTATTTCTATGGTGCCACTTAATTTACTAGGTCCTTCAATTATTAATTTTGTCATTATTTTGCACCCCATAACTAACTATTAATAACTATATCTAATTTATGATATGAAGTCAATTGAAACAACACAAGGTCTCTTTTTTCTACATAAATTTTATTCTTAAGATATAAGAAATTAAAAAAAATAATGGCTTATTTCTAGTCATTATTAGTATATTTCATAAGTGTTTCTTTAATAAATGATTTATATTCAACATCATTCATATTGTTATTATCAATAAGACATAAAGGAGGGTACATAATACACCAAAAATTTTCTCCTTGCCCTTGACCTAAAGTTATTACTAAGGAATTATAGTATCCAGGTTTATAAGTCACTCCTTTGTATTTTTTCATAGGAAAATAATTTTGACCATACGAAATTGTATAAGCTACGTTGTGACTATTTAAAATTTGCTTTATATAAGGGATGCTTTCGCTTATAGAGGCATCAATATTACTAGTATTAGTAAATTTAGGCATAACTTGCTTTAGAATATCTTCTTTGATGTATTGCTTTGTTAATTGATCACTAACCGAATTAGAAGAAGCAATTATTCGGAATCTAATGGCATTGTTTGGAATTATAACCTCTTCTTTAGCGGTTGTTAGATAAAGTAAGGATACGATTGCTAATAAAACTATTATCTTTTTTATAAAAATCACCCAATTTAATATTGAGTGATATTTTTAAATTTTATTCTTTTTCTTTTTATTTATTGATAATAAATAAGTAACGGTCACGATTACTAAGGTCTTTTTTTACATAAATAGTAGCTTTAGGATATAAATTACGAGCTATGTTTGTTATTTCTTGACCTTGAGTAGCACCTATTTCAAAAGCAATTATACTTTGCGTAGCTAAAAATTCCTTGCTACGTTTTAAAATAACTTCATAAAATTCTAGACCATTATTACTGGCAAATAGGGCATTTTGAGGTTCATATTTAGTTGCCTCATCTACTTCTTCATCGTATCTAACATATGGGGGATTGCTAACTAATAAATTATATTTTTTCTTTATTTCACAGGTTTTAATATCTCCAAGTTGAAAATTTACATCAGCTTGATTTAAGGCAGCATTATTACTGGCAACTTCAATTGCTCCTTTAGATATATCAATAGTATCTACTGTGGTATTGAGTTCTTTAGCAAGAGAAATAGCAATACAGCCACTACCGGTTCCAACTTCTAAAATATGCAAATTTTTTATAGGCTTAACCAATTTTATTATTTCATCAACTAAACCTTCAGTTTCATAACGAGGAATAAGAACTCGTGGATCTACATTTATTTTATAACCATAAAAATCAACGTATCCAATTAAATATTGAATTGGATAATTATTATTTATTTTCTGAATTATTTCTTCCAAATTATCTGGATATATTTTTTTTAACAATTCATAATCATTTTGACTTATAAATCTTTCTTGTATTTTCATTATTCTCCCATTAATTTTAATCTTTGATCTTCTGTTATTAATGCCTCGATTATTGGGTCAATATTGCCTTCCATGACACGATCTAATTCCATAATTGAGAAATTTATACGATGGTCAGTAACACGATTTTGAGGATAATTATAAGTTCTTATTTTTTCAGAGCGATCACCGGTACCGATTTTTTTACGGGATTCACCAACTTGGGATTCTTTTTCAGCAACAGCCATATCATGAAGTTTGGCTGCTAACATTTTCATAGCTTTTTCTTTATTCTTTAACTGAGATCTTTCTACCTGGCAAGTTACGATTGTATTTGTAGGTATATGAGTGATACGTACAGCTGAGTTAGATGTATTTACCGATTGACCACCAGCACCACTAGAATGGTAAACATCTATTTTTAAATCACTTTCTTTAATTTCAACATCATTGATATTTACCTCTGGCATAACTAAAACCGTTGCAGTTGAGGTATGAACACGGCCACCAGCTTCAGTTACAGGTACTCTTTGTACACGATGCGATCCGCTTTCAAATTTTAATTTAGAATAAACATTTTCACCACGAATCATAAATTCTATTTGAGAAAAACCACCAGCAGAGCCTTCTAGTTCATGCAAAACTTCAATTTTCCAATTGTTTTTTTCAGCATAGCGAGTATACATACGGTATAAATCACCAGCAAAGATATTTGCTTCATCACCACCGGCAGCGCCACGAATTTCCATAATAATATTTTTATCATCGTTAGGATCTTTAGGAATTAATAGTAGTTGAAGCTCTTTTTCTAAACGCTCTTTATCCTCTTGAGCTTGAGTTATTTCTTCTTCGGCTAAATCACGCATTTCTGGGTCATTTAACATTTGCTTTGCTTCTTCAATCGTTGTATCACATTTTAAATATTCACGGTATTTTAAAACAATTTCTTCTAAATCAGCTTTTTCTTTGGATAGTTTACGTAATAAGTTATAGTCTTGTAAAACTTCACTTTTAGTTAGTTCTTCTAATAATTCTTCGTATTTTGCAGTAATATTTTGTAATCTTTCTTTCATAAAGTTTCCTTTCAAATCAATTTAATTATATAAATTTTAATGAAAAAAAGCAAATTTTCATTGCTCTTTTTGACTATTAATCTAAATTAGCATTTTCTTCATCAGAATCGTCAGAGACAACTACTAAGCCTTGAAGGTCATCATCATTGTCATCTTCTGGTTCATCTTCATCATAGTAGACATTATTTGAATCTTCTTCAGCTTCATCTTCTTCTGGTTCTTCGTTATCAGACTCAATATCATCTTCTTCATCTTCAATTATTATTTTAGCTTGATGACGGCTCTTTAAATCCCAAAAACCTTTTTCTAACATCATAAAGCGTTGATCGGTAGATAATACTTGAAAGAAATCAGCTATTTTTGCTTCATATTCACTATCACTAAGACCTAATAAATCACATATTTGTTTGAATAAATCAGTTATTTTTATTTTTTCTCCTGAGTTTTCTAAAATCATATAGGCGATATCGTCATAACTTTTTGATTCTAGTTCTTCTTTGGATAAATCAGTTATTTTCATATATATTCCTCCTACATTTTATTGGGTATTTCTATACCTAGTATATTCAATAATTTAATATTATTCTCATAAATTATTTTGGTCAATACTAACCATGATTCTTTCTTATTTATATCTCCCTCAATTAGGACCTTATTTGAAGAATAAAAGTTATTATAAAGATTAGTAATTTTATATAAATAATCAGTTATATCATTTAATGATTTACTAGTAAACGATTTTATTATAGTACTTCTTAACGTCGTTGTTAGTAATATTATTTCTTTTTCTATTGGTGTTGTAACTTGATGGTATTTGCTATATTTTATCCCAGCTTCTTGAGCTTTAGTTAAAAGTGATTTCATTCTAATTGTTGAGTAAAGTAGGTAAGGACCCGTTTTTCCTTGTAAATCGCTAAATTTTACTGGGTCAAAATTATAATCTTTGCCGCGGAAAGGAATTAAGTCTGCATATTTTACAGTAGCTATTCCTACTGTTTCCGCAATTTGTTTTCTTTCTTCGCCAACTATACTTGGCATAATTTTCTTTTCACACTCAGAAACCACCATATCAAGTAATTCTTCTAGGGCCATGACGCCACCATCTCTAGTTTTAAATGGTGTACCATCGCTGCCATTCATAGTTCCAAATGGAATAAATTCTAATTTTGTTTCAGGCTTAACCATTTCAGATTTTCTGGCAGCTCTAAAAACTTGTTCAAAGTGAAGAGCTTGACGATTATCAGCTAAGTACCATATTTCATCTGGATTCCATATTTTCATACGTTCCCAAATACAAGCTAAATCTGTTGTTTCATAAGAAGCTGTTCCATTACTTTTAACTAGTAATAGTGGGGGAATTTCATGGTCGTCATCTTCTTTGTTAACAAATATTACTTTCGCACCATCAGAATCCTTGACAACGCCTCTATTAAATAGGTACTCATTCATTTCTGGAATATAACGATTACCATCACTTTCACCTTCTAAAATATCAAAAGTAGTATTTAACCTTTTATAAACTCTTGTAATATCTGTTTTAGAAATATTCATGATTGCGTGCCATAAAGCAGTGTATCCTGGTTCGCCATCCTGAAATTTGGCAGTTATTAGACGTGCTTCTTCTAAGTAAGCAGCATCTTCTTTAGCCTTTGTACTTGCTAATGGATAGATTTTGATTAAGTCATTATTATCTATTGGTAAGGTTTTAGGATATTCTCCTTGAAATTTTTCATCAAAAAATGGCAATGTAGGATAGCGTTTTTTAATTTCTAACATTACTAACCCAATTGGACGGCCCCAATCGCCAAAATGCGCATCGCTATAAGTTTTATAGCCAAGAGCTGAGGCTAGTCTTTTTAGGGCTTCGCCTATATTAGCGGAGCGCAAATGACCAACATGTAGGGCTTTAGCTACATTAGCACCGCCATAATCAAAGAAAATAGTCTTTTTAGCATTATTATAATAATTCCACTCAATATTAGAATTTAGGCGATTAAAATAATCAACTAAGCTTTGACTTTTAAAAGAAAAGTTAATAAATCCGGGACCTGCTACATTAACATTTTCATATCTATCATCCTTAGTTAAAGCTTCTATTATATTGTTAGCTATTTCTCTTGGATTTTGATGATAAATACTTGCTAACTGCATAGCGCCATTGTATTGATAGTCGCCCAACTCTTTTCGTGAAGATGGATTTAATACTACATCATCAACTTCATAACCACATTTTTTTAAAATATGTTGCCAATATTGTTGTTCTTCTTCTATAAAACTCATCATAAGACCGCTCCTTTTTTAGCTTATAATTTTATCTCGATTTTAGTAAAAGCATCATCGGTTTCTAATTGATAATATATTTCTAGAAAATCATCGGTAAAACTAAATTCAGCACTATCAACCATAATATCTACATAACAATCAAGTTCTTTTAATAAGTATTCGCAAGTATGTTGACCATTTTTATTTATTGTTAACTTTAAGTTATACTCTTGATTATCTCTAACTAAAACGAGTTGCTCTTCACCAATTAAAATACTATTTTGAACATCATCTAAAATAAACTTATATCTGTTATCTGAAAGATTATAATTTACTTCTTTTTGATTTAAACATAAGTCATTATTTTTATAAAGTTTTATACTTAACGAATTATTCAAAAAGCATACCTCCGTTTTTTTCTAAAACATTATAACATAGGTATTTTAAAATAACTACATAAATTAATTATTTTTTTCCATAATAAAATTAGGTGAGAGTATGAAGTTAGCAAAGAAAACTATCAAACTCGGTATTTTCTTTAGTATCTTAGGCATTTTAACATTAATAAGTCTATATGTTGTTGCTTATTTTTCGCCGGTTTTAGATATTAAAAGTACGGGGCAATATTATATTTATGATAATGATAATAATTTAGTTTTTCAGGGAAGTGGCAATGCAAAGTGGGTTAATTTAGAAGATGTTTCTCCTTATTTTATTGATGCAATTATAAGTACAGAAGATAAAAATTTTTACAAGCATAATGGATTTGACTATTTACGTATTTTGAAAACTTTATTTTTGAATTTTAAAACTAGAAGTATTGTTGGTGGAGCATCAACAATATCACAGCAATATGTAAAAAATTTATATTTAGATTTTGATAAAACTTGGGAGCGAAAATTAGAAGAAGCTTGGTTAACTTTAAAATTAGAAGTACACTATGATAAAGATGATATCTTAGAAGGATATATAAATACAATCAATTTTGGTCAAGGAAATTTTGGAATTGAAAATGCCGCTAATTATTATTTTAATAAAAGTGCTAAAAATTTAACTTTGGAAGAAAGTATTATTCTTTCTGGTATTCCTAAAGGACCGAGTTATTACAATCCTGTTAGTAATTATGATAATGCAATTAAACGTGCCAATGTAGTGGCAAAAGCTATGGTTAACAATAAAAAAATTAGTGAAGATACTAAAAACAATTTATTTCAAAATAAAATTGAAATTTATGGAAAAAGAACAGAAAATAATTTAGATACAATTATGTACTATCAAGATTTAGTAATTAAAGAACTAGAAAGCATAAGTGCAATTCCAACATCACTTATTGAAACTGGTGGCTTAAAAATATACACTTCTTTTGATTTAAAATTACAAACCATTTTAGAAAATAGTATTAATAATAATATTAAAGATGATTTACAGGTAGCTAGTGTTGTAATTGATCCTAAAACCGGTAATATCATGGCTCTAACTGGTGGCAAAAATTATGCGGAAAGTCAGTATAACAGAGCTTCAGTTATGAAAAGACAAGTTGGTAGTACTATGAAACCTTTACTTTATTATGCGGCTTTAGAAAATGGAATGACTTCTACTTCAACTTTCCTTAGCCAAGAAACCACTTTCGTCTTTTCTAATAATGAAACATATTCACCACAAAATTATAATCAAAGATATGGAAATAAAGATATTACAATGGCAGCTGCTCTTAGTTACAGTGATAATATTTATGCAGTTAAAACACACCTATTTTTGGGAACCGATGCGTTAGTAAACATATCAAAAAGAATGGGAATTAACGAGTACTTACCTAATATTGCTTCGTTACCGCTAGGAACTGTGGAGTTGTCAATGCTAGATTTTGCCAATGCTTATACAACTTTAGCAAGCGGTGGATATAAAAAAGATTTATCTTTTATTAGAAAAGTCACTGATATTAATGGCAATATTTTATATGAGAAAAAAGATAATAGTACGCAAGTTCTAAATGAAAGTTACACCTATATTTTAAATGAACTTTTAACTTCTACATATAGTAGTGCTTTTAAAGATTATAATACGCCAACAATTATTGGCTTGGCTTCAAAAATAAGTCGTAAATATGCGATGAAAACAGGGTCAACTGGTACTGATTGTTGGATGATTGGTTACAATCCTGATATTTTAATGATGGTTTGGAACGGTTATGATGATAATAAGGAACTAAATGGAACACATAGTAAAATCAATAAAAATATTTGGGTAGAAACAGTAGAGGAGTATGTTAAAGATAAGGAAGCTCATTGGTATGAAAAGCCCGAAAATGTCGTGGGGATTCCAAGAGATGCTGTTACTGGTGGGGAAGTTACTGATATAAATAAATCCTTTGTTTATTATTATGTAAAAGGAAGCGAAATTGTTGTTAGCAATGAAAGCAAAGAAAATGAATAAAAAAAGTATAGAAATTTAATAAAAGCTTTTTAACTCATTATCTTAGTTAATTTTAAAAACTTATTATTAAAAACTATACTTATTAATTAACATTAATAGTTATTTGATAGCCATCTGCTGAATTTGTTTCATTGTATTTTACATTAAATCCCTGACGACGAAGTTCAGAAATAACAGATTGTAAGCTTTCTTTGGCAGATGTTAAATCTTTCACAGATTTTTCTGTTGGAGCTTCATCGTTAGTTAAACCATTTAATAAGCTCATTGGATCAAACAATTCATCGCTAGAACTAGATTCTGGTTCATTAGCTGTAAATTCATTTGTACTTGGTGGTGTAAAAAATTTATTATTTGGATTTAATGGACTTACTTGTTCACTAAACAATGTATTATCTAGTGGTGTTTGGGTTGGTGAATTGAATGTATCTGTATTCGTTATCATACCTAAATCAGACTTGGTATCTGATGGTAAAACTTCAATATCTTTTTTTGTTGCTGGAGATGATTGGACATTATCAGGTTGAAGAAAATCGAAGGAAAAATATCCTTTATTTGAATTATTAACTTTCTTTTTCTCATCATCACTTATTGGTTCCAAAGTTTCATATAAAACAGGCTTTTTTAATGATTCAAAATTACCTAATGTATCATTATTTAGCATTGCTTCGTTTAAACTTTCACTCGAGTTATCCACAGGTTCATCTAGAGCATCAATTATTTTGACAGAATTTAGACTACTTTCTGAAGTATCATTACTATAATCTTTTAATATATCATCTTCCATAGTTGGTATATTTTTTTTATTTATATCAGTAGCGTTACTTTTAATACTATCTATATTAGGATTGATATCAACTAGAGGTATTTCTGATTTCTTAGAATCATCTTTTAATTTCTTTAATTCTTGATCTAGCTGACGAACTGTTAAGCGTTCAGTTATTATACGCGTTAACCATTCTTTTTCTTTTTCCGGATCATTTAGCACTAATAAACTACGGGCATGGCGTTCACTTATTTTACCTTCTAATAAAGCTTGTTGTACTTCATCATCAAGATTTAATAGTCTTAATTTATTGGCAACAGATGACTGAGAAATTCCCATTTTTTGGGCAAGTTGTTCTTGAGTATAGCCCTTATCTAACAAATTTTTATAACTTCTTGCTTCTTCGATTGGGGTAAGATTGCGTCTTTGAATATTTTCAACAAGAGCTATTTCTGCAGAAGAATTATCATCTATATTAGAGATTACTGCCGGAACTGTTGTAAGACCGGCCATAATAGAAGCTTTGTAACGTCTTTCACCAGCTATAATTTCATATTTGCTGCCTAATTTACGTAAAACTAATGGTTGAATAATTCCATGTTCTTTAATTGAGGCTGCTAATTCTTTTAAACCTTGTTCATCAAATGACAATCTTGGTTGAAAACGATTTGGGATTATATCATCTATATTTACTTGTAAAACATTGTCTTCCATTTTCATATCTCTAGACCCCTTTACTGTTATAGTCTATATTTATAATAACTTATAATCCTAATTTTTGCAACTCAAATCAAAATTTACTAATAATAAATATTAGCAAAAAAATGAAGGCAAATATAAGTTATTTTTGATGTTTAAATTTTAAATTAGTATTTTGTTTAATTATTTTATTATATTCACGTGGATATACATGACTTGTTGGTTTATATTTTTGAATTTTTATAAGTGCACGATTCGAATTTTCAACTGGTAGAGAAAATTCTTGAATATCAATTACTTTAGAAGACAGTTTTGTTAAAATTGATTTGCTATTTTCTAATTCTGATTGATAATTTGATTTCATAGCAATAAAGTAGCCATTAACTCTTACATAGGGAATAGCTAGTTCAGATAAAACTGCTAAATCAGCAACGGCACGGGATGTTACTATATCATAAGTTTCACGACGATTTTTAATAAATTCTTCAGCGCGAGTATGAACAAGTTCAACTTGAATATTTAATTTGGTTGCTAATTCATTTAAAAAAGTAATTTTTTTATTATTACTGTCCATCAAGGTTACATTTAAATTTGGATAGCATATTTTTAATACCATCCCAGGAAAACCAGCACCAGTGCCTATATCCAATAGAGAGTCTATTCCAGATAAGTCAACCATTTTAATAATTGTTAAACTATCATAAAAATGTTTTAAATAAACTTCTTCTGTTGTTTTAATGGCCGTTAAATTAGTGTGCTTATTATATTCCAATAAAAAATCGGCATACAATTTCAATTGTTGTAGTTGAGCATCAGATAATTTCAAATTTAATTTAACTAGTTCTTCCTTAAATTGTTCTTCAGTCATTATTATATTCCTTTCGCAAATAGATAGTAAGAATTGAAATATCAGCAGGATTTACACCACTAATTCTCATGGCTTGAGCAATTGTTTGGGGACGAACTTTCTTTAGCTTCTGACGAGCTTCACTGGCTAGATTAATAACTTTATTATAATCAATATCATTAGGAATCTGCTTTGTTTCTAGCTTAAGCATTTTCTCAACTTCTTTGAAAGTTTTAGCAATATATCCTTCATATTTAATGCTTATTTCTACTTGTTCTTTTACTTGGTCAGTATAATTAAGTGGGGTTATTTTATTTAAAAATTCCATATTAATTTCTGGGCGTTTTAGTAAATCATATAAGGACATTGAATGAGTTGGTACTTGTTTTTCTGAGGAGATAAATAATTCTTTAACTTCACTAGTTAATTTTAATTTTGTATTTTGTAAATGATTAGTTAATTCTTTGATATCATTTTCTTTAGTGATCAAATTTTGATATTGTTGTTCAGTGATAGTATTGAATTCTTTAGCAATATGACGTAAGCGTAAATCAGCATTGTCATGACGCAAAATTAGGCGGAACTCAGCACGAGATGTCAACATACGGTATGGTTCTTGAGTACCTTTTGTTACTAAATCGTCAATCAATACGCCTATATAAGCTTCATTTCGTTTTAGAATAAGTGGCTCTTTATTTTCTACTTTTTGGGCAGCATTGATACCGGCAATTATACCTTGACCTGCAGCTTCTTCATAACCACTGGTGCCATTTATTTGACCGGCAGTAAAAAGACCAGAAATAACTTTTGATTCTAGAGAAGGTTTTATTTGTAATGGATCAATAGCATCATATTCAATGGCATAGGCATATTTACTAATTATAGCATTTTCCAAGCCGGGAAGAGAATGGACCATTTGCTCTTGAATATCATGAGGCATTGATGTTGAGAATCCTTGAAGATACCAATCATCATAGTACAAACTTTCTGGTTCTAAAAATAATTGATGGCGATCTTTATCATGAAAACGAACTATTTTATCTTCAATAGATGGACAGTATCTTGGACCAATTCCTTCAACATATCCGCCATACATGCTTGATTTACTTAAGTTATCTTCTATGATTTTTTTTGTTTCTAGAGTTGTGTACAAAAGATAACATTTTTGTTGCTTAGAAATGTCATAGGTTGCTGGATTATCATTAGAAAATGTCCAGTAAGTATTATCTCCACATTCAGCATGAAGTTTAGAAAAATCAATAGAAGAAGCTTTGATTCTTTGAGGAGTACCAGTTTTTAATCTTTGGATAGTTAGGCCGTTTTCTTTTAAATGCGTACTTAAATTTTCACTGCGGCGTTCTCCGTGAGGACCACCATCATGTTTTTCAGCACCACACAAAATACTACCACGTAGGTAAGTACCAGTTGTTAAAATTAAAGTTTGAGTAAATATTTTGCTGCCATCTTCAAGAATGATACCCTTTATTTTCTTATTTTCAACAATGATGTTATCAACCATACCTTCAATAATATCTAGATTAGGTGTATTTCGTAATTCTTTTAACATTTCTTCTGGATAGGTTATCTTATCTGCTTGAGCACGTAAACTACGTACCGCAGGACCTTTACCACTGTTTAACATTTTTATTTGAAAATGGGATCTATCGGCAACACGCCCCATTAACCCACCTAAAGCATCTATTTCACGAACAATTATCCCTTTAGCAGTACCACCAATCGAAGGATTACATGGCATATCAGCTATATTTTTTATATTCATAGTTACAAGTGCAGTTTTATGGCCTTTAAAAGCCGCGATGTGAGCAGCCTCACATCCCGCATGACCACCACCAACTACAATGATTTCATAATTATTCATTTTTATCACTACTTTCCTAAACAGAAATTACTAAACAATTCGTCCAGCAACTCATCTTTATATGTTTCACCAATTATTTCTCCTAAAGTATCCCAACAAGCACGAATATCAATTTCTAACATATCAACAGAATAACCTTTATCTATATTTTCTAAAGCTGATTCTAAATAATTAACGGCGATTTTAATAAGAGCCTGATGACGAGCATTTGTAATGTATGTTGCATCGGTATTATTTATTTTTTCTAAATCAAATAATTTAACAATAGCCTCTTTTAAGTCTTTAATACCATTTGATGTCAAAGTATTACCGTATACCGTATTTTCTTCAGAAATATTTATTTTTGTTGGAAGATCATTTTTATTTATAAATATAATATGAGGTTTGTTTTTTATCAATTCTAAAAGCTCTTGATCTTCTTTAGTTAAACTTTCATTATTATTTAAAACTAAAATTACTAAATCAGCTGTGGATAATAATTTTTTACTTTTATCAACACCTAATTTTTCCACAGTATCAGTTGTTTGGCGAATTCCGGCAGTATCAATAAAGTTTAATTTTATTCCAGAAATGATGGTACTACCCTCGATTGTATCTCTTGTAGTTCCAGCTATATCCGTAACAATCGCTTTATCCTCTTCTAAAAAAGCATTTAAAAGACTTGATTTGCCTACATTTGGGCGACCAACTAAACATACATCAATACCATCTTTAATAATTTTGGCATCTTTGGCGTTTTTTAATAAATTAGATAGTTCACTTTTTATGGTAAGTAATTTTTCTTTTAATAAAGAAATAGTTATATCCTCAGCATCTTCATATTCAGGATAATCAATATTTACCTCAATATTAGCTATTAGGGCCATAATATCTTTACGAATTTTTACAATTAATTCTTTTAAAGAACCAGTTAGTTGGTTAACAGATATTTTTAAGGCGCTATCAGTTGTGGAAGTTATTACATCTTCTATTGCTTCGGCTTCAGTTAAATCGATGCGACCATTTAAGAAAGCACGTTTCGTAAACTCGCCTGGAGTAGCAAGTCTTGCGCCATTTAGTAAACACAATTCTAAAACTTTATTAGTAGAAGCTATGCCACCATGGGTATTAATTTCAACTATATCTTCTGTTGTATAAGTTTTTGGCGCTAACATTATAGACACTAAAACTTCATCAACAATATGTTTTTCTTCATCAATGATATAACCATGGTTGATTGTATGACTAGCTACTGTGGATAAATCTTTTCCTTTAAAAATTTTATTAACAATTTCAATTGATTTACTGCCGCTTAATCTAATTATTGATATTGCTCCGATGCCACGTGATGTTGATATTGCAACTATTGTATCATCCATAAAAACCGCTCCTTTAAGATTAGTAATAAATTACTTCTAACGGTGGTATTATATCATTTGTTATTTAGAAATAAAAGATTAAATTAAGGTAGAAAAAAAGAAGACTAATCTTCTTTAAGTTGAATTACGACATGTCTATTTGGTTCTTCACCTGTTGATGTCGTTATAAGTTCTTTGTCATCTTTTAGGGCATTATGAATTATTAAGCGTTCATACGAATTCATTGCATCTAATTCAATTGGGTTTTTGGTTATTTTTACATCTTTAGCTAATTTTTTAGCTAAGCGAATTAAATTCTCTTCTCTTTGTTGTTGATAGTTACCAACATTTAAAATAATATTAACATTTATTTTTTCTTTTTTATAAAGATATTTTCGTAAAATGTTTTGAAGAGCTTTTAGGGTTCTACCATCACGACCGATTAAAATAGAATTATTATTTGAGTCCATATCTAAAATAATTTGGTTTTCTTTTATTCTTGGCTCAATTGTAACTTCTAATCCCATATTAGTTAATAATTCTTTTAGAAATTCAACACTTTCAGGAATTAATGTTGTCTTAGCATCTGGTGTAACTTCTATCATTTTATTTTGCCTCTTTCATTTTCTTTAAAACAGCATTTTGTACTAAACCAAAGATGTTACTAACAATCCAATATAGAGCTAGGGCTGTTGGTAAAGATAGGGAAGCCATTAATATCATAAACATCATAATATATGTCATCATTTTTGTTTGACGCATCATATCACTATTGGTATCAGTTGGTTGATTAGCCATTGCTTGTTTGAATGAAAAATATGTACTTAAAGCAATAATAACAAGTAAGATTATATAAATATAATTTCCTTGAGATAAAGCCTTACTTGGTGTCATTCCTAGATTCATATTCCATAAAGTTCCTTCAAAGATAGCAGGAACACGATTAATTGCTTCTAAAAAGGCAAATAATAATGGTAACTGAATTAGTGAACTTAAGCAACTAGTGGCTGGATTAATGTTATATTTGCGGTATATCAACATCATTTCTTGACTTTTAGCCATCATGGCTTCATTATCAGTACGATTAGCATATTTAGCTTCTAGTTTATTTAATTCTTTCGAAGCTTTTTTCATATTTTCAGACTGATTTACAGTATTCTTGGTTAATGGAATCAAAATAACACGTAGTAATAAACTTATAATAATTACAGATAATCCATAATTTTTAACTAAATCACCCAATTTCAAGATTAACCAAGCTAAAGGTTTAACAAAAATTGATTCCCATAAACTAACATATTTGATATCAGTTGGTTTAAAATCGCTACAAGATGGTAAATCTTCTAATTTTGTCGTAAGCTTATTATTATTTTGTTCATAAATTGAGTATAATTCATCACTAGTTGGTTTACACAAAATGTTAGCAGTTAATGTTTGACCAGTCGTTTCATTAATAACTTGTCTTTTATTATCATCTTTAACATATTTTGTACATCCCACTGTTAATAATAGCATTAGCATTAGAACAGCTGTTTTAATTTTTTTATTCATTTATTCTCCTTATATTTCTTTTATTAAGCTTGTAAGATTTTTATTTAGTTCTTCAAATGTTTTATTATTACAAGCATTCTTTACCATTATAATATATCTATATTGTTTTTGAAATAACATTTTATTATTATCTACAATATTTCTTATTTGTCTTTTTATTCTATTTCTATCCACAGCTGATCCAAAACTTTTTTTAATAGCAATACCAAACTGTGGATAACTTTGTGAATAACTAAGTTTATAGATTGTGAATAAACTATTGGTTTTAAATTTTTTAGCTTTGAATACTTCTTGAAAGTCTTCATTGCGTTTTATCATTTCATATTTTTTCATAAAAACATCCTTTAATTAGGAAAAAACCACTTGGTTAGTGGTTTTATTTACATAAAATTTTACGTCCTTTTTTTCTTCTTGATTTAAGAATATTGCTTTCTTTTCTAGCAAAGAAACCGTGTTTTTTAGATTTTTTACGATTATTTGGTTGATAAGTTCTCTTCATTTTTCACACCTCCACATCTAATAAGTAAAGTTATTATAATATTTTCTTCTTAAAATTGTCAAGGTTATAATGACAAAGTTAATTTTTAGTAATTGATAGAGAAAGGATTATGCCATGTTGTATTTTTATGTATTGTTTGTTGATAGAATGTGTATTAAAAAGTGGTTTTTGGTGTTTCTTATTATTATATATTTATATAATCATCATCATAATACTGTTGATAGTGTGGATAACTTTTATAAAAGTGCCGAATTTATTGGGGAAAAATAGTAAAAATGGGCTGTGGATAACTAATGAATTATCCACAATTTAACTGTTGATAACTAAAAAAAGGTGTGGATAAAGTAAAAAAGTTGTCATTTTTTTGTTAAAAAAATTAAAAAAATATTGTTGATTTTGTGAATAATCTATAAGTTATCCACAGAAGAGATAAAAAAAGTACATAAAAATCGTAGTTATCAACAGCTTTAAATGCAGTAAATATAAGGCTTTGAAGCGGTTATCCACATTATCAACAGGTACTATGTATATAGTTATCCACAATTTTTGTATCAAAAAATAGTCAACCTGTGGATAACTTAAAAATTTCCCTAAAAGCAGCCAAAAAATCTGTGGATAAACTGTTGATAAGTTGTTAGCAACCTGTTGATAATTTTGTGGATAACTTTTATCCAGAAAAAAGTAAAAATGTCTTTACAAAAATTAATCTTATGGTATAAAATAGGTGTTGATTATTGGTTATAAGTGGGGTGATAATTTTGCAATCTCAGGATTTATGGGATAAATTTTTGAATATATTACAAGAAAAAATGAATCCTATATCCTTTAATACTTGGTTTAAACCGTTGAAATTACAAGAAATATCAAAAAAAGATAACAAAATTATTATTCAGGTGCCTATGGGAGTACATAAAACAACGTTGGAAACAAGTTGGCATAAGATTATTGAAGAAGCCCTTTTAGAGGCTACTGGCAATTCTTATGAAATTGTTTATACGTTGGAAAGTATGACTACTCAAAATAAAGAAGATTCTTCCTCTTTAAATGGTAAAAAAGAAGAAGAATCTTTTAATACGAATTTAAAAAAAGAGTTTACTTTTGATAATTTTGTAACAGGAGATACTAATAAATTTGCTAAGACAGCAGCGATTGCTGTTGCTGAAGCTCCTGGTAAAGTTTATAATCCATTATTTATGTATGGGAAAAGTGGTGTTGGTAAGACTCATTTAATGCATGCAATAGGCAATTATATAACTGAACATACTAATTTGAAGGTTTTATACACAACTAGTGATAGCTTTAAAGATGATTATACTAGTATTGCTGGTGGTGGTAGTGATAGTACTTTTTCAAGAGCTGAATATTTTAAAAATAAGTATCGTGATGTTGATGTTTTGTTGATTGATGATATTCAGTTTTTGGTTGGAGCTGAAAAAACTCAACAAGGGTTCTTTCATACTTTTAATGAGCTACATGATAAGAATAAACAAATAATTATTACATCTGATCGTTCGCCGGAAGATTTAAAACTTTTAGAAGAACGTTTAAGAAGTAGATTTGCTTGGGGATTACCTGTTGATATTTATCCACCAGACTACGAACTACGTTGTCGAATTATTAGAGATAAAGTTAGATATTTGAATTTGGCATCAATGTTAAATGATGATGTTGTTAATTATATTGCTAATTCATGTGATACTGATGTTCGTGAAATCGAAGGTGCGATTAATAGATTACAAGCTTATACAGCTGTTTATGCCCCAGCAAATATCACTTTGGATTTTGCGATGGAAGCTTTGGGAGATTATGTTAATAATAATATTTACTCTATAAGTAACATTTCGTTAGTTCAAAAAGCGGTTGCTGATTACTATGGAATAACTGTTGAAGCTTTGAAAGGTAAGAAAAAATCAAAGAATATTGCTTATCCAAGGATGCTTGGAATGTATATGGCGAGAATAATGACAAATGAATCATTTCCGCGAATTGGTTTGGAATTTGGTGGTAGAGACCATTCTACGGTTATCCATGCTTGTGATAAAATAGAAGAAGATTTAAAGGATAATAAAAAATTACAAGAAATAATAAATGAAATAAAAACAAAGGTTTAATATATATAGAAAGAGGTAAGTTATGAAATTTACAATTGAAAAAAATATAATTTTAGAAAATTTAATGAATGTAGCAAGAGCTATTTCTACTAAAAATGTTATACCTGTTTTAAATGGTATAAAGTTTGAAATGCTAGAAGACGGTTTATATTTAACGGCAAGTGATGCAGAATTAACTATAAAATCTTTTATTGCTAAAAAGGATATAAAGGAAGTAAAAGCGTTAGGCAGTATAATTATTCAAAGTAAATTCATTGTTGATATAATTAGAAAAATGCCTAGTGATATCATCGATTTTGAAGTAGTAGATGGGTTAAAAATAAGATTGGTAAGTGGTAATAGTGAATGTAGTCTAAATTGTTTAGATTCAAGTGATTATCCACAAATAGCTTTAGATGAACATAAAAATCCTATCATTATTAATAGTTCATTATTTAAGAAAATAATTAGTCAAACAGCTTTTGCTATTTCAACTCAAGAATTAAGACCTCTTCTTACTGGTTTAAATTTTAAAATTACTGGTGATATTTTAGAGTGTATTGCTACTGATTCATACCGTTTAGCTAAGAAAACTGTTTCTTTAAATAGTGGCGCTGAAAATGATGTCAATATGGTAATACCTGGTAGAAATGTTTTAGAGCTAGATAAAATCATAAATGATGATGTTGATATGGAGTTGCATGTATTTAGTAATAAAGTGTTATTTAAATATAAAAATATTGTTTTCCAAAGTAATCTTTTAGCTGGTAATTATCCAAATACTAATAATTTAATACCTACTAATTTTGAAATGATGATGAGTACTAATTTAAATGATTTTTATAATGCAATAGATAGAGCTTCATTAGTTACTCAAAGTAAAGATAAAAATATAGTAAGAATGAAATTAGAAAACAATAAGTTGGTTATAAATTCTTATGCTTCTGAAATTGGTAAAGTAGAAGAAACAATTGATGTAGAATGTAATGGTGAATTTGATATAGCTGTATCTTTTAGTGCAAAATATATGTTGGAAGCTTTAAGAACATTTAAAGATGAAAAGATAATGATATTGTTAAATGGTGATATTAAGCCTATTGTAATTAAATCTACTGAAGATGAAACATTAATACAATTAATATTACCTATAAAAACATATTAATTTGTAGTAAATTTTTGATATAAGGGAATCATAAAAATGGTTCTCTTTTTAAAAGTTCTTTTTTTCGACAAAGTTCGACAAAATTCGACAATATATTTGTGTTATATTAAGCCAAATTCATAAACAAGGGGGAATTTTTATGGAATTTTATGAAATTAATATGGATACTTTATTTTTGAAAGGAGTTATTAATGCTTTAGGGGAAGTAAGCACACTTATAATAGAAAATGATAAGGAATTTGGTTTAAAAATATCACCAACAGAAGTAATAAAATATAGTTGTGAATTCTTTGGCACGACTTTAGAAGGACGTCAAAAAGGATCAATGAATTTATTGGGAATAAAGCATAAGGTACCAATAGTAGTAGAAAGTAGTATGGAGTTAATATTTTTTCCGCTTTGTTCGCCTAAAATAAGAGAATGTAGTTGGGTGTGTTATAATAATATAATTAATTATAAAAGAAGTGCTTCAGGAACAGATATAATTTTCCGAAATGGTAAAAAGATAACTGTTGATATTTCCTATGGAATGTTTGAAAATCAATATATGCGTGCCACTAGATTAAAGATGATAAACACGGTTAGAAAATTAGCAAAATAATGAAAAAAGGGCTGAAAAAGGCTTTTTTTTATGTTATAATTTAAGTAGGTATATGGGTACTAGTATGCCTATTATTTTAAAGTATGAAAGAAAGAGGCACTTTGAATGCAAATAGTAAGTCTAAAATTACTTAATTTTAGAAACTATAATCATTTATTGTTAAATTTTTCTGCCAATAAGAATATTATATGTGGTCAAAATGGTAGCGGTAAAACAAATTTGATTGAAGCAATTTATGTATTGGCATTGTCAAAATCGTTTCGTGGTAGTACAGATAAAATTTTGATTAATAAAGATAAGAATTTGGCTAAAGTAGCAGGGGTAGTATTAGATAATATTAAAAAAGAGTATCAAGTGACTATATCTTCGCAAGGAAAAGTAGCTAAAATAGATGGCAAAAGAAGCACTAAACTTAGTGATTATATTTCTAATATTAATGTGGTATTGTTTCATCCTGACAGTTTGAGAATGATAAAAGATTCTCCTAGTGTGCGTAGAGATAATTTGAATATTGATATTGCTCAATTTGATGGCAATTATATAAATATCTTAAATTCTTATGATAAGATTTTGAAACAAAGAAATGCATATTTAAAAGTAATGTATGCGAATGCTAATAAGTCAATGAATTATTTAGATATATTAACTGAAAAGTTGATTGATTATGGTCTGCGAATATGTGAATTACGTCAGAAATTTTTAGAAGCAATCAATAATTATATTGGTAAAATTTACTTTGAAATAAATGGTATAGATAACCTAAATATAAAGTACCAATCTGACTTTAAAGGGAAAACAAAAGAACAATTATTAAAAATTTATGCACATAACAGGGAAAGGGATATGCTTTTTGGTATTACTTCTGTTGGTGTTCATCATGATGATTATTCTTTTTCGTTTGGGAATGATTTGTTAAAAGATTTTGCATCGCAAGGGCAACAGAAAAATGCAATCATTTCTTATAAAATGGCAGTAATTGAATACTTTAAAGCAGAGAAACACACAAGGCCAATTTTGATATTGGATGATTTATTTAGTGAATTAGATATGACTAAAGTTTCTAATATATTAAAAGTAATAGATAAAGATATTCAAGTTTTTATTACTTTAACGGATATTGATAAATTACCTATGAATATTAGAAAGGAAAGTAAAATATTTAATTGTATTAATGGCAGTGTTGAGGAGGAAATATGAGAGAAGTTGGACATGAAGATTATAATGATAATGATATTCAAGTATTAGAAGGATTAGAAGCAGTAAGAAAAAGACCAGGTATGTATATTGGTACTACTGGTGAAGCTGGGTTACATCATTTAGTATGGGAAATTGTTGATAATGCTGTTGATGAAGCTTTGGCGGGTTATTGCGATGATATTGAAGTTATTGTTGAAAAAGGAAATATAATAACTGTGCGTGATGATGGTCGTGGTATTCCTACTGGTATAAATAAAAAGACTGGTTTATCCACAGTTGAAACAATATTTACCGTATTGCATGCCGGTGGCAAGTTTGGCGGTGGCGGCTATAAAGTATCTGGCGGCTTACATGGCGTAGGTGCTTCGGTAGTTAATGCTTTATCAACGTGGTTAGAAGTAACAGTATACAGAGATGGCCATGTTTATTATCAAAAATTTCAAAATGGTGGTCATGCTGTTGAACCATTAAAGGTAATAGGCGACTGTGATATTAATAGAACAGGATCGACGGTTAGATTTAAAGCAGATCCAGAAATATTTAAAGAAACTACTGTTTATAATTATCAAACTTTAGCTAAGAGATTACAAGAAATTGCCTTTTTAAATAAAGGATTAAGAATTATTTTAATGGATGATAGAGAAGATAATAAGAAAGACGAATTCATATATGAAGGTGGCATTATTGAATTTGTCAAAATGCTTAATAAAAATAAAACACCACTACATGATGATGTTATATATGTTGAAGGTAGAGAAGACAATATTTTAATCGAAGTTGCATTGCAATATAACGATGGATATAACGAAGCTTTATATTCTTATACAAATAATATTCATACACATGAGGGTGGAACGCATGAAGATGGCGTAAAAAGAGCTTTAACTCGCATTATCAATAACTATGCTAGAAATAATAAAATGATAAGTGAAAAAGCAGATCCTTTAACTGGTGAAGATGTTCGTGAAGGTATTACAATGATAATTTCATGTAAACATCCAGATCCTCAATTTGAAGGCCAAACTAAAACAAAATTGGGTAATATGGAAGTAAGAAAAATAGCCGATGATGTTTTTAGTAATGGTTTTGAAAGATATTTAATGGAAAACCCAGAAATAGCTAAAAAGATTGTTGATAAGTCTTTAACAGCATCTCGTGCAAGAATGGCCGCAAAGAAAGCTCGTGAATTGCAAAGACAAACCAAGGGTGGTTTAGATTTATCTAATCAATGGGGAAAATTAACGGATTGTACAAGTAAAAATCCTAATGAATGTGAGATTTTTATTGTCGAAGGAGATTCAGCCGGTGGTTCAGCAATCGGAGGAAGAAATTCTAAAACACAAGCTGTCTTACCACTTAGAGGAAAAATTTTAAATGTAGAAAAAGCTCGTTTAGATAGAGCCTTATCTAATGAAGAAATTAGAAGTATGATTACTGCTTTTGGTACCGGAATTGGCGAAGATTTTGATATATCTAAATTAAGATATGATAAGATAATTATTATGACGGATGCCGATGTTGATGGTGATCATATTAGAATACTTTTATTGACTTTGTTTTATAGATTCTTTAAACCTCTTTTAGAAACAGGACATATCTATATAGCACAACCTCCATTATTTAAAATATCATGGGGAAAGAATTTCCATTATGTTCTATCAGAAACTGAGAGAGATGAATTTATAAAAACATTACCATCTAATGTAAAATATGATGTTTCAAGAAATAAGGGCCTTGGTGAAATGGATGCTGAAGAATTGTGTTCAACAACTATGGATATTAATAATAGAACATTAATTCAGGTAAGTTTAGAAGAAGCTATGGAAGCTGATGGTATATTTAGTTTATTAATGGGTGAAGAAGTTGAGCCTAGAAGAAAATTTATTGAAGAAAATGCTCACTTTGCTTCAAATTTAGATTATTAGGAGGTTTGAGACATGGATAATAAAGAAGCTAAAAATGTAGTTAATGTAATGAAAGATTCATTTATTAACTATGCTATGGATGTAATTATTGCTCGTGCATTGCCGGATTTACGAGATGGTTTAAAACCTGTTCATCGTCGTATATTATACACAATGTATGAAGATGGCTTGACTCCTGATAAAGCGTACCGTAAAAGTGCAACGACAGTTGGTGATGTTTTAGGTAAATATCATCCACATGGAGATACATCAGTTTATGATGCCATGGTAAGAATGGCACAAGATTTTAGTTACCGTCATCCGTTAGTTGATGGCCACGGTAACTTTGGTTCCGTTGATGGCTATGGTGCTGCTGCTTACCGTTATACAGAAGCAAGACTATCAAAGATATCTTTGGAATTATTAAGAGATATTAATAAAAATACGGTTGATTTTAATTTAAACTTTGATCAAACAAGAAGAGAACCAGTCGTATTACCTAGTAGATTTCCTAATATTTTAGTAAATGGTACAATGGGTATTGCTGTTGGTATGGCCACTAATATCCCACCACATAATTTAGGTGAAGTAATAGATGGCTGCGTTGCTTATATTGATAATCATGATATTACTGTTGAAGGATTGATGCAATATATTAAAGGTCCAGATTTTCCAACCGGCGCTTCAATTTTAGGAAATAGTGGTATTAGAAAAGCTTATGAAACTGGTAAAGGAACAATAACTATTAGAGCTCATGCTGAGATTATTGAAAATAATGGTAAGCAACAAATTGTCTTTACTGATATTCCATATCAAGTTACTAAAATGGAATTGCAAAAAAGAATTGCTGAATTGGTAAGAGATAAAGTTCTTGAAGGTATAAGTGATTTGCATGATGAATCAACTTTGAATGAAATAAAATTAGTTGTACATTTAAAGAAAGAAGCTAATGCTAATGTAGTTTTAAATAACTTATATAAACACACATCTTTACAAACAACATATGGTATTATTTTCTTAATGTTAGATCAAGGGTTGCCAAAGACTTTAAATTTGAAAGATATAATTAGTAAATATATTGACTATCAAAGAGAAGTTATTTATAGACGTACTCAGTATGATTTAGAAAAAGCAGAAAAGCGAGTACATATTTTAGAAGGTTATAAAATAGCTTTAGATAATTTAGATGAAGTAATTAATATAATTAGAAATGCAAAAGATGATGATACAGCTAAAGAACAATTAATGACTAAATTTAATTTAGATGATATTCAAGCTGAATCGATTTTAGAGTTAAAATTAAGAAGATTAACTGGTTTAGAACGTAGTAAAATTGAAGAAGAGTTAAATGAGTTATTAAAATTAATTGATGAGTTAAAAGGCATTTTAGCCAGCGATGCTAAGATCTATGATATAATTAAACAAGAATTGCTTGAAGTAAAAGCAAGATATGCCGAAGAACGTAGAACTGATATTGATATGACAGCTATTGATTATATTGATGATGAATCATTAATTCCAGAAGAAAATATTGTTATAGCTTTAACAAATAAAGGTTATATTAAGAGAACAACTAGTGATACTTTTAAATCTCAAAATCGTGGTGGTGTTGGTGTTAAGGGAATGACTACAAATGAAGAAGATTTTGTAGAACATTTAGTAGATTTATCAACACATGATTATTTACTTTTCTTTACTAATAAAGGTAAGGTTTATAGATTAAAAGGTTATGAAGTTCCACAATTTGGACGACAATCTAAAGGTTTACCTATTGTTAACTTATTACAAATAGATAAAGATGAAAAAATTAATAGCGTTGTTAAGATTTCTCAAAGCGATGATAAAAAATACTTGCTATTTGTAACAAAATATGGTATAATTAAAAAGACAATTTTGTCTGAATTTGAAAATATTCGCCAAAATGGTAAAATAGCAATAAATTTAAAAGAAAATGACGAATTAATGGCTGTAAAGAAAACATCTGGATCTAATATGGTTTTGATTGGTTCAAGCGATGGCCGTATGGTTAAATTTTCTGAATCTGAGATAAGAGATATGGGACGTACTGCTAGTGGTGTAAGAGGAATTGATTTAAATCCTGACGCTTGCGTTGTTGGTGCTGATGTTGTAAATGATGATGATAATATATTGCTTGTAACAGAAAATGGTTACGGTAAACAAACTGAGGTATCAGAGTTCAGACAAACTAGACGTGGTTCCAAAGGCGTAAAAGCGTTAAATATTACAGAGAAAAATGGTAATATATCTGACTTTAAGCTAATAGGTGAAGCCGATGATGTAATAATTGTAACTGATTCGGGAATGATAATGCGTATGCCTATAACACAAATAAGTGTTCTTGGCAGAGTTACACAAGGCGTTAAATTAATCAATTTAAAAGATAATCAAAAAGTATCAACAATTGCTATGATTAAATCTGATAAAGAAGAAGTAGCTTCTGATAGCGAATAATAGAAAATTGCAATGTTTCACGTGAAACATTGCTTTTTTTGTTTATATTTTTATTTAAAATTATGATGTTTCACGTGAAACATTGTTTATGATGATTATTATACAATTAATACTACGTTATTTTTATTTCTAATACGAGTCACTTATATTATGTTAACAGATAGAAATTATTTTAAATTTTAATAATTATTATTCTACTTGCAATTTAATTGCACATTTTTTATAATTTATTTGCCAATAAATTTATAAATCTTATTTTTATATTAAAATAATAATGCATTTTTATATGTTTCACGTGAAACATATATTAATTGTTTATAGAAT
>CAKOKU010000003.1 GCA_934095865.1 uncultured Bacilli bacterium
ACCAGAAACTTCAGCGGCTTTAGGGTTTGGTTTTCGTTGTGGTTTTTTGGGTCTTTTACATATGGATATTATAATATAAAGAATTACGAGAGAATTTAATATCGATTGTATTGCTACTTCACCTTCGGTTGTATACGAAGTAACTTTAACAGATAATTCTGTTTGTATGGTTGATAGTCCTACAAAAATGCCAGAACGTCAAGTTATTAAGGAGATAAAGGAACCATATATTAAGACTAATATTTTTGTACCTAGTGAATATGTGGGGGCGATTATGGAGTTATGTCAAGATAAACGTGGTAATTATATTAGTATGGATTATATAGATGCTACTAGAGTTAATATTCACTATGAAATACCTTTAGCAGAAATAGTTTATGATTTTTTTGATAAATTAAAAAGTGCTACTAGTGGCTATGCTTCTTTTGACTATGAACTAGTTGGTTATAAAGTAAGTGATTTAGTTAGAATGGATATTATGCTTAATGGGGAGATAGTCGATGCTTTATCAATTATTGTTCACAAGGATTTCGCATATAATCGTGGTAAGCAAATTGTTGGCAAATTAAAAGAAGTTATTCCTCGCCAGTTATTCCAAGTACCAATTCAAGCTAGTATTGGTTCAAAAGTAATAGCTAGAGAAAATATAAGTGCGATGCGTAAAAATGTTTTGGCAAAGTGTTATGGTGGCGACATTTCTCGTAAACGTAAACTTTTAGAAAAACAAAAAGAAGGTAAGAAACGTATGAAAATGGTTGGTTCAGTTGAGATTCCGCAAGAGGCCTTCTTAAGTATTTTAGAATCAGAAAATAAATAAAAAATCAGGCGCTGTTTTAAGATAATCTATGATATTATTGATTTGTAGATTATATTAATTCTTTCCTGATTTTTTTGTTAGGTTTCGTTTTCTTATTAAAGGTTTTTCAGAGGTAACTGTTTCTTTTTCTATGATAAAAGTGCTTTTCAGATTGTTTTCTTCTTGTTCTTGGTGATTCGCTTTTTTATATTCTCCAATTAAATGGCCATAAGATGAATTTAGACCAATAAAATAACGAGGCCTTTTTTTAGTTTCATTAGTAATTTCTCTTTGCAGTTTAGTTATTAATTTACTCCAGGCAATTTCTTTTCTTATTTGTTCTTCAATTTTCTTGAATATCATAGCAAAGATTGTTTGGATGGGAATAACGAAAGAAAAAAATATAAGAGAGTTAAAGGCCATAATGTTTTTTAAATATATTAAACTGATTATAGTAGCCAAGATGCCTCCAAGAGTAATTTGATTTAACATATTAGCATAAATGTAGAAAAAACATTCCTTTTTAACATAGGCTTTATTTTCTTTTAGTAAATTCAAATAATATCTTTTATCTTCTAGTGATAAGTTATTACGATTTAAGCCACTGACATATCTTTTTAGTAATTCGATTTCTTTATCACTCATTTTGGCACCTTTCTTGTTTTTTAGACGTGGTTAATATAATATGAAAATAGCTAATTGTCAATATAAGTTTCTTTTCAACTTGGTGATATTTTAAAATACTTAAAAATCTATATTATCTTGAATTTAAATCGGCAGTGGCATGAATTTGCTTTGTACCTAAAATGGTTTATGAAATATCAATCAATAATTAATAGGAGCTTGTCAAAAATAAAGATTTCAATGAAATTATTAAGACATACTATAAAAAATGACAATATTCAGTAAAGATGAGTTTATCTAGTTTAAAAGCCCTATGTTTCGTGATATGATTATCTTGTTAAAGAGGTTATGTATGAGAAAGATAAAAAAAAGTAGTAAATTTTCAATGACAACCAAAGTTTTTCTAGCCTTTAGTATTTTAACATTTGGTCTGATAATAATATGTTTGTTTAGTTATCCTAAAATAGATTTAGATAATGAGGAAATTGTTATGGGGCTTAATGAAACTTTTGGTTATAAAGGATATCATGCTAAAGTTTGGAATAAGGATATTTCTAATAAACTAGATATTGATACTAGTAAAATTAAAAATGAATATGGAATTTATGATGTTACTTATACAGCCTATAATTTTATATTTAAAAGTGTAAAAGTGCAAAAGGTTAAGGTAATAGATAAAGAAAAACCTGTTCTTACTCTAAAAGGAGCATCTGAAGTTAATGTTTGTAAAATAGAAGATTATCAAGAAGACGGTTATAGTGCAGTTGATAATATTGATGGTGATATAACAGATAAAGTAACGATTACTAAAACTAATGATTATGTTTATTATAATGTCAAAGATTCGTTTGGTAATGAAACAAGTATTGGCAGAAAAGTAAATATAATTGATGATGAGGCTCCAAAAATAACATTGAATGGTCAAAGTACATTATATTTAACTTTGAATTCTGTATATGAAGAAGCTGGTTATAGTGCATATGATAACTGTTTAGGAGATATAACAGATAAAGTTGTTGTTAATGGGGATGTTGATACAACTAAAACGGGTACATATAATATTACTTATAAAGTAAGTGATAATAAAAATGAAACGGTTGTTACTAGAACGGTTTATGTGACTGAAGATACAGATATTAAGGGCGTAATTTATTTAACTTTTGATGATGGGCCGGGAGCATATACTAATCAAATTCTAGATATTTTAGCAAAGTATGGAATTAAAGCGACTTTCTTTGTTACCAATAATGGTAGTGATGATGTCATTTTAAGAGAATACGAAGAAGGCCATACAGTTGGTCTCCATTCAGCTACTCATAATTATAATATTTATAATTCGGTCGAAGCTTATTTTGCTGATTTAAATAAAGTTCAAGAACGAGTTACTAGGATTACCGGTAATAGGTCTAAGTACATAAGGTTTCCAGGAGGAAGTTCTAATACAGTTAGCAGGTCTCATTCCAAAGGGATTATGAGTATTTTAACTAAAAAAGTTGAAGAAGATGGTTACCGCTATTTTGACTGGAATAGTTTAGTAGAAGATGCTGGTACTTGTGCTTATAAAAAGGCTAGTGAAAGAGAAGCTTGTGTATTTAAATATTTTAAAAATACAATTTCTTATAATAAAATTAATGTCGTCTTGTTACATGATATTAAATCTTATACTGCCAATAGTTTGGAAAATATGATAGTATATGCTAAAAGTCAAGGTTATATTTTTAAACCAATTGATGATAATACTCCGCAAATACATCAACACGTTAATAATTAGAAAATAGGTGATTTAGTGCAAGCTGCTTATATTCATATTCCTTTTTGTAGGAAAATATGTACTTATTGTGATTTTTGTAAAGTATTTTATGATGATACTTTAGCTCATAAATATTTAGTTCGTTTAGAAGAGGAAATTAATGAACAGTATAATAATGAAATTTTAAATACTATTTATATAGGTGGAGGTACGCCTTCGGCTTTATCACTTACTAATTTAGAGTATCTCTTCTTGATATGTACTAAATTTCGCCGAAATCGCAGTTATGAATTTACTTTTGAATGTAATATTGAAGATATTAGTGAAAACTTATTAGATATTTTAAAGAAAAATGGTGTTAATCGGTTAAGCATTGGGATTCAATCATTTAATAAAAAAAATTTGCGAATAATGGGAAGAAATGCTAACTTTAAAGATACTGTTAGTAAAATAAAATTATGTCGTGCTTTTGGTTTTACTAATATTAATATTGATTTGATTTATGCTTTGCCGGGTGAGGCTATGCTTACTTTAAAAAGAGATATCAAAAAAATTTTAAAACTTAATGTTGAACATATTAGTACCTATTCTTTGATATTAGAAAAGCATACGATTTTATATAATAAGGGAATAAAGAATATACCAGAAAAAACAGATGCTAAAATGTATGATTATATAAGAAAAGTATTAAAAAAACATGGCTATAATCATTATGAAGTTTCTAATTTTGCTAGGGAAAACTATGAGTCTAAGCATAATAAAACCTATTGGTTAAATCAAGAGTATTATGGTTTTGGCTGTGGTGCCCATGGTTATGTTGGAAATATAAGGTATGCTAATACGATGAGTTTAACTAAGTATTTGAGTGGTGATTTTACTTTAGAAAAAAATTTACTAAGTAAGCAAGATGAAATGGATAATGAAATAATGCTTGGTTTACGTTTACTAAAAGGAATTGATGAAATTGCTTTCCAAAAGAAGTATGGTCTTACGGTCGAAGAGGCATATCCTAATGTTGAAGCTTTAATAAAATCTGGCCTTTTAATAAGAACTAATAATTATTTAAGCATTCCAGAAGATTACATTTATACAATGAATAGTATAATCATAAAAATCATTTAAGAACATAAGATGCTTTAGGTGATATTATGTTAATTGCCCATCGGGGATTAGTTAATAATTATGATAAAGAAAATAGTTTGGAAGCTTTTAAAAATGCGTTTAGAGATACTAGATATGCTGGTATAGAACTAGATATTAGAACTTCTTTAGATAAAAAATTAGTGGTTGTCCACGATTTTTTTATACATGGTCATTTTATTAAAAAGACTTCTAGCGAAGAACTACACAGTCTTGGAATACCTTGTTTGGAAGAAGTATTAAAACTAGATACTGACAAAATGTTTTTAATTGAAATCAAAGAAGAAGATATAGATATTAATAATTTATTGTCAATCTTAGAAAAATATTCGGATAGAAATATTTACGTGATGAGTTTTCATAATAAGGTGATTAAAGAAATTGCCACTTTAAAACCGTCTTTTAAATGTGGAATTTTAAATTATGTTTTTAACAGTGAATATTCTTATAATGAATATGATTTTGTTGGTCTTATGAATTCAACTTTAACTTCTGATCTAGTAGAGTATTTTAAAAGAAAAAAAATAGAATTGTTTTCTTATGGTCTTATTGGACCGGTCAATAATTATTTTGACGATGTTTATTATATAGTTGATCTTGAGGATATTTAAAGTTTTTAAATATAAGTTGCTAAGCTAATTTAAAAATGCTAAAATTAGATTATAAAATAAGAGGTGTATATTTATGGATAAAAAGGATTTAGAAAATACGCGAAGCTTGGATGATTTGAGTTCTTTAAACAATAATAATTCTAAAGAAGATATAGATATTGATACAACAAGAGAAAATGCTATTCCAGCTGATGATAAAAGTATTTTTGATGATAATAGTGATTCAATTCCGACAGATGAAGATTTTGAAAGTATCAGTGCGTACCTACATAAAAATGATACAGAAACTTCAGATATAGAAGATATTAATTCTTTAGAATTAAGTGATAATGAACTTACTAGCATTCCTAAAGAAGAAGATAAAGTGGGATCATCAAAATCTAAACTAAGTAAAAAAACTAAAATTATAATAGCTTGTATAGTTGGTGGTATTTTACTAATTATTTTGATTGTGGCTATCTATTTGTTATTACCAAAAGATAAAGAAGAAGACAAACCTCAAGAACCAGAAATTAAAATTACTATTGATAAAGGTAACTATAAATATCAAGATGGTACTTTGTTGTTCTTAAATAATCAAGATACTCAAATTGGAACTTATGAATGTACTAATAAAGATGAAAATGAGTGTTATATAGCTTATTTAGACAATGATACTGATGATGTTAATCACATAAAAAATGTTTATGAAGATAATACAACAGTTAAATTTAGAAGTGAAATATTCCACAATCGTTATGTTTTCTTAAATGATGGTGATAAAAATACAATTATTTTATATGATATTTTAGAAAATAAAGAAGTTGGAACTTATAGTGGTATAAAATATTATGAAGCTTTAGGAACTGATTATGCTATTTTAAAGAATAAAGATAATAAATATGGACTTGTTAAAATAACTAGTAATGATGTAGCAACAGTAATACCTTTTAACTATGACAATTTAATAAGCTTAGAAAAGAAAGATAATATTTTAATAGCTAAGAAAAATAATAAATATTATTTAATTGATTTAAATGAGAAAGTATTAACCAAAACTGTAAACAGCTCTATTTATGATTATGATAGTAGTCATTTAGTTTTAAAAAGTGGTAATACTTATAGTTTAGTAGATTATAATAATAAAGAAATATTTAAAGATTATAATTATATTAGTATTATAAATGATAATTATGCTGCTTTAGTTAGTGATGATTATGTTTATGTAAGAGATTATGATAATAATAAATATAATGAAGTTGGTTTTGGCTTATCTAATCTAAATTATAGTGGTTTGAATACATATAATACTGATGGCGTTTTAAAAGCAAATAGTTATTCTTATAAAATAAATGTTAATAATGATACTTTAACAGTGTTCTTAAAAAATAATGATTCTGTTAGTGAAGAAGCATTGGATTTACGAGATGGTCGTGCCTCTAAAGAACAAAAATATTATAGTAGTTTTAATGGGATTCTTTATTTTTATAGTGATGAAGCTAAAGAAAATGTGTTAGGAAGTTATAACTGTACTAATAAAAATGATTTTAGTAGTAGTGATGAATTTAAGACTTGTCGTATTGCCCTTAACTATAATTTTGATAACAATTTTAAGAATAATGGAGCTGGTCTATCTAATAATGTTTTACCAATAGTAAATAACCGCTATGTTTTCCTTGTTGATAATATGGATGGTGTTAATAGTGAAACTAAATTATATGATTTGAGTAAAAAAGAGGTAGTGGCAACCTATAAAGATGTTAGTGCGAATGTTACTAGTAACCAGTTAGAATTTGTAGATAAATTAGAAAATGTTATTGTTAAAAATAAGAGTGATAAATTTGGCATGATTAATATTACTAGTAGTGGTATTTCTAAAACTTATGATTTTATTTATGATAGTATGGAGAGAATTGGTAATTATATAGAAGTAGCACGTAATAATAAGTATCAGATTCTTTATAGTAGAGAATCTTCAAGTATTGAACTAAATAGTAAGATTTATGATTATAGTGGTAAGTATTTTGTTGTAGCTAGTCAGTCTGGATTTGATGTTTATGCTGATGATGGTACGGGAAGTAGTAAAAAGGTTAATACTAAGTCTTATAAATTAATCAAATTAGTGGGAGAAAGTGCTTATATTGCTGTTGATGACGATTATAAAGTATATGTTTTATTATATGATAATACGATTATTAGTAATGTGGAAATAAAGTTAGATAGTACTGATGATATTTATGCTTTATATAAAATGGTTAGTGCTTCTAAAGTTGATAACAATATTATTTTAAATACATTTAATACAGCTGGAGAAAGAGTTGGAAATTATAATTTTGCAATGAAGTCTTCTAAAGATGATATTTTTGAGGTAATACCAGTTTCGCCAGGAAACAAAAAGGATGATGGTGATAATGAAACCCAAGAGTAATAAATTAACTTTGGTATTAGCAATAATTTTGGCTTTGGTCTTTGTTCCTTTGGCTGGTTTAGCTACTTATGGTAAGATTTTGTATCCGGAAGAATTACAACCTACTTGTGATGTTAACTTACCGGGCGGTGGCTGCTATATGTGTGAAAATGCCGGTGGTTATTGCAATTATGCCTTAAATTATATTCGTGATGATGAGTATCATATAAATTATTATAAAGGATCTAATCCTTATGCTACGGCCACCAGTGGTTATGCTTTTATCATGGATACTCTTAATACTTTTAATACTAGCCAAAAGTTAGAATATCCTAATGTCATTTTATATAATTCTGTTATTGGTATTAATGGTGGTGAGATTGCTGGCATTAACAATTATGGCTTGGGTATTGCTGGTAATTTATATATTACTATTAATGATGCTGGTAAATATGGATTATTTAAAATTGATACAACAGTGACAAAATTATTAGATTATGATTATGATTTTCTAGGTCTTGCTAATCATATTGATAGTGAGGGTTTACTAGATTCTACCTATTTAATAGCCAAAAAGAATAATGAATGGTCACTTATTACAATTACCGGTGATGTTATTACTGGGCCTTATTCTTATCCAATTGTTGATTTTAATAGTTATATAGCCGTTTTCTATCAAAATGATAGTTATTATGTTTATAAATATAATTCTGATGATTATAGCACCCCTGATTATTTATTTCCTTACAGTTTTTCAAGAGTTTATGTTTATCAAAACTTGTTGGTTTTAGTCAATAATACTAATGTGGTTGTTTATGATATTTTTTCTTGGAGTAATATGGGTGAGGCTAGTCAAATAAGTTCTTTAGATGATTTAAGAATTGTAGAAGAAAGTGATGGCATTAATCTTTATATTAATGATGTGGCTGTCAAAAAATATACTTATTCTGGATTAGTGTTGGATGTAACTGAAGAGGAAGAAGAACCAGAATTAACAGAATAAATAATTAGAACTTAGAGTTTTATGACTTTAAGTTTTTCTTTATTTTGTCAAAATAATGTAGAAATAAAGAGCTTGTGATTATTTAAATTCTTAAATATAAGAAAATGTAGTATAATGTATTAAAGAAATAGGTGATGATATTTGAAAATATTAGTTAGTGCTGGTGGTACCGGAGGACACATTTATCCGGCCCTAGCCATAATTGATGGCTTTAAAAAATATGATAAGAATTTAGAAGTTTTATATGTAGGTACTACTAATAGAATGGAGAGAACCATCGTACCCAAACGAAAAATAGCGTATTATGGAATAGAGATTTATGGGTTATCTAAAAATATAGTTAAAGATGTCAAAAATTTGTTCTTAATTCGTAAAGCTAAACGAAATTTATATAAAAAGATGCAGGAATTTAAGCCAGATATTGTGTTAGGAATTGGCGGCTATGTCACTTATCCTGTTTTAAGTGTGGCTAAAAAACTGGGAATACCAACTTTTATTCATGAACAAAATGCTATTCCGGGTAAAACTAATAAATTGATTAGTCGTTATGCCAATAAAATTGGTGTCTCTTTTAAGGAATCAGCTAAATATTTTCCCAAAGAGAAAGTAATATATACCGGTAATCCAACAGGAATTATGGCACTTAGTGCTCCAAGAATAACAAAAAGTGAACTTGGTTTTGATGATGCTAAACCGTTAATTGTAGTGGTATCTGGATCTTTAGGTTCTAGTAGTGTGAACGCCAAAATGCAAGAATATTTGCATACCATTAATAAAAACTATCAAGTTGTTTATATAACGGGTAAAGATTATTATGATGATTTTGTTAAAGAAAAATTACCAAGTAATATCAAAGTTTATCCATATTTTGATAATTTGACGGGGTTATTAAAATCAGCGGACTGTTTAGTAACAAGAGCTGGCGCATCAACAATTGCCGAAATTTTAGCTCTTAGGGTACCTAGCATATTTATACCTAGTCCTTACGTTGCTAATAATCATCAATATTATAATGCTTTGGCTCTTAAGGAAGCTAATTTAGCCTTAATGATTGAAGAAAAAGATTTAACTAAAGATACTATAAGTCAAAGTGTTGAAAGCATTTTAAATGATAAAAAAATACAAGAAAAATTAAAGAAAAATTTAAGTCAAGTTGAAACTATTGATAGTGTTCAAGTGATTTATAAAGCTGTGAGGGATTTGATTAAGAAATGAATTTTAATTGTCAAACGAAAGAAAATGTTAATTTAAAAAATTATAATACTTACCGTGTAAGTGCCATGTGTAAAACGATGTTTTTCCCAAAAAATGTAGCTGAGTTACAAGATGTTATTAGTAATTGCTTACATTTAGGAATAAAGTTTTTTGTTTTAGGAAATGGCTCAAATGTTATTTTAAATGGCGAGTATTTTGATGGCGTCGTTATAAATATGTTGTCTTTAACGGGTGCTGAAAAGGTAGGTGCAGATGAAATAATTGCTTATAGTGGAACGATGATGCCAAAATTAGTACGTTTTGCTCTTGATAATAATTTACAAGGATTAGAATGGGCAAGTGGAATTCCTGGAACTCTAGGTGGTGGCATTTATGGCAATTGTGGGGCTTATAAAGAGTGTATTTTTGATTATTTAGAGGAAATTATTGTTCTTCATAATGGTAAAATTGAGCATATGAAAAAAGAAAAAGTTGCTTATGATTACCGTACCTCGTTTTTTAAAAATAAAAAGCAATATGTAATTGTGGCCGCACGTCTTAAATTAAAACCTGGTAATAAAGAGGCTGGTCAAGAAATTATTGCTGATCGCCTAAAAAGAAGAATGGCTAGTCAACCCCTGACTTATCCTTCTGCTGGTTCAGTTTTTAGAAATCCAGCCGTTGATATTTATGCCGGTAAGCTTATTGAAGACTGTAACTTAAAAGGCTATAAAATTGGTGGGGCAGAAGTATCTAATAAACACGCTAATTTTATTGTAAATACAGGTGGCGCAACTGCTAAAGATATTATAACTATTATAAATTACTTAAAAAAAACTATTAAAGATAAATATGATATTGATTTAATTTTAGAACAAGAAATAGTTAATTGGGAGTAGTTTATGAAACAAAAAGTAAATAAAAAAAATAAGAGGCATTTAAATAAAAAACGCTTTTTGGGTTTTTTATTTATAATTGGGTTAATAGCTGCGGGTATTATGGTAATCTTAAATATTCGGGTTAAAAATGTTATTATTATAGGTAATAATTATGTAAGTGATGCAACTATTATTAGAAAAGGCAATTTAAAAGATTATCCCCTTTTTAGAGACATTAATTCTAAAACTTTGCAACAAGAATTAAATGAAATACCTTTAATCGAAGTTAATAAAATTGTTAAATATCCTAACGGCACTTTAAAAATAGTAGTAGATGAAGAAAATCCTTTAGCATATATAATTTCTAATGAAGAAATTTTAACTAGTAAAAATAATACTTATAAGGATATAGATTTAAAGGTTACTTCAATGCCAACTATTAGGACTATACTAAGTAATGATGCCAGTCTTAATTTAGTTAAAGCTTTAAATAAAATAGATGATAATATTAGACAAATGATAAGTGAAATTGAGTATTCACCAACTATAAGTACTAGTGGCAAAGTAATTGATGATAAACGATTTACATTTTATATGAATGATGGTAATATAGCGGTCATTAATACAATTAATATAGATAAATTTAATGATTACTTAGAAGTAGTAAGTAAAACTTATGATTCATTTGGCCACGTTGTTACAGGAACTTATAATTTTGACTCAGGAACTTCTAATGTAGTTTTCCAAGAAAATGAAAGTAGTAGTGGTTCAGGTGAATAACAAAATTAATTATAATAAACAAATGCGAGAGATAATTACCTCTTTTGATGGGAAGGTAAAAAAATTACTATTACATTCTTGTTGTGCTCCTTGTAGTTCAGCTTGTATTGAACGATTAACTCCTTTTTTTGATATTACTATTGTTTATTATAATCCTAATATTGAACCATATGAAGAATATTTAAAAAGAAAAGAAGAAGAAATTAAATTTATAGATAGATATCCTAATGTTCATAAATTAGACATTATTGATTGTGATTATGATAATGAAGCTTTTCAAAAAATAGCCGTTGGCTTGGAAAATGAACCGGAAAGAGGAAAACGTTGCTTAAAATGTTATAATTTACGAATGGAATATACAGCTAGAAAAGCTAAAGAGTTAGGATATGATTATTTTGCTACTACTTTAACGTTAAGTCCCTTAAAGGATAGTCAAGTTATTAATAATATTGGGTATGCTATTAGTAAAAGAATTGACATTCCTTATTTATGTAGTGATTTTAAAAAAGAGAATGGTTATAAAAGAAGTATTGAGCTTTCTAAAGAGTATAACTTATACCGTCAAAACTTTTGTGGTTGTATTTATTCGAAAAGAAACGTTGACCAAACTAATCAAAAGTGATATACTACGTAACTACGAGTGAATAGACATTATGAAAAGAAGAGAAGAATTAGAAATTAAACTTTATGAAAAATTAGGTGGGTAAAAAGAATTAGAAGAATTGGAGTAAAAGCAGATAGCTTTTTTAATAACGTTAGTCTTGCTTTGACGCCAAAGTCAAAACGTGCTAAAAAGTTAGCTAAAGTGAATAAAAATAAGTTCTTTGATCCATCTTTAAAAGTTGAAGGGGTTGTGAAGTATAAAAGAAAAATTAAAGGTTGTGCTCCGTTGAGCTTTGCTTATGGCTCTATGTTAGCTTTAACTGGTGGTTTATATGCCACGATGGGAATGCCTTTTTTGGGATTTGCTATTTATTTTGCTGGTGCCGGCTTAGTTTTTTGTACTGCCATGGCTTACCGTTATGATGAGTTAAGAGCTAAGAGAACTCAAGAGAAGTGGCGTTCTAAATATGAAAATCAAAAAGTTGATGTTATTAGTGATATAATGGATACTAATAAAGAATTGGGACATCCTGGTATTGAGATTGTTGATGAAAAAATAAAATTCAAGCAACAAGCTTATGTGAATTAACTAGCAATGCCGAATTATCTGATCTAAAAAGATATGCTGCTTATTTAAAGTCTTGCGTCGAGGCTTCTAAAGGCAGTCAGCCATTACCAACTCTTGATTGCAGTGATAAAAAAGTTAAAACTTTAAGACTAGTTCCAAGCTATGCTAAAACTCGTAAGTAATTTTAAAGATTTTATTAAAGATGTGATGTAGGTATACATGACGTTTTTTTGTTTACTATTTAAGTATGGTTTGCTATAATACCCATAGTTTGGAGTGTTGTAATATGACTTTTAAAATAATAACTTTAGGGTGTAAAGTTAATGCTTATGAATCAGAAGTAATGCAAGAAAAATTGATTAAAGCTGGGTTTAGCCTACAAGAAGAAGATAAAACTAGTGATATTGTTATTATTAATACTTGTTCAGTAACAAACATGGCTGATAGTAAGTCACGAAAAATAATTCGTCATATGAAGAGAGAAAATCAAGAAGCCGTATTAGTCGTATGTGGATGTTCCGCCGAAAATCATCAAATAGAATTACAGGATTTAGGAATAGATATTTTAATAGGGAATAGTGGAAAGTCAAAAATAGTAGAACTTATTAATAATTATTTGATTGATAAAACGCCATATACTTATTTTGCTGGGACTAGAGATTTAGATTTTGAAGATATGGAAGTTGATAAGTTCAATTCGCATACTAGAGGCTTTATTAAAATTCAAGATGGTTGTAATAATTTTTGCTCTTATTGTATAATTCCTTTTATGCGTGGCAATATTCGTAGCAAAGATTTTCAAACGGCTATTTTTGAAGCAGAGCATTTAGCTCAAAACGGTCATCAAGAAATTGTTTTAACCGGAATTCATACTGGCTCTTATGGGTGTGGAACAGATCATGATTTGACTGATTTAATAAATGCTATGTCTAAGATTGAAAAATTGCAAAACATTAGAATTTCTAGCATCGAAGTAACTGAACTTGATGATAAATTTATGGAAATGTTAAAAAGTAATCCTAAGGTTTGTCATCATATGCATATACCTTTACAATCTGGTTCAGATAAAATATTAAAGTTAATGAATCGTAAATATAATAAAAAAGAGTTTCTTGATAAGATCAAAAAAATCCGCGAATGTATACCGGATATTAATATAACTACCGATGTTATAACTGGTTTTCCTAATGAGACCGAAGAAGATTTTGAAGAATGCTTAAATTTTGTGCGAGAAATAGGTTTTAGTAAAGTACATACTTTCCCATATTCTGAAAGAACCGGTACTGCGGCGGCCAAAATGAAAAACCAAGTGCCAATGAATATTAGAAAAGAACGCGCTAAAAAGTTGATTGAATTATCTGATGAATTAGAATTTAATTATAATAAGCACCAGATTGGTAAAATATTTAAAACTTTGATTGAAGAAGTTAATGATAATGAGTCTAGTGGGCATACATCTACATATTTAAAAGTAATTGTAAAAGAAAAGCTAGAACATAATAAATTTTATAATATCAAGATAACGGAAGCCTATAAAGACTATGTCGTTGGTATTATTATAAATAATTAGGGGTTTAATACCCTTTTTTATGATGGTATAATGTAAAATAAGAAATATAATAGGGTTATTAAAAAGAATAAAGAGGTCGAAATGAAATATAAAGAAATCTTAAATAGCTATATAATAAAGGAAATATTAAAGGCTTTAATTGTGGTTTTGATAATTGTTATTATGGCTATAAAAATTAGTACTTACTTTTTTAGAAATAATGTTAATACTGTTTATACAGCAAATAATCTAATTATTGATCTACAACCAAATATTAAAAAATCTTTAAATAAAATGAGCGATTATGAATCGTTAACAATGCGGGGAAATATAGTTAATGTTACTAATAATGGTGAGTATTCTAAGTATAAGATGCTTGTGTGTGGTAAAAAAAGTAAAGATTTAAGATTGAATATAAGTAATAATAATATTAAGAACCTTAATGATTATGTTTACGAAAATGGTTGTTATACTATTCTTGAAGAAGAGATAGATTCTAATAGTATGAATACTTATGAATTGAAACTTTTCTTGGCAAAGTTGAGTAAGGTTAGTGATATTATAGTTAATTATAAGATTAAAATTGTTAGTTCTGAAAATAAATAGATTGAATGGTTATTTTCTGAATATGATATTTGTCATATTTTTATACGTAGCATAGTCTTTTAGCTAGTTATTACGGTTACATTTTATTTAATTAAATGAAGATAGTTATAAACAAATATAAAATAATACTAATTATTACAGCATAGAAACGACCATATAAATAGTTGGTATCACTGATATTTGTTTTATTTAAAATACTTTTTACTTGCATATAGATAGATAAACCACCAAAATTTAGATAAATAAGAATTAAAATAGAAGTGATATAAAGGGGATAAGGCGTTTTTGCTAGGTAATTTAAGCCATTTGTTACCTCTAAGATACCAATAAAAGGACTTAGTGCTTTGGGAATATAGATACTTATTAAATTGAAAATGATGATCATTTCTAGAATACAAAGAAAAATATTAGTGGCATTGTTAGTTTCTTTAATCAGAAGTTCATTAAAAGGAATTTCCTTAGCCTTTTCTAAATTTGTATGATGTGTTGGTTTTTGAATTAAATAAATAATAATGTTGGTGGAATAGGAAATTAGTATTAAAATTAAAGCTTGTTTTATTGGGATGATTGTTTGTAACATTGTTATTAAAAATAACGGATTGATAAAAAAATTGCACATAATATACTTATTAGCATCCTTAATGGTTATTTGTTTTTTATCTAGTAAATCTTTTATAATTACGGCATTGTTAGGAGTTCCACTTAAAATACTAATTAATAAAATATATATATATGAATTCTTAAATAATTTAGTTAAGTAGTATGGAAGATTATAATTAATTAATATTTTACTTAAGATATACATGGGAAATAGAGAAATAAAGACTTTAGTTAGAAAAAGATTACAACTAGTTAAGATAGAAGAACTAACTAGATTGGTATTTGTAAATATTAAGTAAATAAATAGTAGTGACAGGCTTATTATAAATAAATTTCGTTTCATATCTTTATCCTTTTTTGGTATAATTAATTAAGGTGATTCATTTGACTAATAAAATATATTCGAATGTAAAGAAAACAATTACGGAAAATTGGCGATTATTTCTTGCTTTAATAGGAGTAGCTTTTTTATTTTGCTATGATACATCTTATGTTGTTTATACTCCTGGAGGATATATTGATTTAAGTGATAGAATTGAAGTAACTAATGGTAATAATGCGGTTGGCAGCTTGGGTATGGCTTATGTTTCAATGATAAAGGGAAATTTATTTTTTGTAGGTTTGAGTTATTTAAATAAAAATTGGGATTTAGTTAGCAAGAATGATATAACTTATGATAATGAAACTATGAAAATAGCGGAAAAAAGAGAAAGAATTAGTATGGAAGAAGCTGTTAGTAATGCTAAAATAGCAGCCTTTAAATTAGCTAATAAGAGTTATAATATTTTGAATACTAAACATATTATTACTTATCTAGATAATCAAGATACAACTTTAGAAGTTTTTGATGAAGTTAAAAGAGTTGATGGTATTGATATTGTAGATATTGCTAATATAAGAGAATTAGTTAGTAAAAAAGATGTTGGTGATTATATTAACTTAGAGGTTCTTAGAGATGAAAAGTTAATAAATGCTACGGCAAAAATCCAAGAAGTAAATGGTAATAAGTTGGTCGGAATAGCGTTTACTAATGTTAATGAAGTAGAAACTGATCCGGAAGTTAATGTTAAGGTAAAAGATAATGAATCAGGGCCATCTGGTGGATTGATGATGAGTCTTGGTATCTATAATAGCTTAGTAAGTGAAGATATTACTAAAGGAAAGAAAATAATTGGTACGGGTACGATTGATAGTGAAGGTAATGTTGGTGAAATAGGTGGGGTTAAATATAAATTAATTGGTGCTGTGAAAAATAAGGCTTCGGTGTTCTTATGTCCAAGGGCAAACTATGAAGAAGCCATTAGAGTTGCACAATCTTATAATTATGATATAATGGTAATCGCAGTTGACACTTTAGAAGGTGCCATAGAGGAGTTGGCTAAATTATGAATTATTATAATAAAGATGTTTATAATGATTTAGAAGCAATAAATAAATGTACTTATTTTAATGAATGGTTTAAGATTGTTGAACCAATCTTACTTCATGATGAATTTCAAAGACGTAAGCTTTTTTTGCATCATGAATCTTCAGTTTGGGATCATTGTATTCAAGTTTCTTTTAAATCATTTTTAGTAGCTAAGTTTTATAATTTAGATACTTATGTGGCCGCAGTTGCTGGTTTGTTACATGATTTTTATCCTCAAGCTTGGCAATATAGTGAAGAATTATATAATTTAGATCCTAGTTATTTGAGTAGATATATGAAAAAACATAAAGGCTTAAAGGAGTTACATGGCTTTGTTCATGGCCGAGAAGCCGCTATTAATGCGCAAAAATTCTTCCCAGATTTAGTTAATAAGAAAATTTTAGATAGTATTAAGTATCATATGTTTCCACTTACAATTATTCCCCCACATTATCTAGAAGGCTGGATTGTAAGTTCAATGGATAAAAAAGTATCTGCATCGGTATTTAAAGATGTTAAAGAACTACCAAATTATGTTGGTATTCGAACTCATAAAGTGATTAAATAAGCTCTTGATATTTAAGAGTTTTTTAATTACCTTTTAAAACCTTGCAATTTATTGAAAATCCCGTATAATAAATAGCCAGGTGATTTTTATGTTAGTTAGCTTATTATATTACTTTGTTTTTGCTTGCATTTTGTTTTTTGTTAATACTTTTTTTAATAAAAGGTGTCGAAAAATAGGCAATGATATCTTATTTTACTTAGTATATTTAATTATTTGTGCAGGATATTTAGATGCGGTTGGTACTTCCTACAATTATATATTTTTAATAGTAGTTTTTACGATGTTGATTGAGCTTCTTTATAGTTATTCTTTTTCTGATGATAGAATGTCTTTTAATATCAATTATTTTTTGGAAAAATATACTATAATTTTAATTAGTAGCATAATATTAGAAGGAATGTTTTTAAGTAAAGTTACTACTTTGTTACCAGACTTAGAAACAATGAAAACTATAATTTGGCTTTTAGTTTTATTCTATTTATATAATATGGCTAAAGAATTTTTGAATAATAAACAAAAAAAGGTCAAAAATAACCTTTTAAATAATAGAGAATATTTGATTGAAAACTATGCTAGATATAAATTTAAATATAATTATTTAGTTAATGATTATGATCTTGTGGTTCGTGATGTATGTTATGCCCTGATGATATATGAAGCGTATAATACGCCACGTCTAAAAAGAAATATTGATAACTTTTGTTTTGGTAAAATAAAGAATATTTCAAAATTGGGTATTATGCAAGTAACAACTAAAAATTATATTACGGATGAAGAATCTATCCGTTTAGTTTGTAATGCTCTTGAAAAAGAATATGAAAAACTTAATAAAGATGTTTTAATTAATAAAAATAAAGCTGATATTGGTTATAAGTTAATTAATAATTATGTAACAGATAGAAAAAAAGCTGCTGTTATTGTTAAAATATATAATATAATTAAAAGCTTTAAAGAATTAAAATAACATATAAATCATAGAATTAGGAGGTGATATAGGTGAAATATTTAATAGAAGTCCAAGATACTAAAGATTTAAAAAAAGTAAAGCAAGGCTTAAAACATAAAACTTTACCGTACAATATAACAACCATGGAGGGAGAAGTTTTGCATCATGGCTTAGAGGAAACGAAAAATGCTGCTTTTTTTACTTTTGAATTACCGGATAATATAGTTAACGTTAATACTTATTTGTTAAATAATTTAGATATTGTTTTTTTAAGTTCGCCTTTTTTACATCATAGTCTTTTTTGGGGAAATGTTAGATCACTTTTTGCTGAAGATGTTTATGCCAATGATTGTTTTGTTTTAAGCAATGTTGGTGATTATAACCATTTTTATGTGAGAAGCAAAGACCCAAAAGTGGAAAAGATTAGTTACCGAACAGTACTTAATGCTCTAAGAGATTATTATGCAGATATTTGGGGGCTTGTTTTTGATTTTCAAAAATTTAATATTCGCTTTACTTTGAATAGTGCTGGTACTTTGGCCGAAGTTGTTGTGACCGCAGATGTTAAAAAGAATTATTTTAAACAATATAAAAGAAATCTAGTAGAAGCTAGTAAATAAAAAAAATTAAATTACTCATAATATAAATGGGTGATTTTTTTATGAAATACTTTTGGAATTATTTATTAATAATAGTTTTTATTGGTATTTGTCTTTTTGCAACGCCATTTAAATATTTTTCTGAAAAATCTATTGCCTTAAACCTTTCTGGCGATTATGATGCTACGAATAAAGAAATTGATGGTAGTAATACCAAAAAATATTTAGCTTTGACTTTTGATGATGGTCCCAGTAAATATACAGAAAAAATAGTCGCTTTATTAAAAGAATATGATTATCATGCTACTTTTTTTGTGTTAGGAACTAAATTGGGAGAAAATAATAAAGATATATTGCAAATGGTAGTTGATAATGGCAATGAACTTGGTGTCCATGGGTATTCACATAAATCATTTACCAAATTGTCTTTAGATACTGTTCAAAAGGAAATAACAGATACTAGAAATTTAATAACCGAACTTACGGGATTTACTTCTACTTTAGTAAGACCGCCATATGGTAATATTAATAATAAAATAAGGAGTTTAGGTTATGGGCCATATATTCTGTGGAATAATGATTCTCTCGATTGGAAATACCGTAACTCTAAGAAGATTTATGAGCGAGTAATAAAAAATGTCGAAAGCGGAAGTATAATTTTGATGCATGATACTTATTCTACTACTTTTGAAGCATTAAAATTGATTTTACCTTATTTAAAAGAAAATAACTATGAAGTTGTTAGCGTATCAAAACTTTATTCAATTTATAATACAGAGTTAGAAAAGACGAAAAGTTACCGTTATGTTTCTTAGATAAGCGGTATTTCTTCATCAATATCATCTGATTTTGTGGCTACATAAAGACTGATGGCCCCAGCAATTAAAAAGAGAATAGCTGCCAAAAAAATTAAATCAGTATAAAATTTTTTCTTTTTGCTAGGATTTTTGTACCGAGTTAAAGCAGTTTCATCTTTGAAAGCCAGATATACATAATAGACGTAAATAATTAAAATGACACTTAAGACTATTTTGTTAATTTTACGAAATTTATTTTTATAAAATTTTTGATGTGTCTTAACGTATAATTTTTCTAAGTAATTAGAATAGAGATTGAAACAGACTAAAAAGATATACACTATCCATATAAGCGTTTCGATGTCTATTCTTTTTAATGTGTCTAGGGTTTCTCTATTATCCATACTAAATTATATGAAAGATATATTTATATAAAATAAAAACTCCCATAAAAGGGAGTTATAAACTTAATTGGTGACCTGTACGGGATTTGAACCCATGTATGTATGCGTGAAAGGCATATGTGTTAACCGCTTCACCAACAGGCCAGTAAAATAAAATGGTGGGCCTGGGGGGACTTGAACCTCCGACCTCACGCTTATCAGGCGTGCGCTCTAACCAGCTGAGCTACAAGCCCATTTCTTGCTGACTTCTTAATTTTACTAAAAAACATATTAATTTGCAACTGTTTTTTAATCATTTTTGCAATAAATTGTTAGTTTTTTGAAAATTTTACTTTTAGTAACAATAAATGCGGTCTTTTTCTTAACATTTACTTCTTTAAACAATTTTGCTATAATCTAAATGATTATTTGCTCACTTACATAGTTTATTTATGTAGAGCAGGAAAGAGAGGACTTAGTGACAAAATATAAAGACACTAAAGAAGGTCAATTCATTTATAAACAAGTTAAGAAAATTAGAATGGAAGGAATTCTTTGTATTAGCTTAGGCTTGATTTACTTATTATTTAATATTTTAGAAAAAGAAGCATGGTATATGTATTTAGTAACATTAGCGCTCTTTATTTTTGGTGGTTATTTTGTTTATAAATCATATTCAATCAAAAATATTAAAGAAAAAGTTTATGATTATAATTCTAAAAATATAGATAAGTGAGATATTAAATTGCTATTGTTTTAAATAAATGATACAATTTATGATGTTTCGAGGTGAAAATGGTAACATTAGGTTTAGATTTAGGGACAAAAACACTAGGAGTAGCAATTTCTAAAACAGGAATTATTGCGAATCCATATAAACTTATTCAGTATAAAAATCAGGATTTTGATGCTTTAGCTAAAGAGGTTTCGACAATTGTCCAACAAGAAAATGTTTCAGCAATTGCTTTAGGACTTCCTAAAAATATGAATAACACATTAGGATTTGCAAGTGAACGTTCAATGAAATTTAAAGAAATTTTAGAAAATTATGTGGACGTACCTATAACGTTAATCGATGAAAGATTAAGTACAGTAGAAGCCGAATCCATACTTTTGGCTAATGATATGTCAAGAAAAAAAAGAAAGAATGTTATAGATGTTACAGCGGCGATGATAATACTTGATACTTATTTGAAGAAAGAGAAAAATAATGAAAAATAATAAAATAGTATTAATTAATGAAGAAGGAATGGAAGTAGAATTTGAGCCATTATTTACTTTTGATAGTGATGAAACTAAGAAAAGTTATATTGTCTATACTAATCATGAAAAAGATAATGATGGTAAAGAAAAAGTTTATGCTTCTATTTATGATGCTTCAGGAAAAGATAAGAATCTTTATCCAATTGAAACCGAAAAAGAATGGAATTTAATATTTAATATATTAGAATCTATTCAAAAGAAATTGGAAGAAGATAAAAATGCTTAAGAATAAGTGGCAAAAGATAGGATTTATTATTTTAGTCATAGTTATAAGTATAGTTTTAGGACTTTTTATTACTTATAACGTTTTATTGGGCAAAGTAAGCAATGATAATACTGTAATTGACTTTAATATTTCTTATAATACTAGTTCTAGAGAAGTCTTAGAAAATTTAAAAGAAGCAGGTTTGATAAAAAATATCTTTGTTACAAAAATATATATGAAGTTAAATCATGTTAATAATATTCAAGCTGGTGTTTATGAATTAAATAAAACAATGTCGACTAAAGAAATATTAAATAAATTAAGTACGGGAAAAGTTGTTAGTGATGAGGTTACTGTTACTTTTGTTGAGGGTAAAAGAATACCTTATTATGTTAGTGTGATCGCTAATAATTTTAATATTTCGGAAGAAGAAATTAGTGCTACTTTAAATGATAAAGACTTTTTAAAAGAGTTAATTAATAAGTATTGGTTTATAAGTGATGATATTTTAAATAAAGATATTTATTATCCGTTAGAGGGGTATTTCTTCCCTGATACTTATAATTTTAAAAAAGATGCAACGGTTAGAGATATTGTTATGACGCTTATTAATGGCTTGGATACTAAACTAAGAGATTATAAAGAAACTATCTTAAATAGTGGCTATTCAGCTCATGAAATTTTAACTTTGGCTAGTATAGTCGAGTTGGAGGGCGTAAATGATGAATCCCGAAATGGTGTTGCTAGCGTTTTCTATAATCGCTTAAGATCTGGGTGGACTTTGGGGAGCGACGTTACAACGTATTATGCTTTTAAAACTGATTTTAGTCAGGAATTAACTTTAGACCAATATAATACTTGCAATCCATATAATACACGTTCTAGTTGCTTTAGTGGTCTTCCCGTTGGACCTATCTGCTCCAGTGGATTAGAAAGTATAAAGGCCGTTGTTAAGCCAGTAACTAGTGATTATTATTATTTTGTAGCAGATAAAAATAAAAAGACTTATTATGCTAAAACAAGCGCCGAATTTAATCAAATAATAAATGAATTAAAAAAGAATAATTTGTGGTATACATATTAGAACTTAAATTAGAACTAAAAAAAGAGGTAAACTTATGAAGGAACAAATACAAGAAATAGAAAAATATGCAAAAGAAAATAATGTACCAATAATAGAAAAAGAATCTATTTGCTATATTATGAAATATATAAAAGAACATAATGTTAAAAATATTTTAGAAATTGGTAGTGCGATTGGCTATTCAGCAATTTTAATGGCTTCGAGTAACGTAAATACAATGGTTACAACTATTGAACGTGATGAGTCTCGCTATATGGAATGTTTAAAGAATATTAAAAAATGTAATTTAGATAAAAAGATAAATGTTGTTTATCAAGATGCCTTAGATGTTAATTTAACCGGTGTTAGCTATGATTTGATATTTATTGACGCTGCTAAAGGCCAATATACGAAATTTTTTGAAAAATATAAATATTTCTTAAATAAAGGTGGCGTTATTATTACTGATAACATTAAATTTCATGGTTATGTTGGTAAGAGTGATAAAATTGAAAGTAAGAATTTAAGACAATTAGTTAGTAAGATTGAAGGATATATTGATTTTTTGAAAAACAATTCTGAATTTACCACTGAATTCTTAGACATTGGAGATGGTTTAAGTGTTAGTAAAAGAAAAGATGAAGAATAATTATTTGGTTAATTTACGAAATTTTGATGAAGTGAGCAAATATGAAGAAGTAGGTGTAACTACTTTTCTTTTGCCGTTAAAAAAATATTGTGTTGGTTATCCAGATACTTTCAGTTGGGAAGAAATTAACTCTTTAAAATTAAAAAATGGAAAGAAATATTGTTTAATTAATGCTGTTTTAGATAATAAGTCATTGGATGAAGTAAAAAACATAGTAGCTACTTTAGAAGTAGACGGTTTTGTAATTGAAGATATTGGGTTAATTAACGTTTTAAAGAAATTACAGAAAGAAGTTATTTTATTTATTAATCATTTTAATTGTAATTGTCTTTCTATTAATACGTGGTTAGATTATGTTGATTCTGTTTTTGTTTCCAATGAACTTACATATCTAGAGTTAAAAGAAATAACTAGTAAATGCCAAAAGAAGGTAATTGTTCACTTATTTGGCTACAATCAAGTTATGTATTCAAAAAGAAAGTTATTATCTAATTATCAAGAATATTATAACCTTCCTAAGAATAATAGAGATGTTATTACTGATAAAATGGGACTTGTTAAATTTAGAATGTATGAAAATGAAGAAGGAACTGTTGGATATTCAGATAAGATTTTTGCAGATAGTAGAATTTTAGATTTAAGCAATGTTTATTATTATTATATAAATTCAAGTTTTATTGAATTAGAGAAGGTCCTTGCTTTTATTAAAGATAAAACAGTAGATGATACTATGGATAGTGGTTTTTTAGATAAGGAAACAATTTTTAAAATAGGTGGTGATTCTAAATGATAGAGTTATTGTCACCTGCTGGTGATTTAGAAAGATTAAAAATCGCTCTTTTATATGGTGCTGATGCGGTGTATGTTGGGGGAACTGAGTTTTCCTTACGTGCGAATGCTAAGAATTTTAGTATTGATGATTTAAAAGAAGGCGTCTTATTTGCACATAATTTAGGTAAGAAAGTCTATGTAACGGTTAATATTGTTCCCCATAATAAAGATATTTCTGGTATTCAAGAATACTTATTATCCTTAGATAATATTGGCGTTGATGGAATTATTGTCAGTGATATTTATATTATGAAACTTCATCATGACTTAAACTTAAAATTAGAACTTCATGTTTCTACGCAAAGTTCGACTCTTAATTATGAAACCGCTTTATTTTATAAGAATTTAGGGGCAAAAAGAGTTGTTTTGGCAAGAGAAGCTAGTAGGGAAAATATTAAACGTATCAAAGAAGAAACTGGCCTTGATTTAGAGTGTTTTATTCATGGTGCTATGTGTACAAGCGTAAGTGGGCGCTGTGTGATGAGTAATTATGCTACTAATCGTGATTCTAATCGTGGGGGATGTAGCCAAGTTTGTCGTTATGTTTTTAGCAGTTCTAATGGTTCTGAGAATTTCACGATGATGCCTAAAGACTTAAATATGGTCCCCTTTATTCAAGATATGATTGATGTTGGCGTTAATTCTTTTAAAGTAGAGGGGCGTATGCGTAGTATTTATTATATTGCCACTGTTATTGGTACTTACCGAAAGATTATAGATAAAATTAAAGATGGTAGTATTACAGCCGAATATTTGGATTATTCATTAAAAATTTTGAATAGATGTGCTAATAGAGATTCGACACCTCAGTTTTTTGTTACAAAGCCCGGTGTAAAGGAGCAATATTTTTTAGACAGACAAGAAATTAGTAATCAAGATTTTTTAGGTATTGTAATAGAATATGATAAGGATTTACATGAAGTTACTGTCGAACAACGTAATTACTTTAAACCTGGTGATGTAGTTGAGTTTTTTGGCCCCAATAAAGAAGCTATTGGTTTTACTATTCCCCTTATTTATGATGAAGATGGTAATTCTTTGGAAGTAGCACGTCATCCTCGTCAAATAGTTAAATTAAAGTGTGATATTCCACTTAATAAAATGGATATGATGCGATTGAAAGTGTTTGACATTTAATATAAATTGTAGTATCCTTAGAAGGAAATTTTTTAGAGGAGAGAATAAAAATGACGAAAGAACAAACAATTCTATTAACACCTCAAGGCTATTTAGCTTTAGAAGAAGAATTGAATGACTTAAAATTAAATAAAAGACCGGAGGTTATAACAGCCCTACAAGAAGCTAGAGCTCTTGGTGATTTATCAGAAAATGCTGAATATGATGCTGCTCGTAATGAACAAGCAAAAGTAGAAGCTCGTATTAAAGAATTAGAATTTAAATTAGAACATTGCCAAGTTATGGATGGCTCAAACGATGAATCAGTTAACGTTGGTTCCAGTGTTGTTTTAAATTATGTTGATGACGATGAAGAAGAAGAATATACTATTGTTGGTTCAATGGAAGCTGATCCATTTGCTAATAAGATTTCTAATGAATCCCCAATTGGTAAGGCTATTCTAGGTCATAAGGCTGGAGAAATAGTAAATGTAGCTACACCTAATGGCTCTTATGATGTAAAAATTGTAAAAATTGCTTAAAACTATTAGTATTATTTTTAATAATAAGATATAATATAGACGTAAAAAAGGAGAATTTCATGGATAATGTTAAAAAAATCGTAAAAGAATATAAGGGAGAAGTTTGGACAAAGAGTCTTACTAGCGCATATGATAAAGTAAAAAAAGATGTTGCTATTGATGGATTCAGAAAAGGTATGGTACCATTTGATATGTTTGTTAAGAAAAATGGCTTAGAACCTTTATATAATGATGCCCTAGATATTTTACTTGCTAGTGAATATAAGAAAGTTTTAGAAGAAGCAAAAGAAATGCCTGTAATTCAACCAACTGTTGACATTAAAGGAATTAGTGGAGATTCTGTAAGTATTGAATATACATTTATTAGTAGACCAGCTGTTAAATTAGGTGCTTATAAAAATTTAGGCGTTAAAAAAGAAGCTGCTAAAGTAAGTGCTAAAGAAGTAGATGAAGAAATCGAAAAACTAAGAGAAAAATATGCTGAAGTAAGAGTAAAAGAAAACGGCGCTGTTGAAAAAGGCAATACAGTTATCATTGATTTTGAAGGATTTATTGATGGAGTTGCTTTTGAAGGTGGAAAGGGTGAGAACTATCCACTAGAGATTGGTTCAAATACTTTCATTCCTGGTTTTGAAGATGGTATTGTTGGTATGACTACTGGTGAAGAAAAAGATTTAAACTTAAAATTCCCAGAAAATTATACTGCTGAGTTAAAAGGTAAAGATGTAGTGTTCAAAGTTAAAGTTAATACTATTAAAGAAAGAGTTTTACCTGCTATTGATGAAGACTTCTTTAAAGATTTAGGTTATGATGATGTAAAATCTGAAGAAGACTTAAAGAAAAAAGTAAAAGAAGATATTAAAAAGAAAAAAGAAGCCGAAATTGAAAATAAATATATTGAAGAATGCTTAAATGCTGCAACTAGTAAAATGGAAGTAGAGATTAATCCAGAAATCATTGACGATGAAATTCATAGAATGATTGATCAAATGAGTGAACAATTAAGAATGAATGGATTAACATTAGAACAATACATGCAATTTACTGGTATGAGTCATGAAGATTTACATAAACAATATGAAGAAGGGGCGACTAATAGAGTAAAAGAAAGATTATTATTGGAAGAAGTTGCTACTGTTGAAAATATTGAAATTAGTGATGATGACGCTAAAGCTAGAGCAGCTGAAATGGCTAAAAACTATGGCATGAGCGAAGAAGAATTACTAAAAGAGTTTGGTGGTCTTGACATGGTTAAATATGATATGAAAATGCGTAAGGCTATTGAAATCGTTAAGGGAGAGTAATCTTCCTTTTTTTAATGTAATATAACTGTTAATCAAAAAAGGTTGACAGTATAAACTGGATATAGTATAATTAATTTTAAGAAAAAGAAAGGAAGATTATCATGGCAGTTAAGTTAAGATTAAAAAGAATGGGTTCTAAACAAAAACCATTTTACAGAATAGTAGCCGCTGATTCTAAATTTCCAAGAGATGGTAGATTTATTGAAACAGTAGGTACTTATAATCCTATAAAGAAACCAGCAGTTGTTACTGTTGATGAAGAAAAAGCTCTTAAATGGTTAGCGTGTGGTGCTCAACCAACTGATACAGTTAGAAATATTTTATCAGCTAACGGTATTATGAAGAAATATGCTGATTCAAAAAAGAAAGAAAACTAATTTATGGAATTAAAAGAATTTACTGAATTCCTAGTTAAGTCAATAGTTTCTGATGAAGATGCTGTACGTGTAAGTGAGTTTAAACTAGAGGATGATTTGATTATTGAAGTTTTAGTAAGTGATGTTGATCGCAGTCTTGTTATTGGTAAAAATGGTAAGATGGCTAATTCAATTCGAACCTTAGTTCAAGCTCGTGCGTATATAATGAATTTAGGAAAAGTAAAATTAAATATTGATTCAGTTTAGAGTACTAGAAATAGTATTCTTTTCTTTTGTTAAAGTTTTGTGAAAATTTATGGATTGCGATTGTAATGTACATAAAATTGAAATATAATTAGTACCTAAAAAAGATGATGTAGATGAAAATAGATATAAATAAAATAACAACCTATGAAGGTTTGAATATAATAAAAACTGTTGGTAAAGGCTTAAGTTTAGGTACAGTAACAGCAGCTATGTTGTTTTCGATTAATGAAGCAACTTGTAATCATAATACAAGAATATGTTTGCTTACACAATTTTTAGGAAGTTCTCATCAAATTACACAGATTGATAAGGATAAATTAAATCAAGACGCTGGTATTCATGGCGAACTTTGTGATTCATACTTAGTAGTACCACCAGCATATGTTATAGATAGAAATGATTTAACTGCTTATAGAAGAATTAAAGGACAAACTTACTATCAAGATGGCTATTTAGTCGAAGAACCAGATAGAGTTATAACGGTTCCTATTGAATTTGTTGATAGTAAATCAATACAATTAGTTAAATATAATGAAGATACTTATCATGATGAGATAGTTTTATCATTGAAATATAGTGGCAGAAAATAAGCAGATTAAACTTTTATTCGACAAAATATGCAATATCATAATAGTAAAATATCATTTGAGGGATTATAATGATAAATTTATTATTGGGATATTGTTTTTTTATTAATGGTATTTATAATTTTAATAAAATTGATAGCATACCATTTGTATTTACACAGAAAAAAATAGCTTACCGTCAGGTTGAATCTGAACCACTTATTTATTTGTATAATAAAACTAATTTAAATGAAGAAGATTTAAAAGATAGTAAAATTAGTAATAGATTAAGATTATTAGGATATAAGAATGGCATTAATGATTTAGATAATTATTATGTAGATTATTTCAATAAGAATTATGCCGCTGATTTTAAAAATATTTATGAATTACCAGTTAAATTTTTAAATAAAATCTGGCCTCAGGAAAGTAAAGAGCAGATTAAAGAGACAAACCAAGATTTAGTTAATGTTTATAATGAAACTTGGTATCAGCAAACAATGGTGGCTAACAATGATATTACTTATGGTAAAGTCTATACTTTTTATTTAGATACTTTAGGTAATTTTTTATCTGAAAAGGTGGTAATGCAAGATGTTATTAATAGTAATTATTACACTGATTTAAAAGAGTTTCCTGGTTATCAATTAAAAAGTATTCAGGGCTTAGAAAAGGGAACGTACTCAAAAGATGATAAATATGTTTATTATATTTATGATGTAGTGCCAAGTTATGATGCTTTTAATGAAGTTAAAGATAATCTGTCTGGCTCTTTAATAACATGGCAACAATATATGACTATTTCTGTAAGTTTAACTATTATGTTTTTAAGTTTAATAGGAGTTTTATATGTTAAGAAATGGTAATGTAGATGTGTTGAAAAAATTGTTAATGCTATTAGTAATAGGTAATTTGCTTTTGATGTTATTAATAATGACAAATATAAGTATTAGTATGTAAAATTATTAGTTTTTTTAAAATATAGGTTAAATTATAAGTTGCCAAAATGTTTAGATAATGCTATCATAAGCTTAGGTGATAAATTATGAATGAAACGGGTCAAGAAAAAAAATTGTCAGAAACAGAAAAAGATGTTAATAGAATAGATGCTTTTTCTAATATTGTAAAACAAAATCATGATTTCGAACGTGGAGCAGAAAGTGCGATGGATGTAGTAAATAATCGTAAATATTCTGACACTACTGTTAGTGATATGGTAAAAACGGCTGGTATGATGAAAGCGAAAAGTATGAGCCCAGCAACTCCAGCTAAAAGGGGTAAAAAAGAGTTGAATGATCCTTTAATGTCACGTAGAACATTTAATAAGATTGCAATAGCAAGTTTAACCGGTGTTGGAATTGTGGCTGTTTTAACTAAATATGGTTCATTGGTTGAAAAGATAGCTACATTTATTGCAAATAATATAAATGATAAAAAAAATGATGTTAAATTAATTACTGAAGTTGAAGCAAAAGCTGCCGAAATTGCTCTTTATGTTAATCCTGAGATAGAAAATGGAGATCCTAAAACTGTTATTCCTGATTTAAGAAAATACTTTAGTGATATGGAAATAGCATATTTAGCTCATAATGCAAATGATGATTTTTATTTTCAAAAGTTAGCAGGTTCTAATGATTATCCATCATATGTACAAGAGTACGAAAGCTATTTGGAGAGTCATGGAGTTGAAGTTGCTTGGGGCGAACCTAATGCTTCTTCTTATGCAGATGCTGAATTTAAAAAATTACTTAATAAGAATGGCTTTGTAGAACATGCTGATGGTTATATTGCTGCATATAGAATTGGAAAGAAGTCTGCTGAGATTGCTTATTATGTTAATCCTGAGATAGAAAATGGAGATCCTAAAACTGTTATTTCTGATTTAAAAAAATACTTTAGTGATATAGAAATAGCATATTTAGCTCATAATGCGAATGATGATTTTTATTTTCAAAAAATAACTGATAGTGAAAATTCTCCGTCATACACTGATGCTTGTAAAAACTACTTGGAAAGTAATGGCGTTGAAATCGATTGGACTGCTGAATCTGCTGCTCAAAAAGTCGAGATTGAATTTAAAAAATTACTTGATAAGAAAGGCTTTGTAAAGCATGCTGATAATTATATAAATGTAATGCAGCTAAGGGAAGAAGAAGAGCAAAAAAAGAATGGAGGTCTTGGTCTATAATGACTAACCAAAGTGTTGATTTTTATTCAGTTAATGATAAAATTTATTTGATTGCTAAAGAATTAGATTATAATAATAAGCATTATGTTTTTCTCGTTAATGAAATGGATGCTAGTGACTTTATGATTAGAATAGCTGGTGTAAATGAATTGCTTCCTGTTGCCACCGATGAAGATTTTAATAATGTAGTAAAAAAAATGTTTTGTTAAAGTTCACGTAAAAAGTGAATTTTTTCTTATTTAAAGGCATAATAAAAATAGAAAATATCATTAATTCTTCACAAATGTTATTTAAAATGAAAATAGATGGAGATGTTTATGACAAGAAAAAATAAGAATGTTGTATTAATAACTGTTTTATTAGTTTTAATTAGTTTAAGTATAGTTTTATTTAATGATATAGTTAGTATCAATAGAAATGATAGTTCAATAACGATTAATGATAAGTATAATGACCTTAATGATAATGCTGATGACTATTTTAATAATAATTTTTTTGGTCAAAATGATTATGAGACAGTAACCACTAAAGATAGCAATAGTGTTCGTTTAAGACAGATTGTTTTTACTGTTTTATTAGTGGCAATGATTGTCGTAGCTAATCAAATTTTCTTTTACATATTATTTTCCGGCTTTAATTATTTAAGTTTTCGCCTTACCTTTAGACCTTTAGCAAAAATAGGCGTTTATCTATTATTAAGTCTTGGCTTAACGGGGATGATTACTTATTTTGCTCTTAGTACAATTGAAATAATACCATATGAAGAAATTAAGAATATTGATTCTAATGATAGCAATAAAAATAATACTGATGTTTCTTTAAGTGGTAAAGAAATAGATGATTATGATATTAATTTAAATGACTATAAAGAAAATATTATGCTTTATAAGAGTGGAACTTATGAGATTTCAGGAAACTTTGATAAGACTATTATAACTAAAAGTAGTGGAGATATAACCCTAAAATTAAATGAAGTTACAATAACTACAAAAGATTTACCAAATATAGTTAATATTGGTACTGGCAAGCTAAAAATCGATTTGAAAGATAACACAAAAAATACTTTAATTACTGAAGAAACTTCAAATTATGATGGTAGTATTTATTCGATAGGTCCATTAGAAGTAAAGGGAACCGGAACTTTAGAAATTACGTCTGTAAATGGTATTGGTATCAATGTTGCTAGTAATGATTTGATTATTAGCAATGGAAATCTTGATATTAAAGCTAAGACTTATGGAATTGTTACTAGTGATGATGGTGGTTTAATAGATATCACTGCTGGTAATATTGTTGTTGAAAGTTCTAAGGCTAATATTAAATCAAAACAAAACTTGACAATAAATGGTGGTATGGTCTATTTATATGGTACTTTGGATGATAGTCCAATTGATACGGAGAATGGTTATCAAATTAATGGCGGTAGTGTTGTTGCTTTAGGTCAAGATATTTATGAATCACCACTAATAAATTCCAAAAAATATACTGTTTGTTTGAAATTGTCTGAAAAAATAGAAAAAGATAAGTTGATAAGTTTGGTTGATAGCAATGGTAAAGCGGTCATATCATTTAAAAGTAAAGAAGAATTTGATACTATTATTATAAGTTCTGAAAAATTAAGTTTTGGTAGTTATACTTTATATAAAGATGGTGCTTTAGAATCAGGAGACGATGCAGATATAGTTTTGGATAAAAAATATAGTAAAGGTGAAGTCATTGATAAAAATATTGTAATTGAAAGTAAAGTTACAACTAAAAGATAAAAAAAGAGTGTTATAATAAACACTTTTTTTAAATTTCACGCATTAATTCTTTGTCTTTAAAAGGATTCTTTTTATCAATACGATCGACAAATAATATACCATTTAAATGATCAATTTCATGTTGAAAAGCAATAGCTATATCTTCACGTACTCTAATTTGTTTGGTATTTCCATCAAAATCTTTGTATTCAACGGTAACTCTAGCAGATCTTGGAACAATTCCCTCAACTTCACGATTAACTGATAAACAGCCTTCGCCTTCGCCAACATATATTAATTCTTCACTTTGAGAAATGATTTTAGGATTAATAATGATATAGTTTTCAAATTTTCCTTTTTCAACTTCATCAACAATGACAAAAATACGTTTAAGAATACCAATTTGTGGATAAGCAAGACCCATACCAGGACGAAGATTATATTTGTTAGAATATTCTTCTATTTGACTCATGGTCAAGTATTTAATCATATCATCAATTGTTTGTCGTGTTTCTTTATCAACAGGAAATTCAGTAACTTCTTTAGCTTTTTCATGTAATACTTTATTTTTTTCATCTAATATTTTAATATTTGGTAATTTCATAATTCTACCCCACGTTCATGTGTATTTTATCAAAAGTTATCTAAAAAATAAAGTAAATCTTAATAACTTTTATTATTTAATGAATACAATTAGTTTACTGAAATTAAAAAAGAGAGAAGACTCTCTTATCTGTTGTTGTTTCCGTTAAATGTCCAACCGGCCCCAATTATTATAACTAAAAGAATGAATAGGACAATCCAGATAGCAGCACCATATCCGTAACCATAGCCGCCAGTAGTGCCAACATAAGTACCACAAGGATTACCATAGTTGTAGCCACCATAGTAGCCATTATTTCCATAATAATACATGATATACCTCCTTTATGTATCTACTATATTTTATGGAATGCCAAGTTTTTTGACAATAAAAAATAAAGTTATGGGCAAGATGCTTAGATTATGTTATTATTAATATAGGTGGTAGGTATGAAGAAGAAGATAGCCAAAATGAATGGTTGGCTTTTGTTTTTAACAATTCTTTATTCAGTATTAGGGTGTATTATGATTTATAGTGCATCAAGTGTTTTAACTGTTTTAAAGCAAGGCCTTCCTAGTAATTATTATTTCATTCGCCAGGTAATTATTTTATTAGTAAGTTTTATTGGCTCTTTAATAGTAACTAAAATACCAATTAAGTCTTACCGGAAGATATCCTTGTTATTAATGGCTGCTTTAGGAGCTTCTTTAATCGGCCTTTTGGCTGCAGGACAGATAACACATGGGACAAAAGGGTGGTATGATTTAGGATTTTTTAGTTTACAACCAGCGGAATTTGCTAAATCAATTATTATTATCTATTTGGCGTGCAGTTATGAAAAGATTATTAAAAGAAAAGAAACGAATTTTATTGTTTATTTACTTCCTTTCTTTCTAACTTTAGTTATATGTTTACTTATTTTAAAACAGCCTGATTTGGGAAGTGCAATTATTGTGGGCGGAATAGCATTTTTAATGTTTTTGGCTGTACCTATGTCTAAAAAGATACGGATTAAATGTAATAAAGTGATTTTGGGAATAGGTATTATTGGTGTTATTGGTTGTATTGCTTTTAAAGATAAAATATTTACAGATTATCAAATATCTAGATTTTCTTTTACAGCACCTTGTACAAGTGAAAAAAGAACTCAACGTCAAGGCTATCAAGTTTGTAATGGTTATATAGCTATTAAAAATGGCGGTTTATTTGGTTTAGGTTTTGGCAATTCCATTCAAAAAAATCTTTATTTACCAGAAGCTCATACTGATTTTATTTTCCCAATTATTGTTGAAGAGTTAGGAATGATTACAGGAATTTTAATTATTTGTGGTTATGTTGTAATGATTTATCAAATTATTAAGATTGCTGCTGGGGCACCTAGTATTACTATGTCTTTAATATGTTATGGTACGGCTTCTTATTTAACTTTACATATTTTAACTAATTTAATGGGGGTTTTAGGTTTAATGCCTCTTACAGGAGTACCTTTACCTTTCTTCAGTTATGGTGGTTCTTTTGCACTTAATGCTATTGTTATGATTAGTATTGTTCAAAAGATAGCAATAGAAAGTAAAAATACTAAATTAAGACAACGTATTGCTAGTCTTTAGAATACTTTTTCTTAAAAGATACTAATTTTTAAAGGAAATTCATAATTAATCCTTAATATTATAAATAGGAGGTGAAATTATGAGTTTTTATTTTGACATTATTAAAGATTTTTTTAAGAAATATTTTGGTTTAATTATAATTCTTTTTTTAGAATTAATAATTATTGCTATGAATATTTATGGCTTTTTTTATAAAAAGGAGAGTATTACTAATGATGTGAATTCTAAAATTTCAGTTAATGAAATAGCTCAAGTTGATGAAAATACTGTTAGCACTGGTGATGCCGAAGAACAGAAAAAAACTACTTTTTTTATTGATGTTAAAGGAAATGTTAAGAAACCAGGCGTTTATGAAGTTGAAGAGGGAGCAATGGTTAATGATTGCATTAGAAAGGCCGGAGGCTTATTAAAAAATGCAGATACGTCTTTAATAAATTTAAGTAAAAAAGTAAAATCAGAAATGGTTATAAATGTACCAAGTAAAAATGAAGTTAAAGCTAAAACGGTTAACATTTCTGATGATATAACTGCTAAGAATGATGCAGAAATTTCTAATAAACCAGCTGAAAATGAATCTACTAATCAATTAATTAATATTAATACGGCTGATGTTTTAGAACTTCAGAAGTTAGATGGTATTGGTGAGGCGAAGGCTAAAACAATAATAGCTTACCGTGATTCGATTGGTGGTTTCAAAACAATTGAAGAAATAAAAAACGTTAGTGGTATAGGAGAAAGTGCTTTTGCCAAAATTAAAGATTGTATTACGGTCTAAAATCTTTTTACTCATTTTATTGGCTTTTATAAGTGCTTTGGTATTGATTTTATCATGTAAGGATAAGCATTCCATTTACACTTTAAATGATGGACAAGTAGAAGGAAAAATTGTTGATTATACTTATAAAGGTGACAAAATTGTGTTAACTTTAAAAACTCCGGAAAAAATCATAGTTAATTATTATATTAAAGGTGATACTGATAATTTAAATTTTAAAATTGGTCAAAAAATAGTAGCGAAAGGACAGATGAGGGAACCTACTAATAATACGATTCCTAATACTTTTAACTATAAGAAGTATTTATATCATAAAAATATTTATTATGTTTTCAATGCTAATTCTTTATTAGTAATTGATAATAAAATTAATGATTTAGATGCTATTAGAGATTTTTTACAAAATCAATGTTTAAAATTAGATGAAAAAGGTTATATGTCGACCTTAATAATGGGAAAAAAGCTCGTTGATGAAGATACTTTGGCCGCTTTTAATAATTTAGGCATTATTCATTTATTTTCAATTTCTGGTTTGCATTTGGCTATGTTTGCATCTTTACTTAAAAAAATACTTTTGCACTTAAGATTGTCGGATAATAAATGCGAAGTGTTGATTGATGTTTTCTTATTTTTCTATGGTTTAATTTTAGCCTTTCCTGCTTCCGTTTTGCGTGCTTTTAGTTTACGTGTTTTTTTACAATTAAATAAAAAATTTGGGCTTAACTTATCTAGGCCTTTAGTATTAATTTATAGTAGTTTGTTTTTGATTATATTAAATTTTGAATTAATTTATGATATTGGCTTTTTATTTTCTACTTTAAGTACTTTTGGGTTACTGTCTTGTAAAATTGATTCTGAGTGTTATTTAAAAAAGGCTTTAATTACTAGTTTTGTAGCTACTATTTGGGTTATGCCCCTAATCATTAACATTAATTATTCCTACAATTTTTTAGCACCCGTTTTTAATTTGATTTTAGTACCATTTATTAGTTACTTATTTTATCCATTGGCATTGCTCACCTTTGTATTTCCTTTTTTAGTATTAGTTTTTAATATTTTTATTTATTTATTAGAAATGATGGTTGGTTTAGGTAGTAACATCAATTTTTTAATTATTATATTACCGAAAATGAATTATTTAGTAATTGGATGGTATTACCTTTTCCTTGTGTTATATACTTATCAACAAAGAAAGATTTGGTTTGTTCTTTTAATACTTTTAGTTTTTTTGAATAAGTATGGGTACAATTTGAAAAAAGATTGCTCTGTATATTATTTAGACGTTGGTCAAGGTGATAGTAGTTTAATTATAATGCCTAATTATCAAAGTATAAATTTAATTGATACAGGTGGGGTGGTTAATGATAGAAGCAATTATACAATTAAAAATATTATCAAGTTTTTAAATAGTATAAATATAAATCATATAGATAATCTAATTCTTACTCATGGACATTGAGTGTTATGCACACGATTTACTTAAAAAAAACATGCCAATTATTTACGGGATCGTCCGCATCTTGAACAATATGATCAATATATTCATACCAAAATAATCTTTTATTTTCACGTGTAAGCTTATTATATAGATCTAAAATAGTATTAGATTTCAATATTTTTTTATATTTTTCAAGATTTCTTTTTTTAATTGAAACATCAACAGAATCCAGTTCTTGGATTTTTAATTGAGTAGCATTATAGTCATTATCATATTTTTCTTTTGTAATACGACCATCAAGATAAAGTTCATTAAGACGATCTAATTTATCTTTTAATCGTTCTACTTTATTAACATTTTTATTAATGACTTGTTTTTCTTCGACAGATTCAACAGAAATAACATAATCATTTAACATAACCAGAAAATTAGATATAAGCCATTTTTCCAATTTATCCTCATTTACGGTATGATTATTAGAACATCGACAATCCAAGAAATGATTGCAGCATTTATAAGTTCCATAGCGAATACGAGTTCCATCAACATGATTCCTCCCGGCACTTGATCCTCCCATTCTTCTTCCACAATCATAACATCTAATAAGTCCAGAAAAAATAAAGAAATGATCAGAGTGCTTGTTAGGTTTATGATTTTTATTAATTAAATCTATTATTTTTTGATGTCGTTCTTTTGAAATGTAGGGCTCGCAGTATTCTTCAACTCCACGATAAACACCATGGTACATACTATTTTTAAGCATGTGTTTAACTCTTTCATAAAGTATAGGTCGTTGTGGGTAATTATCATGTAAATATTGAGTAGTAGCACGAAGAGAAAGTGTTTCCTCAAATTTATCAAACATATCGATAGCCATTTGTGATAGTTCTGGATCTTTAACAACTCTTTTATTTTGTTTTTCTCCCTCAATTTTATAACCAATTGGAAGAGCACCAGAAATAGGTCGCTTGTTGCGGACCATATTCTCAAAATTAAATTTAATTCTATCAGATGTTTGATCTGATTCATTTTGTGCAATAGATAATTTAATATTAAGATATAAGCGACCATTAGATGTAGACGTGTTGAATTCTTCATCAGAACATTCCCAATCAACGTTGTATTTATCTAATAAGTCTTGGATACGATAATAGTCTGCTACATTACGAAACCACCTATCAAGCCGCCAAATGACAATCCTATCAATTTTATCAGATTTTACATCATCGAGTAATCGTAATAATTCTTTACGATTGGATATTTTAGTACGTGCTGATTTACCTTCATCGGCATAAATATCCACAACTTGATAATTATGTTCTTTTGCCCATTCTATAAGCCTAGATTTTTGACTTTCTATTGAATATCCATGTTTTGCTTGTTCTTCTGTGGATACTCTTATATATATAGCAACTCTTATTATTTTATCCTTTACATTCTTAATTATTTTACTCATTAAAATCACTCCCAATTATTGCGAAATCTTTAAATAAATGCTATAATTGAGGTACACAAAAAAGAATTTTCGTGCTAGATTATTTTTTATTTGTGTACCTCTTTTTTGAGGGTAGGCTCATTGTTCGCTGCAATGAGTCTTTTTTTATTTTAGTATATAAAAATATACTATATAATATATCCCCGAAAGGGGGAGGTTAAACAATGGATTTTTACTGTTTTTATTTTGAGATTTTGGATTTTGGCATTGATCCAATAATATTGCAGTACTACATAGAATATTATTTATAATATTCTTTTTTAATATTATTTTTCTCTCATAATAAAATTTTTGTTGGCTTTTGCAAATTCTATCAGTTTGTTAAAATCTTCCTCCGTCATTTCTTCGTTTTCATTTAAAAAACCTTTTCTTTTCAAGATGTTTTTTAGCAATTCTTGTTCTTCTTTTTCTGTTAACTTTTTTCTTTCACTTTTCATAGGTACATCAAAACCCATAAGCCAAATCTCATCAACATCAAAGAACTCTGCTAACAATGTTAGACTATCTTGCTTTGCTTTATATGTTCCAGAAATCCAATGACTGATTTGTGATTTACTAATACCGGTTTTTTCTGATAGTTCAATAGCCTTTATATTATTAAGGTCCATTATTTTTTTTAATCGATTAGCAAATGTGTCAACTAACATTGTCATCACCTCATAAATTATTATATACAAAAAGTTGGGAAAAAACAACATAAATTAAAGAGAATATAAAAAAAGTTGGGAAAAATTAAATTATTTTGTTGACAAGAAAAAAAATTAATGCTAATATTAAACTAGGTTGGGAAAACCCAAACTAAATGGAGGTGATAAAATGAAAAGAAATTATGATTATTCCAAATTAAGAGGAAGAATAGTTGAAAAACTAGGATCCATCAAGAAATATGCGGAATTATTGAAATTATCTGATACGTCTATCTCAAATAAATTGAGCAATAAAACACCATTTAATCAAGACGAAATATTAAAAAGTATTGAATCAGATGTATTAGATATTGATGTAACGGAAATCCCTATATATTTTTTTACACAAAAAGTTGGGGAAATCCAAACTGACGAAGAATCAGATTCATAGTAAATAGCACGAAAATTCTAGGAGGTAGTTATGAATAGCGAAGAAACTACTAATAAAAATCTTTTAATTGATAAGAGCGAAGATATTATTAAATTTCTAATTAAGTTATATGAAAATCAAGAAAAAATTAAAATTTCTTATCAATTACAAAAATCATAAGGAGGATCATCAATGAAATTAAAAAACAAAAATAAAAATAGGAGGTATCAAAGTGTTTAAGATCATAATAGGAATTATCATAGGGGCTTTAATAACTTTATTAATTGTAAGCATTCAATATTACTTAAAAACTAATCATTTAAAATTAAAATGGAAAAATTTATTTATTGCACTTGGATGTTTAATCATTATTGCATATTTAATTTATAGTTTCATAGGTATGGCAATAGCACCAAAATATACAAAGTCTAACGGCAATGTATGTAAAGGTTTTAAATATGGAATACAAGTATGTAGTGGTGATATAAATGCCGAATAAAAAAAGAATTATGAAAAAAACTTTTGACCCATTTCATAATTCTATAATCGTAAATTTAATAAATAAACTTACACCTTTATTTTATCAGATTTTAAGGGGTTAGTAAACAAAGTAAATGAATTGGAGGCGATGTCTTATTAAGAAAGTAAATAACTATTTTTCTCACGATTTTAATGCGAGAAATGATATTAAATTAAAAAAAGTAATTGCTAATTTAGGAATACAGGGCATCGGACTTTATTGGTGTATCATCGAATGCTTATACGAGAATGACGGTTATTTGTCATTCGATGATATTGATTTACTATCTTATGAATTAAGAACGGATAAAGATTTAATATTAAATTTAATTGAAAATTTTGATTTATTTAAGAAAAATAATAAGAATAAATTTTATTCTCAAAGTGTTTTAAATAGATTAGAAGAAATAGAAAGTAAATCAAGAAAAAATCGAGAAAATGCTTTGAAACGTTGGAATAAAAACGATACAAACGAAATGCAAACGGAAAGCAATAGCAATGCGACCGCATTACAACCGCAATGCTATATAAAAGAAAAGATAATAAAAGAAAATAAAAGAAAAGATAATAATATATTATTAACTACAACAGAAGATAACAATATATATAATTATGTCGAATCTAACTTTGGACGATCATTATCACCAATAGAATTAGAGAAAATTGGTCTGTGGTCGTCAGAATACAAAGATGAAATTTTAAAATATGCAATTCAAATAGCAGTTATGAATCGTAAAGCAACTTTTGCTTATGTAGAAGGTATTTTAAAAAACTGGAAAGCAAAAGGTTTTGAAACGTTAGATGAAATAAAAGAAAATGATCTATACGGAGTATTTGCGACTCATAAAAAAGAAAAATCTTCAGAGCCAGAAATCGATACGGAAATATTTGATTACAATTGGCTTGAAGATGATGATCATGATTAAAATAATCAAGATGGCTATATATAATATCAAAAAATTTTAAAATGTCAAATCTTTTTTCAAAAAAACGTATTTCGTTAAAAGTTCAATGTCTAGTATTGAAAGAAAGGAAATAATCATGTTTAGAAATTTTAAAGATTGGCTAGTTTTAAAAATCGATTTGATTACAGAGGCTATCGGCATTAAATTTACTAGATATAAAGGTTTATGGGAACAACAGAACAAAGAAATTGATCTAATGAGATGTTCACATAATAAAGAGATTCAAAGATTAAAAAAACTTGTTGAATCTAAAGATTTAATGATTAATAGTAAAAATATTCAAATAGATAATTTAAAAGACGAGAAATCTAAAATAAATGAAAATTATCAGAAATATAAACAAAAAACTAAAGAACAATATCTTGATCTTATGAATAAGTATCAGGATTCAACATTAAAAGTTCAAGACTTGATAGCAGAAAAAAGAAAGTTGTCATCAAGTAAAGGGGGATTAAATACAAAAGTAAGATACCAGGATAAAAGAATTAAACAACTTGAAACAGAAAATGCAAGTATTAAAAAATTAATTCAACAAGTTGTTAAAGAAAGTGGTAGAAAATTAACTCCACCAACAATCCAGGAATTACGAAATTACAATTTATACGGAAATAAGAAAGGAAAAAGAAAATGAGTAAATTTGAAATAACATCTATCAGAGTTCATAAACTACCAAAATCAGAAGATAGCAACATAGTAGGTATAGCAAGCATTGTTTTAAATAATGCATTCCTAGTAAATGATATTAGGGTAATTCAGGGAAAAGAAAAATTATTTTGTGGGATGCCGTCAAGAAGATTAGAAGATAAATCTTTTATGGATATATGCCATCCATTAAATAACGAGGTTAGAAAGTATTTAGAAAATGCAGTATTAGCAGAATATATCAATGCAGAAGAATTAAAGGAGGATCCAAAGAATGAATAGTGATTTCAATAAAGAATTAATTGATACTAATGTTGATTTAGAAACATTAAAAGAAGAAATTACTTCAAGAATAAATAAACTTGATGATCCAATGTTTAATGTATCGGTTAAAACTACCGAATTATTGCAAATAACAGTTGCAACACAAGATAAGACAACAACGTTTGATGTATTCGATGTAACACCAGAAGCAATAGATGTTACATTAAAAAAAATAAATGAATATGTGGAGGGTATTAAAAAATGAATTTTTTAATCGGAATATTAGTATGTATACTTGGTTTCTTACTAGGGAAAAAAAGTGCAAATGATGAAATATTAAAATATTATCAACAGTCAGTAGAATCGGAAATAAAAGCAGCAAGAGTAAATATGGTAATTAGATCATATAGAAATCAATTATTAAGAGAAGAAACAAAAATTCGTGCTCTATCAAAGTCAAAACAAGAAATGAATGCTCTTAATTATATCGATGTAAAAGCAAAATTAGAATTAATAAGAAAAATTGAGGAGGATGTCGCAAATGAAATGTAAGAAATATGATCAAGCATGGTTTGATAATAAATATATCCAATTACTAAATATGAATTGTGGAACATCAGAAAAGAAATTACAAAAATTGAATAGTTTTATGAAACTAGCAAAAGAACATAATATTAAGCCACAGGCTACTAAAGAATCAAAAGTAAAATTCGTAAGGGAAGATTATGGAATACCAAAAACAGAACGTGCAATCAGAGCGAGAAAAGCAAAACTCAAAAGAAAACAAGAAGCAAGAGTATAAATTCAAAGATCAATGTGATGGATGTAATAACTTTGATTATTGCAGAGGCTATAACGGTAAAGTTCTATGTAAATCATGCATTGAAAAAGAAACACCAGAATCAAATATCACAATCAAAGGACAATTAACTATATTCGATTTAATATGAGGTGATGATTTATGGATTTTTCCAGGAAAGGCAAAACATCTGTAACAGTTAAAATTTTAGGACTTGATGTTGTTATAGATAAACACTATATCACAATTAAAGATTCATCAAAAGTAAAAGATAAAAAATCAATGGAGTCTATCTTGAAAATAGCAAGAAACATGGCACTAAAAAAAGGCTGCCATTATAAAAGAACTAATAAAAGTTGGATTCAGGAATGGCGAGCACATAATCTGCTTTATAAATTACATTTATTTGAAACTCATACAAAAGATACTGATTTAGAAGAATGCGAGAGTAAATTTAGATTATTTTGTTATAAAATTCTTGGAAGATAGCGGAGGACTTATGAATAAAAAATTAAGAAAGATTATTAATCATTATGGATTAAATAAACAATTAAAATATTTTCAAAGTGAGGTATTTGAGTTAAATGAGGCTATTATATCAGAGCGAAATAATGGCTGTTTAGAAAATGCAATTGATAGTGTATTTACAGTATTATCACCATTAATGGGAACAAAGCATGTTAACTATAAAAAAGAGCATATAAAAGAGGAAATCGCTGATGTAATGGTTATGTTAAAACAAATTCAACTTTTCTATAATTTTTCAACAAATGAAATTCAAGACATTATGAAATCTAAAATTGAAAGACAAATAAAAAGAATCGAGGAGGGTGACAATGGCAAAGAATAAATTGGTAGATCTAAATGATCATCTATTTGCAGAATTAGAACGTCTTGGCGATGAAGATTTAAAAGGCGATGAACTAAAAGAAGAATTGGATCGTGCTAAGGCATTATCAGATGTTAGCGAAAAAATAATAAATAATGCAAGTTTAATGCTTAAAGCAATTCATGAGCAAAATGAATATGGTACGGTTTCAAGAGATGTTCCAAAAATGTTATTAGGAGTCACTCAAAATGAGGAAGATTTGGAATCAAGAAAAAGATAATTATTTAAAAGAAATTCATAAAGGACGTTCTAATCAAGAAATAGCAGACTTAATGAATATGAAATTTGATACTAATTTTACTAAATTATCAATAAATAGTAGAAAAAGAGTATTAAAACTCATATCGAATTATAAATATATGCCTAAATATTCGCCAGAAATAATTAATTATATAAAGAAAAATCATAAAGGAAAATCTACGATTGAATTATCTGATGAGGTAAATAAAGTATTTAATATAGATACTAATCCCGATAGTATTCAAAACCTTAAAAGCAGGATCAAAAGAACAGAAGGATTTATATTCGAGCCAGCTAAAAACGACGGTTGTATCAAAAAGGGTAATATTCCAATGAATAAAGGTAAAAAGTGGGATGATTACTTATCTAAAGAAAAACAAGAACGTTGTAGAAAAACAACTTATAAAAAAGGAAATAAATCGTCTAATGCAGTTGATATTGGCGAAGAACACATGAGATATTCAGGGAGTAAGCCTGATGATTTAGGATATTTATATGTAAAAGTATGCGATGGCAAAGGCAATAAGAATTGGAAGCCTAAACAACAGATAGTATATGAACAACATTATGGTCCAATACCTCCAAAGCATAAAGTGATATTTGCTGATGGTGATAGATTTAATTTTAATCCGGATAATTTAATTTTAGTATCTAATTCAGAGGAATTAATCATGAATAAAAGAAAATTAAGATATAAAGATAAAGAATTAACTAGGACAGGATCAATAATAGCAAAGGTTATTGATAAAACTAATAAAATCAAAAAATGAAAGATTACGAACAGTTATACTATGATTCTCAATATGAGATTAAAAAATTAAAACAGAGAATCCAAGAATTAGAAAACGATTTAATGCTTGTTAAAAAATCAGATAAGAAAAAATTAGATATAAAAAAAGAAATCTTAAAAGAATTTAAAAATTATAAAAGCAAAGAGGTGAGTAAAAGTGAGAAAGTATAGCGGTAGTTGGAATGCCGAGGAAATGAAAATCAATTTCAATCAAAAACAATGGCGACAAGATTTAGCAGCATTTATTAGTAAAAAAAGATATTGGTTTCAAACAAGAGTAAGCAGATCAAGAACTATTGAAAAGAAAACTAACTATAATGACGCAGTTAAAGAATTTAGTATTTATAATCCACATGGTGGTGAAGAAATTATTAGGTATATGAATAAAAATGAAATAGTTTATACAACCAATGAACAACTATTGTCAGAGTATTACGAAACAAAAGGATTTAAAAGAGATTAGGAGGAATTATGAATTCTGGTAAAGATTTAATCGAGGAATTAAAAAAACGAGGATTTACCGAGAAAATGTATTTTGAATTAGGTAATTCGTTAATAAAAGAATATAAGGGTAAAGAATATCATTATTCAATTATACTTTCCTTCAAAGGAAATGTATATTTAACAAATTATGATGAAAATAATTCAGGAACATTTTGTTTGAATTTAGATAAAGAATTTACGGATGATTTATTATTCATAGTTCCATTTGTAAATAAAGAATAAAAAGGGATTATTTTTATAGGAGGATGTTATGGAAATTGTAAATAAAAATATCGAAGAAATCAAAATGTATGAAAATAATCCTAGAAATAATGACGGTGCAGTTGAGTATGTTGCTAATTCAATAAAAGAGTTTGGATTCAAAGTTCCAATAGTTTTAGATAAAAACAATATTATTGTAGCAGGGCATACTCGATATAAAGCCGCAAAATTATTAAATATAACAGAAATACCATGTATTATTGCTGATGATTTAAGTGATGAACAAGTAAAGGCATTTAGATTAATTGATAATAAAGCCGCAGAATTAGCATCATGGGATATTGACTTATTAAACCTTGAATTAGAAAACATCAAAGATATAGACATGGAATTATTTGATTTTCAAATAAGCAATATTTTAGATAATGTTGTCGATGATGAGTATGAGGTAGAATTACCAGAAGATCCAAAAACAAAAAACGGAAATATTTATAAATTAGGAAATCATTATTTGATGTGTGGTGATAGTACCAATGCAGAAGATGTTAAAAAATTAATGAATAATCAATTAGCAGATTTAATTGTTACCGATCCACCATACAATGTCAATTACGAGGGAAAAACTGATAATAATTTAAAAATTATGAATGACAATATGGAAGATAATCAGTTTTATAGTTTTTTAGAATCAGCATTTATAAATCTATACGATTCAATAAAAGCAGGAGGATCCATTTATGTATTTCATGCAGATACAGAAGGATTAAATTTTAGAAAAGCAATGATGAGTTCTGGATTCAAATTAGCAGAGTGTTTAGTATGGGTAAAGAATGCATTTGTAATGGGACGTCAAGATTATCATTGGAAACATGAGCCAGTACTATATGGATGGAAGCCAGGAGCAAGTCATTATTTCATAAATGATAGATCACAAAGCACAGTATTAGAGTTTGATAAGCCAATAAGAAACGAAGAACATCCTACTATGAAACCTATCGATTTAATTGCTTATTTGATAAATAATTCAAGTAAAAAAGATGAAATTGTATTGGACCTTTTCGGAGGTAGTGGAACAACGATGATTGCTTGTGAGCAGACTAATAGAAAAGCCTTTATTATGGAATTAGATCCAAGATATTGCGACGTTATTGTTGATAGATGGGAAAAGTTTACTAATCAGAAAGCCGAACTAATCAACGAGGAATAGTTATGAATGATAATTTCATAAAAAAAGATACTTTCGAGAGATTATGTGCATTACAATGTGAATTAAAAGAAATTGCGGGAGCCTTTGGAGTATCAGAAGAACAGGTAAGAGTGTGGTGCAAGAATGTTTATCATAATGATTTTGAGGAGGTATATAGAAGGTTATCTAATAAAGGCAAAATATCAATTAGAAATTTACAATTCAAATTAGCAGAAAAAAGTCCGACAATGGCTATCTATCTAGGAAAAGTTTATTTGAATCAAGATGATAAAGTGAATCAAGAAAATAAAGATTAGGAAGGTGAAAAAAATGAAAAATAAAAAAATATTAGAAATTGCTACAATAATGATATGTGTCGCTATTTGTTTAGCTTTAATAATATTTTTCTGTACTTTTTTAGAAATGCTAAATGATTATAGATGCTATAATTTACCATTAAACGAATTTTTTAAAGATAAGAGATGTGAAAGATACTGGGATATGAAAAAATGGAGTGAAAAATGATTATGATTTATATTTTAATGATTTTGTTAATTATATTAATTTTATTTATTTATAGTTGTTTAAAAATATCTAGTATATGTGAGGATATAGAAAATGAAAAAAATAGTAAATGATAAATTATATGATACCAATAAAGCAACAATTATATTTGAATTTAGAAAAAAATTAAAGGGAGAAGACTGTTGGTTTAAAAAAGGATATGCCTTTTATTATTGGACTGATGCACAAGTATACAAAACTTCCAAGGGCAATTATTTTTATCATTATAATGCTAAAGAAGAATATAACGAAATTATCGAGCCAACAACACTTGATAATGTAAAAAAACTAATTAAAATTTTAAATCCAGATAAATATATAGAATTATTTGGTGTAAATGATATTGAGGAGGCATAATGAAAGTAAATGATATTAAATTTGGAGATATAGTTATATATAGAAATGGTAAAGTAAATAATGTTAATAATCCATATAGATATAATAAATATTTTAATGATAATTTTGAAAATGTATCAAAAGGTACTGATTTTGATATTATGAGAATTCAAAGATATATAAAAATATTTGGATTTTATAAATTGAAAACAATTTATAGGAGGTACAAATGAAATATTTATTATTAGTATATTTAAAAAAAGGGCATACGGAATCTTATTATTCTAATGAACTTAAAGGTTTGAAAGAATATGCAGAATTTAGAAAATTCGATAATTTTAAACTGTTTGAACTAAAAGAGGTGGAAGAATGTTAAGCAACGATGAAATGAAATTATTAAATGAAATGAAAGATAATTGTATTAAACAAGCGAATTATGTAGATCCAAATGCAATGTTAAAATATAATTTATTGACAAAATTAAGTTTTATATCTCAAAAGATAGAAAATATACAAAAAATATTAGTTAATAGTAAAGAATATGCAATGGCGGTAGCAATGGAATTAAACGATAAGCAAAGTGTATTAATTGAAATTATTAACGAAATTGATAAGGAGGTATAAAGATGGATGTTGTAGACTTAAAAACAAAAGTAAAAAATAAAGAAATCAATTTTTTCTTAAATGATGGTTATATTTATTGCAAAAATAATAAAACAGAAGAAATTGCTATTGTTGGAAATTATTATTGTGTAGAAGTATCAGCAAAAGAAATAAAGATAATAGACGAGAATCATAATGTAATGCATCTTAATGAAATAAACGAAAAGCCTAATTTGATTTATATTAGCAAAAATACGGATTTAGCATTATTAAAATCATTAGGATTTCATTTATGTAGAGATGGACATTATGTTAAAAGAGTATATTTATGTAATGAAAATGATGATAAGAATTTTTATGACATAGATCCAAAAACACGAATATTGAAATTAACTAGATTAGATGGTGATTTAGACGATACAATAATTAAATTAGTAAAGGCGGGATTTATAAGATGAAATTTACATTCGGTGATATAGTAGTTGTCGATAAAATAGAAATTGGTGTCATTGTTAAGTGTTGGATACACAATGCCGATGCCGGTAAAGAGTTTAATTATGATGTTTATGTAAGAGAATATAACGGGATTAAAAACTATAAAGAAAATGAAATCGAAAGATATATGGTAAGACATAAGTATTTATCAGAAGAAGAACAAGAGTATCAATATAATGCCATAAACGGCTTATAAATTGACCTCAAAAATATTAAAAAGTATCATAGATATAAAATAGGCATTAAAGCCTTATAAATACTAGCATTAGACTATATTAGTTAGGTGCAATATAATATAGTACATATCTTGCATCGAATATATAGGGTGAAAAGAGGTGAATATATGGCATGAATAAAGAAGAATTAAAAACTAAATTAGATGAATTTATCGAAAATATAGAATTAGAAGAATTGGCAGACAAAACAATTCAGAGTTATAGAAATGCAGTTAATAAGTTTATAGATTATTTGCCTAATGAATTTGAAATCAATAAAAAATTGGTTATGGATTGGAAAAAGAAAATGCAAGAAGATGGATATGCCTTAAAATCAAGAAATCAATTTATTGTAGTTGTAAATAAGTTCTTATATTATCTAGGTTTAGAAGAATGTGTTGTTAAATTATTTAAAGAACAAGAAAAATCTAACTTAGAAGAATATATCGAGCCACAAGAACATAAGCGAATGTTAAGATGGGCTAAAAAATTAAATAATATGGAAGCTTATTATATAATTAAAGTTTTTGCAACATCTGGAGCAAGGGTAAGTGAATTAAAATATTTTACTGTTGAAAATTTAGATAGTAATTATATTAAAGGTGCTTATAACAAAGGTAAAGAAAGAATTTTAATTATGACAAATGAATTAAGGCGAGAATTAAAGCATTATTGCAAAGATAAAAAAATTAAAACAGGTCAAATATTCAGAAGTACAGATGAAAAATTTATAAATGATCCTAATAAGATGATAAATGTATCGACAATTTGGCGATGGTTGAAAAAGATAGCACGTGCAGCAAAGATTAATCCTAATAAAATCCATGCACACGCATGGCGACATTTATTTGCAAAACAATGTAAAGAAAATGGCATCGATTTAGACGAATTAGCTGATATATTAGGACATAAAAATATAAACACAACGGCTATATATACAAAAACCTCAATGAAAGAGAAAAAACAAAAATTAGAAAAAATAAGGTATTAAAAATTGGAGGTATTTATATGAAAGATGAAATAATAGTTATCGAAAATCAAGCATCTCAATTATTATCAGAAAAAGATGCTATCATAGAACAAATCAAAAAGAATAATGTTGCTAGGAGTATGGTTTCAACAGAGCATTTAATTTGTACAATTTCAATTATGAAAATACCAGATGATCAAGAAAGAAAAATTAGATTATTTGAAGAATTAGACAAATTAGCAGGAGTTATGGAATGATAATCTACTTTCTAATAGGTTTCATAATTGGTTATGTTGGCTTAGATCTATATTGCAAATTTAATGAAGAAAAGGTGATAAAATGGAAGGAAAAATGGAGTTCGAGGAATTCGAAGAAAAATATCAAACATTAACAACAAAAGAGCAAGAAAAAGTTGCTATTGAATTAGTAAAAAGTGTTTTGCAAGATAAAGACCAGGTAAATTCAACAGTTTTTTCTAAAATGGTAGATATTCATTTAATCCAAAATTATCCAGATACAGAATATTATGAAATAATACCATTACAACGAAATACGATTGTAGAAAATCGATATTCGTATGAAGAATTTTTAATCAGAAAGAAAAAAGCTTAATAAATATCAAAATAGTAATCATAACTTACATGAATTATAGAAAGTAAGGGGTGATGCTTATGTATGAAAAATACCACAGAAGTTGGTATTTGATGATTTTATCACAAAGAGATTTAGAAGATTCACAATCAAAATTAGATCAGATAGAAGAAGAATTAGTCAAAACAACAATATCGATGAAATCAGATATTACAGGAAAAGGTGGTTTTTCTGATAAAATGGCTTCATTGATTGCTAAAAAAGTTGATTTAGAAGATATTATCAAAGCACAGAGGACTTTATATAATACTCGTAAAAAAAGAATGAAAAAAGATTTAAGAAAACTTAAAGCAAGCGATGATGTTATGGATGACATTTATAGACGTAAATTTGTAGACAAAGAAAAAGTAAAAAATATCGCTAGGGGGGTAAACTTTTCGAGAGAATACACTTACGACTTAATATCGAGAATTCGCCGTAAAATTGACGAAATTCAAGACGAATTGAGGACAAAAAATAAAAAGTAAACATCTTACAAAATCTTACAAAACTTGTGTTATAATGTTATTGTGAGATTATTATAAAATGGCTTACATCTGTTAGTTCTTTACTCACAGTTTGGAACTTATAGAGGTTTTGAGTGTTGCACCAATTAAGCAATGCTTTTTTTTTAATTTTTTTTTGAAAGGTGGTGCGAAAGTTATGAGTAAGAAAGATGCAAAGAATACACCAGCTAAAAAGGATGATTCAATGGTAGAGGTAAGAGTAATCAACAATTTCCTAGACAAAACAAAAAATAAAAAGTTCATGTCAGTTGATACTGTTTATAAGACAGATAAAGACAGAGCTGATGAATTAGTTAGACTAGGTTATGTTGTATATGTTGCCGAAGATCCAAATGCTAATGGTAATGTAGATCCAAATGCTGATGGAAACGAAGATCCAAATGCTAATGGTAATGTAGATCCAAATGCTGATGGAAACGAAGATCCAAATGCTGATGGAAACGAAGATCCAAATGCTGATGGTAATGTAGATCCAAATGCTGATGATTCAAATGTCCCAAACGAATAACAGATGATAGTTTCTATCATACAACCGCTTGGAAAAAGAAACGTCTTGAAATATTAAGACGTGATAACTATGAGTGTCAACGATGTAAGTCAATGGGTAGAGTTACAACTAATAATCCACATGGCAAAGGGAAGAAGGTCAAGATAGAAGTTCACCACAAGAAAGAACTTAAAGACTTTCCAGAACTTGCACTTGTAAATAGTAATTTAATTACTTTATGCACGAGATGTCACAATGAAATTCACGAAAGGTTTAAATATCAAGTATCAAAGAAATTTACTAATGTCGAACGTTGGTAAACATATCCCCCCCGGTCAAAAAATTCACCATCAATTTGGGGGTGAAGTAAACGTGAGGGGGCAGTGACTTTGGAGGAATTTCAAAAAAATTCATGTGAAGGGGGGTGGTGTATATGGCAGCCGCTCAAGAAACTAAAAAATCAAAAAAGAGATTATCCGGTACAAGAGGGAAAATCTATAAAAGTTTAAAAGAGCAATTAGAACTTGCTGATAATTATAACGATTACACAGAGGATCTATTAAGAGATTACATTACGATGTATGATACCAAATGCAAACTCGCCCAGGACATCGAAGATAGAGGTGTATCTTTGGAATATGACAACGGCGGTGGACAAAAAGGTCGTAAGAGCAATCCTAGTATTGATCTTATGAATCGTACGAATGCACAAATGCTAAAACTACTTGATGCACTTGGATTAAAGCCGTCAAAGATGCTTACAAAATCGCCAGATGATGGTGATGATGATGACGAGTTGTAGTAATAAGTATGTACAAGAATATTTTGATTTAGTAGAATCTGGTAAGATTATAGTTTGCAACAAAGTCAGACAAAATATTGAGTTAGTTAAGGCTAAACTCAATGAAGATGTTTACTTTGAAGATGAGAAAATCGAAAAATCGATAAGAGCCATTGAAAAATATTTTTTTAAATTATTTCCGTTCCAAAAATACATCTTAGCATGTATTTTTTTACGTTATAAAGCCGATAATAAATTGGTTTTTAAAGAATTTTATCTTAAATTAGGACGTGGAAATGGAAAAAATGGTTTAATATCCGCTCTTGCTTTTATTCTGATTTCAAATATCAATAATGTTATGAGTTATAATGTTGAAATCATAGCAAATAGTGAAGAACAAGCAATGACATCTTTTGAAGATGTTTACAATGTAATTGATGATCCTCACAATGCTAAATTAGCAAGTAAATTTGTTTATACAAAGGAAAAAATCACATTTAAAAAAACACGATCAAGGCTAAAATTCTATACATCCAATCCAAAAACTAAAGATGGTGGTCGTCCAGGCTGTTTAATTTTCGATGAGATTCACGCTTACGAAAGTTTTAAGAATATTGACGTTCATACATCAGGTTTTGGTAAGAAGCCAGATAGTCGTACATTTATGATTACGACTGATGGTAATGTAAGAGATGGAGTTTTAGATTCATACGATGGTGAAGCCGCTTGTGTTTTAGATGGCTCAATACCGAATTCAAGAATGTTCCCGTTCGTATGTGAACTAGATGATCCAGAAGAAGTTGATAATCCAAAGATGTGGGAAAAGCCATGTCCAGCGATTAACTATTTACCAGAATTAAAACAAGAAATGCTTGATAAATATCAATCAATGCAAATTCGTCCTCACGAAAGAAATGAATTCATGACTAAAAGAATGAATTTACCACATCGTGATGAAGCAACCGCAGTTGCTAAATGGGAAGATATAGAGGCTACCAATCAAGAAATACCAAATTTAGAGAATTATACCGCAGTCGGTGGAATCGACTATGCGGAGGTACGAGATTTTTGTGCAGTAGGACTATTATTCAAGAAAGATAATAAATATATCTGGTTACATCATACTTTTATTTGTGGCAAAAGCCCTAATTTAAAGGCTATTAAGTTCGATATTGATTTAGCAATTGATAAAGGCATAGCAGAGATTACTAATGGAAATACAATAGATCCGGAATTAGTCGTATGTTGGTTTTTAAATGCTCTAAAAAAATATGGAATTAAAAGAATTGCGATGGATAGATTCCGTTATAATGTATTAAAAGATACATTTAATAAATACGGTATTTATCCGCAAGACAAAGAACATCCAGACGGACTACTCGTGTTGATAGGTAATGGTTACATTACACATAACAAAGTTGCCCCACTAATTGATGAGATATTTGCTAATCACAAAATAATTTATGGCGATGATCCGATGATGAGATGGTACACCAACAATACCTATGTTGATGTTGATAAAAAAGGTAATAAATCTTATAAAAAAATCGAGCCTAAATTAAGAAAAACAGATGGTTTCATGGCACTTGTTGCAGCAATTAGTATTGAAAATGAAATTCCGTTTGATACAAGCGGAGCAGAATTACTTGGTGCAATAACATTTTAGGAAAGGTGGGATTTTATGGGATTTTTTAATTGGTTAAAATTTGCTTTTACCAAAGATGGAATCGCCGATTTATCCGAAACCTTTGATTCAGATGTTTTGCTTGAAGTGTATTATAAAGAATTGGCTATATTTAGTGCAATCAATCTTATTTCTAAAGGTTTAGCGAATAGTACATTTAAGACTTATCACAAAAACAAAGAAATTAAGAAGGATAATTATTATTTATTTAATATTGAGCCTAATCCAAATCAAAATGCACAGGAATTCTGGAATCAAGCAATATATAACCTCGTTTATAACAACGATGTTTTAATTATCCAGGCTAATGGATATTTTTATGTTGCAGATTCATTTATTAAAGGCGATAAAGTGTTATATCCTAATGATTTTACTGATGTTCAAATCGGTACATTAACGATGAGAAAAAAATATTTTCAAAATGAGGTATTTTATACAAAATTAAATTATCGTAAAGTGTCGGAACTTATTGACGGTTTATATTCTTCTTACGGAAAACTATTATCTCATGCAATGAAAGATTATAGTAAAAGGGGAGGTATAAAAGGTCAAGTTAAATTATCAACGGCTTTTTCGCAAAGGTTTAATGACCAAGAAAAGTTAAGACAATATATTCACGATAAATTTAAGAGTTATTTTGATTCTACTAATGCAGTAATGCCAGTTGAAGACGGATTCCAATTTATTGAATCAGATAAATTGAAATCGACAACTAATAGTGAAGAAATTAACAAACTTATTGATGAAATATTTTCTATAACAGGAATTGCTTTTAATATTCCAAAAGGTTTACTTATGGGAAATCTAGCAGATTTAAAAAGTTCTATCGAGAGTTTTCAAACTTTTTGTTTAGATCCAATATCAAATATGTTTGAAGATGAAATCAATCGTAAATTATATGGAAAAGATGCATATTTATCTGGAACATGTTTAAGAATTGATACATCGTCATTAAAACACATCGACATATTAGAAACGGCATCTAATCAAGAGGCACTTATTAGGAATGGTTATAGTCCTAATGAGGTAAGAAAAATTGTAAAATTCGATCAGGTAGATGAGGAATGGGCTAATACACACTATATAACTAAAAATTATAGTGCAGATTTAAGCAAAGAAAATGAGAAAGAAGGTGAACAGGCATGAAACAAACATTTATGAAATTCATAGATAACGAAGAAACCGAAGAAGCAGAATTATTTATCTATGGTGATATAGTAGATTTTGCTTGGTGGGATGAAGATGTATCAGCAAATGATATTCGTAAAAAACTAGACGAAACAAATGCAAAAACAATCAACGTGCACATCAATTCGTTAGGTGGAGATACTTTCACAGGTGTAGCAATTTATAATTTGTTAAGAGAAAAAAGCAAGACATCAAAAATAGTAACGTATGTTGATGCCATTGCCGCTTCCGCAGCATCTATAATTGCAATGGCAGGTGATGAAATTGTCATGCCAAGTAATACTCTTATGATGATTCATAATTGTTGGACTCTTGGTGTCGGAAATGCTAACGAATTAAGAAAAGTTGCTTCTGATATGGATAAGATAATGGATGCGGTAATTCAATGTTATTTATCAAAAGTAAAAATAACAGAAGAAGAATTGCGAAACTTACTTGATGAGGAAACTTATTTAACCGCTCAAGAAGCATTAGAAAAAGGCTTCTGTGATAAAATTATCGAGCTAAAAGAAGATAGCAAAGAGATTCAACAAAATGCTCTTTCAAGTCTAGTAAGAATCGTAAAAAATTCAAAAGAAAAATCAAAAGTGGTAAATGAAACAAATTTAATTGTTTCAAATAAAATAGTTGAAAATAATAGCAAAGAGGAAAGTGATATTAAATCACTTTTTAATTTGAAGTAATTGGAGGGATTTTAATGAAAAACAAGGATTTAGAAACTATTACAAAAGATGAATTAAAAAGTAAAGCATTAAATGCTATCAGAGAAGGAAAAGCCGAAGAATTCGTGGATGAAATCACAAGTTATTTTAATGTATTAGCAGATGAGGTTAAGGCAGAATATGAATCAGCAATCGCAAGTAATGACAAAGAAATATTATCAAAAAGAGGTGTTAGAGTATTAACATCAGTCGAGGAAAAATATTATAAATCATTAGCAAATGCTATGAAAACAAAATCAGCATTAACTGATATTGAAATGCCAAGAACAATTATTGATAGTGTGTTCGATGAATTAGAACATGATCATGAATTGTTACAAAAAATTAATTTCCAAAATGTTACAGGTATTACAGAAATCATTGTTCGCAATGGTGATGTAGAAGCAGCATGGTGGGGTGCTTTAACAGATCAAATCAAAAAACAATTAGCAGCAGCATTTAAGAAAATTACAACTGATGCTAAAAAGTTATCAGCATATATTCCTGTTGCTAAAGCACATTTAGATCTTGGACCTACATATCTTGATATGTTTGTAAGAAGATTCTTACTAGAATCATTATCAATTGGTCTTGAAAATGCTATTGTTACAGGTGATGGTAAAGATAAGCCAATCGGTATGGATAGAGACCTAAAAGGTAGTGTTGTAGAAGGTGTATATCCACAAAAAACAGCAAAAGAAATTACTGATTTAGATTTAGTTACATTAGGTGGTTTAATGGCTGATTTAACTAATGATGGTAAGAGAAAAGTTGCAAGTGCTTTATTTATCGTTAACCCATACGATTATTATTCTAAAGTATTACCTAAAATTTATTATCGTACAGATGATGGACGTTGGGTAAACAATTTACCATTCCCTATCGAATTTGTACAATCATGCGAAGTTGCTAAAGGTAAAGCAGTTATCGGTATTGGCAAAAAATATTTCCTAGGTTTAGGCTCACAAAACAAAATTGATAAATCAGAAGAATATCATTTCCTAGAAGATGAAACTGTATATCTTGCTAAATTATATGGTACAGGTATGCCATTAGATAATACATCATTCATCTATCTTGATATTTCTAAAATTGCAACACCAACTGTTTAATGAAATGCGAGGTGATAGATCATGGAAAAATCGCTAAAAGAGAAATTTCCATATTTTGAAGAAATCAAAAGACACTTGGCTATCACTTGGGATGATGAGGGCACTAACCTTACAATAAGAGATTATATAATTGATGGACAGAATCACCTTAAAACTATTAGTGGTGATTCCGCCATCGATTTTAATACCGATATAGAAGCAAAAAGATTATTAAAAGAATATTGTAGATACGCCAGAAATTATAGTATTGAAGCATTTAATCATAATTTCCAGGACGATCTATTGAGGTTTCAAATAGCACATGCCGTTGACGATTATGGTAAAACACCAGACGTATAACGATGGTATTTTGAAATATTATTCTTTGACACCAAAATATAATGCTTCTAAAAAGAAAATCGGTGATGAAAAAACTTATAAAGGCAAATTAAATTATGAATTAGCATATAAAAGGCAGCAAGATTATGACTTTGCAGAATCTAAAAGTAAAAAGCTTGATATGAAAGTAAAGACACCTAAAATTGCATTTAATACAGATTATATTATTGAGTTAAATAATGAATTCTATGAGTGTTATTTATGCGAAGATAGTGACAAATTTAGTAATTATCTTTATTTACAGAAGGTGACATTATGACAGATGAAAAAATAGTTAATAAGTTAATAGAAATCGGATACGAGCCATTTCAATATGATGCGGATCCAGATGAATTAAAAGGCTATAACAAATATTGTGTTTATTATCCTCATAGCTTGAGAAAACAAGATAAACACATATTTCATCAAATAATAGAGTTTGTTTTTGTTAATGAAACAGAAGATTTTGACGAAGTAGCAATAATCGACGCATTGGAAGAAACGGGTCTTTTCTTTGACGATGGTGATTATGGAAGATTAAAAAAAGTTGCAGGTGGCGATATAGTTAATTCATTAAATTTAAGGTTTGCACGTCCTAAAAAAAGAAAGTGTGTTTATTAGTTAATGGAAACAATATTCAAATTAAAGGATGATGATCTTCAAAAATTAGTTGATTCTATCATGAAGATTCCAGATCTTGCAGAGAGCATCATGAATGATTATTTACATAATCAAGGTGCTAATATTGTCATTGACAAAATAACAGAAAGGATGCCAGTAGGTGTCAACAATAACAAAAAATATAAAGGCTATCCTCGAACTCATGCAAAGTATTCGTTAAGTTTAACTTTTACTAAAATGAATTTAGGATTCGCAATTAAAACATCACGATCACCATTTTTCGGGTATTTATATTTCCCAGCTTTTGGTGAAGGTACATCGAAACACAATGCACCTAACTTATTTTTTGAAGAAGGAGCAGAAAGTGCAAGAGAGCCAATCGTTGATGAATTAGCAAAATTGCTTGAAGGAAAAATTAAGGAGGGATTAAGCAATGGCAAGTAATACATTACAAGTTTTTGATGAATGTAAAATCACAGAAACACATGTTAAATCATACGATCGTAAAACCGGTGCTTTAGCAACAGAAAAGGCTACAAAATTAGGATGCACAGGTAAACTAGAAATTTCATCAGAATATAAAACAATAGTTAAAAATTGTGAAGGAGTAGAACAAAAAAGTGTTAAGAAAATTACTAAATTAACAGGTACTATTTCAGTTCACATGCCTTTAGCAATTGCCAGAACTGTATTTGGCTTAAACAATGAAGGATTAAAACCAGGTGTTTATGGTATTTCTGATACAACTAATACACCAGATATGTGCTTAACTACTAAAGCAATTGATTTATTTACTGATGAAGAAAAGTATATTTGTTTACCAAAAATTGCATTCACAACTGGTTTTGCAAAAACTATTGATAATACATCAGAGGAAGTTGCAGAGGTTGAATTAGAATTCAATGCTTATAAAGATGAAAATAACGAATTCTACTATGAAGCATGTGCTAGTGAAGTTGATAAGACATCAATTGGTGATAAATGGTTAGAAGAATTTACACCATCAATGGTTAAAGCTCCAACTGCGTAGTAAGTAGAGCCCTACATTATGTAGGGCTTATTTTTTTTAAAAGGAGGTATTTCAGATGCAAGAAAACATTACTAATACAGAATCGGTTGTTAATGAAACACCAATTCAAAACGTAGAAACAAATGTTGAAAATAAAGAAATATCAAAAGAAGAAATTACGGAAACACCAAAAGTTGAAACAGAAAAATTACCTAAAAGGGCTATTAGATTAGAAGATGGCACTATAATCAATAATCTAAAAATCACTTATAAGAATTTATTTGATTTTCAAAATCATTATGAAAATTCAAAGGATTTAATGGAAGCATTAGTTAAGAAGCAAACCTTTGAGCATGAGGTTATGGTCCAACTAATTTATGTTGGTTATTTAGGGACTAATCCAACTAATAAAATGTCGTATTTTGATTTTATAGATGCAATTCCTTTTGATTACAAAAGAGATATGACATTATTTAAAGAATTAACAGGATTAAATGCTGATTCAAAAAACTAAAATTCCAAAAGTCTTTAAGAAAGGTAACCGCTAATAAGAAAGATAAATATCTTACAGCGACATTAGATATATGTACGATTGCAGATATTTATACACTTTATGTGCTCAATGCGAAAATACCTAGTGAGGACTTTTGGAATCAAGATATTAACTTTTTAGAATCTGTATATTTTAACAAAATGACATTTAATAAGTGGGAAAACAATCCGAAAGAGAGGTGATTTTGTGGCGAGTAAAAAAACCGGAGTAGAATTGGAATTTAGTATTCTCGATGATGGTTTTACTAAATCTATTAGAGAAATGAATACCGCATTATCATCAATGAAAAAGGAACTTAATCTTGAGAACGAGGTTTTAAAAAATTCTGGTTCAACTGTTAATGACTATAAAAATAAATTACAGACATTAAAAGAACAAGAAGAATTATCAAGACAAAAGGTTGAAGAAACTAGAGTAGCATACGAAAAAGTTAAAAATATAATGGGTGAAAATTCAGCAGAGGCAGCAAAGTATAAAAATAAACTTACTGATGCGGAATTGGAACATCAAAAGATAACAAATGCTATTGATAAAACAGAAAAAGCCTTAGTAGAACAGGAAGAAGCCTTAAAAGATAATGAAAGGAAAAGTCGAGAATTAAACTCTGCATACGGGACATTAACAACAACTATAAGCGACCAAAAAAGTCGTTTAGAAAGTTTAAAAAGGCAATATATTAGTACCGTTTTGGAACAGGGAAAAGGCTCTACTCAAGCAAAAAATCTAAAAAGTGAAATTAAAAATTTATCAGCAGAAATAAATAATAACGAATCGAAACTTAATTCCGCAACTAAAGAGGTTGAGAAATTTGGAGAAGCCGAAGAAGATGCGGGAAAAAAATCAATAACCTTTAAAGATCTAATTAAAGCCAATCTATTAAGTGACTTTATTAAATCGGGATTAAAGGAAATTGTTAATCTTGCAAAATCTATTGGAAGTACGTTTGTAAATATAGGAAAGCAAGCTCTTACAAGTTATGCTGATTATGAGCAACTAATCGGTGGAGTCGAAACTTTGCTTGGTGCTAAAGGTGCAAAGTCAATTGAAGAATACGCCGAATTAGTAGGTAAATCAGTCGATGATGTAAGAGGGGAATATGCTAAACTAGAACAATCTCAAAAATTAGTTGTAGAAAATGCAAATAATGCATATAAAACATCTGGATTAAATGCAAATCAATATATGGAAACAATCACAGGTTTTAGTGCAAGTTTGCTTCAATCATTAGGTGGCGATACCATTGAAGCCGCAAAAGTTGGTGATATGGCAGTTACTGATATGAGCGACAATGCTAGTAAAATGGGTACATCAATAGAAAATATCCAAAATGCTTACCAGGGATTTGCTAAACAAAATTATACTATGTTAGATAACTTGAAATTAGGGTATGGTGGAACTAAAACCGAAATGGAGCGTTTGCTTTCTGATGCCGAGAAACTAACTGGTGTTAAATATGATATTAATAATTTAAGCGATGTATATAATGCTATTCATGTTATACAGGGAGAATTAGGAATAACAGGAACAACGGCAAAGGAAGCAATGTTTACTATTTCAGGATCTGCATCAGCAACAAAATCAGCATGGAGTAATTTAATTACTGGAATTGCAGATGATAATGCCGATTTCGATCAATTAGTAAATAATTTAATTGATTCATTAATTGGAACAGTAGATGAATCTGGTGAGAGAGTTGGAGGACTATTGAATAATATTCTTCCAAGAGTAAGCACTATAATTACAGGTATTAGTGATTTAGTTTTATCTTTTATTAATACCGTATTACCAGAATTGTTGGCTCAAATAGGTCCAATAATCATTCAATTAATCCCACAATTGATGACAACTATAAATACTATAATTTCATCTATTATTACTTATATTTCTACTAATGCCACAAGTATATCAAATACAATTGTTACTATCGTCACTCAATTAATTACAATAATTGCGAATAATCTTCCAGGGTTTATTACGGCGATAATTCAAATAATCACTGGTCTAGCACAATGTCTTGGGGAGCAATTACCTACATTAATTCCTATTATTATCCAGGGACTTATAGATGCAGTAATGGCTTTACTTGATAACATTGATCTTATAATAGATGCAGGAATACAACTAATTATTGGTTTAGCAGATGGGCTTATCCAGGCTCTTCCAATTTTAATAGAGAAAATTCCTATAATAATTGATAAGCTAATAAATGCAATAGTCAATAATTTACCTAAAATTATTGAAATAGGAATTGTACTTATTATAAAATTAGCAGCAGGATTAATACAGGCGATTCCACAATTGCTTGCAGCAATTCCTAAAATAATAGGATCATTGATAGATGGTGTTAAAAAATGGTATAGTAATATATTTAATTTAGGAAAAGAATTATTAGGCAAATTAATAAGTGGAATAGGTGGTATGCTTGGATCATTAGCAAATAAAGCGAAAGAAATAGGTAGTACTGTAATAAATGGTATTAAAAATGTTCCAGGTCAAATGCTAAATTGGGGTAAAGATATGATTAGTGGTCTTGCAAATGGAATTAAATCTATGGCTAATAAAGTTAAAGATGCAGTTAGTGGTATTGCAAATAAAATCAAAAGTTTCTTGCACTTTTCAAGACCAGATGAAGGTCCATTGAGAGAATATGAAAGTTGGATGCCAGATATGATCAGCGGATTAACATCTTCATTAAAAAAGGCTAGTCCAGATTTAATTGAAGAAACAAAGCAAATTGCAAGTTCATTAAATGATGCTATTCATTCGGGTGTATCTACTGATTTGAAATTTGATACAAGCATGTATAATGCTTATTCTAATGAATCAAATAGACCAACTAATAATATTACTGATACCTCATCATACGATCCAGGACAAGTTGCACCAATTTATCTAAATATCGAAAACTTTAATAATAACAGAGAACAAGATATTGAAGATTTATCAGAAGAATTAGAATTTTATAGAATGAAAATCAACTATGGAAAGGGGAATGCTTAATGAATTATTTTATATTTATCAAGAATGGTAAGATGTACGATTCAAGGGACTATGGAATAGGTTGCGGTGGCTTCCCCGATATAGTTATTCCAAGAAAAAGAATAACAATTGAGTCATTACCTGGAAGGAGTGGATCCTTAACAAGTACAGACGATTGTTATGATAGTTATACAAAAGCCATTGAATGTTACATGGAGGACGATGTATATAAAGATTTATCCTGGTTAAGTGGTAGTGGCAAGTTAGTATTATCAAATGAGTTAGAACGTGAATATGATGTGACTTTGAAAAATAATATTGAATTATCACAAATTGCTACATATTGGCGAAACTTTATTTTAAATTTTGAAGTTCAGCCATTTAAAAAGAGTAGAGATAAAAAGACTCTAATCTATCGAGATAAAGAATTTATGTTTAGAATCGGTGGCAATGCGAGAGCATTACCAATTATCTATTTAACAGGTACTGGTGATATTGATTTAACTATTAATGGAAAAACATTTAAAATAAAAAATTTAAAAACTACTATTATGATTGATTCCGAGTTACAAGTTGTGATGGAGGGTGAGGAAAATGCTCTTCCTAAAACAAATGGCGACTTTCCAGAATTAATTCCAGGTCTTAATAAATTTCAAATTACAGGTAATTTATTAAATATTAAGATCAAATATCAGGAAACTTATTTATGATAAGAATTTATAAAAATGATTGTGATGATTTTAATAATAATGGTCTTGGTATTCTATCAGACTTTAAAACATCACCTAAGATTAAAGAATCATTAAATGGTAGTTTTGAATTATCTTTTGATTATGCCTTAAAAGGGCAAAATGCTGAATATCTTGTTGTAGATAACGTTATCAAGGCACCATACGATAGCAGTTATCAGTTATTTAGAATCAAAAAAGTAAAACCTACTTTAACAAAGATAAATGTATATGCGGTGCATATATTTTATGATTTATCAGAAAACTTTTTAATGGACGTTGCACCAACTAAAAAGACAGGAGTTAATGCTATTGCTTGGCTTTTAGAAAATGCAATGTTTCCGACAAAGTTTAGTGTAACTGGTGATTTAATTCCAGATAATTCGGCAAGATATGTTCGTAAGAATATTGTCGATGCTATTTTAGGAGCCGATAACTGTGTTGTTAAAAGATGGGGTGGCGAAATTGAAAGAGATAATTTTAGAATTATCTATCATAAACAAAGAGGCGAAGATAAAGGTGTTTATATCAAACATGGTAAAAATATCAAAGATATTGAAATATCAATTGATTTCACCTCTGTTATAACTCGTGTAGTCCCACAGGGTGCTAACGAGTTATTATTACCAGAATATTATGTCGATTCACCATTGATTAAAACTTATAGAAATCCAATTGTTGCTAAATATGAATTTGGCGATATTAAGGTGGATGAAGATACGACAGAAGAACAGGCTTATCAAAAATTAAGAGATGCAGCCAATGAATTATTTACTAAACAGGGAATAGATAAGCCATCAATTAGTGTTAGAGTCAATTGGCTAGAACTATCTAAAACAGAAGAATATAGGTATAAATATAGTAATTTTGAGTCTGTAAGACTTGGTGATACTGTTACAGTACAAGCATTAGGATATGAATATAAAATTCGTGTTATTACAGTTGAATATGATTGCTTATTAAATAGATATACATCTTTTGAAATTGGTGATCCTAAAGCCGATTATGTATCTAATCAAACTCAAAGTATTACTTATGAGATTCAAAAGAGCACGTCTAGTTTATTAGATCAAGCAAGACAAGCAGCAACGGCTTTGATTAATAACGGATTTGGAGGACATGTTAGAATCTATCCAGATAGAATTTTAATAATGGATACCGAAGACGAATCAACAGCACGTAATGTTTGGCAATGGAACTTAAATGGATTTGCTCACTCTAAAACGGGAATTAACGGCGATTATGGGACCGCAATAACTATTGATGGTCAAATAGTAGCCGATAAAATCACATCAGGAACAATGGATGTTCAAAGAATCAATGGACTAGCAACAGAACTTGGAAGAATCAATGCTTCAATAGAATTAAATGAGAATAATATTCAAGCATGTGTTAAGGCATCTGATTTCAATCATGATAAGCAGATATTAAATGAAAATATGGAATTATTAAAGCAACAACAATTAGATCTAGTTGCAACAAGTGAATCATTATCAATCAATATTAGATCATTGGTTGAAAATGGTATGAATCGATTAAAGAATACTATGTTTGAAATTACAGATGAAGGTATGAGAATTGCAAATGATCAAGACGAATTCAATGCTTTATATAATAACAAAGGATCTTATTTATATTCTTATGACAAGTTAGTTGCTAAATATGATAAAGACGGAGGCGAGAGTCCCGTTTTTGCAGTTACAGAAGAATTTAATATGTTAGGTATTAAATTTGAAAAAGAAATCGAAAATATCGAACAAGTTATTATGGGACATTGGCAAGGATGGTGATAGATAGTGAATGGTGGGACAGCAGTATTAGTCAAAAGCGGTAGATCTAACTATGGTAGTGGATTTAACATTAACTTATATGTTTATCATAAACAAGTCTATCAAGATATAGCCAATAACTACACTAGAGTCGGTTTAGGAATGTATGTTCAAACACCAGGAACAAATTATACGATTGCATGGACTGATTTTGGTTCTTATATTGGAATTAGTGGTGTCGGAACAAATAATTTTTCAGCAGGAGTTAACTACCAAGGTGGAACTATTTGGCTTATTACCAATCAGGAATTTAATGTTTATCACAATTCAGATGGTACAAGATGGATAGATATTATATGGTCTTGGGGAGTTAATTCATCTTGGGGACAATTCGTTAAACCTAGTGGTAGTTTTGGAACAGGATTAAATAGAATACCAAGAACATCATCAGTATCATGTACTGATTTTAATATCGGTAGTGCAGCAACAATAAATATTAATAGAAATTCAAGTTCATTTACTCATACACTTACTTATTCGTTTGGTAATCAATCAGGAACGATTGCTAATAAAACGGGAGCCACGAGTGTTGGATGGCAAACACCAACATCTTTATTCTCACAAATACCAAATACAACAAGTGGATGGGGAACAATAACATGCTATACATATTCAGGTGATACTTTAATAGGTACATCAACTTGTAGATTTAATGCTTATGTTGTTAATAGTAATCCTAGTGTATCAGTATCAATAGTTGATGCAAATGCAAAAACGAAGAATTTAACAGGTAATGAAAATAAACTTGTTAAATATTATAGTAATGCAAAAATTACTATAAATGCGACCGCATTAAACTCATCATCTATCAAAAGTTATTCTATAAAATGTGATGATGGTAAAAATTCTACATCATCATCAGCAACGTTTAATAAAGTTGAAAGTGGTAAGTTTACAATTGTGGTAACAGATAGTAGAGGACTATCCACGACTCTAAACGTTTCTAAAACATTGATAGACTACATTAAGTTAGCCTTTACAGACGTAAAAGTTAAGAGAGAGTCATCTACATCGTCAAAAGTATATTTAACTTATACAGGGCAGTATTTTAGTAAATCATTTGGTGAATTATTAAATACATTATTAGTTCGTTATAGAACTAGAATAAAAGATGGAACTTGGAGTGCATATAAAGAATTAAATCCAACAATTAATGATAAAACTTTTTCACAATCCAATTTCTTAATTGGCAGTGATTTTTCATATCATAATAATTATGAATTTGAAATTGTCGCATCTGATAAATTAATAAGTGATAGTGAAACACTTATTAAAAGAGATATTAAAATGGGTGAGGGATTATTTGAAATAAGAAAAGAATTATTTGGTATTCATGGAACATTTGAATCCGATTCTAAACCGTTAACTCAAAAGGATCTAAATAGTTGTATTTCAAGAACATATTTTGCAACATGTATAAAATGTCATAATACACCAAATAATAGCGAATTTGGTTATTTACTTAATATATCGAGAAATGGAACAGATGAAAGAGAATTGTATAACAAACAATTCTTTTTTGATGGGACATCTAACGATATTTATGTAAGAACTATGAATAATAAGTCCTGGTTAAATTGGATAAAAGTATAGGAGGATAGAAAATGCTTATAGAATTTCCTAGAGGCGATTATAAATCGTTATCGATAACTATTACCGGTTATGTAGGAAAAATTGAGGAGTTGTATTTCACAGTAAAAGAAAATGCGAATTCAAGTAATGTTATCTTGCAAAAGAAAATTGGTGATGGGATCGAGTATTCAGAAGAAATCAAAAAGTATGTTTTAAAGTTCGAGCCTGGCGATACAGACAAATTAGAAATGAATAAAATATATGGTTTTGATTTTGAGGTTGTAGCAGAAAAGAAAAAACTAAAGAAAACATTTACAGGGCAATTTCATTTAACAAATGAATATACCCATACGAAAGATGAGGTGGAGTAAATGGAAGATCTTAATTTATCATTCGACGATATAGAGTTTTATAAAGGTACAAGTTTTTATGTTGCGGGTACTTGGAACAACACAACAAAGTATCATAATAACTCTAGCAGAATCGATGTAGTATCTCATAATGGTAATTCTTACACGGCTTTAAAGGATAATACAAATATAGAGCCCGGAACAGATGACACAGTATGGCAATTGATGGCAAAAGCTGGTGATGCTGGAACGATTGAGGTTGGGACAGTAGAAACAGTTGCAGCAGGTCAAAAAGCCACAGTAACAAACGTAGGAACGGCTCATAAAGCAAGATTAAACTTCAAAATACCAAAGGGCGAAGATGGCTCAACAGAAATTACTAATATCGACGAATTAGAAAATTATGTATATTATGGTGTAAGACGTAGAGTCAATCAAAATAGTTCAAGTGCCTGGGAAAGAACAGGAAGTGGAATTGGTAAAATAGCAAATGCTACTAAAAATGGCGATGCAGTAGTTAATGACTTTGATAATATTTATCCATGGTCAGATATAATTACTTGTAATGTAGATCCAAGCACAAATGAGGTCAAAGCATTTATTGGTGATCCAACCTTTGATTTTACAGGTAATAATGGCGAGGTAATGACACGAATTCCAGAGTTTTATTGGAAACGTTATGTAAAAGATGGATACGAATATATCAACATTTCAAGACACCATTTAGCAGATTATATTAAAAGTCCAGAATTCTTTGTTGGAAGATATGATGCAAGTTATGATGGAACATCGTTACATAGTGTTACTGGTCAAGTTCCAGAGGTACTAAGAAATATTGCAGCATTTAGATCTTTGGCAAAAGCAAAAGGTGATAAATGGTGTCAAATGGATTATCATTATTTCTTATTGCAAATGCTATATTTAGTAGAATATGCTGATTATAACTCACAAAGTAAACTTGGTAATGGTATTGTAGGATGTAGAGTTAGTGATGCTGATAAGGCATTAGTTGCAGAGAACAATACAAATAGAATTATTATTAATACAAGTGCTGCTAATAGTTTTATTGTAGGTCAGCAAGTGAGCATAGGTACAAGTTCAGCATGGAATTGGAGTGTAGCAAAAAATAGAACAATTTTAAGCAAAGAGGCTTACAATAGTGGTGGAATAACAGGTACCGCAATAACCTTTGATGGAGATCCAGTAAATATTGCTTTAAATAACGTTTTATGGACGACAGGACAAAAATCAGGGCAATGTGATAGTTTAGGAATGAAATCAGGATGCTTGAATAATGATAGTAAACATGCTATAATATATCGTGGAATCGAGAATATATTCGGTAATATATGGCAATTTGTTGATGGTATTAATATAAAAGAAAATCAGTCTTATGTATGTACTAATCCAAGTGAATATGTATCTGATACTTTTGCAGCTCCATATAAGGAGTTAGGATATGCAAATTCAAACACAAATGGGTATGCGATGTCACTTGGATATGATAAAGAAAATCCTTTATTTGCATTAACAACAGAAGTTGGAGGTGCAAGTTCTACTTATATGACTGATTATTATTATCAAAATACTGGGAATAGAATTGCTTTGGTCGGCGGCAATTATGATAATGATGCTACTGGTGCCGGCTTGTGGTCTTGGAATATGAACAATACATCTAGTAATACGAATTACAACATCGGGGCTCGTCTACTTATATGAAAAAATAAATTTTATTACATGTCATCTTCCTTACCACTTGGTAAAAATTAGTCGTTCTGGGCTGGGCTAGTAGGTTTATCTCTTGAATATAGAATTTCTCGAAAACTCGGCAGACAAATATAAGAATTCCAGAAATATCAGAGGAAAAGATCAAAAATGAAAAGAGTAGGTAATATTTACGAAAAAATAATTCAATTAGGAAATATTGAATCAGCAGTAATGCATGCCGCAAAGGGTAAATCAAAAAGAAAAAACGTAGAGAAAATATTAGATTCCCCAACTTATTATGCTATGCAAGTTCAAAAGATGCTAAAAGAACACACTTATATTCCATCGCCTTATGTTGAAATGAAAATACTGGACGGAGCAAGAAAAAAGGAAAGGATTATATATAAGCCTCAATTCTATCCTGATCAAGTAGTACATTGGGCTTTGATGCTTCAACTGGAGCCAATACTTATGAAAGGAATGTATGAATTCTGTTGTGCATCAGTTAAAAATAGGGGAATATTGTATGGTAAAAGGCATCTTGATAAGATCCTGGTAGATGATCGTAAATATACCAAATATTGCTTGAAACTTGATGTAAAAAAGTTTTATCCATCAATTGATAAGACTATATTAAAACAAAAGTTTAGAAAAAAAATAAAAGATCGAGAAACATTATGGCTTATTGATTTAATAATTGATAGTTCTGATGAGGGTGTTCCGATTGGAAATTATACATCACAATGGTTTGCTAACTTTTATTTGAGTGATTTGGATCATTTTATTAAAGAAGAATTAAAAGTTAAATACTATGTTCGTTATATGGACGATATGGTGCTATTTTCTAATAATAAAAAGCAATTGCATAAAATAAAATTATCAATCGATGATTTTCTAGCAAAAGAACATTTAAGAATTAAAGAAAACTGGCAATTATTTAAAACAGATAGTCGTCCGTTAGACTTTTTAGGATATAGATTTTATCGAGGGTATTCTACTTTAAGAAAAAGTAACTTTTTACGAATCAAAAGGCGAGCAAAGAAAATATCGAAAAAGAAAGAACTTAATTTTCATGATGCGGCATCAATGTTATCCTATTCTGGATGGTTGAAACATTGTAATTCATACAATTATCAGCAAAAATACATTAAGCCGTATATCAATTACAATAAATGTAAGGAGGTCGTTAGTAATGAAAGTAAGAAGCGACAGGCTTCCTCAAAATGATTTTGAAATCAATAATATTCAAGGCAACGAATGCAACGTTGTCTTTTTTGATACTAAAAATCATAAAGAGGAAAAAGATGAAAATGAAAATATATCATACGAATATGATGCATACAATATCAAAACAACTTATAGGAGCACGTTAGGAGCAGATATAAGCAAAAATTACGAAAAATGGTACAATTATGCTATCCAGTATGAAAAAGATGTTCTAGCAACAGAAATAAGGGCGAAAAGAAACGAATTATTGAATGAAAGCGACAAAGAATTGGCTATTGACAGATTTTCATTTGAATTTCCCGAAGAAATAACAATGTTAAACATCTTACAAGTAATCAAAAGTTTTTTCTCTGTTTTATCAAGTATAACTAATGGTAAATGGGCTAAATATCGTCAGCAATTAAGAGATATTACTAAACAGGAGGAATTTCCATATAATGTCGAGTTCCCTAAAAAGCCCACAGATAATGAATAATGGATACCATTATTGTAACGGCTATTACGACTGTTGGAGTTGTAATAACAACTCTTATTCAAAGTTCTAATGCACGAAAAAAGGATAATATAGAGGCGAAATTAGATAATATCAGAAAACAATTTAATGACAAAATAGATTCATTGAAAGAAAACTTAAATCAAGAAACACTAGCAAGATGTAAAGCAGATTTAGTTTCATTAATGTCAAAAATTAAAAATGGTTATACCCCAACAGTAGAAGAAAAATTAATATTACATGAATCAAAGAAAAAGTATAACGATCTAGGTGGAGATAGTTATGTTGATGAAATGTTTGATAATTTAGTGAAAGAAGGTAAGATATAATGGATACTTTTCTAACCTGGGAAGTTCTACTAACATTTAGTGGGTTAGTAGGAGCAGTCTACATGGTCGTTGAATTCACAAAAGAAATAAAGTTTATAAATAAAATTCCAACTAAATATTGGAGTTTTTTTATTGCAGCATTTCTAATAATGATGACGAATGTAGTTACAGAATCATTTAATTATAAAGATATAGTTCTTTATCTTTTAAATTCAATAGTAGTTAGTTTGAGTTCTAACGGCTTAAATGACTTTAACAAGGGCAAATCAAAAGAAACATCAGAAAAACATGAGAATGATATAAAAGAGGGCGAATAAGCCCTTTTTTGTATAGATTGGAGGTTTTATCTATGGAAGATGAAAAAAATGTTGAAATCGTAGAAGAAAATACAGAATTAGAAATCCAAACTACATTTAATGAGGATGGATTAGATGTATTAGTCGAAGACGGTACAATAGAAAATGAAAATGCAGAGGAGCCAGAAGGTATTGGAGCCGGCGAAAACTTTTCAATGAGAACAAGTAAGCCAGGTGCAGGTAATAAGTTCTTTATTACACGAAGCAGAGGCGGATATTCTACATGTATTCAGGGAAGCCCAACAGATAGTAAATGTAATGTACTTGCTAACTGTGTAGGATATGCTTGCGGACGTTTCAATGAAATAATTGGAGCAATGAAATATCCATCATTAAATTGTAATGCAGAAAACTTTATTGAAAGAGCAAGAAATACCTATGGATTAGAAATATCACCAGTTCCTACATTAGGTGGTATTATGGTATGGCAAAAAGGATCTACATTATCAGGTGGTGATGGTGCAGGACATGTTGCTATCGTTGAAAAGATTATTGATAGTAATACTATTTATACAAGTGAATCAGGTTATGGATCAAGTGCTTTCTGGAATAGTACAAGAAGCAATAGTAATGGTAGATGGGGATTAGGTAGTGGTTATACATTTAGAGGATGTATTGTTAATCCCACTATTGGTAAAGTAACCGCTCCAACATCTAATAGTGCGAATCCATTTCCAGGTGTATCTGATGAGGAACTAGCAAGACGTGTTTGGTCCGGTGAATTTGGAAACGGCACAACTAGACAAGAGAGATTAGGATCAAGATATGCAGCAGTTCAAGCACTTGTTAATAGAGGTGTAGGAAAGCCAGGAACAACAAGTAATGTACCTTATGCAGGTGTATCTGACGAGGAATTAGCACGTCGTGTTTGGCGAGGCGAATTTGGAAATGGAGCAACTAGAAGACAAAAACTAGGATCAAGATATGCAGCAGTTCAAGCACTTGTTAATAGAGGTGTAGGAAAGCCAGGAACAACAAGTAATGTACCTTATGCAGGTGTATCTGACGAGGAATTAGCACGTCGTGTTTGGCGAGGCGAATTTGGAAATGGAGCAACTAGAAGACAAAAACTAGGATCAAGATATGCAGCAGTTCAAGCACTTGTTAATAGAGGTGTAGGTAGATAAGAAAAAAGGTAATGACACAAATGTCACTACCTCTTTTTTTTTGCCTTTAAATCCTCTATGGCATTTCTAATAAATTGAGTTTGAGTTAATCCTTCCTCGGCTAATAATTTATCAAGTTCTTCCTTTTCTTCTTTCTTTAAATTGATTTTAAGTGGTGAGTAGTGTTTCTTTTTATATTCATTAACATACTCATTTTGATTAAATTTCTTTTCTTCTTTCATAATCCCTCCCTATATACTACCATTGCATTATTTTTCAATTTAGTATATAATAATTAGTGAGAGAGGAATTAATCCTCTTTCACTAATAGGATATTTCCGTTTTTGTAGATTACGGCAAATCCTAATTCATAAAGTTGGTATGCTGTTTCAAGGCTCATATCAACTTTTTTAATTTGTAGCATTCTCTCACCTCCTTACATATTAAGTATATCACATTGGGGGGACAATGTCAACAAAAAAGTAAAAAAATTATTTTTTTTAAATAAAATTGGTAAGGACATTAATGTCCTTACCTTTTATGTATGTGCATAAAAATAAATCACCACATGGTGATTACGATCATATGGGGAATGCTAAATTTTTAGTTGATAATATAAAAGTTAGGAATGTTTTATTTAACTGTGGTGAATTCAATGAAATCGAAAAGAATTTAAAAAAGACTTTGGAAACTAAAAATATTATGTTTGATAGTTGTGTTCAGAGATTGAATATAGGAAAAGATAATAAGTTGCAATTTTTAAAAACTAAAGAGTATAACAATGAAAATGATAATTCAAATGTCATTTATTTTAATTATAATAATTATAAATTTTTATTTATGGGTGATGCTGGAATAGAAAGAGAAAATTATATAATGTCAATGTATAATTTAGAAAATGTTGATTTTTTAAAAGTAGGCCATCATGGTTCGAATACAAGCAGTGGGAAATCATTCATTGATGTTATTAATCCTAAGTATAGCATTATAAGTGTCGGAAAAAATAATCGCTATGGTCATCCTAAATCAACAGTATTAGATAATTTGAGCGACAGTATAATTTATAGGACAGACGAAGTTGGGAGTATAGAAGTAATAATAAATAAAACAACCATTAATATTCATACATATGCTCCTTAAAAAAACTAGAAGTTATCTTTTAGGTAAAATTATATAGAATAAAAAGTTGTTCAAGATTTAATTTTGTGTTATATTTTTCTTGGTGGTAAATATGAATTACTTAGTAGCAGGAACATCCAGATATTTAGTAGAGAAAGAAATTAAAAGAATTCTAGGCACTGGGGCATATACTAAAATTGATTATAACGAAATTACAATGGAAGAAATTGTAACTGAAGCTTCATATAACGATTTATTTGGAGATAAGAAGAATATTATAGTTAAGAATGCTAATATTTTTAATGAAAAAGATGAGAAATCTACTAAGATTTTAGAAAAATATTTACAAAATTCTAATGAAAATACTACTTTGATCTTTGTCTGTGATAAGGTTAACGAGAGATTAAAAAGTGTTACTTTATTTAAAGATTATGGTCATGTTATAATCATGAAGATTATGTATGCTAATGAAGCAACAACAAGACTAATGGAAGAAGTAAAAGGTTCTGGGTATACAATAAGTTATGAGGATGCAAAATATATATTAGATTGTTCATTAAATAATTTTGATATTGCTATGCAGAATGTAGAAAAGCTTTTTATTTATTATGGTAAGCCTTGTAAAATAGAGACTAGTGATGTTCGTAATTTGACTTCTTCGTCTTTAGAAGATAATCAATTTAAATTTGTCGATGCTGTAATAGGTCGTAATTATGCTTTAGCATTTAAGATGATTAATGATTTTAAAGTTCAAAAACTAGAGCCTTTTGTTCTTTTTAATATGTTAGTGCGTGAATTTCGAAATATGCTTTTTATAAAGAAATCTTTAACAGATTCTTCAGAAAAGAACGCTATTCTAAATAATTTAGGTCTTGCTAAATGGCAGCTTGATAAATTAGTAAGAAATTCAGCTAATTATAAAGAGAAAGAATTACAAGAAGAATTAATAAAATTAGCAAAAATAGATTTAGATATTAAATGTGGTAATATTGATAAATACTTAGCTTTAGAAATGTATTTGCTTGGTAGATAAGGACTTTTAGGGCCTTTTTTTCTTTTAGTACGTAGATAATTACGCTATAATACACTAAGAAATGAGGTAATATTTATGAGTAATTTTTATCCTGATAAATATTGTCAAAATATTTATAAAATAGATTATAAAAAACTTAAAGAACTTGGAATTAAATGCTTAATATTTGATTTAGACAATACCTTGGTTCCAGTCAAAGCGAAGGAGCCATCTAAGCAAGTAAAAGAGCTATTTTCTTATTTAGACGGTTTGGGTTTTTTTCTTATTTTAATGAGTAATAGCCCAAAAGCTCGTGTTGAACCATTTAAAGAGCAATTAAATATTGATTCTTGTTATTCATCTAAAAAACCTTTGAAAATAAAATATAAAAAAATATTAAAAACTTATGGTTATGATATTAGTGAAGTTGCCTGCATTGGTGATCAGATAATGACTGATATTTGGGGAGCAAACAGAATGGGATTTACTTCTATATTTTTAGATCGATTAACAACAGAAGATTTCGTTTGGACAAAGTTAAATCGTCTAATAGAAAGTGCTATTTTAAAGTATTTTCATCATAAGAAGATGTTTACTAAAGGAGAGTATTATGAATAAAAGATGTATTGGATGTGGGGCTGTTTTACAGGATACAGATAAAAAAGCCTTAGGTTATACCCCTAAATTAAATAATAAGTATTGTATGCGCTGTTTTCGCCTAACTAATTATAATGATTTGACTGTAAGTGATGTAGCCAAAGACAATAATAAAATAATAGATATAGTTAATAAATCTGGTATTTATAGTTTTTTTCTTATAGATAGTTTAACTATTAATAAAGAAATAATAGATATTTATAGTAAGATTACTACTAAAAAATGTATTTTATTAACTAAAGTTGATTTGCTGCCAAGAAATATTAACTTAAATAATTATGTTAATAATATTAAATATGTTTATAAGATAAAGGAAGAAATTTATCCATTAAGTGTTAAAAGTAAATTAAATACAAATAAAATAGTATGTATAATGGATGAAAAAAATATTAAGAAAGCTTATGTATTAGGATGTACTAATGCTGGTAAGTCAACAATGATAAATATGTTATTAAATAATAATACTATTACTACTAGTAGAATGCCTAATACCACAATTGACTTTATTAATATTAATTTAGAAGATAAAATAATTACTGATACTCCTGGTTTTATGGTGGAAGCTAGTCCTTTTATTACGAATAACAATTATATTAAGAAAAATGATTATAAAGAACCTTTAAAACCTCTTACTTATCAAACTAAAGATAATACAAATTTAATAATAGAAGAGAGATTTGCTCTTGGTTCATTTGGTTTTAATAGTGTTACTACTTATTTTAATAATAATATTGTTGTAAAAAAATCTTATAAAAATATTACAGACTATACTGGTTTTAATATTTTAGATAATACTGATATTGTGATAAAAAATTTAGGATTTATTAATATAAAAAAGAAGGCCAGTATTAAAGTTGCTAATGAATTAGTTCCTTTTATAGAATTTAGACCTTCTTTAGTAGGAATTTCTTATGAGTAAGATTCATGTAATGAGCGAAATTTTAGCCAATAAAATTGCAGCAGGCGAAGTTGTTGAACGTTGTGCTTCGGTTGTTAAAGAATTAGTAGAAAATGCAATTGATGCTAAAAGTACAATTATTAATGTTGATCTTGTAGATGGTGGCTTAAAAGGAATAACAGTAACAGATAATGGTATTGGTATGGAACATGATGATGCTGTTTTATCATTTCAACGTCATGCAACATCGAAGTTAATTAGAGAAGATGATCTTTTCTTTATTTCGACTCTGGGTTTTAGGGGTGAGGCTTTACCATCTATTGCTTCAGTTTCGGAAGTTGATTTAGTAACGTGTGCTAGTGAAATTGGTACTCATCTTCATATTAAAGGTGGCGTTTTACAGGTAGAAGAAAATGCTCTTAAAAAAATTGGCACCATGATAAGTATTAAGAATTTATTTTTTAATACACCAGCTAGATTAAAATATCTAAAAAGCGAACAAACTGAATTAGCTAATTGTGTTTCTTATATTGAAAAGCTATCATTGTCTTATCCGGCTATTAAGTTTGTTTTGACTAATAATGAACGAGTACTAGTAAAAACTAGTGGTTCCGGTAACTTAAAAAAGACTATTCATGAAATTTACGGCTTACAGGTTTCTTCTAACTTAATTGAAATTAAGGCAAGTAATGACGATTATGATATTTATGGCTTTATTTGCAAACCTCAGATTTTAAAATCAAGTAGGTATCATATGACTACTATTGTTAATGGTCGTGTTGTTAGAAATAATGAACTTAATCGCGCTATTAACGATGCTTATTATACTTATAAACCCGATGGTAAATATCCAATTTGTATAATCAATATAAATACTGATCCAACATTAATAGATGTCAATATTCATCCTACTAAGCAAGATATTAAGTTTAGTAAAGTAGATATGCTTTATGGTCTTTTAAATAAGACGATTAAAGAAGCTTTATACCAGAGCTTGTTATTGCCAAGTGCTATGGAAAGAATGAAGGCGACTAATGATATCTTATCTAAAGAAGAGATAAACTCTATAATTGAAGATAAGATTCGTTTAGATGATGCCGTAGATACAGTTGGGACAATGCCAGATGTAAGTAATCAAATACCAAATAATAGTAAGCAAGATGAGCAAATAGCATTAGAATTTGGTGAAGTAAGAGAAGAGCCAGTTTTATATAATAAAGCCGAAGTAGATGAGAAAATAGAGAATAAAAATAAAATTAAGATTCTTAATTTGCAACCTATTGGTACGATTAATTTGACTTTTATTGTGGCTCAAGGCGATGATGGTTTATATTTAATTGACCAACATGCTGCCCATGAACGTGTTAATTACGAAAAAGTCTTAAAAGCTTTTGAATCAGAAAAAATAGTAACTACCCCTTTATTAGTGCCAATTACTTTAGAATTAACACCAACTGAATATATTTTAGTCCAAAAGAATTTAGATTTATTACGAAGTATGGGATTTATTTTAGAAGAATTTGGTATTAATACCTTTATTTTTAAAGAACATCCAATTTGGTTTAAAGAAGGCTTTGAAGAAGAGGGACTACGTCGTGTTATTGATATGGTAATTGAGAGTGGTAGTTCTTTTGATGTTGTTAAATTTAGAGATCGAGCCGCAGCCATGCTAGCTTGTAAAATGTCTATCAAAGCCAATATGAGTATTTCCTTAGATGTTTGCAAACACTTATTAGAAGAATTAGCAGAGTGTGATAACCCTTATAACTGTGCTCATGGTAGACCAACAATCATAAATTTTTCTAGTTATGATTTAAATAGAATGTTTAAACGAATTATGAATTAGGAGGCTAAAAGATGATTTTATGTATTGTGGGACCAACAGCGGTTGGAAAAACAAAATTATCCATTGAATTAGCTAAAAAATATAATGCTATTATTATAAATGTTGATGCAATGCAAGTGTATAAGGATATGAATATTGGAACAGCTAAAGTAACAACCGAAGAAATGGCAGGAATAAAACATTATTTATTAGACTTTGTGCCTGTAAATACTAACTATACTGTTTTTGATTATCAACGCGATGCAAGAAAAGTAATAGCTGAAAACAAAGATAGAAATATTATTTTTGTAGGTGGTACTGGATTGTATTTAAAAGCAGCTCTTTATAATTATAAGTTTTCTCTTGAAGAAAATACAACTAATACTTATGATGATTTATCTAATGAAGAATTAAAATGTTTATGCCTAAAAAAAGATAATACTTGTGATATTCATGTTAATAATCGGAAGAGATTAATACGCTTTTTAAATCGAGATGATTGTGATAAAGAAGAATGCAGGCCGTTATATGATTTTATAACTATTGGTCTTACCACAGATAGAAAGAATCTTTATGATAAAATAGATAAAAGAGTAGATATCATGATTGAAAATGGCCTTGTAGGTGAAGCTAAGAAATTTTATGATGATGGTATTTTTAGTAAAGCATTAACTACGGCGATTGGTTATAAAGAATTATATGAATATTTTAAAGGTAATATCAGTTTAGAAGATGCGGTTTCCTTAATAAAGAAAAATAGTAGACATTATGCCAAAAGACAGTATACTTGGTTTAATAATCAAATGAATGTTACTTGGTTTGATACTGATTATAATAATTTTAATAATACTTGTTTAGAAGTAGAAAAATTCATTGAGGAAAATAAATAACAAAAAGATAGTAAAGTTTCTTTAAAAAGAGTAAAATAAAAGATGAGGTGAATAGAAAATGCGACTATTTGTTATAGGGGGAAAAAGTGGCAGTGGTAAAAATACATTAGCTAAAATGATAAAAGATTATTATGATAAAAAGAATGAAAAAACAATTATAACCGAATTTTCTAAGTATTTAAAATTATATGCTTATGAAATGATAAATTGGCCATGGGATTTAGAACATAAACCTCGTTTATTTTTACAGAATATGGGAGAGAAAGTAAGAAGAGATTTTGGCTATGACTTTTTTATTAAAAGAGTTTTTGATGATGTAGAAATATTTAAAGATTATTTTGATAATATAATTATTTGTGATGCTAGATTAGTAGAAGAAATAAAAGAAAGTAAATTTAGATATCCTGACTGTATTACTATTTATATAGAAAGTACTAAAGAAAATGATTTAACAGAAGAAGAAAGAAGCCATATAACCGAGAAAGCTCTTGATGATTATTATGATTTTGATTATAATATAAGGTACGTTTCCCAAGAAAAACTAGAGAAAGAATTAAATGAAATATTGGAGGAAGTAAAATGAATTTAAGAGAAGAGTATATTAATTTTTTTGTTAGTAAAGGACATAAGCAAATTCCTAGTGCTCCTGTTGTGCCTGAAAATGACCCATCAGTTTTATTTAATACTGCTGGTATGCAACCATTAGTGCCATATCTTATGGGAGAGGCACATCCTTATGGTAAAAGATTATGCGATTATCAAAAGTGTGTTCGTACAAATGACCTTGAAGAAGTAGGAGATACAACTCATCATACTTTCTTTGAAATGTTAGGCAACTGGTCTTTAGGCGATTATTTTAAAGATGAAGCTATTAGCTGGAGTTTTGAGTTCTTAACTAAAGTATTAAATATTCCTGTTAACCGTTTAGCTGTTACTGTCTTTGCTGGTAATGAAGAGATTCCATTTGATTCAGTAAGTTATAATAAATGGTTAAGTTTAGGTATTCCAGGATCAAGAATTGTTAAAACCGTTGATGATAATTTCTGGATAGCGGGAGAAGCTGGTCCTTGTGGTCCGGATACAGAAATCTTTTATTTCCGTAGTGAAGAAGAAATTCCTGAAAGTTATGATTTAGAAGATAATCGTTGGGTTGAAATTTGGAATAATGTCTTTATGCAATATTATAAAGATAAAAATGGAATAAGAGAATTATCTCAAAAGAATGTTGATACTGGTATGGGTATAGAAAGAACAACGGCTATCTTAGAAGGCGTATGTGATAATTACTTATCATCAATTTGGATAGATATTATTAAAAAGATTGAAGAAATAACAAAACTTCCTTATGAAGGTAATGAAAAATCAATGCGCATTATAGCTGACCACATTAGAACAGCTGTCTTTATTGCGGCTGATCCAGCAGGCATTAAACCAAGTAATACTGATCAAGGCTATATTCTTAGAAGATTAATTCGTCGTGCTATTCGTCATGCTAAAAATCTAAATATAGATATTAATAGTGATTGGGATAAAGAAATAGCTTCCTTAATATTAAAGAAATATCAACCATATTATCAAGAATTAGTTACTAATGAACAAGCTGTTTATGATTGCTTAGCCGAAGAAAAAAATAAATTTAGCAAGACTTTGGAAAAAGGATTACGTGAATTTTCTAAAATGACTAAAGATAAAACTGTCGTTACTGGCGAAATGGCTTTCCACTTATTTGATACCTATGGTTTTCCTTTAGAACTAACGGTAGAAATGGCTAAAGAAAATAATATGACAGTTGATTGTGAAGGCTATGAGAAAAAATTTAGAGAACATCAAGAATTATCTAGAACAGCCTCTAGTGGTAAATTTAAGGGCGGTTTAGCTGGCAATAGTGAAATTGAAACAAGATATCATACTGCAACTCATCTTTTAAATGCCGCCTTAAAAGTAGTAGTAAGTAAAGATGTTCATCAAAGAGGCTCTAATATTACCGATGAGAGAATGCGTTTTGATTTTAGTTGTGATCATAAGTTAACTGATGAAGAAAAACGTAAGACCGAAGAATTAGTTCAAAAATGGATTGATGAAGATTTACCAGTTGTTTGTAAAGAAATGAAAAAAGAAGAAGCAATCAAAAGTGGCGCTGAATGTATGTTTATAGAGAAATATCCTGATGTTGTAACTGTTTATGAAATTGGTGATGTATCTCGTGAATTATGTGGTGGACCACACGTTAAACATACTAAAGAAATAGGTAAATTTAGGATTGTAAAAGAAGAAGCTTCCAGTGCTGGTGTTAGAAGAATTAAAGCTGTTATTGAATAAAATAGAGCAAAAAAATTGACAAGTTTAAAATAAAGAATTAAAATGACAATATAAATATTTTGGAACGAGTAGAAAGATTAGTTTATGAAGAGAATTTGCGGTTGGTGTAAGCAAACTAAACTGACTTTTGAATAACAACCAAGAAGATAATATTTCGTTAAATCGCGTTAAGATTAAAATAAGGTAGAAGAATTTCTATAAAGTAGGATGGCACCACGTTTTAAACGTTCCTATAATTATGGAAATTCTTTTTGTTTATAAAGGAGAAAGTATGGAAAAAGTATATGTTAAAGATTTAAATAACTATTTAGAAAAAGAAATAACATTTATGGGTTTTGTAGATACCGTAAGAGATAAAAAATGGGTGATGTTTGTTATTTTAAGAGATTCAACGGGTAAAATTCAGATGACAATTGAAAAGAGTGAAGAAGCTAATAAAGAACTCTTGGAAATTATGAGTAATATTACAGTTGATAGTGTTATTAAAGTAAAAGGATTACTAAAAGAAAATAGTGCTGTTAAATTAGGCGGAATGGAATTAATACCTAGTAGTATTGAAGTTATGAGTAGGGCTGAGGCTTTACCATTTGATTACAATAATTTAGATGGGGTAAATATAGATACCAGATTAGATTACCGTTTCTTAGATTTGCGTAATGAAAAGAATATGCTAGTTAGACAAATTGAATCATGTTTAGTTGGAGCTATGCGTGCATACCTTTATCAAGAAGACTTTACTGAAATACATACACCAAAATTAATTGGGGCTGCATCAGAATCTGGTAGTGAAGTTTTTGAAGTAAAATACTTTGATAGAAAAGCATATCTTGCTCAATCACCACAATTTTATAAACAAATGGCGATGGCTGCTGGTATGAGTAAAATCTTTGAAGTAGCACCAGCTTTTAGAGCTGAAAATTCTAATACTAATAGACATGCGACTGAATTTACTTCTTTTGATTTAGAATTTAGTTATATTGACTCTTATTTAGATGTTATGGATATGGAAGAAAATTTACTTATAGCAGGTCTTACTAAAGTTAAAGAACTATATGGAGAAAAGATAAAAGAAGTGTTTGGTAAAGAAGTAATTGTTCCAACTAAACCATTCCCTCGTATTAAGTTACAAGATTTATATCAAGAATTAAAAGAAAGATATAATTTTGTAATTCCTAGTGAAGATGTTGGGGATTTAAATGCGGAAGCAGAAAAATTAGCATATCAATATGCTATGGAAAAATATAATAGTGAATTCTTATTTATAACTGATTATGCTAAGACTAAGAGAGCTTTCTATCATATGCGTAAAGATGATATTCCTCAAGGTTATGATTTAATTTGGAGAGGTTCAGAGATTACTACTGGTGCTCAAAGAGAACATCGTTATGATATCTTAAAGGCACAAGCTCAAGAAAAAGGCTTAGGAGAAGATGTAAAGTTCTATTTAGAATTCTTCAAATATGGTTGTCCTCCTCACGGTGGTTTTGCTGTTGGCGTTGATAGATTAACTATGTTATTACTTGGTTTACCTTCAGTTAAAGAAACCCAATTCTTATTTAGAGGGCCAAACCGTTTAGAACCATAAGAATATAGTTTAAGAAAGGAATAAAGAAAATGGATATAAAAGATGTTACAAAAGAATTAATCGGAAAAGAAATAACTATTTGTGGATGGGTAAAAAATCATCGTAAGCAGGCAACATTTGGTTTTATTAACCTATTTGATGGTACTTGTCAAAAAAACTTACAAGTTGTTTATGACAATTCATTAGCAGATTTTGATAGTATTGGTCGTATTCATATTGGCTCTTCTATCAAGGTTACAGGTTTAATTAAAGAAAGTGAAGGCAAAGGCCAAGATATAGATTTAGTTGCTAGTAGGGTTGAATTATTAGGAGATTGTCCTGAAGATTATCCTATTCAACCAAAAAGACATACTTTAGAATATTTAAGAAGTATTGCTTATTTAAGACCTAGAACAAATATTTTTCAGTCAGTTTTTAGAATTAGAAGTGCTGCTGCCCAAAGTATACATGAATATTTTCGCAAAAATAACTATTTATATGTACATACACCTTTAATTACAACAGCTGATTGTGAAGGTTCAGATCAAATGTTTAAGCTTACAACTTTTGATTTAAATAGTGTACCAATGAAAGACGGCAAGGCAGATATGACGAAAGATTTATTTGGTCGTACAGCCTTTATTACCGGTAGTGGTCAATTACATGGAGAAACATTTGCTCATGCTTTTAAAAAGATTTATACTTTTGGTCCTACATTTAGAACTGAAAACTCTAATACAAAGACTCATGCAAATGAATTCTGGATGATTGAACCAGAAATATGTTTCTGTAATTTAGATGAATTAATGGATATTGAAGAAGATTTCTTAAAATATATTGTTAATTATTGTCTGACTAATTGTCGTGAAGATATTGAATTTTTAGATAAATTTGCTTCTAAAGGATTATTGGATAAATTAGAAAAATTAGTAAGTAGTAAATTTGTTAGAATTGATCATAAAGATGTAATTGATATTTTAAAGAAAGCCCCAGTTAAATGGGAATTTACACCAGAATATGGTGAAGATATTGCTAAAGAACATGAAAAGTATATTACTGAATATTTTGGGTGTCCAGTATTTATTAAAAACTGGCCAAAAGATATTAAAGCATACTATATGAAAGTTAATGCTGATAATGAAACTGTTGCGGCTGTCGACTTAGAAGTTCCTGGTTGTGGTGAACTTATGGGTGGCTCACAAAGGGAAGAAGACTATAACAAATTATTAGAACGTATGCATGAATTTAATATCAATACAGAGGAAATAGAATGGTATTTGAACTTGAGAAAATATGGTACTACTGTTCATTCTGGTTTTGGTATGGGCTTTGAACGTTTAATTATGTATCTAACTGGTATGGAAAATATTCGTGATGTTATTCCATATCCTCGTACACCTGGTTCTTGTGAATATTAAAAAGAAAAAGATTAGAACTTTCTAAACTAAGTAATTAGAATAGAAGTTTTAATCTTTTTTTATAAGTTTATATTATTTGGATTAATGTATTTATTTTTTCTTGGTGTTATTTCTGGCAGTAAGTTATAGTTACCAACTTGGTTAGAGCTTAAAGGCTCTTTAGCCGTATCTATGATAATATTAAATTTAGTAATTATATCTTCGCCATATTTTTTTTCTATACTATGATAAGTTCTACTAATATAGAAAGTATTTGTATTAGCTATTTTACTATTTTCTAAAATTGAATCTAGGCGTACTATTTTATTTAAGGTATCTGCATTATCAATAATTAAGTTGTAATTGGCTAGATAAAGACCAATCTCATCAATAATAGCATTAGTTAGGCCACAATAATCTTCGTTATCAAAGACAAAAATAGCGTATGGTATATCTAAATCAGTTAAAGAAATATCTTCAGTACAAATTAAATTTAAGATACTTTCACTACCAATATAAAGGCATAATCTTTCTTTGATTGTAGCCATAATACCACCACGAGTATCAATTGGGGCTAGGACGGTACCTGATAAATAAGAATATAGACTATTAGTTACTGATAAACTTTCTAGATAGTCTTTTAATTTGTCAAAGCTTTTCTTTTCATATTTCATCATTAAAACATAGATACTACCTAAATTGATTTCTTCTTTAGTTCCTTTTGAAAATAATAAGATAGTTAAACCTACTAGATAATTGGCAGCTGAATTAATCCAAAAGCTATCTCCTTGATAATCCTTAGTTGATAAAAGTTCTTTATAAATAGAGTTAAGCATTCTAAGACTTAAATCTCTTTTATTGTTTTGATATAGTTCATATGGTAACTCTAAAATATTAAAACCATTACTTTTTTCAGGTTCATTTAAGTTAATTATTAATGTTCTATATCCTTTTTTATTTAATTCTTTACCGAATGTTTGATAGTATTCTTTTTTTCTATCAATTATTACTAGATTTTCTTCTTTTTCAAGGGCTTTTTTTATTTGATTAAACATATAACCGGTAGTTTTGCCACTTTCACTTTTACCAAAAATTAATGTATTTTGCATTTTTACCTCAATCTTTCTAAACGTTTTGGATCTGCACTAATATTACCGTCAAGAATAATTTTATTGTCTTTAATTCTACTGCGTAAATAATCTATTTTTTTAATTTGTTCTTCAATAACTTTTTCTTTGGCTATTAGTTCAGTTTTTTTATGACGCATTAACTCGTCACTATAATTATTTTTATTCTTTTTAATTTCTTCTAAGCTAAAACCAACTTCTTTTAGACTTAAAAATAATTTTAAGTCTTTTAGCTGTTCTTCTCTGTAATAGCGGTAGCCACTAAATAAATCTATTTCCTTAGGTTTAAAAAGATTTATTTCGTCATAATAACGTAAAGTCTTAATGGGAATGTTGGCTAATTTAGAGAATTCTCCAATCTTATATAACATATTTTTCATTATTGAAATACGCCTAAAATTAAACCTAAGATAATAAGGAATAATAACAAAAGAAAGTATAAAGATACGGGAATACCATTATCATAATTGGTACCGTCATTAATAATGTCAGTGATTTTGTCTTTTGGTCTTTTAGTATCTTTCTTGAAGTTATTACATCCTTGGTTATTGCCATAGACATATTCTTTTAAGTATTCACAATAATATTTTTTGCCACCACCATTTCCTTCTTTGCAATATTTTTCTTTTAAAAAAGCACATTGTCCACACATGATAACTCCTCCTTTTAAAAAGTAAGTTATCATTCCAGCTAGCTGGAGAGTCAATGGCTAAATATTATTAATCTTTTTTAGAAAGCATCTTTTAGTAGGTTATAAGCTTCTTCTTGGCTCATAGTTGCTTTTTTGATGTGGTAATTTGGAAGCAGGTGCATATGATAATGCTTAATTGCTTGGGACTTACCATAGTTTACCATGATGCTTATTCCTTCTGAATTGGTTTTATCCATTAAAGTTGGAATTAATTTTTGAGCAACCTTATGAATATGACCTAAAGTTTTTTCATCCATCTCATTAATATCTGTAATATGTTTTTTAGGAATAATTAGCGTATGGGCATCGCTATTGGGATAAAGATCTAAAATAGCAATGACTGTGTCGTCTTCATATATTTTTTTACAAGGTACATTTCCTTTAATCATTTCACAAAATAAACAATCCATTTATAATCATCTCCGTTTTTAGTATATCATGGATAATCTTAAATAGAAAGATTTCCTTATTTTTAGTAAGTAAAATTATTCTTCTTTTTTCTTCTGGGAAAAATAAATTAATTTTCTTTGTCTTTTTTTGGCTGGTGTATCATTTTTGAGAACTTTTTTAGCTGGTCTATCATCAGTATCAGGCAGATTCAATACTATTTCTTTAGCTAATCTTGAGAGACTAGTATTAGCTTCTTTCATGGAATCAACGTAGATAATATTGCCTTCTAAATTTGTATATTTAGCACCCTTTATAAATAAAAGTTCAGGATTATAATGGAATATGCTGTTTTCTTGGTAAGATTCTCTAATTAAACCTAGAAGTTCAATATCCATAGGAATATTTTCTTTAATTAAAGCTCTTAAGTAGCACGTACGGTTAGTGATTTTTCGCTTAGTTAATTCATCTTCTGGATCTATGAAAACGGGAGTAATGGTGTGTTCATAAGAATAACAGTAATAATGATTTAAAACAATAAGGGCACATAGGGCTTCTTTGTCAATTAAGGTACGGCCATTAATTTTAGTATATAGATTTTCGGCATCAGTAAAACCAAAAGTAATAGTAAACCAATCTTGATTTTTATACCTGACATATAATTTAAGAGATTTACCTAAAAAAGGGAGATTATTTAATAGGACAATAATATTGGTATCTATTTTTTCTTTTTCAATCGAAGTTTTCAGATTAATTGTGGATTTTCTAAAACTGTTGAAATTATAGTGAACAATTAAGTTGCCAAGAAAACTTGAATTTAACATATTAGATAAAAGGGTAACCATTGTTTCAATGCTAGTGGTAGTAGCAAGAACATCTCTTACTTCACTCGTGAATATTCTACTGGTTAGTCTTTTTATTTCTCTTAATATTTTTTTCGACTGAACTTGGTATTCTTCAGTTTGCAATTTTTCATCATTAGGAATCTGCGTAATACTTAGTTTACAATCTTGATAACAAGGTAGGTTAGGATGCTCATTATCACTATAAATAAGACTAAAAACGGTTAGATAACAAATAAATGACTCAAAAGATATAGGAGTATTATTTAAGAAAAAGATAAATTCTTTAATTGAACAGTCATAAAAGTATTGAAGGTTATATGGAGCGTTGTATTTATTAGTCAAGGTTATTTCTAACCCATGATTATTATTTATATTTTCTGCAAGTATACTTATCAAATCCATAAATCTTCACCGTATTAATTATTTTACCATAATGTGTGTTGAATGCAATAAAATAGTTATATATTTATTTAATTTATTTTCTAAAAAATCACTTTACTTATATTTAACAGAAAAATGTAATATTCTTGTAAAGTAATGTCGAAATATGGTAAAAGAGAGGATTTATATTGTAAAATTTTATTAAATTATGGTACTATTAAAATAGGTGATAGATAGTATGGATAAGATAATGGTAATTGCTCGTGAAATTATGGAATATTTTAGTTCTTTAAATGTATATGATATTGTATTTTTAACTGCCAATATATTGTTAATGCTATTATTAGTAACGTTTATATATGTATTAAAGATTAAAGATAATAAAGAAGATAAAATAGATGCCGTAGAAATTGATAATAGTGATATTTCTCTTAATGATTTAACTCTTAAAGTAGAAAAAGAAGTAGTTGTTCGTTCTGATTTAACTAAGTTTGAAAATGAAGAAGAAACTAAGGCTATTATTAGTTATGATGAACTTGTTAATACTCAAAGTATTCCTGTTTTAAAGTATAAGGAAGAAGAAGAAATTGAAGGGTTATTAGTTAAGGCTATTGATGTTAATAATTTGATTGAAACTATGGATCCTAAACCAATTAGTCATCCAGCAAGTTATAATGTTAATAAGACTAAAAGACATACTGCTATTAGTGATTCTAAAGAAGAAGAATTTTTATTAACTTTGAAAAAGTTAGAGAGTATGGTAAATAAGGAGATTTAAAGTCTTCTTTTTTTGTATGGAAGAAATTTTGCTTAAAAAAGACTCGTTTTATAATTTGATTAACGAGTCTTTATCATTATTTTGCACCTTTTTCAAATAATACAGCAGCAATAGTTAAGAATACGCATTTAATATCTAAAATAAGATTGCAATTTTTACAATAGAAATATTCTAATTCTAATCTCTTTTCGTATGTTGTAGCACTTCTACCATTGGCTGCCCACCATCCAGAAATTCCGGGACGTACACTTTCGTAGATTTCATGGTTGCCATTGTGAGCATCAAGTTCGCCATCGACAAGTGGTCGTGGTCCAATCATTGACATATCACCTTTAAGGACATTAATGAATTGTGGTAATTCATCTAATGATGTTTTTCTTAAAATTGCTCCAATTTTGGTTATTCTTGGGTCATTTTCAAATTTTTGATTTAAATCCCATTCTTTTTTATAAACTGGATCCTTTAGTAATTCTTTTAAAACTTCATCAGCGTTATATACCATGCTTCTAAATTTGTATATGTATATATATTTTCCGTTTTTTCCAATTCTTTTTTGTTTATAAAATATTGACTTTTTATCTCCAGTAATTACATAACATATTTTTGTTATTATGGCTACTGGAATTAATACTATAATTCCGATTAGTGAACAGATTATATCAAATAACCTTTTAATGCCTAAATATGTTATTTTTCTAATTGATACAGTATTTTCTTTTTCTAAAACTTCGCTATTCATAATATTCTCCCATAATACACAATAAACTTTCAAACAAGCAAAAGTATTATAACATATATGATAATAATTTGGTATTCCTTTTTATGGAAAAATATATTTTTTATCAATATCATATTTTTTGTGATAGAGTATTGCTTATAGATTGTTTTTTTGGGCGTAGTGGGCGTAGATTAATTAGAAAGTAGTGATAAATAATGGCTATAAAGTGGAACTTTAATACAAAATATGACTTCAATAATAAGAATTTTCAAAAAATATTTGATTTTTATGTTATTAAGTGTCCTGTTAAAGCTACTAGTTGTAGAGGCATCTCTTTTAAGGAGAGAGGCATTGAACTAAAGAGTTTGATTAGTAAAATTAAAAAATCTTCAGATGAGTTCAGTAAGAATTGGGAAGTAATTGATACAAAGGATCTTGTAGCGTTTTTGTTAGATAAAAAGATATATGCTAATCTTAATAAGATTTATGAATTTGGCTATCATACAAAGAGTGGTAACTTAGGTAAGTTAGAATCTTTATTTTACGCAATAAGATGTGCATTTGCACATGGCTCTTTTGCCATACACAAATGCAATGGAAAAGTATACTATTTATTAGAAAATAAGTATAATAGGACTTTAAGAGGAAGAATTTGTATTAAGGAAGATACATTATTAGATTTTATTAAAATAATCGAAGTTAATAGCCAAAAAAATTAATAGAATTATATTTATATATATGGTAATATATTTATGACTTATTAAACTAGTCTTTTTTTAAAAGTCAATAATTTAGGGTTTGACTTTGATAGTAATACTAGTATAATAATATTGTTTTATGAGTTATTTTGTTTGTATGTATTTATTTAGATAGTAAGGAAGTAGATGTAATGAAAAAAGTTGACATAATTTGTCCATTATATAACGCAGAAAGTTATATAGAAAATTTGCATAAATCATTTCTTATGCAAAAAAAAGTTAAAATAGGTGAGATAAGATACGTTTTAACTGAATGCAATGATGGTACAGAGGCTTATTTAACAGATAATAATATTGAATATAAGAAAATTAAAAAAAGTGAATTTTCACATAGTCTAGTTAGAGAAAAAGAAGCTATGGAAAGCGATTCTGATGTAGTTGCATTTGTTACACAAGATGTAGTTATTGATGATGAGCTTTGGCTTTATAATTTAACTAAAGACATTGGCAAAGATGGTATAGTTGCTGCCTATTCAAAACAAGTTACTAAATATAACAATATTGAAAAATATACAAGAGAAGCAAACTATCCATCAGAATCTAAAGTTGTGTCAAAAGATGATATCCCTGTATTAGGATTAAAAACATTTTTTTTCTCAGATGCTAGTTCTGCGATTGATACTAAAGTGTTCAAAAAATTAAATGGTTATGATGGAAAAAATTTACCAATAAGTGAAGACATGTATATTGCTTATAAGATTATTACTGGTGGTTATAAGATAAAATACTGTGCAGAATCAGTAGTTCATCATTCTCATAATTTTACTTTAAAGGAAGTTTATGATAGATATAAACTAACTGGCAAGTTTTTTAGAGAAAATAGTTATTTAGATAATTATGGCACAAATAAATCTGGTGGTGGCCTTGCAAAATATGTATTGAAAAGGGCAATTCAAGAGAAAAATATTAAAGTTTTATTAAGATTTTTACCTGACATGGGTGCTAGATTTATTGGAATGAAAGTAGGAAAAAGAAAATGAATAATGAGTTAATATCAATTATTGTTCCAATCTATAATGTTGAAAATTATCTTGAAAGGTGTATCAAATCATTATTATCACAAGATTATGAAAATATTGAGATAATTTTAGTTGATGATGGCTCTACTGATAATTCGGCCCGCATTTGCCAAAAATATTTAGAGGACAATAGGGTAAGATATTTCTATAAAAAAAATGGTGGCTTATCAGATGCAAGAAATTTTGGAATGTCTAAGATGAATGGACAGTATGTTACATTTGTAGATAGCGATGATGCTATTTCGAATGATTTTATTTCGTATAATTACAAAAGTTTAATGAATAGTGGGGCAGATATATCAGTATGTAACATGGAATTCGTATATGATGATAAAGTGAGAAACATTAGTAAAAGGGATGTCAATTTTGTTTTAACGAAAGACGATGTTATAGAAAAAATGTTATATGGTAAACATTATTTTATATCTGCGTGTGGAAAATTATATCACAAAAAAGTGTTTGAAAATGTTATGTTTCCGGTAGGGCAATCTTTTGAAGATATTAATACAACATATAAACTATATTTGAATTCGAATAAAATTGTATGCAGTCAATACCCAAGATACTATTATTTTATTAGAGAAAATTCAATAACAACGGCTAAGTTCTCAAAAAAGAATTTGGAACAAATATATGCAACTGATTCAATGTGTGATCACATAAAAAATATTAATAGTAAATTTTCTACTGCTTGTTTAAGAAGAAAAATATATGCTAGAATAAGCACTTATTGTAAAATGCTTAATTGTAATTATAGAGATAAAGATTTAGAAGACAAAATAATTGAGTATATAAAATGTAATAAAAATAGTGTAATGAAAGACAAAAAAGTGTCTTTAGAAGATAAGATGTCAATTATTTTGATAGTTTATTTTAGAGTTATTTTTGATAGTGCTTGGAAATTTAGAAATAAAATAAGAAGGAAGTAACTGATATGAAAAATTGTATGTTAAGTGTTATTATTACAACATATAAACGTAGTGATACCTTGGATAGAGCTATAAACAGTGTGTTATGTGAAAATGGAGATTATGAGGTAATTGTTGTTGATGATAATGATGAAAATTCTGAGTATAGAATTAGTACTGAAAATGATATGCAAAAGTATTTAAAAAATAATAATTTTCTTTATTTAAAACATAAAAAAAATAAGAATGGTGCTGCTGCTAGAAATACTGGAATTAAAGCTGCACATGGTAAATATATTACATTTTTGGATGATGATGATGAATTCGTTAAAGATAGAATTCCAATGATTATTGAGGCAATGGAAAATGGGGCTGACTTTGTTTGTACGGGAATTATATATAAGAAAAATGGCCAAAAAGTTGGTGCGAAACATCCAAATATTTCTGACAAAAACGTACAAAAATTACAGTGCGACATTCTTAGTCAAAAATCTTTTATAGGTACTGGCAGTAATATGGTTTGCAGAACCAAACTTGTAAGAGAAATTGAAGGCTTTGATGAAGAATTTATTAGACATCAGGACTTAGAATTCTTAATTAGATATTTAGAAAAATGCAAAAAAGTTGTGGAATTAAAAGAAAAGCTTGTAGTTAAAAATATAGATAGTAGTATTAATTTTCCTAGCTTTGATAAATTATATAGTGTCAAAAAAATGTTTTTTTCAAAATTTCAATCTCTTATTTCTTCGCAAGATTTAAAGATTCAAAAGGAGATTTATAAAAGAAATATTAATGAGTTAATAAAAGCAGCATGTAATTCTGCAAAAAAAGAAAATATAGTAGAATCGATTAAATTCGCAAAAAAGTATAATGTTTATTCTTTTATTGATTTTAACTATATTTATTTTAGAGCTTGTGTAAAGAGACTAGTGAAAGGAGCGAAATAATTAAAATGAAGCAAAGAATTTTAATGTTTGTTTTAAGTTTATTACCACATGATATTGCTCATAAAATATTGTACAGAATTTATAGTGGAAAAAAATTAAATTTGAATGAACCTGTTACCCTTAACGAAAAAATTCAATGGCTTATTGTGAATGAATATGGTGCGAATGAAGCAATCTTAACTGATAAATATCTGGTTAAAGAAAAAATTGCTAATATGAAATTACCAAATTTAAATATTCCAAAAACGCTTTTTGTTTTAAAAAGTACTAACGATTTAAAGAATATAAATTTTGATAGTTTGCCCAATAAATTCGTTATAAAGTGTAATCATGGTTCTGGTAATGTGTTTGTTTGCAGTAGTAAGACTGATTTTGATAAAAAAATAAAAATTTTATTTAAAGATTTAAAAAAAGATTTCTCAAAAAAAACATTGGAATATCATTATAAATATATAAAACCAGTTATTTTGATTGAAGAATTTTTAGAAACCAAAAGTGGTAGTTTGCCAGAAGATTATAAATTTTTTTCGTATAATGGCAAAACCAAATGCGTAATGGTGTGTACTGATAGAGAAAATGGTTATAAAGCAACTTTTTTTGATAAAAATTGGAATAGATTAAATTATTCAACCCATGAGGAAACGAAAAACATGCCAAGGCCACAAAATTTTGAACAAATGTGGGACATATCTGAAAAACTTTCTCTAAATCACAAGTTTGTTCGAGTTGATTTATATAACATAAATGGAAAAATATATTTTGGCGAATTAACTTTTACACCAGCAGCTGGGCTGAGTAAAACGTATACAGAGCAGGCTGATATTGAATTAGGCTCTTATTTGGATATTGGTGATAATTGATGAAGAAGATTTGTTTTTTTATGGATAGTCCATTTACTTTGGGCGGTGAGCAAAGAGTAGTAACAAACTTAGTTAATTATCTTAGTGATAAATACAAGGTGTCTTTCTTATTGACTTGTAAACATAAAGAAGAAAATTATAGCATGTATAATTTAAAAGAAAATGTTGAATTCTTTTACTTAAAAAAATATCATTTCTTTTTTCATAAATTGATCAGAAAAATTTATAAATCTTTAAGATATATTTTCGGATTTTCTTTAGCAATGACAAAAGATAGTTATTGTAACTTATTAGATAAGGAAGAATTAGTTAATATTATAAATGAAAATGAATTTGATATAGTAGTTGGTGTTAGTTCTGATTTTTATAGTGCATTAGCTTCTATAAAACATTGTTTAACAAAATGTAGGGTTTACGCTTGGCAACATAGCACTTTTGAGGCTTATTTTAATACCGTGAATCATAGATTGTACAATCAAAGAAAATTTGTGAATTTTATGTTTAGTAATATTGATAAATATATTTGCCAGACGACTGATGATGCCAATAAAATTTTTAATACTTATGGTTTCCATGCTGATGTTATAAATAATCCAAATACTTTCTCTGATTATAGCATTTGTACTAAAAAAAATAATACTTTTTTGGCAGTTGGAAGGCTAGTAAAAGTTAAAAATTTTGCTGATGTTATAAAGGCATTTAATTTATTTAATAAAGCAAATAAAAATTGGGATTTGAAAATTGTTGGAGATGGGCCAGAAAAAGAAAATTTAATTCAATTGGTTTCTGATTATCATTTAGAAAAATATGTTGAAATATGCCAAAGTACTTCTAATATAAAGCAATATTATAATCATTCTAAAGTTTATTTAATGACTTCTTCTTGGGAAGGCTGGGGAATGGTTGTTACAGAAGCTATGCAAAATGGTTTGGCTATAATTAGCTATGATATCCCATCATCAAGGGAAATTTTTGGAAAATATAATGTTGGAATTATAGTAACAAAAGGCGATGTTGAAAAATTAGCAGCATCGATGCTTCAATTAGCAAAAAATTCTGATTTATTAGATGAGTGTTCCAAAACGGCTATTGAACGAGCGAAGATGTTTGATATTTCTGTTATTGGAAAAAGATGGGAGGAATTAATAAATGAAGAAGAGTGATAGCGTTAGTTCAAGAACAAAAAATTCTGTTTACAATATGATTGCTTCGATGTTAGCAAATTCTCTTTCTATTATAATTGGATTGATTGCTCGTGTATTTTTTATTAGATATTTAGGAAACGAATATTTAGGATTAAATGGACTTTTTTCAAATATTATAAGTATGCTTAGCATAGTCGAATTGGGGATGGGAAGTACAATAATCTATAATTTATATAAACCGATAGCAAATAATGATATAGATACAATAAAATCGTTGATGCAATTTTATAAAAAAAGTTATCATTTGATCGGGATTACTATACTTATTCTTGGCATTGTACTGATACCTTTTTTGCCCAGCATTATAGGTAATACAGAAATACCAGTTAATTCAACAATAATTTATTTATTATTTTTAGCTGATTCTGTTTTTTCGTATTTTCTTTCATATAAAAGAAGTATGTTATATGCACAACAAAAGGATTATGTTGTGCAATATGTCAATATGTTTTATTTAGTAACTTTAAATCTTGTTCAAATAATTATATTAATGATAACAAAAAATTATTATTTATATTTATCAATTAAGATTTTATTTAGAGTTGTTGAAAATGTAATTATAAATATTATTGCAAATAGATTGTACCCATATTTAAAGGATGATCAAGTTAAACCATTAGAACAAAGTATACAAAAAGATATCTTTAAAAAGATAAAAGCTTTATTCTTTCATCAAATTGGTTCATTTGTAATAAATGGGACTGACAATATAATAATTTCAAGATATTTGGGAATAGCTGTTGTAGGATTATATTCAAATTATTATATGATTATAAATGCTGTAAGGACTGTAACGAAACAAATTATAAGTGCTACTACACCAAGTGTTGGAAATTTATTAGTTACTGAATCTAAAGATAAGCAGTATTCTGTATTTAAAAAGATAAGATTTGCAAATTTTTGGATAGCTTGCTTTTGTGGAGTTTGCATATATGTATTAATGGAACCTTTTATCACAATTTGGATAGGTAATGAGTATATACTTGATAATTTTGTATTATTGGTATTAAGTATAAATTTCTTTCAGAAAACTATGCGTGATACATATGGGGCCTTTAAAAATGCAGCAGGGATATTTTATGAGGATCGATTTGTACCAATAATTGAATCTGTTATAAATATAGTTGTAAGCATTTTCTTAGTAAAAAGAATAGGCTTGGCCGGTGTATTTGTTGGTACTATTGTAAGTGGTCTTGTTTTATGGTTATACAGTTATCCTGTGTTAGTTTATAAAAAGATATTTAATAGAAATTATTTGCAATATTTAAGAGAAACGATAGGCTATATTCTTGCATTTTTAATTGTTTTATTCTTAACTAATTTCTTATCAACTAAAGTTTTAGTTAGTAGTGCTTTTATCTCGTTAATTTTAAAATTTTTGGTATGTTTAGTTGTCCCAAATTTGGTAATGTTTATTGTTTTTGGTAAAACTTCTGATTTTAAATATTTTTTATCAAATTTAAATATACTATTAAAAAAAATAAAAAGAAAAACTGTTAAAAAGGGGTAATAGTATGAATTTGAAAATCTCAAAAAAAAATTTGAAGAGTTTAATAATTTATTTCTTTCTACTGTTACCGTTTTTTGGGCCTCGTGGAACGACAATAATTAGTATTAAAATTGATAATGTGATTTTTAAATTAGTTCCAGTTTTAATTTCAATGGTTTTAATGATACAGTTGATAAAGACTAAAAGGATTCAGAAGATAAATGTTTATGTTATATTATTCTTTTTATGTATTGGGTTTACTACCATTTTTAATGGCGGCGATGTAGTTTCTTTAATAGAAATAATAGGTAAAACTCTTGGTTTGTGTTTATTAATAAATTATGGAATGAAAGATAATCCAAAATATTTTTTAAAGTCTTTAGAGATATTACTAAAATTCTTGCTTTTTGTAAATTTTATAACAATACTTTTGTATCCAAATGGAATGTATATAAGTGATACTGATTTTACAGGTAATTGGTTTTTAGGTTATAGAAATGTTCATATTTTATTTATTTTTCCAGCAATAATTGTTGATGTAATAAATTCTTTTATAGCTAAAAATAAAATAGAGATAAAAAATATTCTTTTTATAATTTTCTGTATAATTTCCTTGCTTATGGCTGGAAGTGCTACTTCGTCATTTGGCGTTATTTGTTTATTATTTATTGTAATTTTGTTAAAGAATAATAGTAATAAGTTAAAAGTAAATTCATTATTACTGACTGTAATATATATATGTTTATTTTTATCCGTTGTGATTTTTAGACTTCAAAATTTGTTTGAATTTCTAATTGTTGATGTTTTACATAGAAATTTAACACTTACTGATAGAGTATTTATTTGGGATTGCGTTATTGAATATATTAAACATAAGCCATTATTTGGCTATGGCTATGAATACAAGTCAATTAGACTGTTGAAGACAAATCCTATTAGCTATCATGCGCATAATCAAATATTAGAAATAATTTATCAAACTGGCTTTCTTGGATTAATTTGTATTTCTCTAATTGTTTATGAAAGCATTAAGTCTTTAAATAAGTATAAAAGTTATAAATTATCAAAATTTTTAATTTTATCTTTGTTTATACTGCTAATTATGATGTTGACAGAAGCATATGCATATAATACATTTATATATATTTTTGTATTATGTTCTAATTTTAATTATATTGAAGAATTTTTAAGGGGAAAGTGTTATGAAAGGATTGATTTATAGATGAAAATAGCAGTGGCAGGAACTGGTTATGTTGGCTTATCTTTAGCCACGTTACTCAGCCAGAAAAATGAGGTATATGCTTTGGATGTAATACCGGAAAAAGTGGAGAAAATAAACAATAGAATTTCTCCTATTCAAGATAAAGAAATAGAAGAGTATTTTAAAACTAAAAAGTTAAATTTAAAAGCTACTTTAGATTATAAAGAAGCATTCGCTGGAGCAAAATATATAATTATTTCAACCCCAACAAATTATGATGAGAAAACACATTTTTTTGATACTTCTTCTGTTCAAGATATTATAGAAAAAGTAATAGCAATTAATTTAGATACTACGATGGTGGTAAAAAGCACAATACCGGTTGGATTTATTGAAGAAATGAAAAGAAAATATGGTATTGATAACATAATGTTTAGTCCTGAATTTTTACGAGAAGGTAAAGCTTTATATGATAATTTATATCCATCTAGAATTGTAGTTGGTGAAAAATCAGCTAGAGCTGAAGAGTTTGCTAATCTTTTGAAAAGTTGCAGCTTAAAAGAAAATGTTACGATTAAATATATGAATTCAACTGAAGCCGAGGCTGTAAAACTATTTGCAAATACTTATTTGGCTTTAAGAGTCGCATATTTTAATGAATTAGATACTTATGCGGAATTGAAAGGGTTAAATACAAAAGATATTATTGATGGCGTTTGTTTAGACCCTAGGATAGGTAATTTTTATAATAATCCATCATTTGGATATGGTGGTTATTGCTTGCCTAAGGATACAAAACAATTATTAGCAAATTATAAGGATATTCCTGAAAACCTTATTGAGGCAATTGTTAAATCTAATGATACTAGAAAAGCTCATATTACTGATATGATTTTATCTCATAATCCTAATATTGTTGGGATATATAGGTTAACGATGAAAAGTAATTCTGATAATTTTAGAGCAAGTGCTATTCAAAGTATCATAAAAAATCTTAAAGCAGAAAATATAAAAGTAGTTATTTATGAACCGACTCTTACTACTAGTACATTTGAAGGGTTAGAGGTTATAAGTAATTTAAGCGATTTTAAAAAAACTAGTGATATTATTGTTGTCAACAGAGTCGATGATAATTTACTCGATGTTAAGGACAAAATATATACTCGTGACTTGTACAGCAGAGATTAAAAAACTATTATTAAAAGTTGGCTTTTAGTGACATTTTGCGCTAATCTTGTATAATTGATTGTTTAAATTTAACTTTAAATCAATTTAATTATAATTGTGTCTAGTACAGTAAATGTTTACTTGCTATAAACTTATGCCAAAAAAAGACAAAATAAATAGAAAAAATGACGAAGAAATCTTGAAAAATATAAATGTTAATAGTAGAATATCAATAGAAGAGAGGAAAGATGAATATGAAAAATATTAGAAAAGTATTATTCTTATTTGTAGCAGTTTTACTTACAACAGTAAATGTTAATGCTATGTCTAAGAGTGAATTAGAAACTAAGTTAACTAAATCATATACTGTTAATGGTACTACATTTAAGTTATCAACAGGTGATGCTAATAAAGTAAAGAGTTACCTAGAACAAAATGAAATTAGTGAAACTGATTGTGATTATATTGCTGCTCAATTAGATAAGGCAATTGAAATCGTTGAGAACTCTGGTGTTAAAGATTTATCTAAATTATCAAGTAGTTCAAAAAATGAAATTAAAGCATTAGTAAATAATGTGGGTGCTAATACTGCTGTACCAGTTAGTATTAAGAATGGTAACCTATTTGTAGGTTATGTAGATGAACCAACAAAAGCTTTCTATAATGATAAAGTAAATGTAAAAACTGATGTTAAATACACTAGTGGAAACATAGTTCTTACAGTTGCTGCTTCAATTGCAGTCATCGGAATCGTTGCAATTGCTGCAAAAGCTAAAAAACAAAATGCTTAATTCAATTAAGAAATGTGGGAAAGTGATTGCCAAGGAATTAGCAATCGCTTTTTTCTTTGTTTCATTGGTAATATTAGCACTCAATTTTATATTTAAAGATACAACATCGACATATATAAAACTATTTAATAAAGTAGCAGTTGCTAATACAGACAATAAACAAACAAACAATACTTTACCAAAAATAGATTCCGAAACTAAAAAATTAACTAATATACCAGCATATGGAGAGTCCTTTGGAACTATTACTATTCCAGATATAGATATAACTATTAACTTTTATAATGGAGATTCATTAGCTATCTTAAAAAAAGGTGCAGGACGTTATATTGGATCTTATTTTCCAGGGGAAGGTAAACCAATAATAGTAGCGGCGCATAGTAATTTGACAAGATTTGGCTATCTTTATAAACTTAATACTGGTGCTAAAATAAATGTAGACACTTATTATGGAAAATATGTTTATGAAGTAGTAGAAGGCAAAATAATTAATGCTAATGTTTTAAATCAATCATTTAATGAGTTCTTAGAACAAGATGAAGAAATAATAATGTTATATACTTGCTATCCTTCAGTTGGTATACAATTTAAAACAGATAGATATGTAGTGTATGCAAAGAAAGTTAGTGGTAGTAGCTTATGAAAATATGGATTAGTTATTTTATGAAGTTTATTCAAAGCATTAGTTTATTTATTATCACATTAACAAGTATTATGTTAATAACTATCTATAATAAAAATTATGTTTTAGATTTATTAGAAAATAATAATTATTATCAAGAATTATATGATGTATCTAAAGAAGAAGTGTCTTATTATTTAATACAGTCAGGGTTACCAGAAGATATTACTGATGATATTTTTGATGTAAAAGAATTAAAAACAACGGTTGATAAAACTATTAATAGTTTATACTCTAATACTCAAATTACTTTAGATACAGAAAATATAAAAACGAAGCTTACAGATAAAATTAATCAATATATAGAAGATAATAAAATTAATGTAAAAAATAAAGATAAGACAATAAAAGAATTAGTAGAGAAATTAGTTAATGTATATGAAGAAGAAATTTCTTATAATAATTTGTTAGAAAATGTAAGAGGTATTTTTAATAAAAGTTATAAAATAGTTAAAATATCTTTAATATTAGCCGTAGTTAGTTTTCTAGTAACGTATTTAATTAATAGACTTTTATTTAGAGAAAGAAATATTATTGTTTCTTTATTTACTAATGGTCTTTTACTTATTGGTACTGTTTTATATACTAAATTTAGTATAGATATAGATAATATAAGTTTTTATAATACTTCTATAAGCAATATTTTGAAAGAATTTATAAATAGTGTTTTAGCTAATATTAATTTGGTTGGTGTAATATCAATAGTCTTAGGAATATTACTGGCAGTTACTGTTAGCGGTGTTTTAAGTAATCTAAAGAAGAATAAAAGATTATATAATTCTATTTTAGTTGTTATTTGGATGATAGTTATATTCTGTTTTTCTGCTCAAACGGGAGTAAAATCAACGAAAACTAGTAATGTAGTAACTAGTATGGTTGTTAATGTTACGACTAATGTTAGTAAACAGGAAATTACAAGAGAAGAGGCTAAAAAAAAGGTAGAAGATAGTACATTTCTAATTAGAAAGCTAGCTCATTTTACCGAGTATTTAATTTTAGGTATTCTAATAATAAGACTTTTAAGAACTTATGGTAAATTGAATGTAAGAATGATAGTTACCGCTATTGTTATTTGTTTTTTATATGCTGCAAGTGATGAGATTCATCAAATCTTTGTACTAGGAAGAACTGCTAAAGTATTAGATACGTTAATTGATACTAGTGGGGCTAGTATTGGTATTATATTTTATTGTATTTTTAAAAATAAATGGCGAAATTTGTCGAATGATAATTAGTTAAAATAAATAGGGTATTTGTTATAATTTATTTATAAGGAGATACCATGTTATTAATGATATTAATATGTATAATTCTTTTTGTTCTTTGGTGTATGTTAAGAGTGAGTGCAATGGCATCAAGGCATGAAAAAGAAATGCAAAGAAAGCATAAATAAAATTAAAAATTTATGCTTTTTTCAGTGCAAAAAGCCACAATTTAAGGCTTTTTTTCCTTGCTAACCATAATAAAGTATTATATAATATTGGGAGTTAAGAGGGAATATATGGAAGAGATTAATTTAAAAGAGTTATTCGATTATTTTATCAGTAAATGGTTTATAATCGCTGCTACTTGTTTAGTGTTTGTTATCTTTGGCGCTGTTTATACATTATTCATTCAAACTCCAATGTATAATTCATATACTACTATGGTTTTAACAATGAATAATGATAATGCAAGTAGTAATCAGACAATTACAACTAGTGATATTACATTGAATAAAAACTTGATTTCAACTTACCGTGGTATTATGAAGAGCCGTCGTATTTTAAATCAAGTTATTAGTAATTTAGATTTGACAATGAGTGTTGATCAACTAAAGAAAGAAATAACAGTTACTACTGACGATGATACGGAGCTTATTCGTATATCAGTAAATAATCCGGATGGTGAGGTTGCTAAAGATGTTGCTAATGAGATAGCAAGAGTATTTAGTAATGATATTGTTAATATTTATAGTATTAAGAATGTAAGCATTATTGATTATGCAGAAGTATCAGCTAATCCATACAATATTAGTTTATTAAAACAAGTTGTTTTAATGTTATTAGTTGGACTTGTGTTATCAATGGCTGTTGTCTTTGTTATGTTCTATTTTGATACAACAATTAAGAGTACAGAAGAAATCGAAACAAAGATTGGCTTACCAACACTTGGGGTTGTACCAATTAAGTATGTACCTAAGGATAAGAAAGGAAAAAGAAAATGAATAGTGAACTTATAGTTGCTAATAATCCAAAGAGTGGAATAGCTGAAGCAGTTAAAACAATTCGTACTAATTTATTATTTTCCTCTATTGATAATCCAGTAAGAAGTATTTTAATGACTAGTTCATCAACCGGTGAAGGAAAATCATTTATTAGTGCTAATTTGGCCGTTGCTTTTGCACAAGCTGGGGTTAAAGTTTTAGTTGTTGATTGCGATTTAAGAAGAGGTAGACAACATAAAATATTTAACATTGATAATGAAAAAGGGTTGTCTAATTTACTTTTAGATGATGTCGAAAAAAATTATAAAAAATATATTAAAAAAACAAGATACGAAAATATATATGTTTTACCAATGGGCATTGTGCCACCAAACCCAAGTGAGTTGTTAGCATCAGCTAAAAACAAACAACTTGTAAAATTACTAAAAAATAATTTTGATTTAGTTATTTATGATGGCGTTCCTATTGGTGGACTTACAGATTCAATTATAATGGCTGATTTGGTAGATAAAATTGTAATAGTATCAGCATATAAATCAACACCAGTAGAATTTTTACAAAATACTAAAAAAGCTTTAGAAAAATTTAATGATAAGATTGCTGGGGTTATATTAAATAAATTCCCATCTTCAAAAGATAATTATTATAGCAGATATTATCAATAAGATAGGTAGGTAAAATAATGATAGATATTCATAGTCATATTTTACCTAATATAGATGATGGAGCTCGAGAACTTAGTGAATCTATTAACATTATAAAAAAAGCAGTATCTAATGGAGTAACTGATATTGTAGTTACTCCTCATTTTATATTAGGTAGTAGTTATAGTAGTAAAAAAAGTCAAAATAAAAAATTACTTGCTACATTAAAAAAAGAATTAAAAGATGTTCCTGTTAATTTATATCTAGGCAATGAAGTATTCGTTGATAATGATATGGTAAATATGCTAAAAAAAGGTGTTATTTCTACCATGAATGATAGTAGATATGTTCTATTTGAATTGCCAATGAATAATGAATTTAACGGAATAAAAAATTTGATTTTCGATTTAAAATTGAATGGGTATGTTCCAGTAATTGCTCATCCTGAAAGATACCGCTTTATAAAAAAAGATCCGACAAAGATTTTAGAACTTATTGAAGCAGGGGCTTTGTTTCAGAGTAATATTGGTTCAGTTATGGGTAGATATGGTAAAGAAGCCAAAAAAACTCTGCTATTATTACTAAGACATCATGCTATAACTTTTATGGGTAGTGATACTCACCATTCGACTGATTCTTTTTATGATAATAAAAAAGAGTGTCAAAAAATATTAAGCAAAATAATTGATTCAGAGTATATTACTGCTTTATTTGAAGGAAATGCTAGAAAAGCTTTAAATGATGAATTTATAGATATAGAAACAGTCATACCATTTAAAACAAGTGTTTTTCATAAATATAAATAAACTAAACCTCTTTTTAAGGGGTTTTTAAAAACTTATAGAGAGGAGCAACTTTATGGATAGTAAACAATCAAATATTATAATAGGCTATGCCATTGGGGAAGCTTTTGGACTACCAGTACAATATTGTAATCGTCAAAAATTACTAAATAATCCTGTTACTAAGATGTTAGCTTGTTCTAAATATAATTTACTACCTGGTACTTATAGCAGTGGCACTTGCACCATTTTAGCATTCATGGATGCTGTTATTAAAACTAAACGAATAGATTGCTCCGAAATTAAATCTAATTTAGTAGATTGGTTAAATCATGGTAAGTATACAGCAACTGGCCAAACTTTAGATATTGGCTTTATTACCAAACACGCTATTTTAAATGATAATCGTGATTTTTTTAAAACCGTAAGAACTGCTAGCGATGAGTTAGAATGCGAAGATAATGATGTTTTACCACGAATGATACCATTAGCAATTTATTTAAATACTAAAAACGTAAGAGAATATGATATTTATTCTATAACGAAAAATGGGTGTACAATAACTCATATAGACGAAGCTAGCAAAATGGCTTGTTATATACTAGTAAAATATATTAATTTTTTATTAAATGGTAATGATAAATATACAAGTTATAATATGTTGCGAGCTCTTGATTATACAATGTATTTTAAACCTCAAACAATTAGAAAATTTGATCGCATTTTAATCCATAATATTTATAATTTCCCATTGAAAGAAATAATATCTGATGAAAACATTATTAATACCTTAGAAGCAGTTTTTTATGTTGTATTAAATAGTACCAATTTTAAGCAAACTATTATTGGGTCAGCTAATTTAGGTGGCAGTAGTGCAGTAATTACTGGTGTCTGTGGGGCATTAGCGGGCATAATCTATGGAAATGATGGAATTCCAAAAGATTGGTATCAGCTACTTCAAAACAAAGAATATTTGCTTAAAATGATTAATGAATATGATATGGCGTTAATAAAATTTTAAAAAAATCAAAAAAATACTTGCTAAAAGTAAATTTTAGTGATATGATTAAATCACTTAATAGTAAAGGTAACCTATTAGGAGGTGTAAGCTTTAGTCTTACCCATATTACAAGCAAATGTTATATTTGTTTAATGATTTTTATTTAACCCTTTGATGGTTTATAGGTTATGCTTATTTATCAATCTATTAGGTATGTGCTGCACATGTGGAATATTGATAAAGATATATAGTTTTTATCTGTCAATATGAACTATATATTAGGGAATCCACGATTAAAGTGATATGTTTGACAGACATATTACTTTTTTTATGCCTTTTAATTTACTAGTAGTTATGCTACAATAACAAAAGAAGTTATAATGACGAGGTGGAGTATGCAAGATAGTTTTACATTAAATGAAATACTTAAATTAGATAATACTTCACTAATTGATTTTATTGATAAAAGAATAGAAATTATAAAAGCTATGTATCAAACTAATCGAGATATTGGATATAAAAGTTTATTTTCTAAAGCTTTGCCATATTATGGATTTGTTTCAAACCATGTAAAAATACGCTATGATTTAGATAATAATATATACCGTATAATTAAAAATGATTACTTACTAGCTTTTTTTCAATACGTAAAAAATAATAATTTAACGACTAAAGATGAAGCTATTTTAGAAATACCAGCTTTTTTAAATGAGTATTTTGGCCCTAAATTAAGTCGAGTTAGTACAATTAACGATGCTTTTGATATAGATAATTCTCCAAAAATAACATTAAAAGATATAAATAGTTTGCGTTATAAAAATGTAGCTGGTTCTTTAGAATATAGTTTGATTGCCCAAAATATTTTGGCTTTTTTAGGATATAATGTCATTCATGTTGTTGGTTGTTATAAAAGTAAAACTTTTAAAGAATTTTATGGCTCTAATTTAATTATAATAGATAATAATTATTATTTATTTGATTTCTATGAACCAATTAATGTGTATAATAAAACTGGTGATTTGATAGGTATTCATCCATATCAAATAAAATTAAAAAATGATGAAGCTAAATTATATTTGAAAGGCTTGAAAGTAATGAAAAGAAGAAATTACCGTCGGCTTAAAAATAATAGTTTTTATGAACAAAAAGAAATAGGAGAGTATAGGTATTATAGCCTAAACAATTATTTTTTGTGAATTAGAGGAAAGCTTTAGAGAAATATGGCTTTTTTTTCGTATTTGTGCTTAAATATAATAAGAGGTATGTTTGCGTGCCTAGATAAGGAAAAGGATATGTTAGAACTTAAAAATGTAACCAAATATTATGGTGATGTCTTAGCCGTTGATGATTTATCATTTTCAGTTAAAGATGGTCAAATATTTGGCTTATTAGGCGTTAATGGCGCTGGTAAAACAACAACATTTAGAATGATTATTAATCTTCTAGATAAAAACAAAGGCAGTATTTTGTTAGATGGTAAACCAATTGATTATACTGTAACCAATAAAATTGGCTTTTTAACAGAAGAACGTAGTTTGCTACTTAAATTGACAGTCTTAGAACAAGCTATATTTTATGGTGTATTAAAAGGCTTAAGTGAAAAAGAAGTTGAAAAACGTCTGGATGTTTTATTAGAAAGATTTCATATAAGTCAGTATAAAAATCGTAAAATAAAAGAATTAAGTAAGGGTAATCAGCAAAAAGTTCAATTTATAACCGCCATTTTGCATGAACCTAAATTGTTAATATTAGATGAACCATTTAGTGGCTTAGATCCCATTAACGTTCAAGAATTTATGGATATGATTACAGAACTTAAAAATAAAGGAACATCAATTATTTTTTCTTCCCATCGAATGGAACACGTTGAGCTATTTTGTGATGAACTAGTAATTCTTGTTAACGGTAAAGCAGTGTTACAAGGTAACCTACAAGAAATCAAAAAATTATACCGTAAGAAAAATGTTCGTATTCAAGCAGATTGTGATATAAAAAGCCTTGAAAAAATAGATGGTGTTGTTTCAGTTACTAAAGATAATGGTGATGGAGATATAATTGTTAAAATTGCTGATGAATCTAAAATTTCTAATGTTTTCAATTATGTTAAAAAATTAGAAAATGTAACTAAATTTGTCGTGGAAGAACCATCTTTAAATGAAATATTTATAGCAAAAGTAGGTGAGAAATATGAAAAATAAAGTTATGTTTTTAATAAAACAAAGTATTAAGAAAAAAATGAGTACCAAATGGTTTAAAATAGTTAATATTTTATTGTGTATTTTAATGATTGGTGTAATTAATATAGATAAAATAATTAATACCTTTGGTGGCGACTTTTCAAAAACAGTTAATATCTATTTAACCGGAGGCGAAAACTATCAAGAAATTTTTGATGTTTATTTTAATTCTAATAAGAAGACTCTTAATGATAATGGTACATATAATATTGAATATAAAGGAAATGATTATCAAGAGCTACAAGAAAATCTTACCAATACTGATGATATCATAATAAATATTACGGATGATGCCAAAGAATATATTAAAGCTGATGTTATTTCTTATAATAAAATTAGTACAGTAACTTATAATGTGATTACTAGTAGTTTAACTAATATTAAAAGTCAAATTGCTCTTAATTTAAGTGGGATTTCCGCTAGTGAGCTGGCTAGTATGAGTAGTCCGGTAAGCATTAATAGAGTGATTACTAACGAAAGTGAATTAACAGCAACAGAAGATGCTTCTAGTATGTCATTAATTGTATTTTTAGTACCTTTCTTTATGTTAATTGTTCTTTTAGTCCAAATGATAGGGGCTGAGATAAATGATGAAAAAACAACTCGGGGAATGGAAATAATTATTTCTAATGTTCCTGCTAAAGCTCATTTCTTATCCAAGATTGCTAGTGCGACTATTTTTGTAATTGTTCAATCACTATTGCTCTTATTTTATGGCTGTCTAGGAACAATTATTCATGGTGGTTTAAACATAGGAACTGGTGGGTCGAATATTATTGGTGAATTACTTCTTTCATTAAAGAAGAGTGGTACTTTAGATCTTGTTATGCGTGGTCTTCCTGTAATGCTAATAATCTTCTTATTAAGTTTCTTCTTATATGCAACTTTAGCTGGGGTTTTAGCATCCATGACAACATCATCAGAAGACTTCCAACAACTTCAATCACCATTAATGATTGTTTTAATGCTGGGCTATTATATAGGCATTATGGCCGCTACTTTTAAAGGCTCTATATTTATTCATATAATAAGTTATATTCCTTTCTTATCATCTATGGTGGCCCCAATTACATATATTTTAGGCGAAACAACTTTAGTAGATTTAAGCATATCTGCTGGAATATTAGCAGTTAGTTGTTACTTCCTATTTAAATATGGTATCCGTGTTTATAAAGTTGGAATTTTAAATTATTCAAGTAAAGATCTTTGGAAGAAAGTATTTAAATCGTTAAAAATGAAGGATAATGTGTAGGATGAAGAATGATAAAACTAAGAAAATAATAATTATTGGTTTAATAATTGTATGTGTGCTTCTAATTGGTTATGGTATTTATTACTTATTAACTAATAAAAGCGAAGAAAACTATGTTAATACAAATTTTGAAGCAGTTACATCGAGTGCTAGTAAGATTGATCAAATTCCTAGTAAAGAACTAGATATTAAAGTAACAACTGATACCTTGCCTGATACTGATGGTGTCTTAACAGAAATTGATTATGATACATTTAAAAAGTTATTTACTACTAGTAGAAGAAGTATTTTAATTTTAACTAAAACTGGTTGCTTTTATTGTGAAGCATTTTTACCTAATTTTAAGAAGGCTCTAAGTGATATGGGTATTAGTGCATATGAAATTAATATGAGCAATTTAAAGACTGGCGAGAGTGTATATACGCATATCAACGTTTTAGGAACCCCAACCGTTTATATAATTGAAAATGGTAATGTAGTTCATACTTTTAAAGGTAATACTGATACCGAAACCATTAAAGCATTTTTAGACTTGTACTATGTAAGATAGTATAAGTTTTTTAAATTATTTGACTGATTTTGTCGAAAAAGCCCATTCTGATAAATAATTTGTTAGAATATTTAATGAAAGGAAGAAAAAGATGATAATAAGAAATGATTTTTTTATAAGTAAGTTAATAAAGGCCTTGGATGAGATGCGACTTGATGTCTATCTTGACAAAAATGAAGAAAATAATATATAATTATTCATGTAGGAAGGGATTAATATGAATAACAATAGAATAGTTCTAACTACGCAAGATATTGTAAATAAAGATTTTACGATTGAATCAAAAGGCTTTAAGCCTCAAGAAGTAGATGCTTTCTTGGATATAATTATTAAAGATTATGTATCTTTTGATAAGGAATTGAAACGCTTAAAAAAAGAATTAAATTCATTATCTGAAGAAAATAGTCATTTGCGCAGCGAAATACGAAAATTAAGAGAACTGGAAACTATTGCCAATGAAGATGCGGCAGATAGTAAACCTGTTAATAATGTTGACCTTCTAAGAAGAATTAGTCAATTAGAAAAAATAGTTTACGGAAGAAGTGAATAATCTAGAAGACAAATGCTGGTACGAATGTACTTGAGGAAAGTCCGTGCTTACATAGACCTGGAATGGATATAGTGATCGTGCTAAGGCCAATAACCTTAGGTAACAAATTTTTTGTTAACGGCGTCGAATTAACCTTTAAACTGGTTATATTAGACATAAAGTGCCAAAGAGACGAGTTGTTTTAGAAATAAAACAGGTGGAACGTGGTAAACCCCGCGAGTAAGAAATCTAAAATTTGGTAAGAGAGCTCCTATTAAGGAATTATAACGGCGTAGGAGAATTCATATAATATATGGATTAGATAAATATTTGTCGCTAAGAAATTAGTACAGAACACGGCTTACTAGATTATTTTATTTTTTTTCTAATCAAAAACTTTCAAGAATAGTAATATTATTGTTCTTGAATAAATAAAAGGAAGTGATTATCTTGAACGGAATAGGCTTAATGCTTAGAGGTGCAAGAGAAGAAAATGGTGTATCATTAGAAGAGGCCAGCGAAGACCTGAAAGTTACACCGGCAATCTTATATAATATTGAAGAAGGAAATATGGGATGTTTTAAAGATATTTTTATTCTTAAAGATTATATAAAAGATTATGCTAAATATTTAGGAATTGATCCTACTAAAACCGTAGATAAATTCAATGAATTTATGTTTGAAAAAACTAGTAAAATTCCGGTTGAAGAAATAGAAAAACAAATTATAGCTAAAAATAGAGAAGAAGCGTTATTAAAATCACGTGTGGCTAGTCCATACACTGATTCATCTAGTTGCTATAAAAAGAAAAGTATATTTGTTTTATATTTATTAGTTATTATTTTAGTAGCATTAGCAATATTTTGGTCAGTAAAACAAATTACGATTGGCCGTAGTGTAACAACATCAGTAAGTGAAATAAGATAAATCTTAGGGAAGGGAAGATTATTATGAATTTACCTAATAAATTAACTTTAGGACGGATTTTTTTAGCCATTGTAATATTATTGTTACTTGGTTTTCCAACTTATATGTTGGGCTTTAGTTGGCCAGAGTATTTACTTGGTGGTAAGATTGTATTAAGACTTAATTATATTATAGCCGGCGTACTTTTTATCATTGCATCACTTACAGATATGTTAGATGGTAAAATTGCTCGTAAATATAATTTAGTTACGGATTTCGGCAAAGTAATGGATGCTATTGCTGATAAAATTTTGGTTAATGGTTTATTAATACTTTTAGCTTATAATCATAATATTTCCGTTTTAGTACCAGTAGTGGTAATTTTAAGAGATACCGCCGTGGATGCGATTAAGATGGCTAGTGGTAATAAGGGTAAGGTTATTGCTGCTTCGATGGCTGGAAAAGTTAAAACAGCTTGTATGATGGTTGGCTTAACTTTAGTTTTGTTTAGTAATATTCCCTTTGAATTCTTTGGCATTGCCGTTGGTGATGGTCTAGTTTTAATTGCTACCTGTCTTTCTGTATATTCAGGACTAGAATACTATATAGTTAATAAAGATTTTATATTTAAAGAAGTGTAATTCATTTTGAGTTACGCTTTTTATTTTTGATTATCATAAATCTGATTGACGTTTTAATTTATATTATATTAAAGATAGGAAAAAATAAACAAACATTACTAGTAAATTTATGATAAAATAATAACTAAGAAAGAAGTATGAATTATGAAATATTTTTGTGTTGGTATAAAGGGTAGTGGAATGTCTACTTTAGCTCAAATATTAAAAGATTTGGGTAATGAGGTTTCTGGATATGATGATAATCCTAAAGAAACTTTTACTTGTGAAGGATTACATAAAAGAGACATTAAGATTTATACAGATATAAATCATCCTATTGATAAGGATACGATTGTTACGTATTCAAAAGCTTTTAGCGAGGAACATAAGGAATTGAAGTATCTACACAGTTTGAATTTACAGTTCATTTCCTATAATGAATTACTTGGTAAGTTAACTAGTATGTTTGAAACAACGTGTGTATGTGGAACCCATGGTAAAACAACAACTTCCACAATGATAGTAGACGTTTTAAAAAACAATTTAGGCGTTAATTACTTTATTGGTGATGGTAGTGGCTTTGCTAAAAAAGATAATAAATTATTTGTTATTGAATCGTGTGAATATCAACGTCATTTTTTAGCATATCATCCAACAATTGCTGTTGTTACGAATATTGAACTTGAGCATACAGAATGTTATGATGGCATTGAAGATATTATTGCCACATTTAATAAATTTGCTAATAAAGCTAAATTAGTTATTTGTTGTGGTGATGATAGTAATGTTAAAAAACTTAAATTAGAACCAAAGAAGATTACTTATGGTTTTGAATTAGATAATGATGTTTATGCTGCTGATGTTGTTATGGATAGTAATGGTAGTAAATTTAATGTTTATTATCAAAAGAAGAATTTAGGGGAGTTTAGAATTCCATTAGTTGGCAAACATATGATTTTAAATAGTTTAGCTAGTATTACTGTTGGTATTCTTTATGGCGTTGATGTAAATATTATTAAAGATAGTTTGAACAATTTTGTAACACCAAAAAGAAGATTTAAAGAAACAGTAGTTGGTAGTAATGTTGTAATCGATGATTACGCTCATCATCCAACAGAATTAGAAAATACAATCGCGTCGGCAAGAATAAAATATCCTTCTAAAAAGATAGTGGCTATTTTTAAACCAAATACTTATTCAAGAACGGAAGCTCTTAAAGATGATTTTATACGAGTATTAAAAACTGCTGATGTAAGTTATATAACTAATATTGATTGCAATCGTGAAAAACAAGAAGATTATCCAAATGTTAATTCGTCAATGTTAGTTGATGCTATACCTAATGCAAAACTACTATTAGAAGATGACATTAGGGAATTATTAACGTATGAAAATGCCGTAATGGTATTTATGAGCTGCGCAAATATATATACTTTAGAGAATGAATATATAAAACAGAAAACAGAAAAATAAGCACGTTTGATTACAAAAAGTAAACATGCAGTATTGTTACAGTTAGGACTTAATTCTTTATGCTATACTACGGTTGGAAGGGTGACAACGTAGTTATGCGAATAGAATTTAAAGCTGGGTTTATAAATTTAGAATTTAATAAAACCACAAATCAAGAAGGATTGCCAGAAAATGATTATTGGCTGGATACAAAATCGGATGTGGAGACAAATGATTTTCATTATCATGTTAAAAGACCAATAATAAGTTCTTTAGAGTTGAAAAACTTAATAACAACAATAACTAACTTTTATAATCATGAAGAATTACAGGAACAGAAAATTCATTTTATTAGAAATTATTGGAAAATAATTTTGACTAGAGATCATGAAACAAAGAAAATGCAATTGAAATTAATTGATTTAATGGATATAAATAAACCTAGTTATAAGTTAGTGTTTGTTAATGAAGAAATTTTGACATTTTTAGAGCTATTAAGGCAAAATGACATTTAAGCATTAGAATATTCTTAATTTTAAAGAGTATTCTTTTTTTAGATAATATATGGTATGATATTATTAATATTGTAGAGGTTTGTTATGAAAAAAACTGGAAAACGTCATTTAAAAAAGAGTATTACTACTACTATAAAATTAATTTTAGGGATATTATTAGTAGGAGGTTCAATTTTTATGCTGAAAATGTATTTAGAAAAACCAAATCAGGAGAAATCTCCAGAAAATATTACTAATACGGATAACGAACAAGAAAAAGACCAAATAAATCAGGATGATGCCAACAAAACTGAAGAGGAAAATAATGAAAAAGATACTTTAAATATAAAGAAATCATATCCAGCTATTGCGGTTATTGAAGGTACTAGAAAGTATATTGGGACAACTTCTAAAGGTTTTGAAATTACTGAAGTAAATGGTGTAACTTATATTGATGATGTTATGATGGTTAATAAAACTTATGGGTTACCTAAGGACTATTTACCAGTAGATACAAAAGAATCTTGTGTTGGCAAAACTAGTACTTGTAATAAATGTATAAATAATAAAGCTTATGAGGCCTTCCAAGAAATGCAAGCCGATGCTGCGGCGGTTGGTCTTAATATTTATATAGCTAGTGGTTATAGACCTTATGTTGGTCAAGAAAGCATTTATAATCGTTATATAAAAAGAGATGGTAAAGCTGCTGCTGATACCTATTCAGCTCGTCCTGGTTATTCAGAACACCAGTCCTCACTAGCTTTTGATTTAAATTCAATAAATGATAGTTTTGCAAATACTAAAGAAGGAAAATGGGTAGATAATAATGCTTATATATATGGTTTTATTATTAGATTTCCTAAGGGTAAGCAAGCAATTACTGGTTATAAGTATGAGTCTTGGCATTTAAGATATGTAGGAACTGATTTATCTTACAAATTATATAATAATGGTGATTGGTTAAGTTTAGAAGAATATTTTGGAGTTGATAGTATTTATCAAGATTAGTGTTGTATGAAGAAGTTTAGTAGTTTAAAAAATCAAAGTCGTAAAGAATTAAAGTATCATTTATTTTATAGTATAATTGTATGCTTTCTAATAAGTAGTATTTTTGGGATGGGATACCGATTTAATACAAATATTCCCATTAATTCTAATATTTTACCTGGTAATGTTGTTAATACTTATAATAGTTTTAATAATTTAGAAATAATCAATGGCTTTTTACGAGTAACACATTTAGATACTTTTTTAGCCCCTATAATTAATTACCGACCTACTTATGGTGTTTTTGCAACCTTTTTTAATCAATTGAGTGGTACAGGTTCGATTGCACTTAGTATACTTAATATGGTAAATAATTTTGTTTTTCGTAAGATTATGCCATCAACTTATATTTTAATTTTATCTGTTTTGGCTTATTTATTAATATATATATTTGTTTCTACTATCTTGATGGTAGGAAAAAGCCGTTATTTTCTTGAACATGTTAGTTATCAAGATACTAATGTAAATAGACTTTTGTTTGTTTATTATACAAAATGTATCTTTAATGTTGGGGAAGTAATGCTTATTAAGATGTTAAAGTCGTTTTTGTGGTATTTTACAATAATTGGTGGCTTTATTAAACATTATGAGTATAGCATGATTTCTTATTTATTAGCTGAGAACCCGACGCTTCATTATAAAGAAGCTTTTAAGATGTCGAAGATTATGACTGATGGTCATAAGTGGGAGATGTTTTTACTAGATTGTAGCTTTATACCTTGGTATATTTTAGGATATTTAACTCTTGGCATAAGTAATATTTTCTATTTTCGCCCTTATAAAGAAATGGTAAAAGCTAATTTATATTTAGAGTACCGTAAAGGATTTAAAGAAAGATATAACTGGGTTTACCGTGATACTTTATTAGGTTTGGAAAATCAACCAGGAAGTTACCCTTTAGATAAATACTTTATTAAAGAAATCCGTAATGGTAAAGTTTTAAAGTATGATTATCACGTTAATTATGCCGTTTGGGATTTGATTTTAATTTTCTTTAGTGTTGCAATGATTGGCTGGCTTTGGGAAATATTGTTATGTTTAATATATCAAGAAATTTTAGTAAATAAGGGAACGATGATGGGACCGTGGTTACCAATTTATGGTTATGGTGCAGTTTTGATATTAGTTCTTTTAAAACGTTTTAGAGATAAACCATTTAATTTATTTTTAGCAGCTTTTATTGTTTGTGGCATTTTGGAATATTCGACAGCTTGGTATTTAGAAACTTTTAAAGGCTTAAAATGGTGGGATTATACTGGCTTTTTCCTAAATATTCAGGGGAGAGTTTGCTTAGAAGGGTTAATGCTTTTTGGCCTTGGTGGCTGTGTTTTAACTTATCTAGTTGGACCTATGCTATATAATTTGTATAAAAAGATGAATTTAAGCTTTAAAAAGGCATTATGTATTGTGTTAGTTTCCTTGTATTTATTAGATTTATGTTATTCACATTATCATCCTAATACTGGGGAAGGAATTACTAATCCAGTTGCTAAAGTCGAAGTTATTTGGAAAGAATAAGAAATAAGAGTGGCATTGAAAATATTAATTTTTGGTGTCATTCTTTTTAATTTTAATGTAAATAGATTTAAAAAAACATAATTCAGTTTTGTTTGAATTATGTTTTTTTATATGATTTAAGCTTTTTATTCTAAAGTACAGCTATCAGCAATTGTAAATGTACGACTAATGCTATAAGTCTTATTGTTATACATAACATTATAAGTTATTTTGTATTTACCATTTAATGATAGATTAATACGTTTTACAGTTTGATTAGTTTCTAAATTAACGATGGTTGGATCAAGTATTTTTAAAGAGTTTGTAACGTCATTACCATTAATATCTTTGGCCGTTATTACGGTATTGTCAGTGTAATAAGAATTAGCATCTATTTTGGTTTTACATTCATCTTTGCTAGAGATATTTAAAGTTATAGCACTTGTTGATTGACCACCTGTTGAGGCATTAATATATAGATAATCAGAAGCATTTGCTTTATATATTGAATAATTAGCTTGGACAATAAATTTATAATTAGTACCACTTTCTCCTTGATACGTGAAGCTTGGGTCTTTTACTTCACCAAGAAATTGAGTGGAACCGTTATTTTCTAAGTAAACAGAATATCTTACTTCACCAATATATTGATTATTGTATGATAATCGCGATTCATAATATTTTTGAGAAGCAATAACATAGTTTTCTGAGAAGTAACTTTGTAAGTGATTAGCGTTGATAGCGTTTGGTGTATTTATAGCATCCCATGATAGGTAGACAGTAGAACCGTTAGTAGTAGCTTTGCCGTTGGTTGGTGCATCTAATTTTTGATATCTAGTAGATACTTCAGTTGGCTCTGTTCCTCTTTTGAATATTTCTGTCATACGCATATTGCTTGGTGTATATTCGCTTGGTAACTGAAGTGGTAATGTTTCTTTTTCAACTTCAACTTCAACAACACTACTTGGTTTTTCAAAACGAGAGTTCTTTTTGTATACTTTTTTAGCAATTCCTGACATCAAGGCATTTTTAACACGAAGGGCATTATTCATGGTTGTATAATTTGCTTTTTCGAGGTAATCGTAGCCGTACCACATACTAATAGAATAGTCTGGTGAGTAAGCAACGGTCCAGTTATCACGAGAAGGCGTTGTACCCGTAATGCCAGCATTTTTAACAGCATTACCATCATAAGTTGAAGTACCGGTTTTAGCAGCAACATCGGTACCGCTGATGGTAAAGGAACCACCAACATTATAATTTACGTGTGCTGATGTTAAGATATTATTAATAATATAAGCGGTTGAATCACTCATTACTTTTTCTTTTTTAGGTTTATATTCTTCTTCATCGCCTGTATCAATGAATTTTATTTTAGTAAATGAGTATGGTTCAATGTAGTAGCCACCACGCGCAAAGGCAGCGTATGCCGCAGATAATTGAAGGCCTGATATGGTGTCGAATGAACCAATTGAGTATGATTCATAAAGTTCATCGCCATAATCAATACCTAAGCTTTTAACAAAGGAAGTAATTTTATTTTTATCTACTGATTGAAAAGCTTGAAGGGCTGGAATGTTTCTTGAACGACCAAGAGCAACACGCATAGTTAATAGACCTAAGTATTTGCCATCGGAGTCTTTTAGGGTTTGACCATTTGAGTATGACATTGCCTCATCTATGTAATAAGTACCTGAGGAAGCATTATTGTATTCAATTGCTGGTGCATAATCAAATATTGGCTTTGCTGTTGAACCTGGTTGATATTTTCTTCTCGTGGCACGATTCATTAAACGAGCTCCGGTTTGATTACGACCACCATAAATGGCAGCGATGGAACCATCTTCAACACTAGTTACAACCATTGATAATTGTTCTTTATCATTTTTCCATTTATAGTAAGTGTTAGTATTACCAGCAGTGTTTAATTCATCTTGAATTTTAGGATCAAGAGTAGTAGTAATTTCCATTGGAACATTAGCAGGATTTAATCCAGTTTTTTCAATTACTTCGTCTTGAACTGTATCAATAAACCATTGATATTGATTTAGCTTTTTGGCATTGGCTTCTACTATTAGGGATTCAACAGAAATGCTTTTAGCATCATTTAGTTGTTCTTCTGTAATATAACCATGCTTATACATTAAATTTAAAACTGTATTTTTTCTATTAGTACAATTTTTGATACTAGCAAATGGATTGTAGGTACTTGGAGCATTAAAGATACCAGCTAAAATAGCAGCTTCTGGTAGTGAAATATCACGGACACTCTTACCAAAGAAGGCTTGAGATGCTTGTTCAATACCATAAACATTATTGTAACCAAAAGTTGGATTATTAACGTAGAATTCTAAGATTTCTTCTTTAGTATAATATTTTTCTAGTTTGAATACAGCCATATAGATATCCGTAAATTTACGAACTATACCTTTAATACCACTAGTTTGAGTACGAGATGTATATTCAGCAAGACCAACAACTTGCATGGTTAAGGTAGAGGCACCACCGGCACCTTTATTACCAGCTAGCTGACCTAGAGTTGCTTTAATAAAACGAGCTATATCAAAGCCATCATGTTGAAAGAATCTTGAGTCTTCCGTAGCAACAATGGCATCTACTAGAACTTGTGGTAGGTCTTCATATGTTACTAATTCACGGTTTTGAGCTCCTAAACGAGCAAATTCATTACCGTTTTTATCATAAAGAATAGAAGCACTACTATTGTAGAATTTATCTTTATCAAAATCAGGAGCGGTAGTTATTATGTATAAAATAAAAAATAAACCTAAAACAAAGATTCCAATAAGTCCTAGCATTATTAAATTTAAAATAATACTACGACTCTTCTTGAAAAAATGTTTACTTCCTTTTTTTTGACTTTCAATTTTTGCTTTAACATTAGTTAAATTTCTTTTTATCCTTTTTTTTGAATTACTTATTTTCATTATAAGTCATCTCCTTTATTAAAATATCTACACTTTTAATGTAATCAAGTGGGGGAATAAAGCCTTCTTTGATTAAGATACCGTATTTTTCAATGTATGCTAACGGAATAGATTTTCGCTCTTCTTTGGCAATAAAGTTTAAAATAGGCTTAGCACCTAAAGTATAGTAATTATTATTCATTTTAATGATTAAAAATGCAATCCCACCGTGTTTATCAATTCTTTTAATGTGCTCTAATTGATGGGGGTGAATGTTAGAAAGAGGAAAAGCTGTCTTACTTGTTGTTTCTTTTGCATCGAAATCAAGATAATAGCCTTTATAAATCCCATTATAATCGAGTGTTGATTGGGTTTTAAAATAGGCTTCTTTAATAACTTGTTTTCCTTTTTGATAAGTTACTTTATTAATCCCAATGGGGGTTGGTTTTTTATAAACAACGGCAATATCTTTTTCTAAGTAGTATTCATTGGTTTCATTTAGTAATTTTTCTAAGTCCATTCCACGGTTAGCATAGCTTTGTTTTTGCTTTACATATTCTTTTTTGAGTCCTGGATAATTCATCAACCTCACCTAATAAGTATTATACTATACATCAATATTATTTTGTAGTTTTTTATCAAATAGCAGAGTAAATTCTTAGTAAAATAATGTAGATAATTGTTGGCATAAAGTTTATTTATTATATATTTTTTAGATATATTATGATAAAATAAACTACGGAATTGAGTGATTTTTATGTTAAAAATAGAGAACTTATGTTTAAGTGTTTCTGATAAAGAAATATTAAAAAATTTTAATTTAACCATAAATGATGGAGAAATTCATGCTATTATGGGACCTAATGGAATAGGTAAATCAAGTATTTGTAAGGCTATTATGGGAGATACTAATTATGAAATTAAAGAAGGCTCTATAACTTTTGATAGTGTTTTGTTAAATGAAGTTTCAACCACCGAACGCGCTAATATGGGTCTTATGTTAATTAATCAAAGTCCTTTAGCTATTGAAGGCGTTAGTAATGCTGATATGTTACGTATGGCACTAGCAAGTAAAACGGGAAGTCCAGTTGATTTATATAAATTTAATAAAAAGATTCAAGAAGTTTGCAAAAAACTAGAAATTCCAACTAGCTTTATTCATCGTAGCATTAATGATGGTATGAGTGGCGGTGAACGTAAGAAAAATGAACTTATGCATATGTGGATGTTAGAACCTAAATTTTTAATATTAGACGAATTGGATAGTGGCCTTGATGTTGATGCCTTAAGAATTTGCGCTAATAGTATTATGGAATATTACCGTGAAAAAAAGATAAGTATTTTAATAATTACCCATCATTCAAATATTTTGGATATTATTAAACCAGATTATGTTCATATTATTAAAGATAAACATATTTCTTATACAGGAGATATTAGCACGGCTAAGTTAATTGAAAAGAATGGTTTTAATCTAGATGCAGGACAAATGCAGTAAGAGGTTTTAAAATTTATGAATAAATTATTAGTGAAAGATAGTAAATTAGATATAAATAATGAAATGGCAGATATTGCTATTGGGACTAACAACCTTACTATAAATGTTTTTGGCTCAGTTTGTATAAATGACTACCATAATGATACTGACTTAGCATTACAGATTAATTTGAACCCAGGGGCTAAATTACTTTATAATAGATATAATGATAATGTTAAGAATTTTTCTTTGGATTTAAGACTTGGAAGTGATTCTTATGCGGAATTTAATTATAGTTTGGAAACAACTTTAGAAAGTTCACTTGTTTTGGATGCCAAAATTACAGGTTCTTCTAGTACTTCTAAGATAAATTTTCATGGTGTTACCAGTGAAAATGGCGTTATTAAAGCAACAGCGACAAGTGAAGTTATAAAAGATACAAAAGATAATGAAGTCTTAGAGAATTTACGCATTTTAGCCTTAAATGATGCTGAGAATATGATTGTACCCAATTTACTAGTAAAAACAGATAGCGTAAATGCCATTCATAACACAACTATTAGTAGTGTTTCTAAAGATTATTTGTTTTACTTGAATAGTAAAGGGATTAATGATAATGATGCAGTTCAATTAATAAAGAACGGTTTTTTAAAGAGCAATTTAAAATAATTAAGTGAAAATAGATAGGAGGTTATTTTTATGTATAGAGAAGATTTTCCTTTTCTTTTTAATAATATAACTTATTTGGATAATGGTGCCACAACTTTAAAACCAATGAGTGTAGTAAAAAAAATCGAAGAATATTATACGGAATATACTGCTAATGCTCATCGTGGCGATTATAAAACTTCATTAAAAGTTGATACTGAATATGAGTTGGCCCGTAATAAAGTACAGAAGTTTTTAAATGCTAAAAGTAGAAAAGAAATAGTTTTCACTAGTGGTGCGACGGAGTCATTAAATTATGTTGCTACTGGTTTCTTTTCTAATATTTTAGAACCTAATGATGAAATTTTAATCACGAAGGCTGAACATGCTTCTAACGTTTTACCTTGGTTTCGCCTTGCTAAAGAATTAAATGTCAAAGTTAACTATATTCCTCTTGATAGTAATCACTATGTAACCTTGGAGAATGTCTTAAAAAGTATTACTCCTCAAACTAAAGTTATTGCTTTAGCACAAGTTACAAATGTGATTGGGGATTTGCGACCAATAAAAGAGATAGCAAAGATAGCCCATGAAAGAGGAATATTCCTAGTGGTGGATGGAGCCCAAAGTGTTCCTCACATGAATGTTGACGTTCAAGACTTAGATTGCGATTTTCTTTGCTTTTCAGCTCATAAAATGTGTGGACCAACTGGTGTAGGCGTTTTATATGGCAAAGAAGAATTATTAGAAAATATGGAACCGGTTAATTTAGGTGGTGGAATGAATGAATCATTTGATACCGTTAATGATGTTTATTTAAAAAGCTTACCGACGAGATTAGAAGCTGGAACTCCAAATATTGCGGGCGTTATTGGGTTAGGAGCTGCGATTGATTATTTAAATAATATAGGCATGGAAAATATTTTAAACCATGAAAGAAAACTAAGAAAATATTTAATAGATAAACTATTGACGATTAAACACATAGACATTATAAACATTGAATCAGATACGGGAATTGTTGCTTTTAATGTTGATGGAATTTTTTCCCAAGATGTTGCCGTATACTTAGATAAATATAATATTTGTCTTCGTGCTGGTAACCATTGCGCTAAGATTTTAAAAGATGAAGTAGGAGTAAGGAATACTTGTCGTATCAGTTTGTATTTTTATAATACTAAAGAAGAAATAGATCGTTTAATAGAATTATTAAGTGATAAAGATAGAATATTAAAAGAGATGATATAATGGATAATGAATTGAGAAGAGAAATTATTATGGATAATTATATGTATCCTTTTCATAAAGAAACACCTAAAGATACAGAAGGGTATGTTAAAGTTAATTCTAATAATGAATCTTGTATTGATAATATTGATATTTATATAAAAATAGAAAATGATATTATTAAAGATATTTATTTTAATGGGGAAGCTTGTGCAATTTCAACCTCGGCAACTTCGGTTATGATAAAACTACTGATGAATAAGAGAATTGATGAGGTTTTAGAACTTTGTGATGCCTACGACGAGATGATTGAATCAGGAAAAGTAACTGAAAAATTAGAGGAAGCTATGGCTTATGGTGAAATATATAAGCAACAGAATAGAAAACATTGTGCTTTGTTACCGTGGATTGGTTTAAAAAAGGCCTTAGAAAAATATCAATCAAAGCAAAATAATTAATTGCTTTTATGATTTTAGGCTTGTTGTTTAATAATTATCAGTTTTTGATTTTGAAAATAGAAATTTAAAAATTTCTTTTAAAGCCAATTTATTATAGGAAAAATTACATAAAAGTAAAATTTGGTTGTATAAAATAAAAAGATATGTTATTATTAAGTAGTCATTGCAAAGTGACTATTTTTGGTCTGTTGGTGAAGTGGCTTAACACATTGCCCTCTCAAGGCAACATTCATGGATTCGAATTCCATACAGACTACCATATGATAGTAAAGGCTCGTAAATACGAGCTTTTTTAAATCTTTTAATTTTTAGATAGTTTTTTAAATATGATTATTACATAGCTATTAAATTTTTAATGTTTTACTATTAGGAAAATAAAACAAATAATTAACATAAAATGTTATAAGTATGATACAATTATATTGATTGAATAGTATGGAGTTTTTATGAAAAAATTTGTTTGGTTTATAGTATTAATGTTAATGCCAATTTGGGCACTGGCTGCTGGAATTGAAGACTATTATATAAATGCGACTTTAGAAGATAATGGCGATTTAGTAGTTGAGGAATATTTTAAATTGTCAGGAAGTTATAATGGCTTTGATCGTATTATTGATTTTATGAATCCAACTGCTAGTACTTTTAATATTAATGCGTCTTCTTATGGTGGTAGTACAGTTCATAATGGTAGTGGCTTGGAATTTTTAACTATTGGTTCAGCTAGTGAATATTTTAATGGGAATTTTGCTAATATTGATATTGATACTTTTAAGGAAAGTACAAGTGCTTCGAAGGGTGATTATGGGGTTTATCAAATAACTTCTACGACTTATAAAGGTAAGACTATTAGAATTTATAATCCATCTTATAAGAATAGAGCCTTTTATTTAAAATACCGTTTAAAAAATATGGCGGTGTTATTTAATGATGTTGGCGAGATTGGGTGGAATGTAGTAGGAAATGAATTAACAGAATCCATAGAGAATCTAACAATAACGTTGAACTTACCTAATAATGTTAATGAATTAAGAGCTTGGGCTCATGGTCCTCTTAGTGGTTATATTAAAATAAACAATAAGACTTCAGTTACTTTTACGGTAACAGACTTAGATGCTGGCGAGACAATTGATGTGAGAAGCGTTTTTGACCCAACCGTTATTAAGAATAGTACTAAAAAATATAATGTTAATGCTTTAGATAAAATTTTAGTTTATGAACAAAAGATGGCCGATGATGCAAATGCGAAAAGAGAAGCTTTAGAAAGTGAAAGAGAAGAGACTGCACGTCTTAATTTAAATACTTTTAAAAATGATATTACTAGGAGTAATTATATAACTGCTCGTAATAGTATTAATATTTTGATTAATGAAGAAGTAAAAAATAGTCTGTTAGCCGAATTAGAAATATATAAAGAAAAATTAGACAAAATCGAAGAAGAGTATGCCGAAAGTACATTAAATACACTGGAAAGTAAGCTTAATTTAACTAATTATGAAGAGGCTATGAAAGCAATTAACGTGCTAGATAATGAAACTAAGAAAGAAACATTATTAAATCGATTAGAAGAATTATATGTAAAGCTTGAAAATAAAGAAAAGAATAATAATATTCTAAGATGGATTGCTGGCTTGATTACTTTAAGCTTTACAGGTTATGTGGCTAGCAAAATTTATAAAAGATATATAAAGGATCCAGATGTTGCATTTACTAATGAATATTTTCGTGAGATTCCTGATGATTCTCGTCCAGAAGATGTTTCATACTTGTTTAATTATCAGATAATAGATAAAGCTTTATCAGCATCAATTATGGATCTAATTAGAAAAAAAGTAATAACGCAGGAAAAAATAGATAAAAATAATTATGAACTTACTTATAATGTTCCAGCAACTCCACTTAGTGAGGTTGAAAATGATATAATTAATTTGATTTTTGATGGAGCATCGACGATTACGACTAAAGAGATGAAGAGAAAAGCCCGTAGTGCTTATACAAATTTTTTAAGCAAATATAATATATATAAATATGATGCTTTAAAAGTAAGTGAGAAAAAAAGTTATTTTACTAGTAACTCAAAGGTAGAGTTAGTTTCTGGTAATGTCAAGGTTTTACTTATTATTTTGTTATTTCTTTGCTTTGTACTTAATCCTGGCCTTTTGCTTATTTATATTCCTACTGTTGCCATCTATTCAATTGCTAGATTTATTAAGATTAATCAAGAAGATAAAGCACGAATTTTTTATCCAACGGTTTTAGTTATCGGCTTTATTTTATCATTAATTTATGCTGGTTATATTTTAATGGCCAAAATATTGTTTCATAATGCCTCAATTGCATTCCTTGTTAATGCTTTAGCTTGTTTAATTGTACTAATATGGCTTGGCTGTTCTCATCAAAGAACACCAGAGGGTGCATTAACCTATAAAAAATGGAAAGGTTTAGAAAAGTTTTTAAAAGAATTTGGTTCTTTTGCAGATAAGGAAGTTCCTGAAATAACTTTGTGGGAACAATATTTAGTTTTTGCTACTTTATTTGGTTGTGCAAAACAGGTTTCAAAGGTTATGGATATAAAACTTCAAGAATACAATATGAATGGTTCAACTTTAATGGATGATATGATTACTAATTATTATATTAATGATCTTATTAGTAGTTCAGTCCACGACTCACTTGTTTCTGCTAGAAGTGCTCAGGCAGCCGCCAGTAGTGGTAGCAGTAGCGGTGGTGGTTCTTGGTCAAGTGGCTCTGGTGGTGGCGGTGGCTTCTCATCAGGCGGTGGTTCGTTTGGTGGCGGCGGAGGCGGCGGTCGCTTCTAAATTATGAAAATAAAAAATCACGATTTTGAATTTCGTGATTTTTTTTGTATATTGAAAACCCCCAGATAGTCTGGGAGTTCCGTTTAGCTTTAGCGATGAGTATTCAATATTAAAATCTCCTTTGCTATAATATATTAAGCGGTCTGGAAACTG
>CAKOKU010000004.1 GCA_934095865.1 uncultured Bacilli bacterium
ATTGAAAATTTTTATTATTTTTACAAAATAAAAGACAAATAAGTAAAAATTCTACCTATTTGTCAACAGTCTGAAAACTTCCTTACTTGGAAGTTTTTTTGAATACATAGTGTTGTTATCAATTTTAATAATTATTTTTATTTTTCTTAATAAATTCTCGTAAAATTTTACTAATTGCTCGCTTTTCAATTCGGGAAACATAACTTCGAGATATGTTCATATCATGGGCAATCTCTTTTTGCGTTTGGGCCTTTTTATTATCCAGGCCATATCTTCTAATAATAATTTCTTTCTCTAGTTTATTTAATTTTTGAATAAACTCTTTTAATAAATCTATATTATCCTTTAAATATAATTCATCTTCAATTGGTAATTTATCATCTTTTATAACATCAATTAGATTTATTTTATTACCATCCTTATCAGTACCAATATGATCATTTAAAGAAACTGTGTTTTGATACTTTTTAGAAGAACGGTAATACATCAAAATTTCATTTTCAATGCAGCGAGCCACATAAGTGGTTATTTTAATATTTTTATTACTTTTATACGAATCAATTCCTTTAATCAGCCCAATTGTCCCAATGCTAATCAAATCATCAGTTTGCGTAATAGGAGGGTTAAACTTCTTTACAATATGAGCAACTAGCCTTAAATTATGTTCAATCAAAATATTACGTGCATTTTTATCTCCAGCAGCCATAAGAGCAATATACTTTTCTTCATCTTCACTACTTAATGGCTCTAAAAAGACCGTATTAGAATAACTTCCGACAAAAAAGCAAAGTCCCTTTAAAAAGGATATCACTAAATTTAACAAATAAAATCACCTAATAAAATTTATGCTAACTAATTATATAATAAAACATTAGAATGATTTCTTTTTTAGAGCGATGCCTTTATCAATATAATTATTAATAAAATTAATTCCTATTAAGCCTTCTTCACAGCCTCGCCATTTGCGAAACCATCTAAATACCAGCACCCGTTCTTCAAACTCTATTGTCATATCATTGCCGTGCTTTTTAGCCCTTATAAATTTTCCAAAATCTTGATCTAATAATGGTGAAATATCTTGCACACGGTAATAAGCGCTGCCGTCAAAGATTAAATAATATCCATTTGATATTTGAAAATATAACTTTCTTTTCCCCATAAAACTCACGAGGTTTAGGATACAACTAACAAGCAATAAAGTAAATAAATTTTTGCTAAATTTTGTCAAAAACAATATTTTATAGTTTTATTATTAGTAAATTTATTTTATAATGTAATCATAGGGAGGAATAAAAAAATGAAACCACAAGAAGAACCAATTCATATAAAAGTAGAAAGAAAGACTGATATAGCCCCTTTGGTATTGATGCCAGGTGATCCACTAAGAGCAAAATATATAGCTGAAAAGTTTTTAAAAAATGCCAAGTTAGTTACCAGCGTCCGTAATATGTTCGGCTTTACTGGTGAGTATAAAAATCATAAAGTAACTATCATGGGAAGTGGTATGGGAATGCCTAGTATGAGCATTTATGCTTTTGAATTATTTTACTATTTTAATGTTCAAAAAATAATTCGCATCGGAACCTGTGGCGTTGTAACTAAAGATATAAAAGTGCCAGAATTAATTTTAGCCGAGAATGTTTATAGTTTATCAAATTTCGCATATAATTATGATGGTTATGATAAAAATATTGTTTATCCAAGTAAATCATTAAATGAAAAAATAATAGCAACAGCTAAAGAACAAGATAAAAAAATTCATATAGGAACAATGCTAACTTGTGATGCTTTTGGTCCATATATCAATATGGATAATGTTTTAAAAAGGATACCAGAAGAAATTAAACCAATTGCTGAAGAAATGGAAGCTTATGCCTTAGTTCATGTTGCTAATAGTTTTAAAAGAGAAGCTACTGCCATTGTAACTGCTGTTGACTCAAAATTTAGTGATGTTGTTTTACCAATTGAAGACCGTGAAAAATCATTGGATGAAATGATTACGCTAGCCTTAGATGCTATTATAAAATAATAAAGAATAAAAAGGATTGGTCAAAAGCACCAACTTGATTGATATAGGTTCATACCTATATTTTTTAGGAAGAATTATGTTAGAAGATTATGAAGAATACCTATCTTTAGAGTTAAAATATCCCAACACCACTGTAAAAAGTTATCTTAGTGATATTAAAATATTTCAAGACTACCTGCAGCCTCAAAATGTAAGTTTAAAAAAAGCAACTAAAATAGAAATTAGAGCTTATTTAAAATATTTAGACTTAAGCAAATACAAGAAGAGCTCAATTAATAGAATATTAACTAGTTTAAATGAGTTTTATTCTTACTTATTAAAAAATAAAATGATTACTAAGAATCCATTGGCCGTAATAAAACGACCAAAAAAAGAGAAAAAACTACCAAATTTCATTAATTATAATGATTATGAAGTATTATTAGCTAGTTGCGAAAATGAAGACTTATTTTATCAGACAAGAGATAAACTTCTATTAGAAATTTTATTTGCCAGTGGTCTTCGTATAAGTGAAGCTGTAAATATTAAATTATTTGATATTAATAAGAAAGATAAAAGCATTTGTATTTTAGGTAAGGGGAGTAAAGAAAGAATCGTCTATTACGGTGAATATGCTGCCAGTTATTTAGAAGAGTATTTACCATGGCGTGAAGAAAAATTAAAAAGAAATCACAATAAACAAGAATATCTTTTCATTAACATTAACGGTAATAAATTAACAAGACGTGGGGCAGAGTATATTGTTTCTCAAATTGCTAAAAAGTCTTTGCTAAAACAAAAAATTTCTCCTCATACGCTTAGACATTCCTTTGCTACGGAAATGCTAAACAATGGGGCTGATATAAGAAGCGTTCAAGAACTCCTTGGCCACTCCTCACTTTCAACAACAGGAATTTATACTCATGTAACAAACGAAATAGTAAGGCAAGAATACTTAAAGGCCTTTAAAAGATAAAAAAGAAAGGAACTAACTATACCTATTTAAATATATAGTTAAACATAAATAATGGAAAAATACGTATATAATTTTCAAGAAGGAAATGAAAATATGAAAGATTTGCTAGGTGGCAAGGGAGCTAACTTAGCATGCATGAAAAATTTAGGACTTCCGGTACCCGATGGTTTTACCATCACAACAGAAGCCTGCAATGAATTTTATAACAATAATGGTAATTTACCATCTAAAATCAAAGATGAAGTAATTAGTCACATTAAAGCTTTAGAAGCTAGAGTAGCAAAATATTTTGGCAATGCTAAACAGCCACTGTTAGTATCTGTTCGAAGTGGGGCAAGAAGTAGTATGCCTGGTATGATGGACACTATTCTTAATTTAGGCCTAAATGATGCTGTATGTGAAGAATTAAGTCGAACTACAAATAATAAAAAATTTGTCTATGATTCATACCGTCGTCTTATCATGATGTTTGCTGATGTTGTCATGGGCTTTGATCGTGCTAAATTTGAATCTTATCTAGAAAAATATAAAAACGATCATAATTATAATAAAGATATAGACCTAACAGGCGATGATTGGCAAAATATAGCATTAGAATATAAAATGTTTTATCAAGAATTAGCAGGCAGTGAATTTCCCCAAGATGCTACTGAACAATTAATAATGGCCATCGGTGCCGTCTTTAAATCATGGAATAACAAAAGAGCTATTTACTACCGAAAATTAAACAATATTCCTGATGAATGGGGAACCGCTGTAAACGTTCAAGAAATGGTTTATGGTAATAAAAATGATTTTTCTGGAACGGGAGTTTTCTTTAGTCGTAGCCCAGTTAATGGTGAAAAGAAATTATTTGGTGAATATCTAATTAATGCCCAAGGTGAAGATGTAGTTGCTGGGATAAGAACGCCGAGTAGCATTGAAACTTTAAAAACAATTATGCCCAATGTTTATAAAGAACTAGAAAGCATCGCAGAAAAACTAGAAAATTACTATTCAGATATGCAAGACATGGAATTTACTATTGACGATGGTAGATTATATATGTTGCAAACTAGAAATGGTAAACGTACTGGTCTTGCCGCTGTAAATATTGCTGTAAGTCTTGTAAAAGAAGGCAAAATAACAAAAGAAACTGCTATTGAACGTATAAGTGTAGATGACATCAATCAGATGCTACATGATAGATTTAATGCTTCTGAGCTTGCTAATGCCAAAAAAATAGGCAATGGTTTAGCTGCCTCACCTGGTGCCGCCTGCGGTAAAATAGTTTTTGATGCTAAAAAAGCGATTGCCCTAGCTAAAAATAACGAAAAAGTAATTTTAGTAAGACCAGAAACTTCGCCTGAAGATATTGAAGGCATGCATTATGCTGATGGAGTTTTAACGTTACGTGGTGGAATGACATCACACGCCGCGGTTGTTGCTAGAGGAATGGGAATTTGCTGTATTAGTGGTTGTAGTAATTTAACAATAAATGAAAATGCCTTAATAACAGAAGATGGGCAAATTTTTAAAGAAAATGATATTATTTCTTTAGACGGTACTGGCGGTATTATTTATGGTGGTGCTATTACCAAAGAAAAAGCTGGCATCACTAGTGAATTAAAAGAACTTTTAGATTACTGTGATAAAATTAAAAACTTAGGCGTTCGTGCTAATGCTGATACAAAAGCTGATGCCCAAATAGCCAAAGAATTTGGCGCAGAAGGAATTGGACTAGTTCGTACAGAACATATGTTCTTTGAGAAGAGTAGAATATTTAATTTTCGTAAAATGATATTAGCAAATGATCGTGAAGAACGATTAAAAGCCTTACTAGCTATTCTTCCATACCAAGAATCAGATTTTGAAGAGCTTTACCGTATTAATTCTGGATTACCAGTTGTAATCAGATACTTAGATCCACCCCTTCATGAATTTTTACCCAAAGAAGAGTCTGAAATAGTAGCTTTAGCGCAGTCTTTAAATACAACCGTTACGGCTTTAAAGAAAAAAATCGCTAATCTAAAAGAATTTAACCCAATGATGGGCCACCGTGGTTCAAGATTAGACATAACTTATCCAGAAATAGCAATTATGCAAACGAATGCAGTTATAACCGCTGCTTGTCATGTTAAAAAAGAAGGATTCGATCCTATCATTGAAATAATGTTACCTTTAATTATGGACTCTAAAGAATTCAACTATATAAAAGATTTAGTTGATAAGGAAGCTTTAAAAATAATAGCAAAAGAAAATGTTAAATTAAAATACCAAGTTGGGGCAATGATAGAAGTACCACGTGCTGCTATCTTAGCGGATGAATTAGCTAATTATTGTGATTTCTTCTCCTTTGGTACAAACGACTTAACGCAATTAACTTATGGCTTTTCTCGTGACGATGCTGCAAAATTCTTAAATGATTACTATAATAAAGATATAATTCCTGAAGACCCATTCATGCATCTTGATATAAATGGTGTTGGCAAATTAGTAAATGTTGCTGCAAAACTAGCAAGACACACAAAAAATACGATTTCTCTAGGTGTTTGTGGCGAACATGCAGCATCAGAAAAATCAATTGAATTTTTCGACAAACTCGGTCTTGATTATGTCTCAGCATCACCATACCGAGTTCCAATTGCTAAATTAGCAGCTGCTAAAGCCGCCTTAAAGCATAAATAAAAAAGAGAAGACTAATTTTTGTTTCTTACAAAAATGTAAGTCTTTTTTTCTTGGCTAAAATATAGTATAATTTTTATTATAGATGGAGGATAAAATGATAAAAACATTGTCATTAGGTCAGGCTAATTATGACATTTATATTAATGTAGATAATTATCCAGTAGAAGGAAGTAAAGACCGTTTTATAAATAAAATAGGATGTGGTGGCGGCAGTTGCTGTAATATTGCTTATATGCTTGCAAAATGGGGTGTATCTTCAACATTTGCTGGCGTTGTTGGCAATGATGTATACGGTAATAGAGTTCGCAAAGAATTAGAAACAGCCGGAGTTGATACAAGATATGTTGAAACCTCATATGAAAAAGATACCGTTCTATCTTTTGTATTAGTTAATAAAACTACTAAGGCTCATACTTCATTTGATGTTGCTGATGAATTTGTTAAACTTAAAAAATTTGATTTTGATTTTCAACCTGATTTATTAGTTATTGATGGTCATGACACATACGCCTCTAAATCAACAATCGAACGTTTTCCTAAAGCAGTTGTCATCTTAAAAGCAAATCGCTTTAATCAAGAAATTGCAGCATTAGCTTTAAAAGCTCATTATTTAGTATGTTCACTAGATTTTGTTAATGGAGCAGTTAAACAAAATGTTGATGTTAATAATGTTAGTAGCTTAGTGGCGGCTTACACAGAGTTAAGAAACCGTTATGAACACCAAAATATTATAATAACTCTAAACGATCACGGAGCTATGTATATGGTTGATAATCAGATTAAAATTTCTCCAGCCCTAAAAATGGATGTTGTTGATACATCGGGATGTGGGGATATCTTTTCTGGTGCTTTTGCTTATGGCATTGCTAATAGTTATTCTTTAGAAAAAAGTATTAAGTTTGGTAATATTGCTGCCGGCTTAGCCACTAGAACTGTTGGTGCCCATACATCTATTCCAAAACTAGATGAGGTTGTAAAAATATATGAGAAAAATAATTGATCCTTTTACCGATTATTTACCTCATCTAGATTTGCATGGTGAAACCACGGCTACCAGTGTTTATTTAATAGAAAGTTTCATTCGTGATAATTTAAAATTAGAAAACTCAAAAATTATAATCGTACATGGTAAAGGCACTGGTGCTTTAAAAGCCAAAACTCACGAAATTTTAAAACATGCTAAAGCGGTTAGCAAATACTACATAGACGGCATGAATGATGGCCAAACCATCGTTGAATTAACTATCAAATAATCTGCAAGCAATTAAAATAATAACATTTGTTGACTGTTATAGTTTCTTTATTGTAAATATATTTGACAAGCTTTCCAATTTTTGATATCATTAAGCCCCAAAGATAAATGGATAGCATAGGTCTCAATAACGGTAGGAGTGCTGAAATTTGACAAAAGTAAACTTTTATGCTATAATCTAAGCGTCAAAGGGATTTTAGGGGGATATGGTTATGAAAGGTTTTGTTTTAGATTATACAAACGAAAATGAGTATCACAAACTAGAAAGAGCATTAAAAAAATATAACATGCTTGCTTATAAGAAATTAAATTTTGAATATTATCCTGATTTGAGGGATGGTAAATTTGTTGGTGAATTAGTTTCTCAAAATAAGAGTAAACACACTAAGACTTATGAGTTAAAATTACCTAGTGATAGAAAATTTGCTCAAATTCATGGTGATGTCAAATTACATTACGTTGTATACGAACAAGAAGAAATTGTTATGTTGGATACTATTACACCATCAAGTATTTTACTTGAAGGACATCAATCGGAACTTGCAACATATAAAGGTGTTATGATATCTAAAGAAAATGCTTCAAAAGACATGTTTAAAATTGATTTATTAAATATGTTACAAAATAATAAGTAGTGATACTTATTTTTTTTATGGCAAAATAAAAAAATTACTGTTGTGTAGCAGTAATCTTGAGTAAAAAAAAGAAGCGCTTTTGGCGCTAATAATCATAATGGTGCGGGTAAAGGGACTTGAACCCCCATGGATTGCTCCGCTAGATCCTAAGTCTAGTGCGTCTACCAATTCCGCCATACCCGCAAAACAATTAAATATCAAATGGTGGACCCTGTAGGACTCGAACCTACGACCGCCCGGTTATGAGCCGGATGCTCTAACCAATTGAGCTAAGGGTCCAATCTACTTCATTCGACTTACTAAATATATCATAAATAATAGGTACTTTCAAGGATTTTTCATCAAAAAATCAAAAATTATGATTGAAGAAGTCACTAACAAAAAAATAGACAAAGAAAAAACTACCATCGGTAGTTTCAAATTCTTAAATGGCGGAGTGGGAGGGATTTGAACCCTCGCAGCAGTTACCCGCTCTACACCCTTAGCAGGGGCGCCTCTTCAGCCTCTTGAGTACCACTCCATACCAACAATATCAGTTTACTAAAAATAGAAAGACAAGTCAATAAAAAGTTGAATTTTTTCCTTATTTTATGATTAATTATTGCTTTTGAACAGAAATTAAAAGGCAAATAATCGCTTTTTAAAAGTATCTTAATAGTTTACTGGCTCTTCTAAAAATAATTGCTCTTAGCCGCCTAATATGATATTCTTATATTATAAGTTAAGGAGTTTATTATTAATATGGCAAAGAAAAAAGAGAAGAATTTAAAAAAGAAAACTAAAATAGGAATAATTATCTTAAGTGTTCTACTTATTTTTATAATTATTACTGCAATTGGTGAGGTTAATCGCCTAATTCATCTAAATCAAATCGAAAAAATAGCCAGCGAATCTGATGTTTGTCCAGATGTTGTTGTTGAAACGATTGTTTATACTAATCTTTTATATGTTTATATTCAAAATAGTGCTTGTGAAGACTATGTATATTATAAAAATGGTACTAAAGAATCCCTTAGTATAGCTTTGTATTTGCACCATCTTAGCGTAAGAGATTTGGAAAAATTTAATGTATCTTTATTACAAACTAGTATTTTCGATGTGAAACATAAACATTTAAAAGAAATTGGTAAGACCTACAATCCAGATGAAGATGAAAGCTTTTATAAAGTAAAAAATATTGAAAATAGTAGTCAAAATGATGATGCTTGCTTAGATATGGTAGATATCTTTTATAGTGATAATTTATATGATTATTCCTTTAGCTGCATTAATGAACATATAACTGTCAGTTATACCAATGGTAAAACCGAAGAAATTCATGAAGCCTTTAAAAATAATCACGTTTCAATTAGAGATTTAGATAAGTTTAATATCAAATATCAAAAATTTGCTAAGTCGGTTACTGCTACTGCAATTATTACTGGTGTTACCAATAGTGGCTGCACTACCAATCAATTTAATTTTTATAGTGATGAAAATTATAATTACTACCTAAAAAATAGTTGTTATACAGTTAAATTTAGTGATGGCTCTAAAGAAACAATCGAAGAAGCTTTTAAAAATAATAAGCTAAGTCTTAAAGATCTTGATCGTTTAGAATTTCCTTATACGAAAGAAGCCAAATAAAAATACTGTTAGAATTAATCTAGCAGTATTTTTTTGAACTATTCAGCACTAGTAGCTTCTCGTAAACTTCTTAAATATTCATTCATAATTGACATATAATCGTCATTATCTTTGCGCTCTTTATCATCAAGAACGTTCATCATATTAACTTCAACTGTTTTAGCCTTATAATTATCTACTAAATCAGTAATCGTATTACTAGTTTCACCCTTTTTAATAAATAGAGTAGTGTAAGTACCATTTTTAAAATTATTTTTTAAATCAGTTGTAATATTCTTACTATCCTCTAAAGAAATAACTGTAAAGCCATAGTTTTCTAAATATTTTAAAGTATTGGTCGTAGTAATAATCGTTTTTTTACTAGTATTACCAATGCTTCTTAAATTAGCATCTAAAAGAGATAGATTTTCTTGTAACGTTGCATAATTATTAGCAATCTCTTGAATTAAATACTTACTATTAATAAAATCGCTTAAATTGTTTTTAACCGTAGTGGCTAACATCAAATAATTATTAGGACTCAACCATAGTTCTTCCGGTGTATTACCATATTCTATATTTAGTCCATAACTAACATCAATTATCTTAATATTTTTATTTTGATTAATAAAACTACGAGCAATATTTTTTTCATCACTTAAACCATTATAAACAAATAAATCACTCTTTGCATAATCAGAAACTTGTTTATCAGTTAACTCATAATTTCTAATATCAACCCCACTTGGATAAATACTAGTAATATTAGAATAATTACCATATAAAGATTTAACTATATACTCAACTGGATAAGTACTAGTAACTATATTAATATCTTCCATGTTATCACGTTTAAAACAACCAGTAAGACATAAAACTGCGACCATTAACCCTAAAAATTTTGTTATTTTCTTCATTATTTAATATCTCCTTTTTTTACTAATGGGTCATAACCGTATGCTCCAAAAGGGTGACACTTTAATAATCTTTTCAAGCCTAAAAATAATCCTTTACAAAGTCCATATTCATTTAAAGCCTCAATCATGTAATTAGAACAAGTTGGGTAAAAACGGCACATACTATGACTATGAAAAGGACACGCTTGATAAAGTCTTATTAATTTTATTATCAATTGTTTCATTATTTCACCAAGTTCATTTTACTATATTTTTAATTTTAAGTAAACAACATTGTTTTTTAGTTTCGTACCATTAAGTAGAGCCTAATTTTTAATTAATACTCGCAAATCCTTAAAACATTACGCCAATAATAACGTTTAACGCTTGGTCTTTTTCATATTATTTGCTATAATTATCTAGGTGAATTAAAATGGACTTTTTAGAAAAATATAATATTAATATTAAAAACAAAGAATTATTGTTAACTAGTCTTACTCATACTTCTTATGCTAATGAACATCAGGTGCCTTCCTATGAACGACTAGAATATTTAGGAGATAGTGTTCTTCAATTAATCGTTAGTGACTACCTATATTCTAATACCGATTTAAAAGAAGGTCAAATGTCAAAAACTAGAGCTAGTTTTGTTTGCGAAAGTGCCCTTGCAAATTATGCCAAAGAAATTGGTTATATTCCATATATCCGTGTTGGTCATGGTCAATTAGGCTCTGTAAATGAAACTATTATTGCTGATATTTTTGAAGCTATCTTAGGTTGTATCTACCTAGAATGCGGTTATGATACAGCTTATAAATATGTTTATATGACCGTTATTCCGCACATTAAAAAGCATGAAATATTTATGCAAGATTATAAGAGTGCTCTTCAAGAAGCTACTCAAATGAATCGTAAAACCTTGGATTATGAAGTTATAAGTGAAAGCGGCCCTGCTCATGATAAACATTTCGTTGTCGAAGTAAAAATAGACAATATTGTTTATGGCCGTGGCGAAGGTCATAGTAAAAAAGAGGCTGAACAAAAAGCCGCTGAAGACGCCTTAAGAAAAAAAGCCTAAGATAGTAAGGAAGTTGTTTATGTATTTAAAAAGTATAAAAGCAGTAGGATTTAAATCATTTGCAGATAAAATTGAATTGGATATTAAAGATGGAATTACTTGTATAGTAGGTCCCAATGGTTCTGGAAAAAGTAATGTTTTAGATGCTGTTCGTTGGGTTTTAGGAGAACAATCAGTTAAGCAATTAAGAGGTACTGGTTCAATGAGCGATGTCATTTTTAACGGCTCCAAAAGTCGCAGCCCTTTATCTCGCGCTAGTGTGTCTTTGACATTTTCCAATACTGACCACTATTTAAAAAGTGAATTTAATGAAATTGAAGTAAAAAGAGTTGTCTACCGTACCGGCGAAAACGAGTATTATTTAAACAATGCCAAAGTGCGTTTAAAAGATATAACTGACCTTTTCTTGGATAGTGGGGCTTCTAAAGAATCGTATAATATTATATCTCAGGGTACAGTTGAAGATATTGTAAATAGTAAACCAGAAGCTAGAAGAGTAGTAATAGAAGAAGCTGCCGGTGTTTTAAAATATAAAAAGCATAAGGAAGAAACATTAAGAAAATTAGATAAAACTAAAGATAATCTAAGTACCGTTGATCTTTTAATATCCGAACTATCATCATCAATTACTCCCTTAAAAGAACAGGCTCTAAAAGCCAGGAAATATAATGAATACAAAGAAAATTTGACTGACTTAGAAATCTCTTTAATTGCTAGTGATATTAAAAATATAAACATTGAATACAATAAATTAAAAGTCAAAAATGATGAATTAAAATTGTTAATTGAAGATAAAACTACTAAAAATAATAAAGATACCGCTAATCTTGAAGTATTAAAGTTAAGTAATCTTAAATTAGAGGCTGACATAAATAAACATCAAGAAGAACTTGCTAAATTAGAGCATGAAATAGCTGATACTAATGCTAAGAAAATCATATTAACTGAACGTCAAAAATTAGCTAGCACCAAAGACAGCCTAGAGGCAAATATTTTAAATCTAAAAGAAGAAATTTTAAACATCGAGAAAAATTTAAAAACATTAACCCTAGAAAATCAAATGTTAATTGATAAGAAGAATGATATCCAAAATAAAATGCAAAACCTTTCTTTTGATGAACAACATAATCGAAAAGAACTAGTAAACATTAATAATGAATTTAATCTGAATAATAAAAATCTTTTAGAAATAAATAATAAAATTGAGATTTTAAACAATAATATTACCAGTGAAGTAGGCATCCCAGCTTCAGTTAAAGCTATTTTAAATAATCCTAGATTAAGTGGCATTTATGGCACCGTAACTAAGCTTTTAACCATAAAAGATGAATATTTACCTGCTATTGAAATAAGTTTAGGAGCCAGTGGTTCATATTTAGCTGCTGATAATGAAACTTCTGTTAAAAAAGCGATTAACTACTTAAAAGAACATAATTTAGGTCGTGCTACTTTCTTACCATTAAACATCATTAAACCAAGATACATTGAAAAAGAAACTCTAGAACTATTAAAAAATACTTCTGGCTTTATTGATACAGCGGTAAATTTAGTAACATATGCTCCTGAGTATCAAAATGTAATGCAAAATTTATTAGGAAACACCATTATTGTCAGTGATATAAATGCTCTAAATGATATTGCTAAAATTGTTAATTATAAGTATAAAGTAGTTTCCTTGGATGGTGATATTTCTTATGCTGGTGGCTCCATTGCTGGTGGTTCTAAAAAGAATGGCAATAGCATTCTAAAAGATCGTAGCGAATTAAGCAAACTAGAAATTGAAAAAGTTAAAATTGCCTCTAATATTAGTTCCCTTCAAGCTAAAATTACTAGTACTAATTCAATCCTAAATGAAATAGTTAGCCAAAAAGAAACCTTAAATAAGGAATATATAGAACTAGGCGAAACTATTAATAGAAAATCTATTTCTATCAAAGAATTAGAACAAAATTATTCTGAAAAACAGGCAGATATTAAAGGCAATGAAGTCGTTTTGAATAACCAAACAGATAAAGAATTAGAAAACACTTTAAAAATATATTATGAATTAAATACTAAAAAAGAAGAATTAACTGCCAAATTAAAGAATCTAAAAGAAAAATATGCCGAACAAAAAGAAAATATTAATGAATTAGAACTAGCTATTAAAAAGAAAAATGCTGAATTTAATAAATTAAACAGTGAATACAGTGCTAATGAAATTTTACTAGGTAAATATGATGTTAAATTAGATAATTACTTACTAACCTTAAATGAAACGTATAGTATGACGTATGAAAAAGCCTTAACTATTGTTGATACCAATATTGATATAGAATCTTGCCGTTTACAAGTTAACAACCTTAAGAGCAAAATTAAGGACCTTGGTGAAGTCAATTTAGGAAGTATTGCCGAATTTGATCGTGTTAATACTAGGTATACTTTCTTAGAAGAACAAAAAGAAGACCTTGTTAAATCTATTAATGAACTAGAAACTGCTATTGCTTCCCTTGATGAAATAATGTTAACCAAATTTAATGAAGCATTCCATAAAGTTAATCATGAGTTCCAAAGTGTGTTCAAAACCTTATTTAGAGGTGGTGAAGGGCATTTAGCATTAACAGATCCTGATAATATTCTAGAAACCGGTGTTGAAATTGTTGCCCAACCTCCAGGCAAAAAGTTGAGTTCTATAACACTTTTCTCAGGTGGTGAAAGAACCCTAACAGCCATATCTTTACTATTTGCTATTTTGAATGTCAAGACAGTTCCTTTCGTTATCCTAGATGAAGTTGAAGCTGCCTTAGATGAAGCTAACGTTGATGTCTTTGGTAAATATCTTGAAACTAAAAAAGATAAATCACAATTTATTGTTATAACCCATAAAAAGAGAACCATGGAATATGCTGATACCTTGTATGGAATTACAATGCAAGAAGAAGGCGTGTCAAAATTAGTTAGCGTCAAGTTAGCTGATTAACCCCATTTTTAAGAGTCTTTTGCAGACGGTTACTAGAAAAAGTAAGTTTGCCAAGGCTCTTTTTATATTAACTATAATTGATTTTTTTAAGTAATTGTAGCGTCAATGTTGACTTCAAGCAAAATTATTTGTAATATATTTTCTTGGAGAAATGAGGATGTTAAACATGATAAATAATCAAATTACGAGTATTCAAGAGTTGCCAATCGCAACATCGGCTAAGACATTTTTTAACAAGCATCGAATTATTACTATTAATGATGCTTTAACGACACCCAAAGTTGTTTATGATAGTATGCCAACTCTTCCTTCTCATCGAACTTTTTTAGATGAACTATTTGAGGCTATTGAAGATTTAGGATATCCATTTGCTTTTGAACAAGAGTACCTTGCTAATCTTCGTAAAGTAGAAGACGGTTTTGCCATTACTACTGATAGTTTGGCCTTAAATCCTAGCATTCGTGCTTATTTAAAAGAAAATAATTGCAATAACATAGGGGAATTATTAAACCTATTTATTATAAATGGTAATCAAAATGAAATTAAGAGATTTCTTTTTTCCTGTATAAAGCCTGGACATAATTACAATTGGTTATTAAGATTAGTCGCTAGTTTCGGCAGTAAGGGTGCCATTTTATTTTGTATTTTAAGAAACTACATGGGTAGCTTTAGCTCATTTAACCTATATACCCCATTAGAAGCAGTATTTACTAATAATAAATTGATTGGAGCTTTACATAAGAATAATGTTTACCAATTAGGAGAGTTAGTGAAATACGACAGAGATTCTTTATTATCCTTTGCCGGTTTAGGCCCTGATGCTGTTAATAGAATTTGTGAGATATTAAATTATATTGGCATGCCACTAGGTTCTGATACTACCCATTTTATCCCGACTGTTTATGGTGTTGAAGGAATTAATGTTGACTTTTTAGGCTTTGATGCCGATTTAAATGCCAAGCTTTATGCCCATAATATTACGTCTTTAAGACAACTTCTATTTTTAGGCCGTGAAATAGATGCTAGCTTTTTAACTTCAGAAGAAATCAGAACAATAAGAGCAACAATTCAAGCTTTAAATTTAGGTCATCCTGATGCTTTAATTTCTGCTAATAAAGACGCCGCTGTCGAATTATGTAGAAATTATTATGATAATTATTTTGCCGTTTACCAGCATCTACAAGCCATAAAAGCCAAAATTGGTTATGCTATGCCTATTATGAGTTCTTTTGTGGAGGAAGAAACTTTAGATGAAAATGCTATAAAACTATACATAAATTTAACTGATAAAGATAATCGAGGCTATTAGTAGGTTAAAACTGCTTTTAAGCCTTTTTTCTTTTGACTAATTATGATAGAATTAAACTTGAGAATAGAGAGGCTATATGAAAGAAATAGAAATAATTGATGCTTATTTTAGATTAAGTAATTATATAAGTGCCGGACAGCTATATTTAAAAGATAATCCTATCCTAGAAAGACCTTTAAAAGAAACAGATATCAAAGAAAAGCTAGTTGGGCATTGGGGAACAGTCCCTGGTCAAAATTTTATTTACACCCATTTAAATCGTATCATCAAAAAATATGATTTAAATATGATTTATATCAGTGGCCCAGGCCATGGTGGTAATTTCTTTGCGGCCCAAAGTTATATTGAGGGTACCTATACAGAAAAATATCCGGATGTTACTAAGGACAAAAAAGGTTTACAAAAGCTTTTTAAAGAGTTTTCTTTTCCTTATGGTACGGGATCCCATGCAACTCCTGAAATTCCTGGTTCTATACATGAAGGTGGCGAATTAGGTTACAGTCTAATTCATGGTTATGGTGCTGTTTTAGACAATAAAGACTTAATTGCTGCTGTATGTATTGGCGATGGCGAGGCTGAAACCGCTACTATTGCAACAAGCTGGCAAATTCATAAATTTATTAATCCTAAAAGAGATGGGATTGTTTTACCTATATTGCATCTTAATGGTTATAAAATTAGTAATCCAACTATTTATAGTCGTATGAGTGATAAAGAATTAATTTGCTATTTTACGGCTCTTGGCTATCATCCTTTCATCGTATCTGGTCAAACTGATATAGAAATGCATGAAGCAATGATGAAATCATTAGAATTGTCTGTTGAACTTATCAAAGATATCCAAAATAGCAACAATTCACATAAAATATATTATCCAATGATAATCTTAAGAAGTAAAAAAGGGTGGAGTGGTCCAAAGTTTGTTAATGGTAAAAATATAGAGGGCACTTTTAGAGCTCATCAAATTCCCGTTGATAAAACTGTACCCGATTATTTAACTATAATTACATCTTGGCTAAAAAGTTACCGACCTGAAGAACTTTTTGATGCCGAAGGCCACATTTTGCCATACTTAGAAGCTTATCATCCCCTTGGCAATAGAAGAATGAGTGCTAATTCTATAACTAATGCTGATGCTAATTCTACTCATCTGATCTTACCACCTCTAAACGATTATTTTCTTGAAATTACGCACCCAGGCCTTGCCGTAAATCAAGATATGTTAGAATTGTCTAATTATATTCGTGATGTATTTGCTTTAAATAAAAATAATTTCCGTTTATTTAGTCCTGATGAAGTAATGTCTAATCGTCTCTATCATTTATTTGATACTGAGGCTCGAACTTGGGAAGAAAAAATAGATATCAATGATGAAAATCTGTCTAAAGAAGGACGGATTATGGACTCATATCTTTCAGAAAATGTTTGTGAAGGTTTACTAGAAGGATATACTCTAACTGGTCGTTATGGTGTATTTGTAAGTTATGAAGCCTTCATTAGAGTAGTTGACTCAATGATAAGTCAATACATAAAATGGCTAAAAATGGCTAGTGAAATATCATGGCGTCACCCCTTGCCACCATTAAATTTAATTTTAACAAGCAATGTCTGGCAACAAGACCATAATGGTTATACTCACCAAGACCCTGGCTTTATTACTCATTTAACGGAAAAGAAAAGGGGATTTGCTAACGTTTATTTACCAATCGATGCCAACAGTTTAATTGCTACATTTGATAAATGCTTACAAGGAAAAAATGTTGTAAATGCCATAGTTGCTTCCAAGCATCCAACCAAACAATGGTTAACAAAAGAAGAAACCGTAAAGTTAGTTAAAGATGGCTTAATTGAATTAAAGTGGGCAAGTACTTCACCAGACCCAGACATTGTTATTGCCTCATGTGGAGATACTCCCAATATTGAAGCCTTAGCGGCCGTATCTATTTTAAAAAGGCATTTAAAAAATATTAAGCTACGTTTTATTAATGTCTTAGAATTATTAAAACTAGAAAGTAATAAACGTAATAAAAACGGTTTAACTGATTCTGAATTTATTACATACTTTACTAAAGATAAACCTGTTATTTTCAACTTCCATGGTTATCCTTCTTTAATTCACGGTCTTATATATGATCGCCCTAATAAGAATTTTTATGTTCACGGTTATGAAGAAGAAGGCTCAATTACTACGGCTTTTGATATGCGTCTAAGAAATAAAATAGATCGATTTACAATTGTTCAAGAGGTCTTAGAAAACATCCCGCAAACTACGGAAGTACAAAACTTAAAAGAATATATAGCAAAAGAAATAGAAAAGCATTATGCTTACGTTAAAACTAACGGCATCGATTTAGATGAAATTACTAATTGGAATTTTTGATTTATAAAGTTGTTTAGCAGTGCTTAAACAGCTTTTTCCTTGACAAGCTCTGAAAGAAAAGGGTATATTTGACTATGTGAGATTTATGAGAAATAAAGATAATGCATACCATATAAAAAGAAAACCTGATTTTAAAATAAGACCTAAAACGGCCCTAAAAGTTGTCGCTGTCTCTGGGGCAATCACTGTATCAGCCCTTTTAAGTGCAGTCGCTCTTGATAATTTATTAGTTGACCATTTACATACTAAGTGCCCTTTTAACTGGCTTTTTGGAGTTGATCACCAAGTTCAGCATATTGAAGAAATGGGCTATACTGCCTATCATCGTGTTTACCAAGAACAAGTTGTTAAAGCCAAGGGTAACGTTGTTGAAGTTTGGGATGGCGTCCGTCATGAACGCGATGAATTAGCCCCAGAAGGTTATGAAAAACTTGACCAAACAGGCAAGGCTTTTGATTACTCTAAAACCGAAATATTACCAGAAGCAATTGTTGTTCTTGATAAAGATAAGCGCCTCGTTTTAGAACTTCTTCTTTAGTTTTTCTTGCCAAGATAAATAGAATAATTTATAATTATTTTAGGTGGTAAAATATGAAGAAAGAATTTTTAAAATACTATGTGTTAAGTCTAGTTTGCTTTTGTGCTATCTTGACTTTTCTATATTTGCAAAAGAGCAGTCATGATGATTCACAGACAACATTAAACAGCAATACAAAGTTTAAAGACGAATATACGGCTTATAATGGCAAAGAAAACAATGGCCGTAATTACCCACAAGTAGATATTAGCGATGACAATGTTTATTATTATGCTAGTGAAGATGAAATACGTAGTCTTTTTGAAGATAAAAAAACTGGTGTCTTGTATTTGGGATTTCCAACTTGTCCATGGTGCCGTAACATGGTTCCTGTTTTAAATGAAGCTGGTAAATACTACGGGATTGATAAAATATATTACTATAACATCAAAGAAATACGCAGTTCTTACTCTTTTGATAGTGATAATAAATTAGTAAAACAAGAAGGTACCGAATTATACAATTATTTATTAACTAAATTAGATAGCTTTTTAGCTGATTATTCAGTTACTGATAATAATAACAAAAGTGTTAAAACAGGCGAAAAAAGAATTTATGCTCCAACTGTTGTTTTCATAAAAGAAGGCGAGGTAAAAGGTATTGTTGAAGGTACCGTTGATTCTCAAAAAGATCCATATATTCTATTAGATGAGACGCAAAGAAAAGAATTGTATGATAAATACTTAGAATGCTTCAATAAATTAGCAGAAGTTTGTGACGAGAAATGTTAAAAAAGCATTTCTTTTTTTAAACGTTTTTATTATAATAATATTTGGTGGGTGATTTTATGGAGCAAAATTTATTACCAGCAGATACATACGTGGTAGTTAATAAAACGATTTTAACTCTAGAAGATCGCGATAATCTAATAACTTTATATGAGCCTATCATCGGTGCTAGTGCCGTAAGCTTATATTTAACTTTGTGGCATGACCTAAAATATAATAACTTGAAAAGTAAAGAATATAATCATCACCATTTAATGTCTTTAATGCGTCTCGATTTAAAAAGTATTAAAATAGCTAGAAAATCCCTAGAGGCTATGGGGTTAATGAAAACCTTTGTCAAAGCCGGTGATGTATATAGTTATATTTATGAACTTTATTCTCCTTTAAGTTGCAAGGAGTTTTTAAATCATCCAGTTTTAAATGTGATTTTATACAATAACATTGGTAAGGAAGAATATGATGTCATTAAAAAATCATACGAGCGTAAAAGTCTTTCTTTAACGGATTATGAAGATATAACTAATACTATGAATATGACTTTTGCTTCATCTAACACCATAGAAGAAGTTGAAACCATTGAACGTAATAAAATTGTTGCCAATGCCAAAGGGGTAATTGATTTTGATATGTTACTAGCATCTATTCCTAAAGATATTTTACAAGAAAAAGCCTTTAATAAAAAGGTTAGAGAACTAATTGAAAATTTGGCATTTGTTTATAATTTAAGCACCATTGAATTTAGTGAAATTATTAAAAATGTAATTAATGAACGTGGCTTCATTGTTCAGGATGAACTTCGTAAATTAGCGCGCAATTATTATACTTTTCATAATAACGGCAAGTTACCAACTCTTGTTTATAAAGCCTCTAACAATAACCCATTAGACAACATGAGTAAACGAGATAAAATGATTTACGTCTTTGAAAATACTAAACCTTATGATTTTCTAAAGAGTAAAAATCATGGCATTAAACCAACTAGTAGAGATTTAAGACTAGTAGAGAGCTTACTTTGCGATTTAAATATGAAACCAGCCGTTGTTAATGTTTTAATAGATTACGTTTTAAAAAAGAATGACAATAAATTAAATAAAAACTTTGTAGAAGCCATTGCCGGCCAGTGGGTAAGAAGTAATGTAAAAACTGCTAAAGAAGCGATGGCTCTTGCTGAAAAAGAACAGAAAAAACTAATGAAAGCTGCCCCAGCCACTATTAAAACCCCAGAAGACGTACCATCTTGGTTTAAAACTGAAATCAAGAAAAACGAAGCTACTATTGAAGAACAAAAAGAATTAGAAGAATTAATGAAAGGAATCGAGTATGACCATAGTTAAAAAAACAAGACTAATTGAAAACAGTCTAAGAGATAATTATATTCGTGCCTTAAATAATCCTGAATTTAAAGAATTAATTGCTTTATTGCAAATAAGTGATAAAGAAGCAATGAAATATACCTCTAAATTAGAAGATTACTTAAGTGAGCAAAAAAATTGCAGTGTTTGTCTAGGACTCGCCGAATGCCGTAATGCAATAAAAGGTTATACTAATTATCCTCATAAATATAACAATCATTTAATGTTTTCTTGTGAAGCGTGCATTTATAAAGCCAGAGAGTTAAAGAAAAAAGAGGCCGCTATGAATTATAGTAAAGAACTAAATAGGGCTTCTTTCACTACGATTATTAAAGATGATAAAAATCGTTATAAACTTATTAAATGGGCAGCTAACTTTATTAAGACTTATGATTATAATAAAAATATGAAAGGACTATATTTACACGGTAGTTTTGGGGCGGGTAAAACCTATATTTTAAGTGCTACATTTAACGAATTGCAAAAAAGAGGTTTTAGTACTGAAATCGTGTATTTTCCTGAATTGTTGCGCTCTCTAACTGGCAATTTTGAGTATAGTAATGATATGATTAGTACGCTTTGCCAAGTTGATTTACTTCTAATTGATGATATTGGGGCAGAAAAAGTAACCGAGTGGGGTCGTGATGAAATTTTAGGAACCATCCTTCAAAGCAGAATGAATAATCAAAAAGCAACCTTTTTTACCTCTAATTTTACTATTAAAGAATTAGAGAATCACCTGTCTTGTGGCGGCCTTGCCAAGGTTAAAGCAAACAGAATTATTGAACGCATAAAACAACTAACCGAAGATATGGAAATAATTAGTGAGAATATGCGTAAATAATGTAAACTTAACTAAAGTCTTTGACTATATTAAACGTTATGTATATAATTAAGTAAGATGAAGGAGTATATATGGAAGATTTAAAAATACCTAATCATGTAGCTATTATACTTGATGGTAATAGACGGTGGGCAAAAAAGCACTTGCTACCTAAGTTAGAAGGGCATAAAAGAGGGTTTAACAATATCAAGAATATTGCGAAATATATATTTAATAAAGGGGTTTCATATTTATCAGTTTATTGTTTTTCTACTGAGAATTTTAAAAGAGAAGTTAGTGAAGTAAGCTACTTGATGGATTTATTTGTTAAAGAATTTAGAGAGTCTGCCCAAGAATTAGCAGATAACAATATAAAAGTTGTTTTTAGTGGGCGTTCGACTGGTTTAAGAGAAGATGTGCTAGAAGCCATTGAATACTTAAAAAATAAAACAGCTACTAAAACAGGAGGCATTCTAAATATTTGTCTTAATTATGGTGGTCAAACAGAAATTGTTGACGCTTGTAAGAAAATAGCTTTGCAAGTTAAAAATGATGATCTAAATCTAGAAGCCATTGATATTAATACTTTTAATAACTATTTATACCAAAATTTACCACCAGTTGATTTAATGATTCGTACCGGTGGTGACTTAAGAGTTAGCAACTTTTTATTATGGCAAATTGCTTATGCAGAAATGTATTTCCCTGATGTATACTGGCCAGATTTTAATGAATTAGAATTTGACAATGCTATTCTTGCATATAATGGTAGAGAAAGAAGATTTGGAGGCGGTAAATAGTGAAAAAAAGAATAATTAGTGGGGCTGTTATTGTTGCCATTTTTCTTCTTGGCTTTTTACTAGGACCAGTTGCCTTTAAAATTTTAGTAGGAGCAATCGCCCTTTTAGCTTTTAGAGAAATTATCAGTTTACCAAATATTAAAAATCATTTAAGCTTGCCTATAACAATACTAAGTTTTATAGCTTTCTTTGGCCTTATCTATATTGTTAATGATAATTACGGCTTATATATTGGTATGTCTTATCAAATGTTGGCATTAGTACTGTTTGTTCATATTATTCCAACATTATTTTCTAAAAAATATGATTCTGAAACTTCTTTGTTTTTAACTAGTATTTTCTTATTGTTAGGAATTTCTTTAAATTCAAGTATTATGATTTATACATCTAACAAATGGATATTATTATATATAATTAGTGTAATAACAGCCACTGACGTTTTTGCTCTTCTAATTGGATCTTATATTGGAAACCATAAATTATCTGCTATTTCTCCTAATAAAACGGTGGAAGGTGCCATAGGCGGCCTAGTTTGCGCTACTATTATTGGTACTTTTTACTATTTAGCTGTAATTGGTAACCAATCGGTATTAAGAGTAATAATAATGAGTATTCTAATAAGTGTATTTGGTCAAATTGGAGATTTATTCTTTAGTAAGATAAAAAGAGAAAATAAAATAAAAGATTACTCCAATATTATTCCTGGCCATGGTGGTATTTTGGATAGAATTGATAGTTTATTATTTGGTGTACTTTTATACACTTTATTGTGTACAATTTTATAATTAATTAAGAAAAAGAGGGAAAGATATGGTAATAATTAGTATCATTGTATTAATTTTAATGTTGGGAGTTTTGGTTTTATTACATGAAACAGGGCACTTTTTAGTAGCCAGAGCCTTTGGCGTTCATGTCTATGAATTTTCTGTTGGTATGGGACCACTAGTTTTCAAGCATATAGCTAAAAGTGGTATTCAGTATTCGATTCGTGCTCTGCCAATCGGTGGGTATGTTCAGTTAGCAGGAGAAGTAGCCGAAGATGATAATAAGATACCAAAAGATAAATTTATGTGTAATAAACCTTGGTGGCAACGAATCTTAATTTTATCTGCTGGCGTTATAATGAATTTTATTACAGCCTTTGTATTACTATTTTTAATCGGAATTGTATTTGGTTCTACTAGTACGACACCTAAAATTGCTAAAGTAATGGAAGAATCTTCCTTTGCAGAAGCTGGTGGCCATGATGGTGATGTAATCTTAAGTGTTGATGGTAAAACTACAAAAACTTGGGATCGTGCACAAGTTTTATTAACGCTAGATAATAAAAAAGAATATTATGAAATTAAAGTTTGCCATGAAGACAATACCGAAGAAACATTAAAAGTAGCACCTAAAGAAACTACTGATGAAAATGGTAACAAGTCAAGAGTATTTGGAATAACTATTTATCAGGAAAAAACGCAAGGCTTCATGGCAGCTATTAAATATGCGGCCTCAAAATTCCAAAGTATTTATGAATCAATGTTTACTATTCTTTATGGTTTATTTACTGGTCGTCTATCTGCTAATTCCTTATCAGGACCAGTTGGTATGTATAAAATAGTTAATGAGTCTCTAGCCTTAGGATTTGCCCAAATTTTATATTTAACAGCTTATATTTCTATAAATTTAGGCTTTATGAATTTCTTACCATTCCCAGCTTTTGATGGCGGTCATATTCTATTTGTTGTCATTGAAAAAATTAGAGGTAAAAGAGTAGATGCTAATATAGAAGGGTATTTCCATATGGCTGGTTTCATAATACTATTCTTGCTAATGATAATAATTACAATCAAAGACATAATCGGGTTATTCTGATTATGCCTTTTTAAATTTTAAAAAATCTTAATTAAATGCAAAAATTTTCTTTGCCAAATTTAAAAAAATGCTTTATAATATGAATAATTTGCCCCTTTAGGAAATAATAAGAAATAAAGAAAGAAATGTCAGTTGCTATGAAAAATGAATTAACATTAGAAAATTTTGTTAAAGGTTTAATCAAAACCTATACTAGCTGTAAAGTTACAATGTCAGCCCTAGGTCCCCAAGAGTCAACAATTATTAGGCTCTTATCAACTAAGCTTAAAAATTACTATGAAGTTAATGCTAGTGGCTTTAAAAAATATGTAAGTTTGATGCAAATTGAGTATTTTTTAATAACTGATTTTAGTGATATAGATTCTACTGGTTTTAATATTGAAGATGTCTATGCTTTATTTGATAAGATAGATTGGGACTATCAAAATACAATTGATTATTTTTTTAACAGTGGTTATTTAGCATTTATGATGGAAAGAATAGTAGAAGAATACATTGAGAGTGATGGCTATTCCTATAATGCTTTAGCAAAAGCCTATGATTCTAAACAATGCCGTGAGATAATCGAACACCTACATCCGGATATCAAAGCTGAAGATAGAGCCATTGAAAGAAGAATCCAATTTCAAAATGCCGCTATTTTATTTGGCAAGTACAATATAGAATGCCCACTTGAATATTATTTAGGCATTAAAGAATTATATACCCTTAGTGAAAGTACCCAATTAACATTACCTTATGCTAGAAAGCGCTTGCTTGAAATAAAACAGCAAAATTATGGTCTATATTGTGATATTTTAGCTTCACTTTATAAAATATTTTATCCTTATGCCGTCGAAGAAACTTTTAATTATAATAAGAATGCCGCTGGCAGTGAATTTAATGCCGAAAAAGATCACGCTTCTAAGAATTTTATTCATGAATTAGAAACAAAAAGTATTGAAGATATCACTTCTGTTATTGCCGTTAATGAAGAAATTGATTTCTTACTAGAAGCCTACATAAGACATAATCCTGAAGAGTACGAGCAATTAGTAGCATCTCTACCAGCTAGTAAGAAACTGATTTTAAAAAGATTATCTAAAGGAAAGGAAAATGCCGATGACCAAAAAAGTGCCTAGAAAAATTTATTTTTTCCTTTTCTCTTTTTTAGTTATAATTTTCCTTCTTTTTTTATTGCTTAAATCCTATTATCATAGTAAATCTAAAGAAGAAGTAGTACCAGAAGTTAATAATTTGCCTAATTATTTAGTTATTTATCAAGATGAAGCATCTACTTATCTTACTGATACTACTAATAATATTTATAAATATAATAATCTTGATTTGACTTTGGGCCAAACTTATAAAATCAAGTTTAATGATGATTCCAAAGCAAATATTACCGAGATTACTAGAAATGATGCCGAGTTTCATTTAGACAGTTTATTTAATAAATACATATCAAACGCTGAGGAAATAGTGGCTAAAATGAGCCTAGAAGAAGCTATTGGGCAACTCTTATTAGTTCATTATGACCAAGCTACTGTTAATGACCTTAATAAATATTATTTTGGAGGTTTTGTTTTATTTGCAGATGCTTTTAAAGATAAGTCGAAAGAGGCTGTAATCAAAATGACTAGCACCTTACAATCTCAAGCAAATATCCCTTTATTATTGGCAGTTGATGAAGAGGGTGGAAATGTTGTAAGAGTAAGCAGTAATAAAGCCCTAAATGCAGAAAAATTTTTATCCCCACGTAATCTATATCAAAAAGGCGGAATGGAATTAATTATTGCAGATAACAAGACTAAAAACACTTTACTAGCATCATTAGGTCTAAACATTAACTTAGCACCCGTTTTAGATATATCAACTAATAATAAAGACTATATTTATTCCCGTTCAATCGGACTTAGTCCAGAAGAAACAGGCTATTTTGCTAAAGCTATAATTGAATCAAGTCAAGGTAGTGCGATCTCTAATGTTTTAAAACATTTTCCGGGTTATGGTGCTAACCTTGACACTCATAAAAACACCTCTATTGATAATCGAAGTTTAGATGATATAAAAACAGGCTTAATACCTTTTCAAATGGGAATTGATGCCGGCACTGAGGCCATCATGGTATGTCATAATGTTGTAACTGCCTTTGATAGCGAAAACCCTGCCTCTATTTCCTTAAATATTCACAATTATCTTCATAAAGACATGGCCTTTCAAGGTATTATCATGACCGATGATCTTTCTATGAGTGCAACTAAAAGTATCAAAAATATTGGCGTCCAAGCTCTGCTGGCGGGTAATAATATTTTAATAGTAAAAGATTATGTAAAAATAACTAAAGAAATAATTTTGGCAATCAATAAAGGCCATTTAAGCGAACGTTATATAAGAGAGTTGGCTATCAAGAATATTAGTTGGAAGATGTATAAAGGCTTAATAAATTAATTTTTGCCAACAAATTAACTGCCTTTTATTTAATTAATCAAAAAATTTCCAGGTTTTAGTTGCGAACTGATATGGAGTTTGATACAATATTGCTGGCTTTAAAAGTCAAATATTCATATTTATCCAGGTGTTTAATCGAGTGCCGAAGAGGTGATTAATACCGTTTTAAAGATAAATAGAAGACATAACGAAGGAGGGATTTTTAATGGCTGTGGTTTCTATTAGTAATTTATTAGAAGCTGGGGTTCATTTTGGTCATCAAACCAAAAGATGGAATCCAAAAATGAAGGAATATATCTTCACAACAAGAGATGATATTTATATCATTGACTTACAAAAAACACTAAACTGTATGGAAGAAGCATATGCAAAGATTAGTGATATTGCCAAAAATGGTGGTACTTTCTTATTTGTTGGTACTAAAAAACAAGCTCAAGAAGCTAGTGTTGAATGTGCAAATCGTTCTAAATCATTCTATGTAACTGAAAGATGGTTAGGTGGAACTTTAACAAACTTCAGAACAATCAGAAGAAGAGTTAAAAGATTAGAAGAAATTGAAAAAATGGAAGAAAACGGTACATTTGATGTATTACCTAAAAAAGAAGTTATTCAAATCAAGAAGGAATATGAAAAACTTAATAAATTATTAGGTGGTATTAGAGAAATGGTAAAATTACCAGATGCTATGATTATCGTTGATCCTAAAAAAGAATATAATGCAATTAGAGAAGCAAGAAAACTAAATATTCCTGTATTTGGTATTGTTGATACTAACTGTGATCCAGATGACGTTGATTATGTTATTCCAGGTAATGATGATGCTGTTCGTTCAGTTAAAATCGTTCTAGGAGCTCTAACTAACGCTATTTGTGAAGCAAATGGTTTAGAAGTAATTGATTATGTTACAGAAGAAAAAGATAAACCAAAAACTGAAGTTAAAGAAGAAAAAGATTCTGAATTAGAAGAAATGCGTAAGGCTGATGAATTAGAATCTAAATCAATTCAAGAATTAAAATCTATGGCTAAAGCTCGTAAAGTAAAAGGCTATACTAATATGAAAAAAGATGAATTAATTGCATCTTTAAATAAATAATATAAGGAGTATTTATGGTTACTGCACAATTAGTAAAAGAATTAAGAGATGCTACTAATTTAGGCATCTTAGATTGTAAAAAAGCTTTAGAAGCAACTAATGGCGACATCGACGCTGCGATGGAATGGTTAAGAGAAAAAGGTATCTCTAAAGCTGCTAAGAAAGAATCAAGAATTGCCGCAGAAGGTCTTACAAATATTTATGCCAATGACACTAAAGCTGTTATTGTTGAAGTAAATGCTGAAACTGATTTTGTTGCTAAAAATGATGATTTCAAAAAATTAGTTGATGATATTGGTAATGCTATATTAAATAGTGATGTTACTACTATGGAAGAAGCTAATAATTTAACAGTAAATGGAACAACTATCAGTGATTATGTTGTTGCTATGACTGCTAAAATTGGTGAAAAACTATCATTCAGAAGAATGGAAGTTATTACTAAAAATGCTGACGAAGTAATCGGAAGTTATTTACATATGGGTGGTAGAATTGCTGCTGTATGCCTTGTAAAAGGTAACAACGCTGAAGTTGCTAAAGATGTAGCAATGCAAGCTGCTGCTATGAAACCAGAATTTACTTTTGAAGCTGATGTTCCAGCTGATAGAGTAGCCAAAGAAAAAGAATTATTAAAAGAAGAAGCAATGAAAGAAGGCAAACCTGCTGAAATTGCTGAAAAAATGGTTGCTGGTAGACTTAAAAAATTCTTTAAAGAAATTTGCTTAGTTGATCAAGAATTTATTAAAGATGGCGACGTTGATGTTAAGACTTATTTAAAAAATAACAACTGCGAATTAGTTAAAATGGTTCGTTATGAAGTAGGCGAAGGAATCGAAAAGAAACAAGAAAACTTTGCTGAAGAAGTTATGAGCCAAATTAATGCTGCTAACTAATATTTAGTCAAACTAAAAGGAACTGCCTAGGAATTAATCAATTAATTTCAAGCAGTTCTTTTTTATAAAAATTGTGCTAAAACTAAAATAGTTAGCATTTATCAAAGGATACAATATTTTAAAATGAGAATGTATAAACTTTCTACAAATATGTCCAGTTTTACATAATTAGGAGTATAGAATATGAGATTAAAAATAGTTAAAAAAATTGCAAAAGAACACCCATTTAATTCTAGAAATTGGAATTATCAAAGAATAATTAGATATTTGCTAGGTGATGAAAATAACCGTATTATTGAAGCAATGGTAATATGGCATATAAAAGATGGTAAAGTTGTTGAATTTCTTTTAGAACTAAGTAACATGTATAATTGCCCAGTAGGATGTCAATTCTGTGCTTCAGGAGCATTGGAAAAAACGCCGTACATTTTAAATGTAGAAGATTTTTGGGAGCAAGTTAATATTATGCTTAATGATAATAAAATTGATCCAAATGACTATACAAAATTTTGTATAAGCTTTACTGGCATAGGAGAACCGTCAATTGTTTATAAACAAATTGGCCAATTTATGAGTGAAGCTCAAAAAAAATATTCTCATGTAACCTTTATAATTGGAACTTTTGGTTATGATATCAGATGTTTTGATTATTGGAAAAATTTAAACTTAAGAATTAAAACATTACAATTGCCATTTTATTCTTCTGATGGCGCCAAGTTAAAAGAAATTGTAAAAAATCTTCCTGATAATTATTCTTTTTATAATAATGTATTAGAAGCTATAAGATATAAAGAAAATGCTAAGTATAATAAATGTAGAGTTAAAATAAATATGCTTGGAATGTGTGGAATTAATGATAGTGATAAACAGGTTGATGAATTTATAAGAATATTGGAAACAATTAAAGACAAAATAGAAGTGAGAATATCATTTTTAAATTATACTAAGCAAGCAGAAAAATATGGTTACATATCTCCTACATTTACTAGGTTAAGAGAAATAGAAAAAAAGTTAAAGGAAAATGGCTTCGAGTGTTATTCTTTTGGGAATATTTCTAATGAAGAAATTGGCTGTGGTCAATTGGTTCAAAATAAAATATCAAGTGAAAAGTAGTTTTATAAAAAATTGCACTGGCTAAAAGTATGTTGTATTTATTATAGCTTTAGAGATTATCTTCTAAAGCTTTTTAAGTTCTAAAACAGCAAAAATGTCCAAATAGAAATTCATTTTTACTTAGTCTTCTTGTCATCTTTAACAACTTTACTAGCGCATTCCATATATGCTCTAAAAAGCCCGCCAGCTCCCAGTTTAACGCCACCGAAATAACGAATAACAATAATTAGACAATTATTTAAATTATTTTTTTCTAAAACTGTATAAATGGGCATTCCAGCGGTACCAGATGGCTCCTTATCATCTGATTTTTTAGCAGTATTCATAAATTTATAAGCATAGGGAAGGTGCCTAGCTTTTTTATGTTCTTTTTTTAGATTATCAATAATTATATCAACATCGTCAATATCTTCTAATTCATAATAAAATCCTAAAAAGCGTGATTTTTTGATAATAATTTCATTTGTATTAATAAGTTTCATAAAAACACCCATAATAATTATAGCAAAAATAGTTAAAATACTCTATAATTAACAAAGAAGAGGGAAATATGGAAAATTTAATTAGAGAAAAATTACATTTAGTGCCTAACTTGCCAGGTTCATATCAAATGCTTGATAAAAACGGCACCATAATATATGTTGGCAAAGCCAAAAACTTACATCGTCGTTTATCATCCTATTTTAATCGTGAACAAACCGGAAAAACTAAAAAATTGGTAGAAAATATAGCAGATTTTAAATATATAGTTGCAACTAGTGAGACTGAAGCTTTTTTAATTGAAATAAATTTAATAAAAAAATATAACCCAAAATATAATATTATGCTTCGTGATGACAAAAGTTATCCTTACATTGAGTACATCTCTAAGCCATATCCTAAATTAAAAATATCTCGTTATTTGAATATTAAAAAGAAAGATGGCCGCTATTTATTTGGACCTTATCCTAATAGCTATGCTGCTAGAAGAATTGTAAATTTAATAAATCGCTTATATCCATTAAAAAAATGTGAAGGCAATCCAAAAGAAGTATGCTTGTATTATCATATCCATGAATGCTTAGGTTATTGTTCTAAGAATTTAGATATGGAAGCCGTTAATAAAATGGAACAAGAAATTTTATCCTTTTTAAGAGGCAACACGGAAATTATTAAGAATAAAATTAAAGAAAAAATGCTAACTTATTCCAAAGATTTGAATTTTGAAATGGCTTTAGAATTAAAACAAGAACTAGAATATATAGACTATATTGCTGAAAAACAGAAAGTTGATTTACCAGATTTAGTTAATCGTGACATTATTAATTATTATACTAGAAACGGTTATGCTTCCATTACCATATTTTATATTCGAAACGGGAAATTAATGGGAAACAAGAATAAAGTACTTGCTATTGCTAGTTTGGATGACATTTTATCTTATATTGCCAATTTTTATTTACGAAGCGAGATTCCTAAAGAAATTCTTGTTCCTGATAGCCTTGATAAAGAGCTTCTTGCCAATACTCTGAATGCTAAATTTTTAACGCCTGAAAAAGGAATAAAAAAAGAATTGCTAGAAATGGCCTTAACTAATGCTAAAATAAGTTTTGAAAACGAATTTAAATTAATTGAAAAAGATAAAGAGCGAACAGAAAAAGCCAATGAAGAACTTGCTTTTGTTCTAAATATGGAAGACATTCATCGGATTGATGTCTTTGATAACTCCAATCTTTTTGGCACTTTTGCTGTCAGTGGAATGGTAGTTTTTATAGATGGCAAGCCAGCTAAATCAGAATACCGCAAATACAAAATCTTAGTAGATAAAAATGATGATTATCATACAATGCAAGAAGTTATTTACCGCCGTTATAATCGTGCCATGATTGAAAATCTTAACTTACCCGACTTAATAATAACTGATGGTGGTGAAAATCAAATTCGCGCAGCCAAAGAAATTTTAGATGACCTAGGCTTAAATATTAAAGTAGTAGGTCTTAAAAAGGATGACCATCATCGTACCAATGTCTTAGTTGATAGTACTCTAAAATGTATAACCATTGATCCAACATCTAATTTATTTCATTATCTAACAAGAATGCAAGATAAAGTTCATAGATATACCATTAATTATCACCGTGAAATAAGATCTAAAGGTTCAATTAGTAGTGTTTTAGATAACATTGAAGGAATTGGCCCCAAAAGAAAAAAAGAATTGATAAAAAAATATGGCAGTCTTAAAAATATTAGTGGTGCTTCCGAAGAGGAATTAGCTACTATTTTACCTAATAAAGTTGCCGAAGAATTAAAAGCCTATTTAACCTCATATTTGGAAAATAAAGAAAAAAAGAACGATTAAGTCATCATACCCAGGAGAATTAAATGATTAATATTAAAAAAGAACTGCAAATAATACCAACTAAAACTTGTAAAGAATATTTTAATCCTGCTATGGTGTATATTCCTGTCAAAAATAATTCTAAGTTTCTATGTAAGCCAGTTGTAAAAGGCGAAATGATTGAGGATAAAATAGTACCCGTATCCGGTCAGATAATAGCCGTAGCTGTTGATAATAAAAGTAATTATCTAGTCATAAAAAATGATTTTAAAGAACAAAATTCCAACTTAAAACCAATTTTAATATCTATCAACTGTCAAATTTTGTATATCAATTGTTTAAATAAAGATCCCTTAAATAATAATGCATACCATCTTCTAAAAAGAGATTTTGAAAAAATAAATACCGCTATCCATTATTTATTAGACGCTAATATTAGTAAAGTTGTCTTTTTAGTAGCCTCGACCGAAGAAGAAATGATAAAGAAATTAAATGAAATAACAACAGATAAAATAAATATTCAAATCATAAATGATGTCTATCCCTTAGGATATAGTTCTTTATTAAAAAAATATCTCCATCTTCCGGCCAACGTACAATTGATCAGTCTAGATTATTTATTGCAAATTTATTATTCTAATATCAAACACAGTTTTAAGACTACCCATTATATTACTTGCGCTGGAACGGCCCTTCAGGAATCTTTAGTAATTGAACTTAAAAATTATACTATTTTAAACGACATATTACCATTTTTAAAATTTCAAACCAATGATTATACGATTTTGTTAAACAATAGTTTATGTGGTCAAGAAATAGATATAAAAACAGTAATTACTAATGATATAAAAACTATTATTTTTAATAAAAAAGAGGTTAAAAGAGAAGAAGTATGCCTTAATTGTGGACTTTGTTACCGAGTTTGTCCATGGCACATTAATCCTTTAAATAATGTTAAATGTCCCAATTGTGGTTTATGTAATTACGTTTGTCCTAGCAAAATAAATATAAAAGTTATAGATAAAGAGGTACAACACGATGAGTAATTATTTAAAACGACCAACTACAAATAAAAAGTATGCTTTATTTTTCGTGCTTTCTTTATTGCCAATGTTCTTTTACAGCATTTATAAATATAGTATTATGCCTTGGCTACAAGGTTTTAATAATTATTTAGAACTACTAAAAGTACCAAGTTTATTATTAATTAATATAATAATAGTATTTTTATATAATTTTCATAATCATAAACCTAATTATTACTTATATTATGAAACATCAGTACTAGTTTTATTGCTGCCAATCACAGTATCTTATTACTTAAGTGCTATTTTATGTTTGCTTTATTTGCTTTTTAATAGATTACTAGCAGGAAAGAAAATAAACTGTCTAGCCTTGAGCCTGCTAATTGGCTATTTTGGCCTATTTTTTCTAAACCAGTTAAATTATTTAGCCGTTTATGAAAGTTCTATACCTAATGCCTTTACTACCATAGATATGTTTTTTGGCCATAGCATCGCCCCCATAGGAGCCTCTAGTCCTTTTTTAATTATTATTACATACTTTCTTTTAAGCTTAAATAATCTCTATAAAAAGGATATTCCGTGGCATTTATTTATCTTTTATTTGTTTTTAGTATTTAGTATTGGTATATATTCTGGTACTGCCATAAACATAATTAAAAACACTTTAAATAGTAATATTCTTTTAAGTTTTGTTTGTTTAATTCCATTAAACTATGCTAGTCCAATCACTAAAAAAGGTGAACTTTGGTATTGTTTTTTCATTAGTGCATTAACCTTCTTTTTACTACCCATAGTGTCATATTTTGCAAGCTTTATAGCAAGTATTTTATGCAGTCTAGTATATAGTCTAATAAGTTTTATAAAAAAGCCTAGATAGCCTTGATTTTATTTTTAAAATAAGCTATTATCTTTAAGTAAATAAATTTTGTTTTTTAGAAAAGAGTAGTAATATGAATATAAATGAATTTGATTATGATTTACCTAAAAATTTAATTGCTCAAACACCATTAAAGGTTCGTAGTGATTCCAAACTTTTAGTTCTTGATAAAGTAACGGGGGCGGTTGAACATTCTAAATTTTATGATATCAAAAAATATTTAGAGCCATCTGATGTTTTAGTTTTAAATGATACTAAAGTTATCCCTGCCAGATTAATTGGTGAAAAGGAAGACACTCACGCCCATATAGAACTTTTATTATTACATACACTAAATGATGATGTCTGGGAATGCTTAGCCAAACCTCAAAAAAGATTGCATTTGGATACAATAATATCATTTGGTGAAGGTTTGCTAAAAGCTCAAGTTATTAAAATTCTTGCTGACGGTTTAGTCCATGTTAAATTAATTTATGATGGTATTTTAATGGAGATATTAGATAAATTAGGAACTATGCCATTACCTCCCTATATCCATGAACAATTAGAAGATAAAGATCGTTATCAAACTGTTTATGCTAAAAATCTAGGTAGTGCCGCTGCGCCAACTGCTGGCCTTCATTTTACGAAAGAATTATTAAAAGAAATTGAAGCTATGGGAGTTACTATTTGTTATGTTACCCTACACGTTGGTTTAGGAACCTTTAGGCCTGTTGCTGAAGAAAATGTTTTAGAACATAAAATGCACAGCGAATATTATCATATGGATGAGGCAACAGCCAATATTTTAAATCAAGCAAAGCAAGAACATCGTCGTATTATTTCTGTTGGTACCACATCTTGCAGAACTTTAGAAACCATCGCTCATAATAATAAGGGTAAATTCGTTGCTTGTAATGGCAATACAGATATCTTTATATATCCTGGTTATAAATTTATGGCCATTGATGCTTTAATTACTAATTTCCATTTGCCAAAATCAACTCTTGTTATGTTAGTATCAGCCCTAGCCGGAAAAGATAATATTTTAAATGCCTATAAAATTGCCATTGCCAACAATTACCGTTTCTTTTCTTTTGGCGATGCCATGTTTATTAAATAGAGAATTAATTTTCTCTTTTTTATTTTGCTTCTTTTAAGACTTTCTTTAATTTTTGACTATTTCGACCAACGACATAAAATATATCTACTGCTTCGCTAATAACCAAACCATATAAGCCAATTTTTAATAAACTACATAAGAAAAGAACTAACAATTTAATAAAGATACCAATCGTAGTGGTTTTAAGAGTATACGTTCCATAGCCAATTCCTTGAAGAATGCTAGAAATAGGGGCTTCTAAATAATAAAAAGTAAAGAAGGGACTTAAGGCTAAAATATAGTTGCCACCCATAGGTGTATTATAGATAAGTTTCAATAAAAAATTGCGAAAAATAGTAACGAAAACAACAGTTATTAAACCAATAATTCCCGAAATCAGTACCGCTTCTTTTGTCCTTTTTCTTACTAAATCAAACTTTCTTTGACTATAAAATTTAGAAACTTCTGGAATAATGGAGGTGCAAATTGCTTGAATTAAAAAAGCTGGCATTAATAAGAGAGCTAAAGAGTAACTATTATAAATACCATATTCTAAAATAAAATATTTTGAACTATAACCGACATATAAAAGTGTAGAGGAAAGAATGATTGGCTCAAAAAAATAACCAATATTGCCAATTATCCGACTGGAAACTAGCGGCAAAGAAACATTAAATAATTCATTGAAAACAACTTTATCATACTTTATTTGACCAAGATTAATTTCTGTTTTTTTAGGTAATAATAAAAGAAAAGTAAAAATACTTGCAGCTTCTGTTAAAATATTTAAAAGTAGATAAGATAAAATACCAAGTACTAATGATTTTTTAACTAGATGTGGTAAGATAAAAATAATAAAAAGTAGTCTAATTGTCTGTTCAATAACATTTGACACATTATTTGGAAGCATCTTTTGCTTACCATAAAAATATCCTTTAAGAACACAAGCTAAAGCCATATTCGGCATTGCAAGAGCACTCCCAATAATTAAAACCTTAACTCGCGGTTCGTGTAATAGATAGGTACTTATAAAATCACTACTTAAAATAATCGCTACTACGGCTATAAAATTTAACAACAATAAAAAAATAATACCTTGCTCCATCACTTTTCGACTGCGAATTTTTCCCTCAGCAATAACTTTAGAAATCGCTTGGGGCATACCGAATCCCGCAATAGTAACCATAAGTGAAAAAAAGGGCATAATTAAACTATAAAGACCAATACCTTCAGGGCCAAGAATACGTGTATATAAAATCTTGATAATAAAACTTAAAATTTTAACAACAAAACCTCCAAGACATAATATCAATGTACTCAAAAGGAATTGATTTTTTTGCATAAAGTCTCACCTAATTAATAATATGAATCCTAAAATAAATAATTAGTTAAAAATTTACTTTTAAGTCCTTATCTCGTTAAATAGATAAATATTAAACTCTATTAATAAGTTTCATCTGACTAAATTAATATTTAAAAAATCATAGAAAAAAGCGCTTTCAACTTCACTAACGACTAAATTTAGTTTATAATATTAGAGAAAGAAGGCGGGTGTTTGGATGAACGACTTAGAATTTACCAGTGTCTTAGAATTAAAGGCTCATATAAAACCAGCCTTGGACTGTCGAGTAAAAGAATTAACTCGTAAAAATATAAAATATGTTAGTCAAGATGATATTTTTGAGTATTTACGTATTAATGTTTGGCCAACTAAAACTAATCTAACTTTATATAATATAGTTGATGATGTCTTAAACGTTGATGACAAGTTATTATGTGATTACGTCATATCTAAATTAAATAAGAACAATAAATAGAAAATTTATAGAAAGGCCGAAAAATGGAAGAAACACTAAAGAAAAGATATAAACAAGTTGATTATGCAACTTTAATGGCAAAAATAAAGACTTATATAACTGATGAAAAGGAACTAGAAACAATTAACCGAGCTTATGAATATGCCGCTGCTGCTCACGAAGGCCGTTACCGTAAGAGTGGTGATGCTTACATAATACATCCTATAAACGTCTGCTATATTTTAACATCTTTAAACGCTGATTATGTAACTTTATCTGCCGCTATGATGCACGAAGTAGTAAATCATGCTGGTAAAACCGTGGCCGAGATTCGAAAATTATTTGGTGATGACATTGCCAACATAGTTGATAATATCTCTAAAATAAATCGCTTAGCTCTAAGTGATGACAAAGAAACGACTGCTATCAATTTGCGTAAAGTTTTAGTAGGCTTATCTAGTGATGTTCGTGTTTTATTTGTCAAATTAGCAGATAGGCTTCATAATATGCAAACTATTTGGGCACTTGATCCCGAAGCTCAAAAAAGTAAAGCTAACGAAACTGTTTCTGTTTTAATTCCTATTGCCCACCGTCTAGGTATTAATAAGATAAAAGCTGAACTAGAAGATTTGTCTTTATACTATACAAAGCCTGATGTCTATAAAGATATTGAAGAAAAATTAAATAATGAGAGCACTAAATTAAATGAAGAATTAGAACTAATGAAACAAGAATTAGTTGATATTTTAAATGAAAATAATATTAACTTTCACATTAAAGCCCGTGTCAAAAGTGTCCATAGTATTTATGAAAAAATGGCTAAAGGTAAAAAATGGAATGAAATTTATGATATTTTAGCACTTAGAATTATTGTTGATACCGTAAGTGATTGTTATTTAACAATTGGCTTAATTCATGCTAAATTTAGACCGCTTCCAAAGCGCTTTAAAGATTATATAGCGATGCCAAAAGAAAATATGTACCAATCTTTACATACATCAATCTTTGGTGTTGATGGCTACGTTTACGAAGTTCAAATTCGTACCAATGAAATGGATGAAATTGCTGAAAAAGGTATTGCCAGTCACTGGTCTTATAAAGAACATTCAAAAGGCGGCGTTACAAACGTTTTTGAACAAAAATTAGAAATGTTTAGAAATTTAATTGAACAACACAGTGATAATTTAAGTGATACCGACTTAAAGCAAGAACTTAATCAAGAAGCCCTATCAAAAATGATTTATTGCTTCACACCTAAAGGAGATGTTGTTGAACTACCAGTCAATTCAACCCCAATCGATTTCGCTTACCGTATTCACTCTAAAGTAGGAGATACTACCGTGGGCGCTATTGTTAATGAAGTGATGGTACCCTTAAATAGTCCTTTGCAAGATGGGGATATTATTGAAATAAAAACTAATAAAGATAGCACGCCAAATAAAGAATGGCTAACTTTCGTTAAAACTAGTCAAGCCAAAAACAAAATAAAGTCTTATTTTTCTAAAATCGACCGTGAAGAGTATATTAAAAAAGGTCAAAGCCTATTAGAAAAAGAAATAAGAAGAAGAAAGCTTACTATTAGCGATGTCCTAAGTCAAGAACGTATAAATAAAGTATGTAAAGACTTAAAATTAGATGACTTAGAAGATATTTACTTATCAATTGGTTCCCTAAGATTTACACCAACTTACATTATTAACATTGCTTATGAAGACAAGAAAAATGTTCATGATATTCTTTTAGATCGTATAGGAAAATCAGAAGAAAATATCAATTATAAGAGTGATATAATAGTAGCCGGCAGTGGCGACATTAAAGTAAATATAGCGAAATGTTGTAAACCGGTCAAAGGGGATAAAATAATTGGCTATATTACCAAAGGTGAAGGCATTACCGTTCATAAAGCTGACTGTAAAAATGTATCTAATACTAATCGTCTTATTGAAGTTGCATGGAATGCTAAAAATGATACTTTTTACTATACAGATATAATCATTACCACGCTAAGTAATAAAAATTACTTATATGATATTGTAAGCCTTGCTAAAGAAAAAGAAATATATGTCGAAGCAGTAAGTACTAAGAATAACTTTAATAATACTGAATATAAAATTACTTTAAAAATTAAAAATGTTCAAGAATTGGATAATTTAATAATAGCCTTAAATAATGCAAATTATGTTTTGAATGTAGAAAGAGTTAAAAACTAATGCGGGTTGTAGTACAAAGAAGTGGTTTATCTACCGTCAGCGTTGATAATAAAGTAGTTGGTAAAATAGATTCTGGATTAGTATTACTAGTTGGGTTTAAAACCGATGATACCACCAAAGACATCTACTACATGGTAAGAAAAGTCTTGAATTTAAGAATATTTCCTGATGAGGCTGGCGTTATGAATAAGAGTATCTTAGATTATGGTGGCGAAATTTTAAGTATTTCTCAGTTTACTTTATATGGCAATACCAAAAATGGAAATCGGCCTAGTTATATAATGGCTGCTAAACCAGATGTAGCTAGAGTAATGTATGAGGAATTTAATACTAAATTAAAAGAATACGTTAAAGTTGCCACGGGTATATTTCAAACAGATATGGAAGTAAAAATAACTAATATTGGACCAACAACAATTATTATTGATAGTGATATAAAAAAAGAATAAAAGAAAGTATTCAATTGTTACAATTGATAGAAGAGGTATTTTATGTACGATGATTCAGCGGGGGCTATGTATGAGCAAGAAGAACAATTGCGAAAGGAACAATTAAGAAAAAAAAGATTATTAATAAGAAGAATTACGGTTGTATCCGTTTTATCCATTATTGCTATATATACTATTTTCTTTTTAATTGATCAAAGTCGGTTTAAAAAAGGCTTAAAGCCCATCATTACCTTCAAAGAAACAACTAAAACATATAATGATGGCACAGTAACATCTAGATATGGTTTAGGCTGGGTTTTTAGAGAATATAATCGAGAATCACTAATTGATACCGAAATGGTACCAATATGGCGCAAAATAAGACAAGATTATGATGCTGCTACTACGGTTGAGACTAATCTTCCTAAAGTAAATAAAGATTATACAATTCCAGATAATCCAGATGAATTAGAAAAAGTAGATGGGGTCTTATTCTTATATGATAGTGGTAAATTATTAGATACTTATAAATGTATTTTATCAGAAAATGATTGCCAAATAGCGCCTTCTTATTTATATGCTGATGAAACAGCAGGCTTCTATGATGTTAAAATGGATATTGTAGATAAAAGATATGCTTTTATTAAAGAATATCAAGACAAAGGCACTGAAGATGAACTAAGTATCATCTACTTATATGATATAAAAAATAAACAAATAATTGCTAAATATGATGATGTTCACTATTCTAAAATAGAAAATGGTAAAGGAATAATTGATTCCTCTAAATATATTATTAAAAAAGATGGCTTATGGGGAATAGATCAAGTTATTAATGGTCGAATTTCTAATATCTTAAAGTATAGTTATTACGGCATTAATTTCAGCTTCACGAGCAAAAAATATATTTTAAAAAGTGATAATGGCTATCAAATATATGATACCAACACTGATATTTATAGCGATTATATAACAGATAAAATTGAAGATGTTGTAACAGTAAATAATACCGTATTCTATACAACAAAAATTGTTAACAGTACTGGTGTCTTTTATAAAATTTTCAACGCCAGTAACCTTGAAGATATTCTTGGTGATAATATATCTTATATCCAATTAGGTAATGGTTATATTACTTATGTAAAAGATAATAAGCTTTATCTAAGTGACTTTACTGGCAAAGATTTATTAAATATGGAAATACCACTTTACTTCAATAATTATAATGGTGCCGGTCTTAAAGCATTTAGCATTGATGAATTTGACGGAAAATTATGTATCTCAACACCAAAAAGTGCTGATAAAACGCATTATTTAATCGAATATTATTTTGATTCAATTACATATTCATTTTTAAAAACAAGAGATAATGTTCGAGAAACAACTGAATAGCCCTAAAAAAGCTATTTTTTGTTTTTTTAACGAAAAAGAGTATTTGTTCTGTTAAGTTAATTTGACTAAATTCCATAAAATTATTATAATAATGGTTGTATTTATTATGTAGTAGTAAATCTAGTAGATAATAATACTAGATTTATTTTTTAGAAAAGAGGATTTAAAATGATTGCAAAACAAAAGGGAACTATTGATATATATGGTTTAGATGCTAAAAAATGGCAGTATGTAACTAAACTAATAGAAGATTTGTGTCAAAGCTATAATTATGGTTGGGTTAGAACTCCTGTTTTTGAAGCAACTGAATTGTTCCACCGTGGGGTTGGGGAAACAACTGATATTGTAACTAAAGAAACCTACGATTTTCAAGATCGCGGTAATAGAAGCATAACCTTAAGACCAGAGGGAACAGCTGGAGTAGTCAGAAGTTACATTGAAAATAAAATGTATGGCGATGCCACTCAACCAATAAAATTATTTTATATTGAGCCAATGTATCGCTATGAAAGACCCCAAAGTGGCCGCTTAAGAGAATTTAGTCAATTTGGCTGTGAAGTAATCGGTAGCGATGATGCCTTAATTGATGCTGAAGTAATTTCAATTCCCGTTAATCTTTTTAAAACTCTTGGCCTTCGTAATGTTCGCGTGAATATTAATACCTTGGGAGATAGAGAATCGAGAGAAAATTACCGAACAAATCTAATTAATTATTTTAAACCACATATTGATGAATTATGTGAAGATTGTAAAGTCAGATTAGAAAAAAATCCTCTTCGTATTTTAGATTGCAAAGTTGATGCTGAAAGTAAACTAATAAAAGAAGCTCCTAAAACAATAGATTATTTAAATGAAGAATCTAAAAAACGTTTTGAAGCAGTTAAACACTACTTAGAAGTCATGGATATTGACTATGTTGTTAATCCTAAAATAGTTCGTGGTCTAGACTATTATAACCATACTGTTTTTGAAATTATGGCGGATATTGATGACATGGGCAGTCAAAGTACTTTAGCAGCTGGTGGTAGATACAATGGTATGATAGAGTCATTAGGAGGCCCAGCAACGCCAGCTATTGGTTTTGCTTGTGGTCTTGATCGCTTAATGCTTGCCCTTGAAAAAGAAGATATTGAATTGCCAATTAAAAACTGGATAGATGCCTACATTATGTATGTTTCGGACACGGAAAAAGATTATGCTGCTAGTATTTGTCAAAACCTTCGTCTTAGTGGCTTTGATATTGAAATGGAAAATATGCAACGTAGTTTAAAGGCTCAATTTAAACAAGCTGACAGATTAAATTCTAAATTCTTGATTATTTTAAATGACGAGGATATTAAAAATAAAGTAATTAAAATTAAAGATAATGTTACTAAAGAAGAAGTTAGTATCAATGAAGAAGAATTAATAGACTACTTAAATATGAATATGTAAAGGTGATAACATGAGTAAATTTACTAAACAAATGGTTGATTGTTATGCTGATAAATTGCTTATTGGCTTAACCGAAGAAGAAAATAAAATGGTTTTAGATGAATTTGAACAAATAGATAAAGATATTGCAATTATAAACGAAATTCCTAATATTAGTGATGTCGAACCAATGAGTTATTGTCTAGATAATATGGAATGCCGCTTAAATGAAGATAAAACTACATCTACCCCTCCAATTGAAGAATTGCTAAGAAATAGTGGTCAAAAAGTGGGTAGAGAAGTTCAAATAGTAAAGGTTGTTGGATAAGATGTATAATAAATTGAGTATAGAAGAACTACATAAATTACTTGTTAGTGGTCAAGTTAGCTCTGAAGAACTAATCAAAGAATCTTTAGAATTATCAAAAGAAGTTCAAAAAAATTGTAATGCCTTTGCCTTAATTTTAGATAATGCTGTCGCAATGCCAATAACTGATAATTTATTAAGTGGCATTCCTTATGGCATAAAAGATAATTACTCGACTAAAGATATAGAGTCATGTGCATCAAGTAATACTTTAACAGGCTATGTCCCTTTCTTTGATGCCACTGTAATTGCCAAGTTAAAAGCAGCCGGTGCTGTTGCTGTAAACAAAACTGCTATGGATGAATTCGGAATGGGTGGTACTGGTACAACCGCTAAAACAGGTTTTATTCATAATCCTTGGGACACTAGTAGAATGTGTGGTGGTTCCTCAAGTGGTTCCGCCGCTGCCGTAGCTGCTGGAGTGTATCCATATGCCTTAGGTAGTGATACTGGCGACTCTATTCGTAAACCAGCTGCATATTGTGGTATTGTTGGCTATAAACCAACATATGGAATGATATCAAGATATGGTTTGTTTCCTTTTGCTTCCAGTCTTGACCATTGTGGAGTTCTAACAAGAAGTGTTGCTGATGCTGCCATTGTCGTTGATAATATCAAAGGCCTTGATGAGGCTGATATGACATCATGGGATAGTAGTAAGATAAATCTTTATGCTAATCTTAAAAATGATTTAAAGGCAAGAAAACTATGCTATATTAAGGAAATTGTTTCACTAGATAATTATGAAAATCCTAGTGAAGAATTAAAAAAACATTTAACAAATTTTATGAATGTTATTAATAATTTAAAAGAGCATGGTGTTGAAATTGAAGAAGTTAGCGTTGATAAGACACTACTTAATGCCGTTGCTTCTTGTTATGTAGTTATTTCTTGTGCTGAAGCTACCTCAAATATGTCAAACTTAACGGGTATTAATTTCGGACCTCGTGGCCAAGCAGATAATATCTATGCAGCTATGAAAGATCATCGTACAAAAGGATTTTCACCATTAATTAAAAGAAGATTTATCATTGGTTCCTATGTTTTGCAAAGAGAAAATCAAGAACGTTATTTCAATAATGCTAAACGAGTAAGAAGACTAATAGTAGATGAATGGAAGAAGTTATTTCAAACTTATGATGCTGTTATTTTGCCTGTGGGAAGTGGCCCAGCCCCTTTCTTGGAAGGCTCTAAAAATACCTTAGCTGGCGGCGCAAAAATTCTAGAAGAACACTTACAAATAGGCAATTTTGGTGGCTTCCCATCTATAACCGTTCCTGATGGTTTTGTAAATGGCTTACCAGTTGGCCTAAATATTACTGGTAATTGTTATAATGACCAAACCGTACTTAATATAGCTTATGGTATTGAATCAACTATGACTTATAAAAATCAAATTGCTAAGGAGGTTTCTCATGAATAATGAATTAGAACTAGTAGTCGGCATTGAAATGCACTGCGAACTAAAAAGTAAGGCTAAAGCTTTCTCAACTGGTATTAATGGTTTTAGTGATACAGCTAATGTCTTTGTTTCACCAGTTGATATGGCATTTCCAGGAACCTTACCAATTGTTAATAAGACTTGTGTAAAGCACGCTGTTAAAATGGCTAAAATCTTAAATTGCCAAATAGCAGATATAATGCAATTTGACCGTAAAAATTATTATTATCCAGATCTTCCTAAAGGTTATCAAATTACCCAATGTACTAATCCGGTTGGTATCAATGGTAAATTAGAAATCCCTGTGGGTGAAAGAACGATTACTGTTTCTATTCATGATATCCATTTGGAAGAAGATACTGCTAGTTTGGACCATTTTGCAAAAATGACGACGATTGATTATAATCGTGCTGGCGTACCGCTACTTGAAATTGTTACCGAACCATGTTTTAATTCTGCTAAAGAAGTAATGGCTTTTCTAGAGTATATTCGTGATTGTTACCGTTATTGTGATATTTCTGATGCTGATACTAGAAAAGGTCAAATCAGATGTGATGTTAATATCAATCTAAAGAAAGATGGTAAGTATGTAACACCAAGAGTAGAAGTAAAAGGTGTCGATTTTCAAAACATTGAAGCTACTATTAAATACGAAGAGGAAAGACAAAGAAAAACTTATTTAAACAATGAAGCTGATAAATTAGTTCAAGAAACAAGAAGATTTGATGAAGCTACCAGTACAACTATTAGCATGCGTACCAAAGAAGATGCCATTGATTATAAGTATTTCTTAGATCCAAACATTCCACCATATAAACTAACTAAGGAATTTATTGAAGATGTCATTCATGAAATTCCTGTCTTACCACTTGAACGTAAGAAACTTTATATGGAAACTTATGATTTAAATGAGTATGATAGTAATATTTTAATAAAAAATAAAGAAATTGCTGATTATTTTGAAGAGTGTGTTAAAATAGGCATCGATGCTAAAACGGCTGCCAACTGGATAACCGTAAATATAGTAACTGAACTAAATAAAGATAACGGTTCTATTAAAGATTTCTATATTAAACCATTCATGTTAAAAGAAATAACAGATGCTATTCATAAAGGTACTATTTCTAGTAAACAAGCTAAAGAAGTATTTACTAAAGCCTTAGAAAATAAAAAAGAACCAAAAGAGTTTATTTCTAAAGAAAATGCCCAGATTTCCGATGAAGATACTATTCGCACTTTAATCAAAGAAATAATCGTGCATAATGAGCCACAAAAAAGAGCATACTTAAATGGAAAAACAAATTTATTTGATTACTTTGTGGGTCAAGTAATGAAAGAAACAAAGGGTAAAGCTAATCCAGTGATTACAAAAGCAATTTTAAAAGCAGAATTAGAAAGTAAAGAAGATTAATATAAATAAGGGGGATTATAAGACTAGGAGGTCTTTTAAGTAGATGAGAAAAAAAGTAATATTAATAAGCACGATTATTATGTGCCTAACTATTATTACTGCCGTAGCTGTCAAAAAAAGACAATACAAAAGTATAATAAATGTCCCAAATATGGATTCTTATATAACTTTATCCGCTAAAGATATAGTTAATAATCAAATAGAAGAAAGTATTGAAAATAATCAAGAAACATATGCGTTCTTTGCTAATATGTTTGGTATTGATATTAACAACTTAAAACAAGAAATAAGCGAAAGTGTAGATAATCAATTCAACGAATTAGATATTTTAAATACTGGTGAGAATAAGAAAAATATTGATTTAGCCTTAATAGAATATTTAACAGCCCTAGAAAATAAGAAACCAGAATTATTTAATCGTAAATATTCTTATAAAGAAACAAATAAACAATACGTTTATAATTTAATTGAATATTTTGTTTCTCTTTATCCAAGTGTTGATGTTAGAACTGCTAAAGCTATTACTTGGATTGAAACTGGTAATTTAGAAGCCAATAGTATGTTAAGAAAAAATAATATTTTTGGAGGAATGAGTAATGGTAAATTAACTGAATATTCTTCCATTGAGTATGGCGTATATAAATACATATCACTATTAAAAAATAATTATTTTGACAATGGCTTAGTAACTATTGAACAAATTGGTTATAAATATAACCCAACCATCATTGATGGTGTTAAACAAGCCAATCCGACGTGGGTAAATAATGTCAATGTTTACCGCAATAAATTTGCCAGTGATATTAAAATTACATCTGTAAGTCAACTATAAAAAGTAATTAAAGATATGCTTAAACAAAATAGCATCGTCTAAAATTGCTTTTTTTATTTCAAAATTTTTAGCATCCAATAAGTAAATAATTACTCAGATAATTAGAAAACAATTAACTTTTATAGTTTAGAATGGTATAATTACTTTATAAGAATAAGGAGAGTTTTAAGATGTTTGGAAAAATAAAATACATTACTGAAGGAGAAGCACATGTTGAGTCTCTTTTACAGCCTGGTCAAGATGTTGACTTGATGAATAATAATGTTGTCTTTGAAGCTGAAAATCAACGAATACTTGGTGAAATTGAAGAAGTAAATGATAATGTCATTAAAATAAGATTTTTAGGAGAATTCATTGGAGATAAATATATAAGTGGTGTTATCAGAAAACCAGTCATGTCATCAACTATAAGACAAATTAATAATGACGAATTAAAAAGTCTAATGGGAATTTATAGTGATAAAACATTTATCTTAGGCCAATCAGCTATCTATAAAGGCAATACTGTATATGTAGATATAAATGATCTTTTATCTAATCACATGGCCATTTTTGGTAACTCTGGTTCCGGCAAATCATGTGGAGTAGCTAGAATGGTGCAAAATCTATTTTCAAATCCTAATTTTATTGCCTATAATGCTAATATTTTTATTTTTGACGCTTATGGTGAATATAAAACTGCTTTTAGTAAATTAAATGAACTAAACCCTAATTATAGTTATAAATTTATTACAACTAATCCAACGGATGCTACCGACCAAAGATTAGCTATTCCAGTTCATTTATTGACATTAGATGATATGACTCTTTTGTTACAAGTTTCAAGTCATACCCAAATTCCTATAATAGAAAGAGCATTAAAATTAGCTAAAATCTTTGCGGATATTTCCGATGAAGCGGCAATGTATAAAAACCACTTAATTGCCAAAGCCTTACTAGCCATTTTATTTAGTAATGAAACAACAAAAGAAAAGAAAAATGAAATATTTCAAGTAATTCAAGTATGCCATACTAATGAATTTAATTTTGATACAGATATTCCTGGTGTCGGTTATACTCGTAAATTCAGCGAATGTTTTGAAATCGATTCTCATGGTAATTTTGGCGAATCAGTTTTAATAAATGAATACATTTTAAAATTTATTAATGATGATCTTGAAGGTAAAATAATTACCAAACCAGTTTATTATACCTTAAAAGACTTTGCAAGTGCTCTAGAATTCACTTTAATTTCCGAAGGATTTTTACATAATGATGCCATCAGAGACGATGCTAGTATTTTAAAAGTAAGACTAAATTCTATTCTAAATAGTAGTGTTGGAACATACTTTAATTATCCTAACTATATTACACTAGAACAGTATATTGCATCCTTAGTAGCAACCGGTGAAAGAAGAAAAGCCCAGATTATTAACATAAATCTAGAAGATATGGATGATACTTATGCAAAAGTAATAGTAAAGATATACGCTAGAATGTTCTTTGAATTTGCTAAAACTCGTACTCAAAGAGCCAGTATTCCATTCCATCTATTTTTAGAAGAAGCCCATAGATATGTTTCTAAAGATATGGATACTTTCTTATTAGGTTATAATATCTTTGAACGTATTGCCAAAGAAGGTCGTAAATATGGTGTCTTATTAAATATTATATCTCAGCGTCCAGTTGAAATAAGTGATACTGTTATATCTCAATGTAGTAACTTTTTAATCTTTAAAATGACACACCCAAAAGATATTGAATATATCAGAACAATGCTTCCCAATATTAGTCAAGATGTTATTGAAAAGCAAAAAGTTTTACAACCAGGTAACTGTGTAGGGTTCGGTGGGGCCTTTAAATTACCAATGATTATAAAACTAGAAATGCCAAATCCAATGCCATATTCAACAAACTGCGATGTAAATCAAAGATGGCGTATTCATACAAATTAATAAAAAAATTATTAATATCATTAAAATTGTTGCTTAAAAGTTTAATACTATTTTAAACAAAATTAAAGTAAAATTATTGCTTATATCAAAGTAATATGATAAACTTAAATTACCAAAGGGAAATTAATCTATTTACATAAAACCGAGTAAGTGATTATAAGGGAATCTAATTAAATTGTGGTGTAGAAAGTCTAGGCTACGGCTCTAGAAATCCTAAAGCAGTTTATGTGATGCCCACCTGCGTGGAGCGGGTTTTTATCACAGTAGATTAATCCTTTGGTTTTTAATTGTAAAAAATAAGGTGATATCATGGAACAATATAGTAGAATATTAAAATTAATAGATAATAACACATTAAGTTGTATTCAAGAAAAAAGTGTTGTCATTGTTGGTATTGGTGGAGTTGGTGGCTATGCCTTAGAAATGTTATGTCGTTTCGGCCTTAAAAAAATAACCATTATTGATGCCGATGTTGTTGATATTTCTAATCTTAATAGACAAGTAATCGCCTTGCATAGTAATATTGGTGTGTCCAAAGTAGAAATAGCTAAAAAGAGAATTTTAGATATTAATCCATCATGTCAAGTTACTGATATTTGTGTATTTTTAAATGCCAATAATATAAATGATTACATACCTAAAAATGTTGATTATATTATAGATTGCTGCGACACAGTTACTACTAAAATGGAATTAATTAAATATGCTAAAAAGAATAATATTCCAGTAATTTCTTCTATGGGTACCGGTAATAGATTAGACGCTACTAAACTTATGATAACTGATATATACAAAACGAAAAACGACCCATTAGCTAAAGTAATGCGTAAATTATGTAAAGAAAATAATATAAAACATTTAGATGTTTTAGTAAGTAGTGAATTACCAATAAAAACTCATGATCATACACCTGGTTCAACACCATTCGTTCCAAGTACCGCTGGTATTTATATAGCAAATTACATTGTTAGAAAATGGCTCCAAAATTAAACCTCTCTTAATAGACAAGAGAGGTCGTTTTTATTTCTTCATTTCTTGATTGCCAAAATTTAAAGAATCTTCATACTTACTATGTTTAGCATAATAATAGTGTTTATTTTTAACATTATCAGGTAAATATTGCTGTTTAACCCAATATTTAGGATAATCATGAGGATATTTATAATTTGGAGAACTAGTTTTAATATGTTCAGGAACTTCGCCTGTATTGCCCATTCTAATATCATTTAAAGCATTATCAATTGCATTTTCACTAGAATTACTTTTAGGTGACAGAGCCATTTCTAAGACTACTTGGGCTAAGGGAATCCGAGCTTCTGGTAAGCCTAAAAGTTCTGCAGCTGAAATCGCTGCCATAACCTTAGGGCCAATCGAAGGATTGGCTAAGCCAATATCTTCATAAGCAATTACACTCATACGTCTATAAATAATATCTAGATCTTCTGCCTCAATTAAACGGCCCAAGTAATAGATAGCCGCATCGGCATCACTACCACGAATCGATTTTTGGAATGCTGAAATAATATCATAATGGCCATCATCATTCTTATCAAAAAAAATAGCCGGTTTAGAACTAATATTTTTAATTGTATCTAACGTTATATTTTTATCTAATACACACATCGAAGCAACATCTAAAGTATTAATTGCCGTTCTAACGTCGCCACTGCTTAATTTAGCAATCGCAAATAAAGTTTCGTCATCAACCGTAAAGTTTTCTTTAATAGCTACCTTTCTTAAGCATTCAACAACATCGTCTAGCACTAATGGTTTAAGCTCAAAAATTTGGCATCTACTCCTAATAGCTGGATTAATTTTATGGTAAGGATTACTAGTTGTTAAGCCAATTAATATTATAATTCCCGTTTCAATATATGGTAATAAAATATCTTGTTTATCTTTATTCATGCGATGAATTTCATCAATAACCAAAATTAAATCTCCATACATCTTCGCTTCTTCAATGGCTATAATAAAGTCTTCTTTCTTCGATGATGTAGCATTTAAAAACTTATATTTTTTATCATAAGAATTAACTAGAGCCCAAGCTATTGAGGTTTTGCCAATACCAGGTTTACCATATAAAATCATTGAAAAAAGCTTCTTGTTTTGAACCATATTTGAAAGAATCTTATTGGGACCAATCAAATGCTTTTGGCCAACAACATCATCTAAGCTAGTAGGCCGATATTTATTAGCTAATAATTCCATACTCATCTCCCTAAACTTTCTTTAGATATTATAACATAATGCTTGTTATTTAATAAATTTAATTTTATAATCAACTTAGAATAAACGAAAAAATATTAATTTTAAGAAAGGAAATTTAACTAAATGGCCGATTTTTTACAAGATAAATACATAAATGTTTACCTAGATTATTTAAAATATGAAAAAAAATTATCAGAAAATACTATAATGTCTTATTCTAATGATTTAAAGCATTTTTTTATAAAAAACATTAATTATTTAAATTTAAAGGAAAAAGATCTAAGTAATTATATCAGAAGTTTAAACAACTTAGATAGGCGTAGCTTAGCTCATCATCTAACTGTTTTAAACTCTTTTTATTCTTTTTTACTATCCGAAGAAATAATCAGTTATAATCCCTGTGCTAACTTAAAAATGCCGAAAATAACCCCTAAATTGCCAGATTATTTAACCAGAGAAGAAATAAATAAACTATTAGATATAAAATTAGAAAAGCCTAATGATTACCGTAATAAAGCCATGTTAGAACTAGCCTTTGCCAGTGGTCTGCGTGTTAGTGAATTAACTAATTTAAAAATAAGTGATATTAATTTTGACGATTGTTATGTAAGAGTACTAGGGAAGGGGAGTAAAGAAAGAATTGTTCCTATCATTGATACGGCTCTAAATTATGTAAAACTATATATTGATTTATACCGAAATTCTTTATTAAAACAACATGACAGTGAATATATTTTTATCTCTAGTTATGGTACAAAAATCACTCGTCAAGCATTCTTTAAATTTATTAAAGAAGAATGTAGTAGAAAAAATATTAAAAAGGAAATCTCACCTCATACCCTTCGTCATTCTTTTGCTTCAACCCTTTTAAAAGGTGGCGCTAATATCAGGGTAATTCAAGAACTTCTAGGTCATGAAGATTTAAAGACCACTCAAATATATACGCATTTAATAGATGAAAAATTAAAAAAAGACTACGAAGAATTTCACCCTCGTAGTCATAAAGTGAGCTAACAATATTATTCTTCGTTAGCACGGGCATGACATTTGCTATTATTTTTAGCACTGTTATGACATTTTGCATTATTTCTTGCGTTATTACGTGCTGATGACGTATTTTTTGCATTATTTCTTGCATTGTTCTTTGAATTCATAATTACCTCCTAATAATATTGTTGACAGAAAAAATATTTTCATACCCAATTTAATTGCCAATTTCTGGTTTTAACTGAAATTTATTATCATATTATTTATTGTGATATTTATGAATGATTTAAACGCCTTATTACTAGCTTTCATTGCGGGTTTTGCTACTAATATTGGAATTTTATTTACCTACCTAGGTCACAAAAAAGTAGGGGAGATAATTGTGGTATCCCTTTCTTTTGCTTTTGGTGTAATGACACTTATTAGTATTAAGGAACTAATTCCCCAGCCTTTAAATTATATTTTCCATACCTTAAATTTTGGAGCTGGAATAATTATTTTGTTTCTTTGTCCATTACTAGCTTTTATAATTGTTAAACTATCAAAAGCCAAAATAAAAGAGGGAAGTAGTTTATATAAAGTAGGAGTATTAAATATGTTGTCATTATTAATTCATAACATCCCTGAAGGTATAGTTGTTTTTACTTCCAGCATTGCCAGTCCTACTTTAGGGTTAAAGATAGCATTATCTATAATGGCTCATAATTTACCAGAAGGAATTTGTATAGCAGTACCAATATATTATAGTACTAATAATAGAAAAAAAGCATTATTATACACATTTATATCTGGAATTGCTGAACCAATTGGAGCTTTATTAACGTATTTATTTTTAAAACCATTTATTAGTTTGATATTCTTAAGTATTATTTTATATTTTGTCGGTTGTTTAATGTTAATAATTGCTATTACGGAAATTCTTCCAGAAATCTTGTCATATCATAAAAAAATATGCTTTTGTTTAGGCATATTATGTTCATTATTGATTTTATTAATATAATCTTGTAATAATATAATATTGATATAAAGTAAGCAATTAAATATATAATTTATCATAGCCTAAATATAGCTAAAATAAAATGTTAACATAATATATATTATGCGAAGTGAGATTTATCTAATCTTAGTCTTAAAATATTATTATATCTATCTAAATAATAACTTTTATATTCAATAATATTTATATTATCTTTATTATTAATCATATAGAAAGCTTAATTTTATGAAAAACAATCATTAATCATATATTTTATATAAGTTAAAATTAATTATTCGTTTACTCATTTATTTTTCATTTAATTGTATAATTATATCCATTTGTTAATTAATTTAGATGAATCGAGATGAATAATTATCCATCTCAAAACATTTCGATGTACGAAAATTTAAGTCTTTTTTAGTATTTTATCACATAGAAAAACCAACATTAAAAAATAGATAATCAATGAAAAATTAAAACATTTAAATATATCATTTCGTGCTTCCCCTTCTCCATCAAATGACAAATAAATAGGGGACTTGCATTTCAAAAATATATAAAAGAACATCATATTTTATTTTCTATTCAAAAATTGAAATTAATATTTAATTTTTTCTAGCTAAAATTTCTAATATTTTTTCAATAACTTCATTACCATTAGAGTTATCCATTTTTGAATAATTTAATTCTTTTAAAGCTTGGATTTTAACAGCACTTAATTCCTGAGTACGGGATATTTTTTCTTCTTTTTTAGCTTCAATTTCAGCCAACCAACGACGATGTGCCAGCTGTAACTTGCTTCGCGATGAGCCACCATTATTATATAATCCTAAAGCCGTATATAATATTCCTTCCAAAATAAACTGTTTATCTTCCTGTAATTTATATTCTTCAGGATCTGTATAGCCACCAGTTTTACTCATATAACCAAAAATATATCTAATTTCAGGAATGCTATCCATCATTAATAGTGTATGATAAAGATAAGTTAACGTATAAAAATTTTCTTTTTTATTATTATCTTCACTCAAACGATCTTTTAATAAAGATGTAATATTGCTTAAAAGTTTCTGACTATCTGAATTTAAACCTTTCATATCAATAAAGCTATCACTTTCATCATGACCTTTAGTACCTTTATTGAGTCTTGATTCAACGCTCATTAAATAATCAGTAGTTATCTTTATATTTTCAATTTCTGTACCATCACTAATATCTAAGAGTTTATATAACATAATTTTCTTTTCTTTAGGCCATTTATTTATATCATCTAATTCTAAATAGTTGTAAACCATCTGTCTAGATACGCCAAGGTATTTTGCCAACCTTACTTTTGAAATCCCTAATTCTTGAAAAAGATCATTTAGCTTTTGCATCTACTCCACTACCTTTCAGCCTTTACATAATAATTATATCATTTGTAGTTTACATGTCAATTAAAAAAGCAACTTTACAGTTACTTTGTTGCGTGATTTCAAATTTATAAATACCACAATTTATTATCTTCTTTATATATTTCTTTAATAATTCCAGAACCAATACATTCTTCACCGAGATACATAACACATGCTTGTCCGGGAGTAACTGCCTTCACTCCTTCCGGATATTTAACTAACATTTCTCCTGAATCTAAGTATTCTAATTCAACAGCAAAATCTTCGCCGCGGTATCTAAATTTAGCCGTAGCTTTCGTTGGTAATTCGTCAATTAAAAGATTAACATCTTCTATCAAACAAGACGTACTTATTAGATATTTACTATCATCACCAAAGGCTACATACAATATATTTTTTTCAACATCTTTGCCACACACATAATGGCGTTGTAAATTACCAGATATTCCAACATTACGTCTCTGACCAATTGTATAATTCATTAATCCTGTATGGCGGCCAATTACTTTCTTCGTTTCAACATCAACAATATCACCAGGATTAGGTTTTAAGTAATTATGAATAAACTTTTGATAATTTCGTTCGCCAATAAAGCAAATACCTGTCGAATCTTTTTTATTAGCGGTCTCAAGGTTTAATTCAGCGGCTATTTTTCTTACTTCCGGTTTTTCTAAACCACCTACTGGGAACAATACATTTTCTAAGGCTTTTCTATTAACCTGTGCTAAAAAATAGGTTTGATCTTTATTCTTATCAATTCCTCTTAAAAGATGACCATTAACCATTCTAGCATAATGACCTGTTGCAATATAGTCAGCTCCTAGCTTTTTAGCTTCCTTAATGAATAAATCAAATTTTATGTATTTATTACACATTAAATCAGGATTGGGAGTTCTCCCCTTCTCTAACTCTGTCAAAAAATACTTAAAAACGTTATCCCAATATTCTTTAATAAAATCGACTCTATGAAGAGGAATATCTAATTGTTCGCAGACCTTTTTGGCATCATTATAATCTTGCTCTTGAGGACAAATGTTTTCGCCAAAAGTTGGATTTCCCTCAATATCATTGTTTAAAGCCGCATCCCAATTGCGCATAAAAAGGCCTATAACATTATAACCTTGTTGTTTTAAAAGATAAGCAGAAACTGAAGAATCAACTCCCCCACTCATGCCAACTACAACTGTTTTCATAAAGTACATCACTTCCACAAAATATTTTATCAAATTAAGTCTTTAAAGTCTATTAAAATACATTTTTAAATAGCCAATTATCCATTTTAATTGAGTAAAAATAATAATTTAGTTAATATCTCTTTGCTAAAAAAATATACAATTATATCATTTAACAAAATTATCATCGCAATAATGCCAATTGCAGAACAAATTCTCTTTATTTGCCTTTTTCGCATATCTTGATCATCAAAAAGCATTCCTAAAACAGCTTTAGATAAATCAAAACATTTTAAGAGAATAAATAAAAGACAAACTATATATACAAGTTGCAAAACAAAAGAATATAAAAAACCACTAACTAAGCCTTGAATGCCAAAAGTCAAAGTTAATAAATAAATGCTAAAGCCAATACACATTCCCTTAGAAAATAAATAAAGTACATTAAAGATATATAAAGGAGCCAAAAAAGAGTTAACAATTAATATCATACAGATAACTACATGTATTATAATCAAATTAATTCTTTTATTTAGTAGCGTTTCTTTAATGTTTTTAAAGCTATAAACTACATCATTTTTAAAAATAATATCTTGTTTAATTCCCAAAATAATGCCAAAAATAAGTCCAACAATAAAAATACTTATTAAGAATGCTACTATAACCTTATGCTTCGACCAATATTTCAATTTTCTTCACCTACATAAGTATATTGGCAAATAAATAAATTTATGCTAAAATTATCTTAAGTAAGAAAGAAGGATAACAAAATGTCAAAGAAAGCACAAAAAATCATTGTATGGACGATGTTAATTGTTATGGTAGCTGGTATTGTTGCTTCCTATGCTGCAATGTTTATATCAAGATAAAACCCATTTAGAAAATCAACTCTCTAAATGGGTTTTTATTAATCTATTTTTTTAAACTATCTCTAATTTCTCGTAATAATAATACTTCTTCACTAACTTCTTTAGCTTTATCTTTCTTAGTATCTTCTTTTTCTTTCTTTTTAGTTATGGTATTTATTATTTTAATAAATATAAAAATCGAAAACGCAATTATTAGAAAATCTATTACATTTTGAATAAATGAGCCATACATTATACTAGCAGAACCAACTTTAATTGAAAGGTTGCTAAAATCATGGCCACCAATTATAACTCCTATAAATGGCATCATAATATCATTTACTAATGAACTAACTATTTTAGAAAAAGCATTACCCATAACAACACCAACAGCTAAATCTAAAACATTACCACGCATAATAAATTTTTTGAATTCTTCAATCAACTTCTTCATAAAAATCACCTTCCACTACTTCTTATCATATCAAAGAATTTAACAGTTTTCAATCTTCGTATCATTGCCACCATCAAGATATGCTAAATATTCATTATCACGTTTCTTAATATTTAAAAAATAGTATTCTAAATCTTTAAAATTATCCAAATATTTTTTCTTATCAGCAAACGAGATATTATCATTAACTAAATTGCCATCAAAACGATCCAACATCAACATTTTATTTTCAATATAACGTTCCGTTATTAAATTATCAACTAGCTTTAAACGTAACATTTTATTATTAGCAAGTAGTGTATAAGCACCATAAACACTATCCATCATTGCATATGCTACCACGTTAACAGCATATTCACCGGAAAAATCAACTAAATTTCTGCCTTGTTTTATATCATCATACTCCTGATAAGTAACGGCAAAATCTTCATCTTTAATACCAAATGATTCCATAGCATATTTTGCCAATATTTCAATTAAATCTATTTTTGTTAAGTCTTTAGCTTTTTGGCGTCCATCTCTTCTAGCACTAATAAATTCATATTTATTATTAAACTTAATACCATCTGGTAATACCGACTCATCATCAAATAAAACAAATTTTATAGCGTTAGTGGCATTTCTAATACCTTGTGATTCTTTTGTACCTATAAAAATATCATCCAACCATTGCATCTTGCATTCTATAATATCATTAATACTATTATCTATCATATCTACCTCTATTTATATAATAGCATATTTTTATTCTTTATTTAAAAGTTTTATCTATTTTTAACTAACTTAATTAAAAAAAGAGCCTTACTTTTCGCCCTCTTCTAACATATTTATAATACTAATACCGTAACCATATTTAACATTATCAATCGTAACATGGGTAACAGCGCCAATAAGTTTGTTGTTTTGAATAATTGGTGAGCCACTCATACCTTGAACAACACCGCCAGCTTGTTTAATCAAATCTTCATCAGTAATTTCAAAATATATATTTTTAATTTTATTATTTTTTTCTACTCTTAATATATTTATTTCATATTCTTTTTTTTCGTTATTGGCAAGTGATGTTACAATCAAAGCAGGTCCCGGATTTATTTTGCTTGCTTCAGCTATTTCAATTAAATTATCATTATCTATATCACTTGTAAACTTTCCAAATATTCCAGCTTCACTATTTTTATTAATATCTCCATAAATAGTATCTTTAAAGAATTTAGTATTAATACTTCCAGGATTACCATTACTACTTTTAGTTATACTAGTTATTATACTTTTAAAAATTTTACCATCTTTAATAGCAAAGGCTTCATTACTACTACTATCAATAATATAATGGCCCAGTGCTCCATAAATCTTAGTTTCTGGATCAATATAAGTTAAAGTACCATTTCCTAACATACTATCTTTAACATAAACGCCAGTCTTATAACTGCCATTATTATTTTCTAAGTTTAATGTAGTAGTATATTCTTTATTATCACGAATAAAGGTAATATCAACTTTATTATCTTTAGCTAATTTATCTACTTTTTGGACTAATTCTTTAATAGAGTTTACTTCTTCCCCACCTACTTTAATTATATAGTCACCCGATAATAAATGGCTTGGATTATAAACATTATTAACTTTGTAGAAGCCAACTACTAAAACACCTTTACTATTAATGGTTATTCCTATATTTTGACCTCCTAAAATTACTTTATTTGAATAAGCCAATACAGATAATGGAAAACTAAGAAGTACTAAGGATACTGATAATTTTTTTATTATTTTATTCATACTATCACCATTTATAGTATGGTTCCAATTATTTTTAATATAGTGGAAATATCTGGCAAAAGAAAAAAAGACTTTAATTTGTCTTATCAGTAGCAAGAGTAAAGTCTTCTAAAGTATTGTTTTCTGTTAAAATTTTATTAATGCTTTCTTTGGCATTGTTTAGTTTATCACCACAAGTTTTAGCTAGCTGCATTGCTTCACTATATTTTTTTATTGCCTCATCTAAATCAACATTGCCACTTTCTAATTCTTTAATAATAGCCTCTAATTCTTGTAATTCTTGTTCAAATGTTTTATTTGCTTTCGCCATTTTTCTTCTCCTTACTTATTACTTTGGCATTTACTGTCCCATTTTTTAAATCAACATATAATATGTCGTCTATATTGACTTTATCAATATTTGTAATTACCCCATTTTTAGTTCGTGTAATACTGTAACCACTTTCTAATAACCGCATTGGATTTAATACTGTAACGGTCTTTAAAAGAATATTATATTGATATTGTTTACGTTCTAATAATCTTTCTGGCTCTCTAATGAGCTTATTATCCATTATTTTTTGAAATCTTAAATTATTTTGATTTAAATTATTTTTGATTAAAAGATTAACTCTATCAATAAGGCTATCTAATTTTTGCTCTTTTATTTCATAAATATTTAATGGATTTTTTAGTATTTGTTTATTTTTTAGCCAATCTAATCGCGTTGCATAATTATTATATTGAGTTTTAATAGCTTTGGTAGCTCGTAATTTATATTGGTTTAACATACTATTTAAATCAGTTATATTAGGAACTGCCATTTCTGCTGCTCCAGTTGGCGTAGGTGCTCGTAAATCAGCAACAAAATCAGCAATGGTAAAGTCAATCTCATGACCAACAGCACTGATAACTGGTATTTTACTATTATAAATTGCTCGAGCAACGATTTCTTCATTAAATGCCCACAAATCTTCAATTGAGCCGCCGCCACGACCACAGATAATAACATCAATATCATAATTTTGAGCCGTTTCTAATTGCTTAACAACTGACTCTTTGGCGCCTTCTCCTTGTACTAAAGCTGGAAATAATATGGTTTCACAAATAGGAAATCTTCGTTTAATCGTACTCAAAATATCTCTGATAGCTGCGCCGGTTGGGGCCGTTATAATACCTATTCGACGTGGATATTTAGGAATAGGTCTTTTATGCTCAGGAGAGAATAAACCTTCAGTAGCCAATTTCTTTTTTAATTTTTCATATTCTAAATATAAATTACCAACGCCATCTACTTCCATCGTATTAACATAAATTTGATAGCCCCCAGTTGCCTCATAAACACTTATACGGCCACTAACTAAAACTTTCATTCCATCTTCAGGCTCAAAAGTTATTTTGGAAGCATTAAAATTGAACATAACGGCAGCTATTCTCGAAGCTTCGTCTTTTAAGGTAAAATAGAAATGTCCTCTACTATGATGTTTAAAATTAGAAATCTCACCTTTTAAGAAAACTTCATTTAAATTAGAATCAATATCAAATTTAGCTTTTATATAACGATTTAAACTAGATACAGTTATATATTTATCATCCATATACTCACTCTTTTATCATTTTATCTAAAATTGCATTTATCATTTTTCTTACTGATTCATCAGAATATTTCTTAGCTAGCTCAACTGCTTCATCAATAACAACAATATGAGGTGTATCTGTGTATTTTAATTCATAAATTGCCATTTTTAAAATAGCAGCACCCGTTTTATCTATTCTACTAATATCCCAATCTTTCATATAGTTATTAGCTGTTTCAATTATGTCTGATTCATAGGTAATAACTCCATAAACTATATCTCTAACAAACTCATTATCAATATCTAAATTATCATTAATGATTTCTTCAACATTAAATTCTATATTTTGGCTTCTATTTATATCAATTTGATATAAAATTATCATTATTTTTTCTCTTAATTCACTTCTTTTTTTCATCGTACTTACCTTTCTTCTTCAATTTTATCACTAATTTCTTGTTTTAGTTTATAAAGTTCATTTAATGCATCTATTGGTCTTAAATTATCCAAGTTTAATTTTTCTAATTCTTCAATTATCTTATTTTTTTCTGGATTCATTTCTACATTTTTGGGATTTGGTTCTTCTTCAGCAACAGCAAAGTCAAATAGACTTACTTGCTTAGTACTATTTTTATATTCTTTATCTTCATAATTTTTTAAAATATTACTAGCTCTTTGTAACAATTCTTCTGGCATTCTAGCTAATCTAGCTACATGAATACCGTATGATTTATCAATTGGCCCGTTAATAACTTTGTGTAAGAAAGTTACTGTGCCATTTTCTTCGTGGGCTTCGACATGAACGTTCTTAATTGTTTTAATTTCACTGGCCAAGCTTGTTAATTCATGATAGTGAGTAGAAAATAAAGTCTTACACTTAATGTGCTTACTAATATATTCCAAAATTGCTTGAGCTAAACTCATCCCATCATAGGTAGCAGTTCCACGACCTAATTCATCAAATAAAATTAAGGAATTTGGGGTGGCATTACAAATGGCATTACAAGCTTCTTTCATTTCTACCATAAATGTTGATTCTCCACTAACTAAATCATCCGATGCTCCTATACGGGTGAATATCTTATCAACAATCGGCAACACAGCCTTCTTAGCCGGTACAAAAGAACCCGTTTGTGCCATTATTACAATTATAGCTAATTGACGCATAAATGTTGATTTACCACTCATATTAGGTCCTGTAATTAAAAGCGTATTAACTCCATCAAGCATCATGCAATCATTTGGTACATACATTCCCTTACTAACAGCTTCAACAACTGGATGTCTTCCCTCTTTTATTTTAATTTCATTAGCATCAGTTAATACGGGACGAACTAAATTATATTCTTCTGCGCAAACGGCTAGTGAAATTAAAGCATCTATTTCACTTAACATTTCGGCATCTTTCTTTAAACTAAATAGATGTTTTTTAATTGTTTCTTTAATTTCATTAAATAAATTATATTCTAATTCAATAATTTTTTCTTCAGCATTCAAAATTAAAGCTTCTTTTTCCTTCAAAGCTGGCGAAATAAATCTTTCACAATTAGTCAAGGTCTGTCTTCTTTCCCAACCAAACTCTTCCATAACCATTTTACTTTGGCCTTTTGATACTTCAATATAATAACCAAATATCTTATTATAGCCAACTTTCAAATTTTTAATTCCTGTTTGTTCTTTAAGGCTTTCTTCAAAGGAAGCAATAAATTCCTTACCGCCACTTCTAATACTCCTTAATTCATCTAATTCAGCATTATAACCGCTCTTTATTAAAGAGCCTTCTCTAATAGTTACTGGTGGATTGTCAAATATAGATTTCTCTAATAACTCATAAACTTCAGTATTAGGATCTAATTCATAATCAAAACCCAATTTTTTAACATCAATAATAATATTTGGTAAAATTTCTAAGCTTTTTTTAATTTGTAATAAATCTCTAGCATTTAAATTGCCTGATGTAAGTTTCCCACATAATCTTTGTAAGTCATAAACTTGATATAAATATTCTCGAAGTTCGTCTTTAATGATAAATTCTGTATTAATTTTTTCAATTGCATCATATCTCTTATTTAATTGGTCTTTATCTTTAAGTGGATGTAATAACCACGATTTTAATTTGCGTGATCCCATTGCCGTCTTACATTTATCAAGTAACCACAATAAGCTATATGTTCTTTCTTTTAATCTTAAGGTTTCAAAAATTTCTAAGTTGCGAACTGTATGAATATCCATATTTAAATATTTATCTTTGTCTATTATTGTTATTTCTCTAATATTTGATATATCTTTCATATTAGTTACAACCAGATAATAGAATAAGTGTTTAATTCCCATTGCAAAGACATCATCTAAATCTTTAATTAAGTTTTTAACCGTATCATCGTCTAAATAATTATTACTGATAGTTATTTCAATGCCATAATTGTTTTTTAACACTTGAATTAAAGAAATGTTACTATTATCTGGAAGAACGACTTCTTTGATTCCTAAATTAATAACTTCGTTTAAAATTGCCTCATTAGTATGTTTTATTAAACTAACCATACATTCTCCAGTTGAAATATCAGCATATGTTAAAGTATAGTTATTTCCATAGTCTAAAATACTAGCAATATAATTATTATCTTTAGGACGCATCATTTCATAATCAGTAATAGTTCCTTTACTAATTACTTGAACAACGCCTCTTTTTACCATTCCTTTAGTTGATTTAGGATCTTCTAATTGCTCACAAATGGCTACTTTATACCCTTTTTCAACTAATTTTTCTAAATAAGGTCTTACCGAATGGAATGGTACCCCACACATAGGAATTCTCTCACTTATACCAGCATTTTTACCTGTTAAAGTTAATTCTAATTCACGAGCTGCTGTCTCCCCGTCTTCAAAAAACAACTCATAAAAATCCCCAATACGATAAAAAAGCAACTCATCTAGATGTTTATTTTTAATATCTAAATATTGTTGCATCATGGGACTTAAATCTTCATACTTTACTTCATTTCTTTTCATTTGTACATCACACGGACTATTGTACCAAATTTGCTATTTAAAGTCTACTTAAGATAACTAATTATTCTTTATATTTTTACGAAAAAAGACAGCAATTAAGCCATCTTATTATACTGGTAATTATTTCTTTTTCTTAGCATCTTCATAATCGCTAGTAATTACTTTTTTTCTGGTAGGATCTTTTATAGCTCTCTCATTATCATCAGCAATTGCTTTTTCTTCGGTAGGCTTTTTTACAGCTGGCTCATCATCAGTATCATACGCCGTAAAACATTCTTCTTCAAAAATCGCATTCAAAATAAAAACTTCGTCATCATTTAAAACTCTATTATGTCCCATCATGTAATTAAGCATATCACCTAATGATACTGCATTATCATCATTAGTTATCAAGCCTTGAATTTCTCTTCCAGACATTGGGCTGTATTTAGTAATAAATGTGCCAATTTCTATATCTATTCCCATATTTATTAAATCTTTTAAGTCTTTATCAAGCTAGCGCAAATGAATATATTGTGAAAAACTAATAAAAGCTGGAACAATTACATAAGCAGCCTTCAAAACTTAATTATCCCTTTTTTCATTAACGAAGTGAATCTTAACATAATTTTCATGAGTATTTTCTAATACTTCACTCGCAGCTGCTTGCAGTTTTAGAATATCATCTGGTACCGGATGCCTAAAGATATTACAAATAATCCTATTCATTGTATCATAATGATAACCTAATGCTTCAACCAATCGGCCAGATTCATCGACGCCTGGTATATTATAAGTTCTAATAAATTGTTTTGGTGTTATAAGGCCTGATGCATTAAGCGAATAATTACCATTCGCACTAAGTGTTACACTAGGTTCCCCATAAAATTCTTTTAAATCTAATTTACGCATATATTCCCACTTCCTGTAAAAATACCAAAACTCACTTATAGCTCTATATTATTACACATTACTTATTTGAATACAATAAAAAGAGTATTGATTTAAAATTTTTTCTAGAAATTTATCTAATATTTATTTACATCCTTATTTAAAATAACATAAACTTTATGTTTCTTATAAAAAGCATAAAAAACATCATCAATTCGTAAACTTTGAGAACGCAACTCATCTAATAACCAATTGTAATCTTTCTTAATATTTAATAATGTTTCTTTTTGAATAACACCATCAATGATAAGTGCCATTGGATAACTACTTTTTAATTTTAAGATATTATAAGGAAATATTGATAGCTTTCCATTTGTCTCCAAAAAAGCATATTCAATCTCTTCAATACTCTTAATACTATTCTGTCTTAATTGAAACAATAAATCATCAATAGAGTATCTTGCTTTGACCATTTCTTTATAATTAATTTTTCCTTCATTTATAATTAATGAAGGTCTACCATCTAAAAAATATCTAACTTTCTTCGACTTAATAGATAAAAACGCTAATAAAATTTCTAATATAACTAATACACTTATAGGAATAATTGTATTTAAAATCGTGTCATTAAAATTCTCAATAGAAATAGCTACTAATTCAGCAATTAAAATAGAAACTATTAAGTCAGTAGTACCCAATTGACCGATTTCTCTTTTTCCCATTAAACGGTAAGAAATAAGAATAAAAAAGTAAAAAAATACCGTTTTACCAGTAATAACCAACAAGTCCATAATAATCACCTACCTATATTATGAGTAATTAACTTCCATTTTAAACATATATTTAGTTAGGTGATAATTTTGAATAATTGGTTTTCTTCTTTTAAAAGGATATTAATCTTTTTTGGCTATCTTATTTTAATTACCTTAATAAGTTCAATTTTTTACTTATACACTAACATTTCTTATAATGTCAATTGTACTTTCTTATTGATTAGTGTTATGTTAGGGGTATTTGCTATTAACTTCTATAATGGACGTAAGGCTAGTAAAAAAGGATACTTAGAAGGCTTAAAACTCGGTGGAATAATAATTACAGTCTTCTTTATAATTAGTTTATTTAGTGGTAATATTATTAGTTTATCTAAAGTCATTTATTATTTGTTATTATTATTAGTTTCTGTTGTTGCATCTTCCTTGGGTATAAATATGAAAAAAAACTAACGTAATACAATAAAACTGTTAGTTTCTAAATCTACATATGAATCATAGTTTATAATTTCTTTGGTTTTTGGGTCAATTATTTTAGTTAAATATTCATTATCAAGTAAATATTTTAAAGTTACAGTTTTATTCGTACATTTATTATCTAAAACACAATCTTTAGCTTTTTCTGTAACTTTCTTATTAATTACTATCCATGATTTTTCTAAACGGTCTTCGCTAATGATTTTATAGCTCTTATAGCCAATAAGAACATTTAAACCTAAAATAATCATAATTAGAGCAAAGGATAAAAAATTACTAATTTTGGCCATAATAATTTTTAATAAATTCCTCTCTATATTGTAATAGGCGATCTTCTTTAATTGCTAATCTTAATTCTTCAGTTAAATTAATTAAATAATGAATATTATGAATTGAAAGAAGACGAGCCCCAAATGTTTCTTCGCAGTTAATCAAGTGTTTAATATAGGCTTTAGTGTAATTTTGGCAAGCGTAGCAAGTACATCCCTCTTCAACCGGCGTAAAATCGGTTTTATATTTACTATTTTTCAAATTGATTTTGCCATATCTTGTTAAGGCATGACCATGTCTAGCTAAACGTGTTGGAGAAACACAATCGAAAATATCCACACCATTACAAACATTTTCTACTATATCTATTGGATCACCAACTCCCATTAAATATCTAACTTTATCTTCTGGTAAATATTTAGTTGCATATCTAACCATTTTATATTGGCATGGCTTATCTTCGCCAACACTAGTACCACCAATTGAATAACCATCAAAATCCATTTTGACAAGTTCTTCTACACAATGGCGACGTAAATCTTCATATTCGCCACCTTGTACAATACCAAACAAGCTTTGATTAGGATTATTAAAAACGTCCTTACCTCTTTTGGCCCATCTTAAAGTACGTTCAACTGAATTTTTACAATACTCATAAGTAGCTGGATAGCCAATACATTCATCAAAACTCATCGCAATATCACTATCTAATTTATTTTGAATTTCAATTGATTTTTCTGGGGTCAAAAGAAGCTTATCCCCATTATATTGATTTTTGAATTTGACGCCTTCTTCACTTATGTCTTTTCGCTTTGCTAAAGAAAAAACTTGAAAGCCACCACTATCTGTCAAAATCGGGCCATACCAATTCATAAACTTATGTAAACCACCGGCCATTTTAACAATATCTTCGCCAGGTCTTAGCCATAAGTGATAAGTATTAGCTAATATAATGCCTGCATGATTAGCTTTTAACTCTTCTGGAGATAAAGTTTTGACGGTTGCTTGCGTACCAACTGGCATAAACATTGGTGTTTCAAAAGTTCCGTAATTGGTATGAATTAAACCCAATCTTGCCATCGTATCTTTATCTTTTTTTAATAATTCATATTTAATTTTCATACTCATTCCTCGCTTGTAAATTGTATCAAAAAAAAAGCCTAGTGTCTAGGCTTCATCATCAGTTTTCACAAGCTTACGATTTCTCGTTTGACTTTGTTCAATAAATAATTCATTAGTAGCATAAAGTCCTGCTAAATGCTCAATTAAACCATCATTTACATGTTTACCATGGCCATAAAATTCTTGAGCATAATCATATAATGCCGCCATCTCTTCTTTTGTTAAATCACGAACTTCACCATTACTAAATGTTTTTTGGGTTCTGTACCTTTCTAAAAAATATTCTTTATCAAACGACACTTTCAATGCTTGTGTATCAGCCTGCTTTAGATGATTGAATTTTTGGCCCAAATCATTTTCTTGTTTTATGGGATTAGGAATTAAGCCGAATTTACGAGCTTGTGAAAAAAACAAGCTATAAGGATATGTTGTTATACGGTAATAATCCCATAAAGTAAATGGACGGTTGCCGTTTGATGTTGGCACTCCAAATATTACAAAAGGTGTAACTACATCAGCCAAACTAAAAATAAAACTTTCTTGTAATTTCTTTTTCGGTAATGTTGTTACTCTTTTTACTTTAATTCTGTCCATATAAAATTCCCCCAAACATGGGCTCTATAATAGCATAATATTTCCATTTTGTGAATTTTTTTTAAGCTAAATTAAACGTTATTTGCTCTTCTGTAATCATGGAACCATAATTTAGTGAAGAAGAAACCACTTTACCATTGCCATTAATCTTAAAATTGATGTTTAGTAAATGACATAAGGCAATAAGTTCTGATTTTGTATATCCAGTTACATCAGGCAAAGTATAATTATTATCTTCAGTTTTTATAAATATCTTAGAGCCTACTAAAATCTTCGTATCTTTCTTTGGATATTGATTAACAACAGTTTTACCATTTCCAAGTACTATATACTTAATATTAACGTTTTTTAGCTTTTCTTCTGTCGTCACAACATCAGTATTAATATAATTATCTAGAACAAGGATATTATTATTAGTTGTACTATTGTCTTTTTCTTCTAAGTTCTTATACTTAGCGATTTCATCAATAACATTAACAACCGCTTGGGCTGCATTTTTAAAAGCTCCTTTAAATTGTTTAGCTGAAAAGTAAATTATATATTGAGGATTTTCATAAGGAAATAAAGCAGCAAAGCTTCTAATATAATCATAATTACCAGTTAAATAACCACCGCCATTAGGATTAGCGATTTGAGCTGTACCTGTCTTACCCATAACTGTTACTAAATTAGACTTAAAAAATCTAGCATCAGTTTTTCCTGAATAAACAACATCATGCATCATCGTCTTCATTTTATCTACTGTACTTTTACTTACGATTTGCCCCAATTCTTCTCTCTCGGCCGTATATTTAACTGTTTTCGTATTACCATCAACTATTTTAGAAACAATATAAGGTTTTACCATCACCCCATCATTAGCAAGCATAGTTAAAGCTTGAATATTTTGGATAGGTGTAGTAGTTATTCCTTGGCCAAAGGCAGCGGTGGCAATTTCAGTTGCGTAATTAAAATCAATTTTTCCTTCGGCTTCATCAGGCAAACTAATACCCGTCTTACTACCAAAGCCACACTTTTTATAAAAATCATAAAGTTTATCACGACCCAATCTTTGACTTAGAATCGTGGCTGCAACATTAGAAGAATAACTAAAACCTTCATCAAAGGTAATACGTCCCCAACCAACATTATTAAAATCTTTAATCGTAGCATCACTTACTCTAATGGTACCTGATTGATATGTTTCTTCACCATCATATAATCCTTCTTCAATGGCATCCATAAAAGAAAATATTTTCATAGTTGAACCAGGTTCATATTGATAAGATACTAGTGGATTTAAATAACTAGTAATATTTAATTTATTAGCATCAAAAGAAGGCGAACTACCACTAGCTAAAATAGCCCCACTCTTGGCATCGGCAACCGTAAAGGTTATCCATGAAAAGTCATTATTCTCTGTTAAAGTATTTAATTCTTGTTCAACAAACAACTGAATATTATTATCAATTGTTAAATAAATATCATCGCCAGCTTCAGCTTCTTTTCTATTTTCTTCGGCATAAGGAAGTTTATAACCATAATTATCAGTTTGATATTCACTAAAGCCATTAGTACCCTTAAGAGTATCATTATATGCCTTTTCTATTCCCATTTCACCAGTGATATCACCATCACTATTTTTTTTCGAATAGCCAACTATATAAGAGGCAAAATTGCCCATTTGGTAATATCTTTTAGTGGAAGCAACAAAGTCAATTCCTGGTAAATTTAAATTTTGAATTTGAATTTTTAAGGTTTCTGTGATATCCTTTGCTCCAGCAAATTCTACCTGATATTTACCAGTTAAATTAAGACGCTCTAAAATATAATCATAAGTCATATCCTTATTGCCAGCTGCTAAAAAGACTTCGCTTAACTTTTGAGCTGTCATCTCTTTATCAATAACGTGTTTAGGTTTATTAGGATTAGTCGTTCTTGAATCACTTAAATACGCTATTAAAGTATAAGAATTAACGGTTTGAGCTAAATAATTACCATTAACATCATAAATTGAACCACGAGAGGCATAAAGTGTCTTCTTTGTTGTCGTAATCTGAGCCGCATAAGCTTTTAAATCAACTCCATCAATTGTTTTAGCCAAAGATATATAAGATAATTTAACAATACACGCTAGAAAAAACGCTACAATTAATATAATTATTATACTATTTATTCTTACATTCTTTTTGTTCTTCATTAGCTTTTCTTCTTTCTGAATCTATTGAGGTAATATTATTGTTTTTATAAGATAGACCATTTTCTTCAGCAATCTTCCTTATTTTGTCTAAAGAAGCTAACTCATTAATCTGCATATTAATCGATTCATTTAATTTTTGCTGATCTTCAATATCATCTTTTAATTTTTCAACATCAATATTTATTTCACTCAATCTAGCTTTAGTAACAACTTGTAACAATGGAGATACCATTAATAATATCAGAATAAAAATAAATAATTTTTTTCCTTTTTTATTCTTTTTAGCACTCGTCATTTATAATCCTTTCTGCTACTCTTAATTTGGCACTGTTGCTTCTAGTATTGGCCGCTAGTTCTTCTTTACTCGGTAAAATTGGCTTTTTGGTTATTAGTTTTAATTTTGGTTTATATGCATCAGGAATTTCTGGCAAACCTCTTAGAGCTTCCATAACTTCACTATTTTCTTTAAAGAATTTTTTTACTATTCTATCTTCTAAGGAATGAAATGTAATAATAACAACACGGCCTTTATCATTAAGCATATCTACAACATCCGGTAAAACCTGACTTAAAACACTTAGTTCCTTGTTCACTTCAATTCTAATAGCTTGAAAAATATTACGTTCAGGATGTTTTTTATAAAAATAGTTAGCGCCCACCGCCCTTTTAATAACATCTACTAATTCTAAAGTAGTATTTATTGGACGATTTTCCATTATTTTCTTAGCTATTAAACGACTTTTTTCTTCTTCACCATAACTAAAGAAAATATTTACTAGTTCGTTATTAGGGTATGTATTAACAACATCAAAGGCACTAAAATTACTATCTTGATCCATCCGCATATCTAATTTGGCATCCCTACTAAAGCTAAAACCGCGACTTGCTGTATCTATTTGTGGTGAGGAAACACCTAAATCAAAGACAATACCATCTATTTTTTTGACTCCCAATTTTATTAATTCTTCCTTTAAGTTAACGAAGTTACTTTTAATAAGTGTAAAATTATTACTAATCTTTCGCAGACGTTCTTCGGATTTTTCAATAGCCAATCTGTCTTCATCAAAACTATAAAGATGGCCAGTCGTTAACTTTTCTAATATCTTGCTAGAATGTCCTCCCATTCCTAAAGTGGCATCTACATAAATACCATCCGGCTTAATATTAAGATTTTCAATTGCTTCATTTAGTAATACACTGTAATGTTCCATAAATATGCCTCTAGCTTTCTTCTTAAATTAATCTTACTATAAAAATTTTTTTTTGTAAATAAACACCCACTGCTGTTTGACACTTTCTCCAGAACTTTTCTTTTATCTCCAAAGAAAAAACGAATGAATAAATCACTCGTCTCTTTATATTTTTACGCTCTTGATGAATATTTACCATCTTTAGTAGAAATGATAATATGTTCACCTTGATTAATAAACATAGGTACTTTAACAACGTAACCAGTTTCAATAGTAGCATCCTTAAGGGCATTATTAGTAGTATTTCCTTTAGTTGCTTCAGTTGTTTCTACTATTTCAAATTCAATCTTTTCTGGTAAGTCAATACCAATTATTTCTCCTTCATAGAAGTTAATTACAATTTCTAAATTTTCTTTTAGATATTTTCTTTCTTCTTCTAGACGAGATGCTGGTACTTCAATTTGTTCATAAGTAGTTGTATCCATAAATACATAATTATCACCACTACTGTATAAATATTGCATTGGTTTTCTATCAATATGAGCTTTTTCTACTTTAATATTAGTATTATAAGTATCTTCAACAATTGAACCAGTCTTTAAGTTTCTTAATTTCATTTTAACGAAAGCAGCACCTTTTCCTGGTTTTACGTGTTGAAACTCAACAATTTGACATAACTTACCATCCATGATAATTGTCATACCATTTTTAATATCATTAATATTAATTTGCATATGTTAGCCTTTCTATCTTATTTCTTTTCTTTATGGTTTGTTCTTTTACCACAGTTACTACAATATTTCTTATTTTCTAACTTTTCTGGAGTATTTTTCTTATTTTTACTTGTATTGTAGTTTTCATGTTTACATTCTGTGCAAGCTAAAGTAACGTAATTTCTATTTTCATTCTTTGCCATAAGTTTTGCCCTCCTTTGTTCACTCTTATGTATTTTATCATAAATTATCTATTTTGCAAACAAATAATTTGCCAATTTTATACTAATCATACGAGTTATTGGGGCATTATATCTATTATCATCATTTTCAAAAGAAATATTAGGATTTAAAATAACATATGAATACTTAGGTTCATCATAGGGAGCAAAGCCAGCGAATGACGTATTAATAGTCGTAGTTTTGCCATCGTAGTAGCTCTGGGCAGTACCAGTTTTCCCGACACCTTTATATTTAAGAGGAATATAATTATTAGCCGTACCGCCCTTAATAACTTCATAAAAGCCTTTAATAATTCGTTCCATCTTATCTTGTTCAAGGCCAACTTCATCTATTAATGTTGCCTCACGTTGCAAAAACGACAAACTATATCTTTTACCACGATTAGCAATTGTATTTATGTAAGATACGAGCTGTAAGGGGGTATAAGTATCATATTGGCCAATAGCTAAATTCAAATATAAATCACTAGATATTTTAGAGCCAGTAATTCCTAAATTTTCTTTAGGAAAGTCAATACCCGTAGCATTGCCTAAGCCAAACTTTTTAAAAACCCTTCTATATTTATCAAAATCAGCATTAGTAACTTTTAACTTCATATTATATTTATAACTATTGCCACTGACTCTAATAGCTGTTAAAAATTGATAATAATTGCTAGAATATTTTAAGGCAGTGATATCATTTAAAGAACCTAAACTTCTGTAAGAACATTTTTTAGGAACCCCATAAATTTTAACGCAAGCATCTTTATAGTATTTTCCCGTATCAATAGCATCATTTAAATAGCCAACTGTATTTGAAGCCCCTTTAATAACTGAACCAACTGTATAACTAGTTAGCATAATATTACTAGAAACATCATAAAAATTATCATTTTCATATTTAAGACCACTAAGAGCTAAAATACCACCAGTATTAGGGTCAGTAACAATTGCATATGTCGTATTATAATACTTAGTATTTTTCATTGTGATAGCTTGCTTCATTGCATCTTTTTGAATAGATTCTAATTCTTTTTGAAGAGTGATATCAATATTTAAAGTTATATCCTCGCCCTTTCTACCAGCCTCGACTAATTGAAGAGAATTATCTTTATTTAAAACATATTTATCTTTCGTGCCATGTAGGGTATCTTCATAATACAATTCTAGACCAGACACGCCAACTAGCTCATCATCTAAATAGCCTAAACTTTTATATTTATCATAATCTTCTTTTCTAATGGTGCTAACACGGCCAAAAATAGAATCTAGGCTAGCATACTCATTTGATCTCGTGTATCTATACGAACAAGCAAGACCTGCAATGTTACTATTACTAACCATCTGACAAACATCATCACTAACATTATCATCAAGAATTTTTGTATCATAATAATAGCCTTCATTCATTAAATAATATAAATGAATAGCAATTCTATCTTTTAAGGTATATTTTTTTATTTCATCAGTTATTTTATTATATTTTATAGTTTCTAAATCATCATAAGTTATATAACGGTATTTTAAGTTATCATTATCTTCTCTTGTAACTAAATAATCAGTATTTTCTGTTAGCAAGAAAAATTTTTTCAGTTCATCAGTACTTGCTTCCTCGCTAACATCTAAAATATTAATTAATTTATAAGCTAATTCAATTAAATAAGAAGTATTAGGATTATTAATTAACCGAAATGTAATTATATTTACTTTTTTATTATCTACTAAGACATTGCCATTAATATCCAGTATTTTTCCTCTTTCTTGAGTTAAGCCATAAACATATCTTGTACTTTTCTTATCATAAAGGTCTAAATAATAAGCATTATCAACAATTCTAAGTTTATAAAAACGCATACTAAAAATAGCAAAAACTATAATAACACTACTCATAAAAATAATTTTCTTTTTCATAAACATCACTAATATTAGTATTTATAAATTAAGTTAAATCATACAATTTATGGGGTGATTTTATATATAATTTAGTTGAAAATTTTATTAGTAAATTATCTTTAAATGATATTTTTCGGTTTGCTAATCTTAAAAATGTAAATTTATCTAACGATGAAGCTATTTTTATTTTAAATTTTATTAAAAAGAATTGGTTAACATTGTTAAAAAATCAAGATATTAGCATTATTGATAAATACAAGGATAATTTTAGTGATGATAATTATTCCAAGATTAAAACAACGTTAATTGAATACAAAAATAAGTATGGTAAGATGTTTAGATAAAAATAAGATGAGCCAAAACTCATCTTATTTTAGGAATTCTTCTAATTCTTCACGAGGCATAAAACCAATATTTTTTCTTAATTCTTTGCCATCTTCAAAAAGAATAATTGTTGGAATTGACATTACGCCAAACTTTTTCGCGATTTGGGGATGCATATCAACATTAACTTTCAAAATGTTAGCATCAATACTTTCTAAAACATTTCCCATCATTTTACATGGTCCACACCAGTCTGCGTAAAAATCAACTAATACTCTACCCGATTTTATTTCTTCTTCAAAAGAATCTTCTTCTTGTAAATACTTTATCATTTTCTATCCTCTTTTCTTTAATTATTTTGATATTTATCTAAAATGTCTTTAGCTCCTGAAATCTTTATTTTATCTTTTTCTAACAGTTTTGTAGCTTGTTCTTTAGAAATAACATTATACTTTATTAAAATTTCAAAAGCACTCTTATTATACGCTTCTTTATCATCATTATACAACTCTGATAATTGTAATATTTCATCAATGGCTTTTTTTGGTTCTTCAAAATATTTAGTAAGAACCGGTGTGTTATTTAAAATATTTGTCGCTAAACTCGATTGACTTACCAAAGGTGCTGTATTACTAAAACAATTTAACATGAAAACTCCAGCAAAAACAATTATATAATATTCAATAAAGCCAAAAATTAAACCTAATATTTTCGAAAATAAACCAAAAACAATTGTCAATCTTAAAATGGATTCTAAAATGCCACTAGCAAAGACCACTATTTTTAAAAGAACTTCTAAAACGGCAAAAACAATTAAAAAAGCCAATCCCTCATAAATTAAAACATTAAATACACTAACCCCTGCTAGTTCTCCACTAAAATTAAAAAATGGTAAGTGCATATACATTAATTCTGAAATAGGATTTTTTAGTTTAAAACTTAAAAAAATTATCAGTAAAGTTCCTAAAAAAGAAACCGCGCTTTTTATTACTCCGGCTTTAAAGCCTACTACTGCCCCCAAAAGCAATAAAATAATGATAATACTATCAATAATGCTAACCACTATAATCACTCCTTACTTTAAGTATATACTAATTAATTTGAAAAAGAAAGACAAATATGTTAAAATTAGTGGCAAGCGAGGTACTTATGACTATTGTATTTAAATTAAGTGATAACCTAAAAGATGCTGTTATCAAGCACTATGAAAGATATATGCCAACTAAAACACCACCTTATGCGGTTTTTCAAGTCAAAAACTATGATACGACAATCACTTTATATGAATCAGGCAAAATTATGTTTCAAGGTCTTTCCGCTGATATTGAATCATCAATTTGGATAGAACAAGAACGTATCAAAAATAATCGTTATATTGATATCTCTGGTAAAGAAAAAGAAAGTAAAAAAGAGCCTAATAAGAAGTTTTATAATATTTCAACAATTGGCTCTGATGAAGTTGGAACTGGTGATTATTTTGGACCGATCGTCGTTACCGCTACATACGTTAGTAAAGAAAATATTCCCTTCTTGACTAGTTTAGGCGTACGTGATAGTAAAAAGATTACTGATGATAAAATCATTGAAATCGCTCCTCAAATCATCAAAAAAATACCATATGTAACTTATATCTTAGATAATGATTCTTATAATAAATTACCTAAAGAAGACCAAAATATGAATAAAATTAAAGCTATTTTACATAATAAGGTCTTAACTAGTCTTATTAAAAAAGATAATTATGCCTATGAAAAAATTGTGATAGATCAATTCGTCTATCCTAAAAAGTTTTATGAACATATCAGTCTTGCTAAAGAAAAAATTACTAATGTTACTTTTATGACTAAAGCCGAAGATCAAGTGCCTTCCGTTGCGGCCGCTTCAATTATCTCCCGTTATATATTTTTAAAAGAAATCAAAAAACTAAGTAATGAATTAGGAGCTAAAATTATTTTAGGGGCTAGTGATAAAGTAGATGCCCTAGCTAAACAAATCTTAGAAAAAAATGGCTTTGAAACTCTACAACATTACGTTAAATTAAATTTTAAAAATACTGAAAAAATATGTAAGTAAAAACACCTATTACGGTGCTTTTTTAATTATCTAAATAAACTTCTGGTTAGTCTGCTAACAGAAACACTCATAGATAAGATTGAATTATAAACTTGTTCAGCAGTCAAAAGTTTAATACCTATAACACTTTTAGTATTAGGTAGTGTTTTTACTTCTAACCAATCTTCACCATTAAGACCAATTCCCGGATAAAAAAGATGATAAGTATCATAAATCCCCTCACTTTTAGGAGTTGCATTTGCTAAAAGACTAGGAAGTTCATGCCAATAAAACTCTTCAATATCCATGTTCAAATCAGAATTAAAACTATTTTGACTAATAAAATCATACAAAGCTAGTTCGGAATCATTATCTAAAATATTCTCACCAACTACGGTATAATCACCAAGTTCTAAATCTTTAAAACCAATATTATGTTTTTTACTTAAATATAATAAGTAAGGAACTGCTTTTTGTTTTAAGAATATTGCTCCTTGTAATCTAAACAAAGAGTTAGCTGCCACCACAGCCTTAGCATCATCAAAATAAATAGCACTTTTTATAGCATATAAATAGCCCTTAGAATATTTAGGACCAGCTTGCATGGCATGATCATATGCCTTCTCATATTTCCCAAGTTCATAATATACTTTAGCTAATAAATAATGAGGATAATTAAATTTCTTATATTTTCTATCTTTAAATTGATCACTTTTATCTTCAGCAATAATTTCTTCTAAAACGCTAACAGCTTCATTATATTGTTCTCTAATAATATAAATACAACCCATCTTTTCTTTAGCTGTCGTTCTTACTTTAAAATCTTTACTTTTAGCATTTATTTCTAAAAAGATTAAGACTTTATCCCAATCTTTTTCAAAAAAATAAATATTAGCCCAACTCTTATTTACTCTTTCTTTTTCCCAATTACTCTCTGGTTTAACTTTTCTTAAATATTCCTTAGCGGCCTCTATTTGCCCTAATTTAATGCAAGCATCGCACATCCCAATATAACCAATATTATCATTTTTTCTCTTAGCAACAATATTTTTAGTTCTTTCATTAAGTTCAATAACTTTATAATAACAATCAAAAGCCATGCCGGCATAAGTGATTTTAGACTCGTCATTTTTCTTTTCGGCTAAACTTAAATAAGTAAGCCCCACATTAGTAATAATAACAATATCATTAGGTTTAATTTTTAAAGCTACATCATAATATGCTAAAGCCTCATCATATAAGCCAAAGCTACGGTAATATTCAGCTAAATCAAAACACGCATTAGCTCTTAGTATGGAGTAATTATCTTGTAAAATAGCTTCTCTTAAGACATTTTCAACGTTTTCTACGGGCTCATGTTTCTTAACATAACATTTTCCCATAAAATAATGAGCCATTACTCTTATTTCTTCTTCATAAGAATTAGTCATAAGCTGATCTAAAATAGCAATAGCATCATCCACTGCCTCATCTTTAAATAATTGTTTGGCCTTATCTAATTGTTGCCAATCATAAGTTGGTATTTCATATAAATCATCTAGTTCTAACATAATTAATTTCTTTCCTTAAAATCAGATTAAGACTTATTATCTTAATCAACGTAATTAGTAGTATACTTGCTTATCTTAACGCTTGTCAAGAAAAAAGCACCTAAAAGTATAGGGCTTTATTTTAAATATTCAGTATTGACTTTATCCACAGCACTATCTATTTCTTCATCACTATCAGATAAATCAATATAATCATCATCTAAATCTTCTACCGGTACTTTTATTTTAGTATCTCCCACTATTTCAATTCCTAATTCTTTATTGATACTTAAATTAACAACACCATCTTTAATAAAAACATCACTTACAGTTGGTTGTTTAATACTTTTTACAATTACTTCATTACTACTATCTAAGTCACCATTTTTAAGACGCATGGTATCCGTATAATTAAATTTCTTATTACTTACCGCCGTTTTACTATCATTATCATATGAATACCAAACATTAACATCAAAACTACCATTAACTAAAACACTATTGCCTAAATTAGTTCCATTAAAACTATGATTTATTACCCAACAACCTAAAATGGTATTAGGAACTTCTTCTGGTTCTAAAGTATAGGAATTAGTGCTATTTTTCTTACCCTTAGCAATTACTGCCTTGGTAACAATTTCTTTATAATTCATCAAATATCACCCTCTAAAATAATTTATGCTTAAATAGATTGTTAATGACTATTTTTAGAATTATTAAAAAAGATCTTAATTTATTTTTAAAATGCCATCAAAATTTTTATTATACTCTCTTATAAAATCATTAATTAAAGCATTATCTTTTTTTAGTCTGGAAATACGTAAATTTACCTTTTCTATATTATAATCTCTTAATATTTTAAATACTCTTTCTTGCAGTCTTGCCATATTATATTCATTTACTTCTTCATCTAAAGATATAAAAAGGGTTTCTTCACTATAAAATATATTCATTCTATCACCAGATTAAATATAACAAATTTAATAAAATAATTATATAAATTCGACAAAACCTATCAAACATTTTAAAAATTAGTGTATAATGAATTTGGTGATTGATATGAAAATTTTTTTAGCTACTTTACTTAATAAATTTATTACTTTTGGTTGCAAGCTCTTTAGGCGCAACGGAACCCAATTGCCAGGATGGTTTGTTTTAAAATATTTTGGTGATGATATTATTAACTATGTAAATCTTCCTGATAAAGTAGTTGTCGTTACTGGTTCTTCTGGTAAAGGCACTACGTGCAGCTTAATTAAGCATATCTTAGAAGATGCCGGCTACTCTGTTTCTCTTAACTCAAATGGCTCTAACGGGCTTATTGGAGCAACGACTTTAATATTTAATAATTTATCTTTATCTGGCAAATTCAAAAAAGATGTACTTTTATTAGAATGTGATGAAAGATGGATAAAATACATTTTTAGCGTTAAAAAACCAACTCACTTAGTAATTACTAACATTACAAGAGACCAACCTACCCGTAACGGCTCGCCAGAGTTAGTTTTCAATGAAATTAAGAAAGGCATTGATGATAGCGTTCATTTAATTATTAATGCCGATGACCCATTAGTTAGTCGTCTAAAGCTTAGTCATCATGGTAAAATAACTACTTATGGGGTTCTTAAAACTGATAAGAGCTTTAAAAAGCCAACTTTAAATAATGTTGATTTTGCATATTGTCCAAAATGTCATACTAAATTACATTATAATTATTATCATTATGGTCATTTAGGCGATTATTTTTGTCCTAATTGTGATTTTGCTAGAAATCCCCTAGATTATGCAGCTTCCAATGTTGATTTAAAAAAGAAAACAATCAAAATAAATGACGTTCAAGTAAATCTTAACAAAAACGCTTTATATACCGTATATGCCACTACGGCGGCTTACAGTGTTGCTAAAACCCTTAATGTTTCCAAAGAAAAAATTAGCTATGCTCTAAATAAAGATACTATTTCTTCTAAAAGAGGTGAAGTATTAAAAATAGATAATCGTAATATTACGATGTTAGAAACAAAAAACGAAAACAATTTAAGTTATTATCAAAGCTTAGAATATATCCGTGAACAAAGTGGCAAAAAAACGGTAATTTTGGGTTTTGAAAACGTTTCCCGTCGTTATAAAGAAAATGACTTATCTTGGTTATACGATGTCAATTTTGAGCTTCTACAAGATGATAACATTGATAAAATCTTCTGCATAGGTCGTTTCCGTTATGATGTTGCTACAAGACTAGACTACGCTAATATTCCCAAAAATAAATTAATTTTAGTAGACAATCTAGATAACTTATTAAATTTAGTCAAAGAAAAATCACAAGGTGATATCTACACAATGGTTTGTTTTGATATGACAGCCATAATTAAAAAGATGATCAAGGAGGATAAAAAATAATGCTTAAAATATTACATTTATATTATGACATCATGAATATGTATGGTGAGTCAGGTAACATAATGGCTCTTAAAGACGCGTTAGATAAAGAAAAAGTTAAATATAAAATTGACTGCAAATCATTGCATGATAAAATTAATTTTTTAGAATATGATTTTATTTATATTGGTACTGGTCAAGAAGAATCATACAGTCTTGTATTAGAAGACTTAAAGAAATATAAAGAAGATTTAAAAAAATATATAGAAAGTAATAAAATACTTTTAGCCACCGGTAATGCCCTTGATTTATTCAGTGACATTCAAATTTTAAAATTCAAAAGTAATAAAGAAGATTTTCGCATAATTGGGGAACAAACTTACACATCGAACTTAATAAAACATTATATTATTGGCTTTCAAAATCGTAATACCGTTATTAAAGAAAATCTAGAAACACCGCTTTTCAAGGTTACCACCGGTACCGGCTATACGCCAAATGAAAAAGAAGAAGGAATTAGAAAAAATAATTTTTATGGAACATACTTACTTGGTCCCTTACTTATTAGAAACCCCTATCTTCTAGAATACTTTGTCCGTACACTATTAGAAAATAAAAAAATGCCTTACAAGGCCTTACCACATGATATAGCCTATAAAGCATATAATGAATATTTAAATAATTTTATTAATAAGGAACAGTAATGTTTCTTTTTTTAACGATTAGGATTAGTACGATTCAAGGCAATCCTTAATTTTCTATAATAATCACCGTTTTCCTTCGGACCATTCCAATCATTAAATTCCTCTTCACTAGTATCAAGCATATAAGCCGCTAGCTCCTCATCATCAATAACTTCTGTTTCTGGTATATTTAAGCCAAATGGTTCACTTTGTTTAACTGATTTTTCAGCTAGTTCTTGCTCTTCTAACAAGCCCATGACTCTATGATATTTATTGTTCAAAGTTACATCCTTCCAATTACTTATTGTCCCAAAACTAGGCTTTTGTTGAAAAGGCCCATACAGTAAATCAATATTATCATATATTGTATTAACATACAGCTCACGAGTTTTTTCATCTAAAAAATCTTCTGACATACATAAACACCCTTGAGTAAATATTAACACAAATAAAGTTTTTATTCAATTAAAATAAGCTAGTAATTATCTTTAAAAAATCATCAATGCCACCATCCATAATTTTATCTAATGAAGTTCCAAGGCTGCTGCCAATTCTTGATACCCCCGAAGAATAATCAACATAATCATCAGATAAATAATCTTTTAAATCAATTTCTTTGCCGTCTTTAACATCTTGCTCAAATTCTGCTAATTTTTCCTCAGTAATCGTTGCCTTTCTTCCCATCTTAACATCATAATACCCAGACTCTAAAGCAATATATAAAGCCATGAAAATAATAAATAAAACAAATAAAATATTAAAAAAATAATTTTTCTTTTTCATCTTTTAAAAATAAAAGCTCAATAAATTAACTTTTATTAAGTTTTAACCTCCTAATCATAATTATATGAATCAATTTTCTTCATTAATTACCTCATAAATAATCTTGGATAAAATATCAATCGTATTAGAAACTTCCAAAATATTATTATACTGGCCACCCATTTCAATTAATAAACAGTTTTCATTAAAATCTTGATTATAAATGCCATTAACCCCAGGCCCACTTTTCTTATATATACCTCTAGTAAGCGTAGGATATTTTGCCTTTATTTTATCATTTATCTTCGTTGCTAAATCTAAGTTTGCTTGATAATTATCATGCTCTAAGCCAATTAAAAACATCACTTTAGCGTAGTCTTTACCATCTATTGTAGTCGTAGTCCTTGATTTTACCGACGAATCACGATGAAAATCTATAAAATACTTAAGCGTAGGATTATTTTTATAAGTATCCTCTAAATATATTCTAGAAGCTTTATATGAATAACGGTATGCCCAGTCATTAGCTTTTAAAATATCACTTATTTTACGACTCTCAACAATTGTATTTACCCCCAAATCATTAAGTTTTTCCTTCAAATACATACTCCCAATTTTAACATCAGGCTTTATATTATAAACATTTAAATAACTAGTAGCGTACCCTTCCGTATCATGAGTACTATAAATATAAACAAGAGGTTTGTCTGTTTTAACCACGTTATCACCATCATTAGAAACGTTATTTTCTATCAAACTAACATCCTTATCAGAATTTATATTTACAATAGACGAAGTAATAAAAGTTCTGTCAATTTGATTATTAAAACCCGTCTTTAATAAGTAATTAAGATACTCTTCACTAGTTAAATTATTCTTAATCCTATAATATAAGAATAAATAGCTTAAGAAAAAACCAACTAAAGCAAATAAAAGAAACATTATTCTCTTTATTTTTTTCATTTCTTTTTTGGTTTTAAATCTTTTTTTCATAATCATCACACAAACAGTATATCTTTCTTTAATTAAATATATTGTCAAAAAAAGAAAGAAATTAACAATTGTAAACTAAAAATTAACTTACGTTGGCCTAATAAGTAAAAACCTAAAAAATCTTAATATCATTAAAAATATAATAAGTTCCTAAGAATAATTAACAATTAGAAAATTAAAATCTGGAATTAGAGGAAAATCAGTCAAACACCTTGAAAACTAACAAAATATTTGATAAAATCATATAGACATTTAAGGAAGGAGCGAAAGTATGGCTAACATTAAAAGTTCTAAGAAAGCGATTAAACAAATCTCTAAAACTACTGCTAATAATCATGAATTAAAAGCAAGAGTTAAGAATACTATTAAGGCTTGTGAAAAAGCAATCGCCGCTAAGAACAAGGAAGAAGCGACTTCTTTAGTTAAAGAAGTACAAACTACTATTGATAGAGCTGCTGCTAAGGGTCTTGTTAAAAAGAATACAGCTGCTAGACAAAAATCAAGATTAAATAACAAAGTTAAAGAAATGAACTAGTTGATGTTCATTTTTTTTAATATATTTGTTATACTTAATAAGGTGATTTTGATGAAAAAACTTTTAATGCCGGCTATTTTAGCCTGTATTGGTGCCTTAATATACTTAAACGTTGATAAAATAACTAATTATATAGTTAATATAATAAATAATAATCATGAATTAATAATTTTAGATAGTAATAAATATAAAAAAGATTTTTCTTATGACTTTGTTCAAGTGAGTACTGATTATGTTCCTTACAGTTATCATGACATTGTTAATATATTCTATAATATTATTAATAATGGTTGGAATTCATTTACCTTTTATTGTCCTGTTGAATATGAAGAATGTATTGGTGATATCAAAAGCATATCTAATAATGACACTTTATTAACCGAAGTTAATAATTATGCTAATCCCTTTAATTCTTTTGAATCAATTGAAACTTTATACGATGATACTGGAGAAGTTACAGTAACTTTAAAGAAAACATATTCTTCTGATGATATTGCTCTAATAAATCAAAAAATAGATGAAATGTTTGCTAAAGTAATAAAAGATGACATGAGCTTAAAAGATAAATTATTAGCGGCCCATGACTATATAGTAAATAATACTAAGTATGATACTGAAAAAAACAATAATGGTTCTAGTAAATATCATAGTAATACAGCTTATGGTGTTTTTTTAGAAGGTTATGCCACTTGCAATGGATATGCGGATGCCTATGCCCTTGTCTTAGACCGATTAGGAGTTAAAAATTATAAAGTATCAAGTAAGACCCATATTTGGAACGGCGTTTATTATGATAATGAATGGTTGCACGTTGACTTGACTTGGGACGACCCCGTAAGTAATGACGGTAAAGACTACCTTTATCATAAATATTTTTTAGTGAATAATGAAGAAATGAAAAAAGAAGATGGGGATTTAACCGACCATCTCTTTGATAGCAAAATCTTTCAAGAGTTTAAAGATTAAAAAGCAAGGCTTACTATTAGACAAGTAATCTTGCTTTTTTTATTTACGAATTTTATTTGACATACCTTCTTTTGGAATATCTAAATCATTAATTAAAGCTTCTAAATTTACAGAAAGGCCAAAAATATCTTTTAAAGTTCCATCAGCATTTAAATACAAACTAGGATTATATCCAGAATCATTATATGGTCTACCACCTAAATAATTAATTCTAGCTTGTAACTCTTGGTAAGAATAGTATTTTAAAATATTAGCATTTTTAGCTTCTGGAATACCATATCTTGCGCATATATCACGTAAACCTTCTCGGTTCTCTCTCAAATTTAAAATAAAACCCATATTAGTTAATAATTGTATTTTAACTAAGTCTAATTCTTTAGTCGTATATAAACGGCGTTGTTTTAAAAACCAATCATAAACTTCTAAATCTTCAGGTGATAATACTGCCCTCTTAGCCCTAGCAAACTCAAAAGTACCATACTTCTTAATAAAAAGCCATGCACGTAAATATTGGAAGTACCATTTTTCATCAGCATAATTAAATTGAACGCCAACTTCTTGTAGCAAATCTCTTTTCTCATCTGGCAGCATCCCTGCATTATACAATTGTTTTTGCTTATCAATCCAAAGTTTTAAATCAAAGCTGAGGTTATCCATATCATTAACCATACAACTATCCTTTAAAATTAAGACTTTAATTTTAGCTTTATCATAGTAATCTTTAGCAGCTAAATAGCATTTATACCAAGTTCTATCAGTACCTGTCCAAAGCATACCAATATCATTTAACATTCTATAATGTTCATCTGTTATAGAACCAATAGCAAAACTTTGGCGATTATAAATTAGCCAATTTTCTAAGCAAACAATATTACCATCACAATCTAAAGCTTGATAATCACGAGGAACAGCCAAATGTTTATGCTTATTAAAATACTCAACAGCGACCTCATAAGACTTATCCCATTTAGTTTTAGAGCTTAAATCAACATCATAGCTTACTTTTATCTCATCTAAAGCTGATACTTCATCAGCACTTAAAATTCCAGATAGTTTAGCAATGCCTTGAGTAATAAGCCAATCATTAATCTTAAATATCTGCCCATTAGCAAAAGCCTTGCTATCTCTACTAATAGTATAATTATTTCCTTCCAAATAATCTTTTACAGCTTCATAATATTTGAACCATAAAGTTTTTCGTGCTGGAACATTATTAACGGTACCAATGAGTTCTTTATCAATTAATTCATCTTCGGATATTTTAATCCTTAATTCTCTTTCCATTAGTCAACCCCCAAAATTCGATGACTATCATAGCACATTTGTTTACAAAATGCAAATAACATTTAAAAAAAGATACTCTATTTCTAGAATATCTAATTTTTAGTTCTTTTCAACTTTCAAAGTACAATCTTCACCGTTTATATCATAATGATTTTCAGTCTTTTCGATTATAATACTATCAGCCAAAGTTTCTTTTTTAATAAATTCTTCATAAGTAGTCATACAGTTTTGAATTTTTTCATTACCACTATAAGAAACCTTTATATGATCTTGAATATCTAAATTTAGTTCTTTACGAATATTCTGAAGCTTAGATACGATCTCTCTTGCCATTCCTTCAATTATTAACTCATCAGTTAAAGTTGTATCTAAAATGACAAAATCACGGCCCTCCATTGCCACATCAAAACCATCTTTAGCAGTTATTCTAATATCAATCATTTCTGGTGTAATTACAAGTTCTTCGCCCATAAAATTAGTGGTTAGTGAGTCTCCGCTGTTAAGTTTTAATTTATCTGCTTCACTTAAATCTAGTAACAATTCTTGATATGTTTTAATATTTTTACCAAACATAGAACCAGCTACTCTAAAATTAGGTTTAATAGTTAAATTCATATATTTAGATAAATCATGAGTGAACTCTAAATTTTTAACATTTAATTCTTCTTTAATAAGAACTGCTAAATCACCTAGCTTCTCTTTTAGAATGCCATCTATAATAACAGTATTTAATGGGATTCTAACCTTTATTTTTGAATCTTCTCTAGCATTACGTCCTAAAGATATTAAATTACGTACTAAATCCATTTGTGATTCTATATCATCATTAATCATCTCTTCATGACAAACAGGATAACTAGCTAAATGAACAGACTCTTCATTAGTTAAATTACGGTACATTTCTTCTGATAAATATGGAGTAATTGGTGCGATTAATTTGGCCAAACCAACTAGACAATCATAAGTTGTTTTATAAACTGCCTTTTTAGAAGTAGTAAGTTCACTAGCCCAGAATCTATTACGGTTACGTCTAATATACCAATTTGATAAATCTTCACTAACAAAATAAGTAAGATAGTGTACTACTTTATTTAAATCATATTCATCAAAAGCTGCTCTAACATTTTTAACTAAAGTATTATATTTAGATAATAACCACTTATCAATTAAATCTAAATCATTATAGCAAACATCACAGTCATCTATATCAATATTATCAGCATTCGCATACATTGCAAAGAAATTGTAAGTATTTTTTAATGGGTTAAAGAATTTAGAATGAACTTCTTTTAAACCTTCAAAGTCAAATTTCAAAGGAGTCCAAACGGGAGAAACATAAGGTAGGTAAAATCTTACTGTATCAGCACCATATTCTTTAATGGTTGCAAATGGTTCAACAATATTTCCCCTACTCTTACTCATTTTCTTGCCTTCGCTATCAAGTAATAAATCATTTACTAAAACATTTTTATAAGGAGCGCAACCCATAACAAAAGTAGAAATAACAAGTAATGTATAGAACCAACCTCTTGTTTGATCAATACCTTCGCAAATAAAATCAGCAGGGAATTGACTCTTAAATAGTTCTTTATTTTCAAATGGATAATGATATTGGGCAAATGGCATTGAACCAGAATCAAACCAACAATCAAGTACATCAGGAATACGATGCATTACCCCGCCACATTTTGGACATTTTAAAGTAACTTCATCAATATATGGTTTATGTAAATCTAAGTTATCATCAAGCTTATTTATGCTTCTACTTCTTAATTCCTCCATGCTACCTAACATTTCATTATGGCCACAATCACATTTAAAGAATGGAATTGGTGAACCCCAGAAACGACTACGAGAAATATTCCAGTCTTTCGCATTGCTTAACCAATTAGCAAATCTTTTTTCGCCAACATAAGCTGGAAACCAATTAACTTTAGAGTTTGCTTCTACTAACTTATCTTTAAAAGCAGAAACCTTTATATAATAACTTGGCATTGTATAATAAATTAAAGGAGTATGACATCTCCAGCAATGTGGATAATCATGTGTAATCTTTTGTTTTCTAAACAATTTATCATTTTCTTTTAAGTAACTAACAATCTCATCAGTGCAATCAAAAACAAATTTTCCACTCCATGGTCCTGCATTATAGCATCCATCTTTACCAACAGGATTTAGCATACTAACACCATATTTTTCACATACAGTGGCATCATCAACACCAAAAGCTGAAGCCATATGAACAATACCAGTACCATCTGTTGCCGTAACATATTCATCACAGCAAACAAAGAAAGCCTTACCTGTAACATCTAATTCAGGAATTAATTGTTCATACTCTGTATACTCTAAATCCTGGCCTAAAAATTTCTCCAAAACTGTAACTTCGTTATCTTGGAATACACTACTTAATAGGCTTTCTGCAACAATATATTTTTTACCATTACATAATACTTTAACATATTCCATTTTAGGATTTACACAAAGGGCCACATTGGCTAATAAAGTCCAAGGTGTAGTTGTCCAAGCTAAAAAATAAGTATCACTATTTTTTATTTTAAATGGAACATATAAAGTAGTTGTTTGTTCACTAACATACTCTTGAGCAACTTCATGAGTGGCAAGGCCAGTACCACAATGAGGGCAATAAGGTACTACTCTCGTCCCTTCATAGAAATATCCTTCATCATAAAATTTCTTTAATATCCACCATTCAGTTTCAATATACTCATTTTTATAAGTAAGATATGGATGATCAACATCAATAAATTGCCCCATTTTACTAGTAAGATTAGTAAAAGCAGCCTCATTTTCAGCAACACTATTACGGCATTCTTGATTGAATTTATCAACGCCTAGTGCCAAAATTTCTTTTTTAGAAGATATGCCTAATTTCTTCTCGACATGATTTTCGATTGGCAAGCCATGAGTATCCCACCCAACTTTACGTAAAACTTTCTTACCATTCATAGCATGATATTTGCAAATAGAATCTTTTAAATTCTTAGCAACCATATGATGCAATCCAGGAAAACCATTAGCAAATGCTGGACCATCATAGAATACAAAATTATCATCTTTTTCATGAACTTCATTTTGTCTGTTCAAAATATTAACTACCCCACCCCAGCTTTTTAAAATATCAGCTTCGACTTCACAAGCGGGTCTTTTGTCTAAACTTTTAAAATTTTTCATAATATTCCTCCATCTCTATTCAGATTAAAAAGAAAAAATCTCATAATATAAGGGCGAAATAAATCCGTGGTACCACCTTATTTTATGAGATTCTCATACACTTAATATTTTAACGCAATTACTGCGGCCATAAAGGCACATCCAAAAGTGATTCAAAGTAAATATTCTTATTGTCCTTTCACCAGCCGACAACTCGCTTAAAGTATTTTTTACTTTCGTCTTTTTTCATCTGATTTCTAGAAAGAATTATACAATACTCCTTAAAATTTAACAAGTCTTTTTTATTTCTTTACTTAATTTTTCTCACCTTTTAGTTAATTTTCGCATATAATGATTGTCTGGTGATATATAATCGTTATATCTTAATTCTTTTAATTTTTCTTTAGCACGGGAATTTTGTAATTTACTCATGGCAAAGCGAAAAATCTCATACACTCGGCTGCAATGAACACCATAGCTAGCAGCAATATCTTTAATGCTTTCTTTTGATCTACCGTTTAGACCGTGATACCTAGTTAAAATGTCATACTCTTTAGAATTCAAGTATGCCTTTAAAATTATGTCTATTTGCTGTTCATTAAAATTAGGTGTTTCAAGATTTAAATCACTAAACCATGGCATGTTTACCCCAATATTTTCTATTGGTATTCTTCCCTTTAATTCACTCCATATTGCAATGGCCATTTTGTTACCAACACCAACTTTCTCCTGAATTTCAGCAACAGTTAGACTGCGATGATACTTTTCTCGCCACTCTCTTTCTAATTTGATAGCCATACCATAAGTACTTAAAAATCTTGTAGTCAAGCACATACTAAAATCACTAGAAGCTAAATATTTGTAAAAAGGCTTTTTAATAAAATAATGAGCCCAAGTGCGAAATGTGCAATCTAAATTGGGATTGTATAATGCTAGATTTTCCCAGACATTAGCCATGCCTTCTTGGATTAAATCAGCATAATTATCCATGGAAGTAACCATACTTTGAACTTCAACCCGTGCCAAAGTATAAACATATTTCATTAAAACATTAGTGGCATAGGAGTTGCCAGATGTCAATGCTTTAGCCACCAAGAAATCTTCATCATCTTTTGTTAGCTTAACATATTCATAGTGGTCATTAAAATTAAAGGTTTTAGAGCCTATTCTTTTTCTTGGATCAATAATATCTTCTATCTTTTCTAGTCTTTCCTTTTCATTCATATTTATCTCCCCTTAATAATAGCGAAAGCTATTTTAACACACAACTTGTTTATTTACAAATTATTTGTTATGATTAAAGTGGTGATAATAGAAAATGGAAAAAAAGATATTTAGAGAATATGATATAAGAGGAGTTTATCCTACCGAAATAAATGAAGAAGGAGCCTATCAAATTGGTAGAAGTTATGGTTCTTATCTTCAAGAAAAATATAAGCAAAATGTATGTGTCTTAGGACGTGATAACCGTCTTTCATCGCCTTCACTTCATGAATCATTACTAAAAGGTTTAACCGAATCAGGAATTGATATTATTGATCTTGGCGTTTGCACAACTCCTATGTGGTCATTTGCTCAAAACAAATGCCATACCTTTGGCATCATGATAACTGCATCACATAATCCCAAAGATGATAATGGTTTTAAATTTTCTTTTGACGAGCTAGGCAATGCCCGTGGAAAGCAGATTTATGATTTTCGTGATTATACATTTGCTGAAAAATTTCTATCCGGTCAAGGAAAAGTAACTAATTTAGACATTTTCCCATATTATAAAAGCCTATACAAAGACAATATTACCATGGGGGATAAAAAAATAAATGTGGTAATTGACCCTGGCAACGGAACAACATCATTGTTTGCAGAAGAAATTTATAAATGCTTTTCTAATCTTAATATTACAATGATAAATAATGTTAGTGATGCTACTTTCCCAAATCATCATCCTGATCCTGCTGAACCTAAAAATTTAGAACAATTGCAAAAAAAAGTATTAGAAATTGGAGCCGATGTTGGTATTGCTTTTGATGGTGATGGTGATAGAGTTGGTTTCGTTGATAATAAAGGTAATATAATGCCAGCTGATAAGTTCCTATGTTTAGTTATGTCTTTTTATACCCCAAAAATGCAAGATAAAAGGATACTTTATGATGTAAAATGTTCTAAAATACTTGAAGATGTAGCTAAAAATATTAATGCTGAAGGCATTATGTACAGAACCGGAGCATCATACACTAGAGCTAAAATTATTCAAGACAGTATTCCTTTTGGTGGAGAATATTCTGGGCATATAGTTTTCAATGATCGTTTTAAGGGATTCGATTCTGGAATTTACAGTGGGCTTCGTATGCTAGAAATGCTATCCAATAGCAATAAGGCCTTATCAAATATTTTAGATATTAAGGAGTATTTTAATACCCCTGAAATTAAAATTCATGCTGATGACAATATTAAATTTAAAGTAATTGATGAAGTAATTAAATATGCTAAGGAACGTAATTATGAAGCATTGACTATTGATGGTATCAGAATTAAATTTCCAACTTCTTGGGCCTTAATTAGATGTAGTAATACTGGTCCTAACATTACTCTTCGTTTTGAAGCTACTACCCAAGAAGAAGTTCAAAAACTTCAAAACGAATATACGACTTTAGTAAATAACATAATTAAAAATATGGCTTAAATACCATATTTTTTTACATTTTAACAGGATTCATATCAATATCTACATTTATCTTACGATTAGTAGCGTACATATTATCAATATATTGCAAACTTTTAAATAAATTCTTATCATAACGGTACTTAATTATTAATTGATAACGGTAAATATTATTTACTTTAGCCATAGTAGCCGGATTGGGTCCATAAAGCATAGTGGACTTATCTATATTGTTTTGCAAATAAACAAATATTTTTTGACTTTCTTTTAAAATTTCTTCTAATGCCTTTCCTGTTACTAGTATATTAATTAAATAATAATAAGGTGGATAGCCAATGTTTTTTCTAAATTGCATTTCATATTGATAAAAGTTCATATAATCATTATTTTTGACAAATTGCATATAACAATTATCAGGATTAAATGTTTGAATTATTACTTCACCATTGTTTGAACTTCTACCAGCTCGGCCGGCTACTTGACTTAGTAATTGAAAAGTTCTTTCCCCACTTCTAAAATCAGGAATATTTAGGCTAGTATCAGCATTGATAATACCAACTAAAGTGACTTTGGGAAAATCAAGACCCTTACTTATCATTTGCGTACCAACCATAATATCATATTTCTGATCAAAAAAATCATTTATTAATTTCTCATAAGCACCTTTTTTAGTTGTTGTATCAACATCCATTCTTAAAATTTTAGCTTCTGGAAAAAGATTTTGTATTTCCCACTCTAACTTTTCGGTTCCAAGCCCCATATAACTCAAGGCATCTTCCCCACATTTTGGACATAATGTATTTTTTAATACTGTATACCCGCAATAATGGCACCGTAGAGTTCCACTCGTTTTATGATACGTAAGTGTTATATCACAATGAGGACATTTATAAACAAAGCCACAAGCTGAACAACTAACCGTAGTAGAATAACCTCTTCGATTTAATAATAGCATTACTTGTTCATGAGCATTAAGGCGCTCTTTTATCTTCATGTTTAATAATTGACTAATATTAGACTTATATTTTACTTCTTCTTGCATATTTACTAATGTAATTTTAGGTAAACATGATTGTCCAACTCTTTTGTTTAACGTTAAGAGTTCATAAACATTCTTTTGAGCTTTAGCCATATCTTCTATATTAGGAGTAGCGCTGCCTAGTATTAAAGGACAATTATTATAGTTAGCGCGCCATTTAGCAATATCAATAGCATTATATCTTGGCATATTATCCTGCTTATAAGTTTCACTATGTTCTTCATCTAAAATAATTAGACCAATGTTTTTTAATGGTGTAAAAATAGCGCTCCTTGTTCCTACTACTATTTTAACCTCTTCATTATAAATTTTAGCATACTCATCATATTTTTCACCATTAGATAAACCACTATGGAAAATGGCCACTTTAGAAGTAAATCTTTTTAATAGCCTCTCAATCATTTGCGTAGTTAGTGATATTTCGGGTACTAAAAACAAAGCAGTTTTTTTACAAGCTAAAACTTTATCAATTAAAGCCATATAAACTTCTGTTTTGCCAGAACCAGTAACCCCATATAGTAAATAAGTTTTGTAATTATCAAAAGTAACTTTATCTACGGCTAATTGTTGCTCTTCTGTTAAAGTTGGCGACAATGTAACTTTAATATTGCTATAATCAAGTCTATATACTCTCTTTTTAATTTCTTTAATATACTTTTTATTTAAAAGAGTCATAACACTACTTGGATTATATCCGTTTTTTAGAATATTTTTTTCTTTCAATAAGGCATTTAAAATTTCTACTTGACCAGAATATTTGCAATTATTTAAGTATTTTATGATTTCATCCTTAGTAACAGCAAGTTCCAAATAAGTTTGATATTTATTATAATCATGATCTTTCTTTTTAATTTTTAAACTACTAGGTAACATTACTTGATAAGCACTAATAAGATTGCACAACGCAATGCTTTTTAAACATTTTCCTAATTCTAATAATTCTTTGTTTAAAATGAAGTTTTCACACTCTATATTACAAATACTTTTAACTTCATACTCACCAACAAAGCTATCATTTATTTTTACCACAAAACCACAAATCGTTTTTCTATTAAAAGGAACTTGGACTTGCATACCAACTTTAACTTTATTTCTTAATGATAAAGGAATTTCATACGTAAAAGTCTTATCAACAGTCTTATTATTATATTCAATTAAAACATCTGCATACATAATATATTCCTTTCAAAAGCACTAAACTTAAATTTATTATAGCTTATTTTATCTGTATTTTACAGTCTAAAAAAACCACTTTTAAAGTGGTAACTTATTATTTTTTATTTTATCCTCAAAGCGTTCTAAGAAGAATAATTGAGATGGACATATATAATCTTTGGCATCTTTAAGGGAAACCCAGTTAACTTTATCCATTTCTGGATATTCTTTAACAATCCCTGACTTAGGTGGAAATTCTAAAGAAAAAGTATTACTTTTAAAGTTTTCAATTGATCCATCAAAATAGCTTGCAAACATAATTACTAATTTATTATTAGAAACTTTCTTAGATGCTAGATAAGAAATTTCATTTTGTAACTGTAAATTTGTTTCTTCACTTGTTTCTCTAACAGCAGTTTCTAAAGCTGTTTCACCTGCCTCTTGCAATCCCTTTTGTAAAGACCAAGCTCCCTTATCTTTTTTAGCCCAATAAGGGCCACCAAAATGAGTTAACAAAATTTGATACTCTTCATCTATTTTACGGTACAAAAGAATACCTATACTTCTTTTCATAAATCTACTTTCTAAAAAACATCTTTATTAAACCAATTATATTTATTAGCTAAAAAGCGGTATAAAACTTTAAATAAAGACAAAATTGGTGTTGCTAAAATCATACCAACAATGCCAAAGAAATGGCCAAAAATTAACAAACCAATAATAATAGTAACCGGATGCAATTGCATTGTTTTACTCATAACAACTGGCTGTAAAACATAATTTTCTACCAATTGAACAACTATGGCAACAATTAAGGTTATTATACCAATTATAGGATTTTGAGAAAAACCAACAATTACGGCCGCCGCTCCACCAATATATGGGCCAATATATGGAATTAAATCAGTAATACCACAAAGAAGGCCAAACAAAATTGGCGATTTTAAACCAGCGAACATAAAACCAATTGAATCACAAACAAATACCATAAAAGCCACCAAAAGTGTTCCATTTACACATTTGCGAAGTTCATTACCAACATCATTTAATAACATTCTTGTTTCGTTTTTATGATTTTTAGGAATATATTTTAAAAGATGATTAGTAACATTATTAAAGTCAAACAATAAATAAATACCTACGACTAAAGAAACGCCAAACGTTCCTAAACCACTTACTAAAGAACCAGCCATACTCACTAACATACTTGGTAAGTTCTCGCCTATATCTGTGGCAAAATTTTCAATAGTTTTAAAAATATTGTTTTCAATTTCGACAACATTAATCATTTCATTACTACTAAAGTTATTTAAAAAATTTGTTATCCAATTCTTTAAAGTGTTGAAAATGCTTGGAAATGATACAACTAACTCATTAAGTTGACGGTATAATGTCGGTATCAGCATTCCAAAAAAAGCAAATAAACAAACTACAAAGGCCAGATAAACAACAATACAAGCAATTCCTCGCTTCCAACCTCTATTTTCTAGTTTACAAACAATTGGATTAAATAGCCAAGCTATTACAAAACCAATAAAAAATGGTGTTGCTACTCCTAAAAGCGTTACAATAAAATGTAAAATACCCCACTCTTTAATAATTAAAGTAGCTAAGAATATGATTCCAACAATCATCATAATATAAACAAGATGCAATATTTTCTTGGACAAAGATACTACTTCATTAACATTGTTAACATTTATTTTATTCTTATTTTTTTCTTCCATAAGCATCCTTTCTAAACACCATATAATATAACATAAATTCTCTTTTTTTCCTACTATTTAATCCTATTAATTTTGAAAAATAACATACCAATTCGTATGCTACTTAAATAACTCTTCATCTAATACTTCATTAAATAAGGCTTCATACTTTTTAACCATATTTGCCTCATATATTTTATATAAAAAAATACCTACACCAATACCTAAAGAAGTTTCTATTATTCTTTTCATAAATATCCTTTCTAATAGGTAGTATGGTTTATTAAATTTATTATTATACTTTAATAATTTTTATTTTTTTAGAAATTCTTGTTCTAGCATTTCTTTTAATGATGTTTTTCTATTTGTTGAATAATCATTGTTAACAGCCATCAAAAATGCTTTTGCTTCTCCTACTAAAATCAGGCTCTTTTTAGCTCGTGAAACACCAGTGTAAATTAATTTATTATAAAGCATCTTATAATAGCTTTTACTTATTGGCATCACGACATTTAAAAATTCACTACCTTGAGCTTTGTGAATCGAAATAGCATAAGCATGCTTAACAGCTATCATTTCACTAGTTTTAAAAGCTACTAAATTATTATCAAAATCAATATTAATTACTAAAGATTTATTTCTTGCATCAGTATATACTATACTTCTTATATAACCAATATCACCATTATAAATACCATTATCTGGATCATTTACTAACTGCAAAACCTTATCACCAACTCTATATGTAAGTTCACCTATCTTCACTTCTTTTTTATTAGGTGATGCTGGATTAAATAGGTCTCGTAAAATAACATTTAAACTATCAATACCATTAATTCCCTTATACATGGGCGCTAATACTTGAATATCTTTATCTGTTAGGCCTTTATTAATTGATAACTCACAAATTTTTTTAATGTTTTCTCTAATACTATTGCTATCCATCTCTAAAAAATTATAATCATCTTTTTTAGTTAAAAAGCTTTCTAAAACATCGTGTTCTTTGATTTCTTCAGCCAAATAAGGAATATAAGAATTATCACTTTGACGATGAATATTAGTTAGTGGACAAAACGTAAATAAATCACTATTTATTAAATCTTGTAGAACCAAACCTGGTCCAACTGATGGTAACTGATCTTTATCTCCGACTAAAATTAGTTGAATATTACTATTTATGCCTTTAAGTAAAGCATCAAAAAGATTGGTATCAATCATACTAACTTCATCAACAATAATCAATTTTTGATGGTTTTTATTTAATTCATTTACCTGAAATTCATTTGTTTCTTTATTCCATTTTAAATATTTATGAATAGTTGAAGCTGGCAATCCCGATGATTCACTAAGCTTTTTAGCGGCCCTTCCAGTAGGTGCTAATAAAGCAATAGTAAAATCTATCATATCTAACTTAATATTATTCATTTTTATATATAAGCTAGTAATAGCCTTAATAATCGTTGTTTTGCCAGTTCCAGGTCCACCAGTTATAATAGTAACTCTATTTTCAAGAGCACTTTTTATTGCAATCAACTGTTTGGCATCATAAGTAACATTAATCTTATCTTGTAACTTACTAACTTCAGTTTGAAAGTCATCTACTTTAAAGCCACTGATAGGTAAAGAAGCTATTTTTTCTAAAGTGGCAGCTATATTTTTCTCCATTCTATAAGTAGTTGTTAAATAGATTCGCTCTTTAAGTACCGTAACACTATTATTATTTTTTAACATTTCCAAATATTTTTCGGCATCATCATCTATATTAATATTATATATTGATTTTAAACCAGCCACTACTTCTTCTAAATAAAAATAAGTATCCCCTTGTCTTATTTCTAAAGTTTTTAAAACCTGAATAAAACAGTTTTTTATACGTAATTCATAATCAGGACAGCCCATTTTTAAATAAATATTATCTAATTTATCAAAATCTATTAATTCAATTAAGGAATAAGGATTAGCAAGGGTAATACTAACGGCATTATTACCATACTTATTTATAATGCTTAAAGCTTCATTAATAGAAAAGCCCATTTCTTTTAACTTAATAAGCATTTCATCTGTATTAGAAACTGCTACTAATGAATTATAAATCTTTGTGGCCTTCTTTTCCGTCATCTTAGGGACATTAAGCAAAACTAAAGGATCTTCTTTTATCTTTTTTAGGGCCTCATCCCCTAAAGTATCAACAATTTTAACAGCAGTAGACTCTCCACATCCCTTAATCAAATCACTTGTTAAAAATTCAATGATAGCTTCTCTTCCCGTTACTTCTACCCTTTTAAAATCATTAACATTATACTGATAACCATATTTATCTTTATAAACAAGATTTCCATACAAAATATAATTATCATCAATCAACAATTCTGGAAAATAGCCCGTAAAAGTTAAAGTCTTATTTAAAAAATCTTCAGTTTCGACATCATCAGTTTCTTTAACACGTATCAAACCAACTTTATAGCCACTTTCAGCTTCATAAATAATATGTTTAATCTTTCCCTTAATGTAAGTCATCATGCCACCTCGTTTTCTTATTATAATTTAATTTATAATTTAAGTAAATTACTTTTCTTAATTCTAAATAGTTAGTCTTCTTTTTAGTGCTAGCTCTTGTTTAGATAAAGAATAAAGTTTATCATTTAAAAAAGTTAACTGTTCTAAATTCACTACTTCAATTTTACCTTTACTATTAAAAAAGCATTCCATTAATAGACCTGATGGTAGTGTTCCTACGCGACTAGGTATACTTTTACATAACGCTGGAACATATACTCTTGTGCAATTTTTCTTTCGTAAATCAACTTTATAATTATGAGAATGCCCAAGTAATACCAAAGATGCTTCCGGTATTGTTCTGTCTTTATTGGTTAATGGATGATACAATAAAATATTATCTTGTAAAAGTAAAATATTACCCGTCCCAATACCACTAACGCTAAAATCTGGTCTTCTTTTAGCAAGTCGTTGCAAATAATACTTACCCTTATCACTAAAACCATTAATATCATGATTCCCCAAAATAACAATATTAGTAATAGCTTCATCATAAGGATACTTTTCTACTAAGTATTCTACTTGTTGATAAGAATTAGAAATAGTACTAACTCGCCTAATCGAACTACCATTAATTAAATCGCCACAATTAACAATAAACTTAATACCTTGTTTTGCACAATAATCATAAAACATATTAAGTATCCCTAAGCCTTCTTTTTCTGTTGCCAAGTGTAGATCTGATACTACTAATGCCTTAAAAGAAGCATCTGGTGCTAAGTTTATTCTCGTTCCATCAAAAAAGTGCTGTGAATCTAATTCGACATTAAATTCGCCATTTGCATTATATATTTTCTGCCAAGGGATTCCACTATTTTTTAACTCAAGTAAAAGCTTTTGTAGGCCTCTTAAATTAACACCAAATTCATAACATAAAGCTTCACTAGAATATCCTAACTTAATTCTTTTAATTAGCTCTTTTTGTCTATCAATTTCCCTATTATTCATATATTTTCCTATTCTATAAATTAATTATCCCACACTATTCTAATTTTTACTAGGAAAAAATGAAATCAAAAAAACTAGATTTCTCTAGTCATTTTATTTTGAAGTAAGTATCGTTTTAATTTTGTTTTTAACACTTTCTTTATCAAAGCCTAACTTTTTAGTAGCATCTAATACGCTGCCGCATGGAAGTACTTCTGAAATACCAATAATATTTTCATAAGGCGCATAGCGACACCAAATATCTTCAGTGGAAGACTCTATTACAATTACTTTTCCTGCTAGTAATGAATCTTTATAAGCTTTTTCTGCTTTATCAAAAATGTTTTTACAAGGAACAGATACAATTCTTAAATCAATACCTTCGCTCTTTAACTCTTCAGCAATAACATAAGCTAAAGTTACATCATAGCCACTGCTTAAAATAGTCGCACTAGCTGTTGTTTCTTCATGGCGAATAATATATGCTCCTTTGTTAACTAAAGACGCATTACTTCCCTTTAAAATATGCGTAATTTCACTAGTTAAAACCAAACTACTAGTATTTTTACTATGCAATATATTACCCCAACAACCAATTACTTCGTTAATATCACACGGACGGTATACATCTAAATAAGGTATACTTCTTAAAATGTTAAGAACTTCAAAACTAGATACCGCACTACCATCACGAGCCAAACTAAAACCATCATGACTAAATATATAAGTAACTGGTAAATGCATCAAAGCCGCCATTTTAATATTATCTAATTCTTGATAAGCATATCTTAAGTTTGTTGCACCAAACACATGAAAGCCATAACTAGCTATACCAGCCAAAATACTACTCATTGCCCCCTCACGACAACCAAAAAGCAAATTCTTACCAGTGTTATTCTTAGCACTAAAATTAGCTTCTTTATTCAAGTTTACACGACACATAGAAGAAGCATCTGCACTTCCTCCCAAGAAATAAGGCGTTCTACTGGCAATTATATTTAAAATTTTATTATTAGATTCTATTAATTCTTCTTGGAATGTTGACTGAATCTTAAAGCTATTAACATCAAAGTCTAAATTCAATTCTTTCTTATCAGCAAAAGCAACTATTTTTCTTATTTCTTCCGATGGATATTTTATCATAGCATCATGATATTCATTCCATAATTTATATTTAGTTTTCACACGGTTTTGAATTTTTTTTCGGTAATCTTCTAAACTTTTTTCATCAATATTAAACTTTTCATTACTAAAACCATACTTATGTTTTAAATTCTCTAAATCATCTTTAGTTAAAGGATGATCATGACAAACGCTAGTATTTTGATTAAAAGAATCTTTACCAAGAACCGTTTTTATTTCAATAAAACTTGGTTTATTTACAACTCTTTTAGCTCTTTTGATAGCCTTATCAATTTTATCTACGGAATCTCCTTCCGCCACATAATCAGTTTGCCAACCCATACTAGAAAACTTTTTTAATACATCATCAATGCTAGTTTTATCAACACTAGTATCCATCATAATGCCATTTGAATCATAAATAACAATTAAATTGCCTAAATTATACAAACCAGCCAAGGAAGCGGCCTCTAAAAGGGCTCCTGATTGAACATCACCATCGCTAACTACACAATAAATATAATGGTCAAGTAATTTTTGCTTTTTAATATACTTTGATAAAACTCCTTGATAATATTTTTCACCAATAGCCATCCCAACAGCGGCGCTAAAACCATAACCAGCTGGGCCAGTCGTTAAATCAACGCCCTTAGTTTTTAACATATCAAATAAACCTGGTAATTTACTATCTAGCTTGCGGTACTGTTTTAAATCATCTAAAGATATATCATATCCCGCCATAAACATATTAGCGTACACTAAAGCTGAACAATGGGCCGCTGATAAAACCAATCTATCACGATCTAGCCAATCTGGATTCGAAGCTACTATATTCAAATGATAAGTAAATAAAGTATATATAATACTAGAAGCACCTAAACTTATACCTGGGTATCCGCTCTTAGCAGCATCTATCATATCCATACTTAATATTTTTAACAAATTAACTTTTGCTTTATCTTCGTCTTTCATTATCCCACTTATCCTTTATCTTTACTCTACCTTTTTATTATACTAAAATCAACAAAAAAAGTATAGAACTAAATCTATACTAAATCCATACATTATATGTAATCATTAACATGGCTAAAATTAAGCCAATAATCCAAAACATTTTAACAATATCATTTTCAGCCCAACCTAATTTTTCAAAATGATGATGTAAGGGCGCCATTTTAAATATTTTACGATGGAATTTTCTAATGGCAATTATTTGAATCAAACTTGATAAAGTTTCAACCACAAATACCCCACCAACTACGGCTAGAGAAAGTTCGTGACGTGTTACAATTGCAATAGCAGCTAAAGTACCACCAAGTGCTAACGAGCCAGTATCTCCCATAAAGACTTTCGCTGGATGCGTATTAAAAACTAAAAATCCTAATAAGGCCCCGACTAAAACAAAGCAGAAAATAGCAATTTCTTGATAACCAGAAATCCATGTTGTTCCCCATGCAATTAAGCCATAAGCCAAGAAAGCAATCGCTGATAAACCACCCGCTAAGCCATCTAAGCCATCCGTTATATTAACGGCATTAGAACTACCAACTAAAAGGAACAAGATAAATAAACCATAAGTCCAGCCTAAATAAATATTTAAATTTAAGGCTGTTATTTCAATTTTTGGTATACGGCCATTACGAACAAAGATATAGAAGAAAACTAGAGCAATAACTGTTTGCATAAGAAGCTTAAACATAATACTTAAACCCTTATTATTCTTATATATAATTTTCATCAAATCATCAGCTAATCCTAATAAGGAATAACTAATAAACACAAATAAGACTATCATTAAGTTAGATGTCATTGTAATACTGCCGCGAAACCACAGAAGTAGTAAGCTAACAATAGTAGGAATAATAAATATTAAACCGCCAATTGTCGGTGTACCGTTCTTTTTTAAATGTCTTTCTCCCAAAGTCAAACTAACTCTTTGACCAAAGTGCAGTTTACGCAAAAGGGGAATTAAAACAACGCCAGTTATAATTGATAAAATAAAACCAAGCATTAAAGCCATTGCTGCTTTTGCTAAAATTAACATAAAATTTCACATCCCTGTCATTATTATACAATATAAAAAACTTCTCAAGTAGTAATTATAGATGATTTACACTTAATTTGTCAATCGCCTAACATTAATTTAACGGTCGATGCCTCTGCTACATAATAATCTGGACTTGGTGATTGATAGATAACTTTATCACCAGTACCTGAATACTCAATCTTATATCCTTTTAAAATACTATTAGCTTCTTTTATAGTCTTACCAACTACATTAGGAAGAATACTATACTTTGTATCCAACCAATTATATTCTTTAGGTATAGTCTCTGTCGATTTACTAATATTATTAACTTCTATATAAGAAGAAAAGATATTCTTAGCAATAGGGGCTGCTACTACACCACCATACTGGCTTACTCCTTTAGGATTATCAACGGCAACATATAAGACTATTTCTGGATCATCGGCAGGCATAAAGCCAACAAAAGACACAATATAATTACCCACCATATAGCGCCCATTATTTACTTTTTGAGCTGTTCCTGTTTTACCACCAATGCGGTAATTTTCAATATAAGCATTGCGTCCAGAGCCATGAGCGACAACATTTTCCAAAGCAAAGCGTACAAGTTTCGACGATTCTTCTGTTATTACTTGTCTTATTTTTACCGGTTCATTATTTTTAATAACATCTTTGGTTGTACTATCCTCTATTTTTTGAACAATATATGGTTGATATAAAGTACCACCATTCACAGCTGCTGAAACGCTTCTTACTTGTTGGATTGGTGTCACTGAAACTCCCTGGCCAAAGGCTGTTGTTGCCAACTCGACATTACCAACTTTATTTAAATCAAATATTATTCCCGTTGCTTCGCCAGTTAAATCAATGCCTGTTTTTTCGCCAAAGCCAAACGCATCAATATAACTAAATAATTTTTCTTTACCTAAGCGGAAACCTAAATTAACAAACCCTGGGTTGCATGAGTTCTCAACAACATTTAAGAAAGTCTGAGCTCCATGGCCACCACCCTTCCAACAATGAATAGTAGCACCATCAACATTAACTTTACCAGAATCATAAAAAGTATCAGTAAAAAGATTAACAACTCCTTCATTGATTGCTGCCGCTAATGTAGTTATTTTGAAAGTAACCCCCGAAAACGATAACTAAACAAAACAAAAAAAGACTAGATTACCATATATAATTTATATACGATAACCTAGTCTATAT
>CAKOKU010000005.1 GCA_934095865.1 uncultured Bacilli bacterium
TGCGGCTTTGATTATGTTTTCGATTTGACTTATGGTGCTGATTTGACAATTATGGAAGAAGCTATGGAATTAGTTGAAAGAATTAATAAAAAAGAGCATTTACCATTGTTTACGTCTTGTTGTCCTTCTTGGGTTAAATATTGTGAAATTTATCATGAAGAATTACTAGGAAATCTTTCTTCAACAAAAAGTCCAATAATGATGCAAGGTTCAATAATTAATAATTTTTTCTTTAGAAATAAGAATAATAAAAAGATAATAAATGTGATGTTAGCACCTTGTACTGCTAAAAAATTGGAGATAAAAACTAATGATTTTAAAGATATTGATTTAGTTATTACAACTAGAGAATTAAAGTATATCTTAAATGAATTAAATATTGATTTTAATGATTGTGATAAATGTTCATTTGATAATATAATGAGTGAAGGAAGTGGGGCTGGGACCATATTTGGTACGAGTGGTGGTGTTTTACAAGCTGCCCTAAGAACCCTTTATTTTTATTTAACTGGTAAGCACGCTCCTAGTGACTTCTTACTTTTAGAGCCACTTTGTACTTTTGAAAATACTAAAGTAGCTAATATTACTATAAATGACCAAGTTTATAAGGTAGCCTCAGTTTATGGAATGCCTGCCTTAGAAAAGTTACTTGAGCATAAAGATGAATATTTGATGATTGAGGTGATGAATTGTCCGAATGGCTGTGTTGGTGGCGGTGGCCAAAGTCTTATAAATCTTGCTCATTTAAAAGAAACAAGGGAAAAAAGAGGGTTAAGTTTATATGATATAGACAAAAATCAAAATTTACGTAATTCTTATGAAAATCCAGATATTCTTAGGTTATATAGTGAATTTTTGAAATATCCAGGAAGTGATGTAGCCAAAAAGTATTTACATACTAGTTTTAATGGGTTACATGATAAATTTTTTAAAAAAGAAAATAATTAGCATTTAAGTATACTAAAAGTAAAGAAAATCCAAGAAAATCAAAAAAGTAATAAATTTTTAAAGGAAATATAAAAGAAACTCCCAATATTAATAAATGAAGGCTATTTTATTAGTCTTCTAGATAGGGAGTTTTTTTATGAAATTAAAATTATTAGCGTTCTTTAGCTTAGCGTTTGTTTTTTTAAATATTAGTATAGTAAATGCTAGCGGTATTGAAAATCTTAGTTTGGTAGTAGTGGATAATGGTGGTAACCATAGATATTTTGAATGTGCTCCACTTTATAATCCTGAAAATAATCATCTTATGTATGTTTTAGATCCTTTAGCATCTACTTACTATGAATCTAAATATTTTTATGAAATAGAAGAGGCACCTAATGATATTGAGCTTGATGACTTTAAAAGAATTAATATGTATGCTTATTTCGGTTATGGTTATCAAGGTAGAACAGATGTTAAATGGTATGCAATTACACAATATTTGATTTATGAGGTTCTTCTTGGGGAGGAAAGAGTCTATTTTTCTTTAGATTATGGTCGGACAAAATATGATGTGTATGAAAAAGAGATAACAGAACTTAAAGATGAAGTGAGTACTTATTTAAATGATTTGGCAACAACTGATTATGAAATGAATATTAATGAGGTATTTGAGGTTCCTAAAAAGTATTATAGTATTTCTAATATGGATGAAAATGTTAAAGAAAATACCGATTATTATGAAATAAAGGTTGGCCAAACAAACTTAGATTACCAGCTTATTAGTGGTCAAGAAAACTATTTTAAAATAGTAACCTCTAATCGTAGTAGTTATGCCAGATACTTAGAAAACAATGGCTTACCATTACTACAAAAAAATATAAATATTATTAGTTTGTTTTCGAATTTACATATTAAGTTCAATAGCAATAAAGATGAAAACACAACAATTGATGGTAAAACAATTTTTGGTTTGTATGATGAAAATGATAATTTAGTTAAACAATTAATGGTACCTTTTGATAATGATGAAATTATTATTAATTACCTGGCAAGAATGAATTATAAAGTTAAGATGATTTCTAATTCTTTTAATGTACGGCATGATGATAAAGTTTATAGTGTCGATTTATCAAATGATAGCAAAGATTTAGAAATTTATTTAAACTATTTAAGGAGTAAAGTAATTATAAATTTGCATGATAATAAGAATAATAGTTTAGATAATGTTAAAATTAAATTGATATCAGGTAATAAAAATTACTCGGCATGGACGGATAAAAATGGAAATGCCATGCTTTGGTTAGAACCTGGAACTTATGAAGTAACGGCTTTAATAGATGATAATAAATATAAATCGTTTTTAACACGAACAATTAATTTTGATAGTCAAGAAGATAAATATAATTTTAAGTTTGAAAGTGAATTGAGAACCTTTAAAGTTAAAATTTATACCAACAAAGATACGGAAGTTTGGTTAGATAAAGATTATTGTATATACACATCTGATGGAATTGGCGAATTTATAACAACCTTTGGTTATCATGAAATTCACGCAAAGGATATTGAAGGTTACGATTTAGATGTTCATAACGTTAGTTTCGACTTGACAGGTGATACAAGTACTTATTTTGTTTATACATCAAAAGATAATTTATCCACTGAAGAAATTTTTATTCCAAATACAGGACGAAATTGTAATTTATGGCCTTTGTTGTTAATAGAAAGTTTGGTTTTTAGTTTTGTTTATAAAAAATTTAGCGTTTGGCGTTAGATTAATCACTCTTTTCTTTTTGTCATCTTTAGCTGTATTAGTGATAATTAATATTAAAAGAACAGAAAATTTAGATGCTTTAAGAAGGACAGTTGATGTTGAAAATCATGAGTCTATGTATATAAATATTCCTAAAATAAATCTTTTAATGCCACTTTATTTAATGGATAGTAGTGAAAATAATCTAGATGATGGTTTAATGATATATAATTATGAGCCGCTGGTGATTTTAGGACATTCAGGCACCAATTTGAAAAACTATTTTAATAATTTAAAAAAATTAGTAGTAAATGATATTTTTGAAATTCATTATGGTGATTATCAGGGATGGTATCAAATTATTAAAAGATATAAAAAGCAAAAAAAATTACCATTAGCTTTAGAAGGTGATATTATTTTAGTGACGTGTGATTTGATTAATACAAAAGAGCAATATGTTTTTGTAGCTAAAAAAAGCTAAAAAATTATTTAAATATGCAATAAATTGTAAAAAAATGACATTTTTTACAATTTTTTTGAAATTTTTAGAGGAAATTGGCCTTGTACCTAGAATATATATAAATAGAGGGATAATTTATGGTAATGGTCAAAGAAGAAGATATAAATGCAATACGTAAAGCGTGTAATATAGTTGATATTATTTCTAGTTATATTCCTGTAACTTTAAAAGGAAAAGATTATAAATGTGTTTGTCCATTTCACGATGACCATTTACCTAGTATGAGTATTTCGACATCAAAACAAATTTATAAATGTTTTTCTTGCGGGGCGGCAGGAAATGTTTTTACCTTTGTAGAAAATTATGAGCATGTTTCTTTTGGTGAGGCAGTTAGAATTGTAGCTGAAAAAATTGGCTATAATTTAGCCGGCGCAGTAAAACAAGAAATAGTTTATAAATATCAAAAAGAATACGATTTGATGGATTTGGTAAATAAATATTATGAAAATAATATTAATACCAAAAGTGGTTTATTAGCGAAAGAATATTTACATAAACGTGGCTTAAATGATGAGAATATTAAGGAGTTTAGAATTGGCGTATCAACTGATGAGAAAAATGTTTTAACGACATTACTTCAAAAAAAAGGTTATCAAATTGATACTTTATTAAATCTTGGCCTTAGTGGGGCGAATGGTACAGATTATTATGATGTTTTTCGTGGTCGTATAACTTTTCCTCTTTATGATGATAAAGGACATATTGTAGGATATTCTGCTCGTATTTACCGTGGCGAAGAGTTAGCTAAATATATAAATACTAAAGAAACTTATATTTATAAAAAAGGTGATTTCCTATATAATTATCATTTAGCAAGAGAGGAAGCAAAAAGACTTGGTAAATTAATTATAGTAGAAGGTCAAATGGATGCCATTCGAATTTATATTAATGGTGTAAAAAATGTTGTAGCCCTAATGGGAACGGCTTTAACTAATGAACAAGTAAATTTAATTAAAGCTCTACGTTGTAGCGTGATTTTAGCTTTAGATGGAGATAGTGCGGGCGCAACGGCTACCTTAAAAAATGGAGAAATACTTATTAAGGCCGGAATTAATGTTGAAGTTGTTAGAATAAGTTTAAAAAAAGATCCAGATGAATATATTTTAAGTTATGGCATAGAGTCTTATATGAAAAATGTGGATAATGCCATTTCCTTCTTTGATTTTAAGTTAAGTGCTAAAAAAGCAGATATAAATGTAGAGAATAGTGTTGAATTAACTGGATATATTAATGATGCTTTGGAAAGCATAAAAGATATGCCAGATGCTATTGCTAGAGAAGTAGCTTTAACAAAGTTAGCTAATAGTGTTGATTTTGATAAGGAAGTATTAAAAGAAAGACTAAATGAATTAGTAAAATTAGTACCGCTAACAAAAGAAGTTTTTAAACAGCCAGTAAAAGAAATAGAGTCAGAAAATATTTTAGATAGGATATCTAAAAAAATCTTGTATTATATGTTAAATGATAGAAAATATGTTATCATCTATCAGGAAAAAATAGGCTTTTTTCCCAATAAAATTTATAGAAGTATTGCTAATGAGATTGTATATTTTGTGAATAAGAATTATAATATATGTCCAGCTGACTTTATTAGTTATATTTCTTTGAATGAAGAATTAAATAATAAAGTTTTAGAAATAATTCAAGATGAAGAAGAAGTAAGTGATGATAATTTTCTATTATGTATAAAAAATTATAAAAAGCAGAAAGATAAAATAGATATTGAAAGATTGCAACAAGAATTAAGAAAAGAATTAGATAGAAGTAAGAAATTAGAAATTGCTAATAGAATTAGAGAAATAAAAAAAGGAAGTGTAGGGTAAGATGAAGAGTAATGAACTTCAAGTCGTTTTAGAAGAATTAATGGGGATTAATGAAAGTAAAAATTTTGTTAGTTATGAAGATATAGCTAATATTGTAAAAAAATATAATTTGACACCGAAAGATGTAAAAATTCTTTACAAAGATTTAAGTGAAAAGAAAGTAGTATTAAAAGATGTAAAATCTACACCTAAATCAAAAAAGAAAGCAACGTCTACTGTAAAAAAAGAAGAAGTTACCAAAGAAGAAACTAATGTTAAGGTTGAAGTAGAGAAGGGTAATAAACAAATTGCTGAAGTGAAGACATTAAAAGATAGAGAAAGAGAATTAATAGAGCTAGGTAAAAAGCAAGGTTTTATAACTTATGAAGTATTGGCTGAACATTTAAAAGGCTTAGAACTTGATGCTGATGATTTAGATGAGCTATATAATAATTTAATAGATAATCAAATTGAAATTGTTAGCGATGAAGATCCTTCTGGTAATTCAACTGCTGGTGGTAATAGCGCTGAAGAATTAGTTTTAAGTGATGAAGAATTAACTAAAGATGTTAATATTAATGATCCTGTTCGTATGTACTTAAAAGAAATAGGTAAAATTCCTTTGTTAACAATGGAAGAAGAAATGAAGTATTCTATTGCTGCTGCTGGTGGCGATGCTGAGGCTAAGAGAATATTAGCTGAGTCAAATTTACGTTTAGTTGTTTCTATTGCCAAAAGATATGTTGGTCGTGGTTTATTATTCTTAGATCTTATTCAAGAAGGTAATATTGGTTTAATGAAAGCCGTTGAAAAGTTTGATTATGATAAGGGCTTTAAGTTTTCGACTTATGCAACATGGTGGATTAGACAAGCTATTACCCGTGCATTAGCCGATCAAGCTCGTACAATTAGAGTTCCTGTTCATATGGTTGAGACTATTAATAAGATGGCTCGTATTCAACGTCAAATGACTCTAGAGTTAAACCGTGAACCAACAGAAGAAGAAATTGCTAAGAAAATGGGAATTACAGTTGAAAAAGTAAGAGAAGTAATTAAGATTAGTCAAGATCCAGTTTCTTTAGAAACTCCAATAGGCGAAGAAGATGATTCACATTTAGGCGATTTTATAAAGGATGAATTATCTATGTCACCAGAAGAATATGCAACAAATGAAATTTTAAAAGAAGAAATAAAGAGTGTCTTATTAACTTTACAAGAAAGAGAACAAGAAGTTTTAGAATTACGCTTTGGGTTAGTTGACGGTACAAGTCATACTCTAGAAGAAGTTGGTAAAAAATTTAATGTTACTAGAGAAAGAATTAGACAAATTGAAGCTAAAGCTTTAAGAAAGCTAAGACATCCATCACGTGCTAAAAAACTAAAGGATTTTTTGTCTGACTAATGTTAAAAGCAAGATTAAGGGCAATTGCCAATTATATAAATAAGCGTGATAATGCTGTTGATATAGGAGCTGATCACGGTTATTTAGGAATATATTTAGTACAAAATCATTTAGTTAATTCTATTATTTTAACGGATATTAAAAAAAGTGCCTTGGATGTGGCAAGAAGAAATGTAGAAGCGTCTTCATTAAATATTCCGCTTATACTAACTGATGGTTTAAATGGTGTTGATACAGCAAAAATAAATACTGTAATCATTAGTGGCATGGGAACATCGACAATTTTACAAATTTTAAATAATCCGGTTAAAATGCAAAGTATAAATAAACTTGTCTTGCAGTCTAATAATGATTTATTCTTGTTACGTAAAGAAGTTATAAAGTTAGGATTTTCATTAATTGATGAGACGACAGTATATGAAAATGGTTTCTGGTATGTAGTTTGTTTATTTGAAAAGACTAAAATTAGAATGTTAACGGATAAAGAATTAAAATATGGTCTTGTTAAAGAAGATAAGAAAGAGTATTATTTGTATCTTTTGAATAGAGTAGAAGAAATTCTTAAAAATATGGAAGAAAGTACAAATGAAAATAAAAAAGCTGAATTGCTAACTACTAAGGAAGAATTAAGCCAATTGATTATTGAAAAAAAGTAAGAGTATTGGTTATGCTATTATTCTTAGGGCTGTAATTTGTTTTTGAACTACTAGTTGTAAGACTAGTATTTTTTTGGTTTGAATTAGAAATTGAGTTATCATTTTTATTGAATTCTTTAAAGATAGTAAGAATACTGCCAGCATTATTAATTATAGGTTTTACTTGTTTATAAAGAGGAATGGCTTGGTTCACAAGATTTAATGTTTTGGATATTCCACTTATTATTTTACCTAAAGATAAAGTGTTAAAACTATTTGGATACATAATATCACCACAATATATTATATGTTAAATTTAAAAAATATTTCTTTAGCATATATGTATTAAAAATAAAACTATTTTATTATTAAATTTAATTTGCTATAATATGGATAATAGGTGATAGTATGACGGATAGTAAGTCAAAGAAAAAAGAGTTTAAACTATTTTATTGGATATCGCTTGGGGCAACAGAATTTTTTTTGAGTTTGCTTAATATTTTTTACTTAGCATGGCGAGGAGTATCTTTTCTGTTTGATGCTTCATCCAGAAGCGTTGATGATGCGTATCAACAAAGCAAATTTATGTCTAAACGAAAAGAAAAAAAAGAAGATCCATTAGAGCAATTTTTAAAAAAAGCCAAAGATGTTTTAGGTATTACACAGCGAGAAGTTTTGAAACTTGAAGAAGAAAGAAGAAAATTGCAATTAGAATTGCAACAACCAGATGCGACGAGAGCAACACAGGCAAAAGTTTATAGGTATAAAATAAAAAATTTAGATGGAAAAATTGAATATGGAAATTTTACCGCTTTGTCTAAAATGGATGTTAATTCATTTTTGTTAAATGAAGGTGTTGAAGTTTATAAAATCGAAAATAATAAACTTATAGATTTTATTTATGGTGATTCGTCAGTTGTTGGAAGTAAATGGGGTACTAAAGATTTAATATTTTGGTTAACTCAACTTTCAACTTATATTAAAGCTGGTATTACTTTAAATGACGCTATTAAAATTTTAATAAATCAATATAATAAGCAAAAAGATAAAAAAATTACAATGCAAGCTATTGCATATGAACTTACAATGGGAAATTCTTTTTCTTCTGCTTTAGAAAAACAAGGTTCTAAGTTTCCACCATTGTTAATTAATATGTTAAAAGCTGCGGAGGCAACTGGTGATTTAGAGGCAACTTTGGATGATATGGCAAATTATTATACTGAAATGGAAACAACTAGAAAACAAATGATTAATGCTATGACCTATCCCGTTATTGTAATTATTTTTGCTATTTGTGTTGTTGTGTTTATTATAGTTTATGTTGTTCCTCAATTTGAAGATATATATACTGAAAACGGTGTAACCGTTAGTGGTCTTACCGCCGTTGTCTTAGCAGCAAGTCGTTTTTTAAAAACAAAAGCTTGGATTTTGGGTTTGATTATAATTATGACCATTGTTGCTTTTGCTTTGGCTTATAAAAAGATAAAGGCTTTTAGACGTAGTGTTCAAGTTACTTTGATGCATATTCCTGTAATAAAAGATATTATCATTTATAATGAAATAGCTATATTTACAAAAACTTTTGCTTCTTTGCTAAAAAATAATGTTTATATCACTCAAAGTGTAGAAATTTTAAGTAAAATAACTAATAATGAAATCTATAAGGAAATAATGTACGCAACCATCAATAATATAGTTGTTGGTGATAAAATTTCAAAGGCCTTTAAAAATCACTGGGCTGTTCCTGATGTTGCCTATAATATGATTGTAACTGGCGAGTCAACTGGTGAATTAGCTGAAATGATGGATCGTGTTAGTCATTATTATCAAGAACAACATGCTTCAATGGTTAATAATATTAAGAGTTTTATTGAGCCATTAACGATTGTTTTCTTAGCAGTTGTTGTTGGGGCGATTATTATTTCAATTTTAGTGCCAATGTTTGAAATGTATAATCAGGTACAAGGGGGATAAAAATGGTAATTTATGCAGTTTATATTTTTATAGTTGGAACAATTATGGGTTCCTTCTTTAATGTTGTGGCTCATCGTCTTTCTAATAATAAATCAATAGTGAGGCCACGTAGTCATTGTGAGGTATGTAATCATGAATTAGCATGGTATGAATTGATTCCCTTATTGTCTTTTATTTTCCAAGGTGGAAAATGTCGGAAGTGTCATACCAAGATATCGTGGTGGTATCCAGCAGTAGAATTAATTACAGGCTTGTTTTACTTGTTTTCTTTTCTTTATTTTGGTTTTACATATGACTTTTTAATTTGCTTAGTTATTGCTAGTTTGGTCGTAATTATTTCGATTAGTGATTTTAATTACTTAATAATTTTAGATGAACCATTGATTGTTGGTAGTCTATTAGTCTTGTTTTTAAATTATTTAAAAAATAATTTTATGGGTTTTGGAACTTCTTTATTAAGTGGTATTCTATTATTTTTGTTTTTCTTGTTTATAAAATTAATTGGCGATGCTGTCTTTAAAAGAGAGTCTTTGGGTGGTGGCGACATTAAATTGTGTTTCTTTATAGGGGCGGTTTTAGGTTACAGATTGTCGTTTATAAGTATTGTAATTGGTAGCTTTCTAGCTTTACCAGTGGCATTATTTTATCTTATTAAAGAAAAAGAACGAGAAATTCCATTCGGACCGTTTTTAATAATTGCAACATGGATAGTTTTTCTTTTTTCTAGCTATATAACAGAATTTATTGAATTGTTATTTAAATTGTAAAGAGATCAAATTGCTAATTTGGTCTTTTAAAATGGCTTATTTTGTTCTATTAATACTCTAAAAACATAAAATGAAATAGGAAAGAGAGTAAAAGAATGAAAGATAATATAATTGTACCTTTAGCAACCCGAGGAAATGGGGATATTTATTTAGGCGTAGTTGGGGCTGTACGTACAGGTAAATCAACTTTTATTAAAAAATTTATTGAAAATCTAATTGTACCTAATATTGAAGATGAAAACTTAAAAAAACGTTGTTTAGATGAGATACCACAAAGTGCTGGTGGCAAAAATATTATGACAACAGAACCTAAATTCGTTCCTAGCAATGGAGCTGAGATAAAAATTGAGGATTTTAGTTGTAATGTTAAATTAATTGATTGTGTTGGCTATGTTATTCCAAATGCAACCGGTTATGAAGATGAAAATGGTAATCCACGTATGGTTTTAACGCCATGGTTTAATGAAGCTATAAGCTTTAGTGAAGCTGCCTCGATCGGAACTGAAAAAGTAATTAAAGATCACTCGACTATTGGTATTGTTGTTACTACTGATGGCTCAATTGGCGATTTAAAAAGAAATGATTATGTAGAAGCTGAATCTCGGGTTATTAATGAATTAAAAAGTATAGGGAAACCTTTTATTGTTATTTTAAATACTAAAAATCCAAAAAGTGATGCTGCGTTATCAATTGCTAATGAAATTAAGTCTAATTATGATGTTCCTGTTTTACCATTATCCGTTTTAGATATGCGTGAAGCTGACATATATGAAGTTTTAAAAACTGCTCTTTATGAATATCCTGTATTAGATATAGAATTTTCTATTCCTGAATGGGTATCAATTTTAGACAATAAAAATGATATTAAAAAACACTATTTAGAATTGATTAGAAATAGTACTTTGGAAATTAAAAAATTAAAAGATGTTGATAATTTAATTAAATATTTTGAAAATTCTAAGTATATAAATAAAGCTTATATTAGCAAACTTGATAGTGGTACTGGTACAGTTATGGTTAATTTAGATTCTTCTGATGAACTTTATAATGCTACTTTAAATGAATTTATAGGTAGTGAAGTAAATACTAAAGCTTCGATGTTAAAAGTGTTTGCGACTTACAAAGATAATAAAGAGGAACTAGAAGGAATTAGAAGTGCATTAAAACAGGCTAAATCAACTGGTTATGGAATTGTGTATCCAAGTTTAAAAGATATGAAGTTAGATACCCCAGAAGTTATTAAGCAGGGAAGTAGATATGGAGTTAAATTGCGTGCTGTTGCTTCATCAATCCATTTAATGAAGGTTGATGTGGCATCTACTTTTGAACCAATTATTGGTAGTGAATTGCAAAGTAAAGAATTGATAGATTATATAATGAAAGATTATTCAACCGATCCAGCAAGTATTTGGAAGAGTGAAATTTTTGGACGAAGTCTTGATACCATTGTTCAAGAAGGAATTCAAGCTAAACTTTCTATTATGCCTGAAAATACGCGCTATAAACTTAGTCAAACCGTTACTAAGATTGTAAACAAAGGTGCAAACAATTTAATTGCTATTGTGTTATAAAAAATGTTGTTGTTTGTATAAAACTTGTTTCAAAAATATTGAAACAGTTTTTTTGTATATTTTTGTTTTTATTGATCATAATAAATATTAAAAAAATATTCATAGAGTTTCTAACTCTATGAACACATATTTTAGCCTCTTTATTTTAACTTATACTGTAATTTTATCATATTTTATATAGTTTTGGTAAACTTTTAACTAATTTTTTTAATAATTTGTAGTCAAAATAATAGTCATTAAAAAGAGTTGAAATTCTTGATAATTCCTTAAAGAATTAATTATCCACTTATAAAAGAACAGAAATAATTAATAGTCAAAATTGTAGTCAAATATCTTTTTTCTTTAGTAATTTCGGCATTTTTCATAGAGTTAGAAACTCTATGAAAAGTATACTTAATGCAAACCTGACGCTTGGGCATATTTATTTTATCTTTGGTAATAATAAAATAGAGAGGTTACGTATGAAAAATAAATATATTTTATTAATAGCAACATCATTAGTATTGGTTGTCTTAGTTAGTGTTGGTGTTTCTTATGCTTTATGGAATCAAAATATTGCTGCTGAGAATGTTAATACTGCTAATACTGGTTGCTTTGATATTTCTCTTAGTGATGAAAAAAATAATATTAATTTGGCAAATGCTTATCCTATTTCAACCGAGAAAGGAAAATCTTTAGTTCCATACAGTTTTACGGTAACTAATACTTGTAGCATTTTTGCTAGTTATAGTGTTAATTTAGAAATATTAAATGGCAGTACTTTGGATAGTAAGTTTGTTGACGTTTTATTAAATAGTGAAAGTATTCAAAAGCTTAGTGATTATGAGAGTACAACCACTAAAAATGGTGATAGCGTAGAATCAAGAACTTTATTTAAAGGAAATTTAAGTAGCGGAGATAGTGAAGATTTTTCATTAAGATTGTGGATTGATGAAGATACTACGATGGAAGATTTAAATAATGAAGCCAAAACTTTTATTTCTAAAATTATAGTAAGTGCCTCACCTAGTACCTATACACCAGTTAATGCTGGATATACTAAGTTGCATGATGCAATATTTGCTAATGAATATCAAACAACACCAAGTTTGGCAATTGAAAAGATTAAAGCTAAAGAAAGTTCAAGTATAACAGATAATGGTGATGGTACTTATACAGTAACAAATACGGCCCCAATTATTAAGTGGATGGAAAAGACTGGAGAAACAAACCAAACTAGAACCGTTGTAAAAATAGCAGAATCTGCAATTAATAGTGATGATGCTACTAGTGACTTAACAGTAAATGATACAAAAATGCGTGTTTATACAACGAAAATATTTAATAGTGAAACCGGTAGATATGCTTTAAGTAATATGCAATCTGTTGATCCTTCGACTTTAACTTTTGGAGGAGATACACATTATTATTATTCAGCGGAAAGTATTGGCTATAATACTGCTACTAAAAAGCTGTATACTTCTACTAATAACGGAGGAGTTACATTATATGAAATAATAAATGCTGTAACCACTAGTACAAAATCAAAATGGAATGGTATAGAATATGCAAGTAATACTTATACGTTGACGGTTAATACTTTAACTGAGAGTGAGCTAGAGAGTGATAAATCAGATAAAGGTTTATATGCTGGAATTGATGATTATGGTACAACCTATTATTATAGAGGTAATGTCAAAAATAATAATGTTTACTTTGCGGGGTTTTATTGGCAAATCGTAAGAATCAATGGTGATGGTTCAATTAGGTTACTTTATAATGGAGAAGAGAAAAATGCCACAGGTACAACTCAGTCAATAAATATGATAAATTATCAGTTTAATAGTGAATATAATAATCCAGCGTATGTAGGTTATATGTATGGTGATGTAGATGCAGAAAATTTTGATGAAGTTCATGCTAATACAAATGATTCAGTAATCAAAACAGCAGTAGATTCATGGTACAAAACCAGTATTGCAGATAAAGAATATTTAAATTATATTTCGACTTCCGTAGGTTTCTGTGGGGACCGCAGTCTTTATAGTAATAGTGGTGGAAATGGAATTCAAACAGATAAAGATACTAGATTTGCTCCATATGGAAGATATGCAAGTGATACAGCAACATTTAATTGTGCCAACACAGATAGAGATATGTATACAACAGCAAAAAGTGATGGCGAAACAAGAACAGTAGATGGAAACCAAGCACTTAATTACCCAGTAGGTTTAGTAACATATGATGAACTAGTATTTGCCGGAATTGATGTTAAACACTTAAATAAATTAAGTTGGGCATACTCTACGAATCATTACTGGACAATGTCGCCTTCTAATTTCAGCGCTTGGTACGGCCACGCTGTTGAGTGGGCTCAGCATAGCAACGGCTGGCTTAACAACACGTGGGTTAACGGCAACCTTGGTGTCCGCCCTGTTATTAATTTAAAGGCCGATGTTGAAATAACTGGCGGAATTGGGACAGCTAATGATCCATATATTATAAATTACAATAAATAAGAATCATAAATTAGAATAAAATGTCCTAAAAAGACCTAAAAGTAGGGAAAATAGCATAAAATACCTTGATTTATGCCTATAAACTGTGCTAAATTCTATATGTAAGGATTGTAGTCCTTATGACATAATTACATTTTATAAATAGGAGGACAATAATTATGGGAAAAACTGAATTAGTAGAATTTATGGCTGCCAAAGCTGGTTTAACAAAAGCTGATGCTGCTCGTGCATTAGATGCTTTTGTTGAAGGCGTTGTTGAAGGTCTAAAAAAAGAAGGAAGAGTAAGTTTAGTTGGTTTTGGTACATTCACTGCTAAAAAACGTGAAGCTAGAGATGGTATTAATCCATTAACTAAAGAACCATTACATATTCCTGCTAAGACTGTTGCATCATTCAAAGCTGGATCAAAATTAAAAGATTCTTTAAACTAATTTAGATATTAAGACCTTTCTTCTTTGATTGGTCTTTTTTAATTATTAAATAAAAAATTTAAAATGGAGGTTATTATATGGTTAATTATATTGAAGTAAATAGAAAAGCTTATAATATTTTAGCTCAAGAATATGATGATAGAAAACATGAAATAGGTGATGACTTTTGGCTAAACATTTATGAAAAGATCCCGCTTTCTAAGTATGATGCCTTAAATGTTTTAGAAATTGGCCCGGGAAATGGCAGAAATTTAGGAATCTTATCAAAATATAATGAAAAATTTGATATTACGACGATTGAACTATCAGAAAATTTGTGTGAAATAATAAGAAAAAAGTATCCGAAAGTTAAGGTTATCAATAAAAATATTCTAGATTATCACCTTGAAGGAGAAAAGTTTGATGTGATTGTTGCGATTGCATTAATACATTTATTTCCTTATGAAGAAGCAATTAAGGTTTTAAAATTGATGAAAGAAATGTTATCTACTAACGGAATTTTGGTAATTGGTACTACTATTAATGCAATTGAATCAGAAGGATTTTATGAAAAAGAAGATTATCATGGTAATATAAAACGATTTAGACATAAATATACTAAAGAATCATTTGAAAACTTATTAGATTCTTATGATTTTAAAATTAAGCAACCTTATATTGTAAATGAAAATTCTAGAAGTAAAGTATGGTATGATGTTGTTTGTACTAAAAAATAAGTAAGTGTTTAAAAAATTAATAAAAACTAATTAATTATGATATAATTTGGCTATAATGGAGTGGTGTTATGGATAAGAGAAAAAAAGGGTTTACAATACCAGAATTATTGGCAGTTATAGTAATACTAGGAGTTCTTGCTTTAATAGCAGGTGCTACTTATAGTGGCATTAGCAGACAATTAAAAAATAGTATACTGGAACAAAAGATATCTTTTTATAAAGAAAAAGCTTTAGAATATGCAGCTGATAATGATATTACTGGTGAGACTATTACTTTAAATGGCCTAATTGAACTTGGCTATGTAGATATGGAGCATCCAGAAAATAATAAGTACGAAACTATTGACAATCCTGTAACTGGTGGCTACTTAGATTGTATGCATTTTACTATTGAACGAGATTATGGTGATTATACAGTTACTAGTGATGTTGATGGTAAATGTGATTTAGCAGCTGAAGAAAGTGTTAAAAATAATGTCGTTATAAAAAAATATGTTTATGATGGTGAATTTAAATTAATAGAAGGTGAGTGGGTTAATAAGGCCGTCTACGTTTTGGTTGATTTTTCTAATATTAAATTCGGTTATGGTGGTTATAGTATTGAAAATGACAAAATTGATTATGTTGTGAATGGTCAAACTAAAACTAGTAACGGTAAAGTTTGTCAAAATATTTATACTTCTAATCCAGATGTTACTTGTATGAATGTTTTTAAAATAGATGATGTGGGAGTATTTAATAATGATATTATAGTTTCTTTTGGGTTGAAAAATAGTAATGCTAAATCTAATAAAGTAACTAAAAAAGTTAATATCAAAATTGACCATGAAATTCCAACTTTAGAAGTATCTTATAATCCGGCTTATACAACAGATAGTATTCCAATAAAATTAGTGGGTGAAGATGGCTCTGGTAGTGGCATTGCTGGGTACTATTTTAGTGAAGGTAGAAGTTATAATGTAGATAATTTTGAAGAAAACAATGAATTTTATGCTTCTAGTAATGGTAAGTATTATGCTTATACAATAGATAATACGGGTAATGTTTCAGAGGTTAAAGAAATCAATATTAATTCAATAGATGTTAAAGGACCAGAACCATTTATCAGATATGAAGCAAGAACTAGTTGGACTACTAAAGATTTAACTGTTGAATTTGGTTGTAATACTGATGCTAAATCTGGGTGTGCTAATGAAATAACTTATCAAGTTTGGGATACTACTTCTAGAATATTTACTAAGACTTTGGTACCGCAAACGACTGTTCAAGCAACTAATGGCTCTTATACTTTCAGTGTTCCTGATGAAAGTTCGATGCGTTCCGGTCGAATCAAATTTACAATTAAAGATAATTTAGGTAATACTACGACTAAAACATATAATATTAATGTTTTAATTGACAAAGTAAGTCCACAATTTACGGTTAATATTTCTAAAAAGAAAAATAAATCTTGTTTCTTATTTGTATGTGTTTTAAATGGGTATGATTACACTGCTACTATAAGTATTAAAAATAGTTCGAAAATACCTAGTAAAATTAAAACTAGAGGTTATTCTTACCGTATTACCGATTTAGATTATTTGAATAGTCATGAAGCTAGTTATTTTGATAGTTATTTTTCTAATAGTGCGAAGTATTATACTTATGTAGCTAAGAAAGATGAAGAATATTTTGTGGCGAGAGTAGTTACAGGTAGTGGTAAAGTTTCTTATGCCAAAAGATATGTTGATGGTCATGGTTGTACAAACTATGTTGGTTATACTCTTGGTGGTGTTTTAATAGGAACCATCTTGACAGCAGGAACTCCTTTGTGGATGATTGTTGGTGGCATTGTTGGCTGGTTTACCTGTGCAGGTAAGTAGGAAGGTACTAATATGGTAAAAAAAGATAAGAAAAAAATATTAACAATTGGCGTTTTGATTGTTATTGCTATCTTTTGTATAGGTTTAGTTGTTAATATTGTAAATGATAAAACACGTATCTTTAAAAAAGTAATAAATAATAGTTATAATTTTATTAATGAACATTTAACTAAATTTAATAATAGTTATGATATTTTTAGCAATACATCGGTTGTTGATGCTTCCGTTAAATATTTAGATACTAACTTTAATATCCATTATCAATTAGATAAAGAAAATAAGACTTTACTATTGCAAACTAATGGAATTAATAATGGCAATGACCAAATGGCTTTAGTGTATTTAGAAAATAAGACTTATTTTAAATCTAATAAATTAAATTATGTTTATGATTTGACTACTGATTCTAGTTGCAGTGAAGAAGATTGTCAAAATAATAGCTTATTAGTTTTAAACAGTATTATTGGGGAATTGATGGATTTTAATACATCAGGAAATTTACTGGATACTCTTAATTTAGAAACTATAAAAAAGTCCTTGTTAAAATCTTTTGATAAAAAGTATGTCAGTATTAATAAAGTTAATACTTTAGTAAAAGAAGATACGGTTGTATTAACAAGATATTCATATGTTTTAAATAAAAAATCATTGCATAAGCTAATAAAAAAAATTAATAAAGATAGTAAATTAGCTAACTTACGTGAATATGTAAATGAATTACCTGATGATAACTTTGGAACTTTTAACGTATATTTAGATGATAATAAAAATATTGTGATGACTAATATAACTATAACTGATAAAAGTGTTTTTGATATTAGTAAAGATAATGATATTATTACAATTAATTTTGATTTAAAAGAAAATGATAGTAATGGTGTGATTACATATAATTGTAAAAATGATGTAGTTAGTATTTTGAACTATGATGGTACTTCTAATAGAAGTGAATTAAAAATTAACTGGACTGATGAAAATAATAAAGAAATTAGTTTTAATGTGTTAAATAATGATAATAAATATACTGGCAGCTTGAGTGCTAATAAATTAAGTGACAGTAATGGTGTTATTAAAATAAGTATAAATGATATAGCTTTTGATGTTGATTATGAAATAAGCAAGAATATTGAAAAGATAAGTTCTGTCAGTGATAATATTTTAGAAGTTTCTAAGATGACTACTGAAGATAAAGAAGTTTTGAGTAAAATATTTAATGATTTAACAGAAAATGAATTAATAAAACAATTAACAAGTTTATTTCAGAACGTTGAAAATGAAGAAGAAATAGTTGAATAAGAACCTTTAAGTGGTTCTTTTTTAGTGCCATAAATTTCCATTATATTGTTTTAGATGCTGTTAATACTATAAATGAGGTGATGAATAATGAAATGGCCCAAAATGGTGTCAACCAAAGATTTAGCTTACATAGAGGATATGTTTAATTGGAACAATACTTTAAAATGCAAGTTAGATTACTTTATAGATGAATGTTTTGATGAAGACTTGGTGCCTTATTTACATGAAGCCTTAGAGGTTACTCAAAATAATTTAAATAAGTTGACTAAGTTATTAGAAAGTGGTGATAAACTTGGAAAGTAAAATAATGCTTGCAGATGTTTTAGCTAATGTTAAAAGTATGGTTGTTAATTATGCTTTGGCTTTAAATGAAGCTAGTAGTGAATTTATTTATAATGAATATTTAAATGAATTTGAAAATTTGAGCTTACTGGCTAAAAAACTATACAATTTTTCTTATAGTTTAGGCTGGGTAACATTAGATAATGCCGAGTCTAAAAAAATAAAAAAGGCTATTAATAAACAAAAAGATATAATTACAGGAAAAACAAAATAACTTATTTTTCATAATAATTCATGTATGACCCGTTTTAGAGAATATAATTATTTGTCTAAAATGGATTTTTTAGTTAGCATAAATTTTTTTAAGTTCATAAAATATAGAAAAGAATTTTATGATTAGGGGCGTTGTTATGACAGTAATTAATGATTCGACCGTAGTTGTTTTTTCTAGTGCTGAATTAAAAAGTGCTATTTTAGATGTTAATTATGTTTTAATTTATTTAGGAGCTGATATTACTTTAACTAGTGGAATTGCTATTCCAAGTAACAAACTTACTTTAACTATTGATGGGACTTACCTTGATGTTCGACATACTTTTACAGATATGAAAAGTCTAGCTACTGGTGATACTATTAATGTAGCTTCTGCATCAACAACGAAAGTAATAATAAGAAATATGGATATAACAGGTTATAATTATTATGGGATAGTATATGTTCCAGAGGCATCTGGTTATAAAAATACCGTTGTATCTTATGAAAATATAACCTATGTTGGTCCCCAAATAAGTTTTAATCCTTGGGGATTGACGCGCTTTATTGATTCTACTTTAACTATTCAAGAAAATTATGCCGCGGGAAATGAAGTAGCAGAATGTAATCGAATTGAAATTGGAGGAACGACAACTATAACCCATAAATCAACAGGTAATTCCTCTTTTTGGTTTCGTAATTCTAATCCAAGTTTAACAATTTTAGCCTCCGCTATGGTAACACTTTCTAGTGCTTCACGAGAACTTATTTATGGCGTTAATAATCTTTTATTTACAATTCAAGCTAATGCCTATTTTAAAGTAACTGTTCGTAATGGTCTTGGTTATAATAATTTCGGTACGGGGATAACTAATATTTTAGAAAACGCTTCCTTTATTTTGGAGAAAACTGCCGCTAGTGGATCTTATGCTACTTGGTATTCTTATGGAAAAATAAGCCTTTATAGTGGTTCGACATTAAGGGTTATTAATGATTTTACGGGTATTACAACATCGAATTATAATATTTATTTTTCGGGTTCAAGTGCTTCTTTTAGCGTAGATAATCCGAAAGAAGTTCTTTTATATAATCGATTAGGCCAAGCCTTATATACGGATACTAGCATTTTATATTCTTTTACTTTTAGTCGCATTAATTTATTTAATGATGTTATTGTGCCGACTGATAATTCGATGAGTAGTTTTCCAACTTTTTCTTGGTATAAAGATAGTGCCTCGCAAATTAATGGTAATTTTTTAACTGGTAGTACGACGGTGACATCGAGTAATTTTACTGAAGCCGAACTTGCAAATCTACCAGCTCTTAGTAATTTCTCTTTACAAAATAAAAAAATAATTTCTATGGGAACTTTTTATTTACATATTAATAGGATTAGTGATACGGCTACTTCCATTAAAGGAGTAACTTTGCCAAATGCTAGTGTTTTGATTAGTTATGATGATATTAGTAATTTAGTTACGGCTGCTAGTGATGGAAGTTTTGTTTATAATTATAGTGAAGCTTTAGCTATTGGTACAGAAATAACTTTTAATGTTAAAGAATATGATAATTTGATTTATAAAACTAAGATGGTTACTGTTATTTATCACGGTGATATTACCTTGACGGGACCGGATGCTGTGACATTTTTGTTATCACCAGTTAGTTTAGAATCCTTATTATGTGCAAGGCAAAGTGAGTTAACTTTGACGGTTGTTGACAGTCGTGTTGATAGTACGGTTTGGCATTTATATGCTAGCGTAAATCATGATTTAGTTAATAGTGATGGCCACTATTTACCAAGTTCAATAATATTTCTTGATGATGATAATGTTGTTAAACCATTGAGTAGTGATAAAACTTTGATTTACACGGGAGCTGCTGGTGTAGGAGAAGAAACCAAAACGACGGAGATTACTTTTAAAGTTGATGAAGGAATTTTATTGCAAATTTTGGAACCTGTTTTTAATGAGACGACATATACTGCTCTTATTAATTGGGAGATAGAAACAGAAGAATAGAATAGTAAACAAGGGAATAGAAATTAATTTTATAGTCTGATAAGGGATCAAAAATAGTGGGGATGATTGTTCATCTTCTTTTTGGCTGTGCTGATGAAATTGAGTGTTATTGTTTAAAATTAGCTTGAAAGCAAAAAAGTTTTATTTTTTTAGTAATTTTTAAAGGAAATAACTAACTTTTTCGTAATATTATAATTAGAAGGTTTAATAGAAGTATTGATAAACTTTCTTAGAAAGTATTTAAAAGGTAAGTTAAGTTTTGACATAAATGTTAGTTGAATAGGAGTAGTATAATAAAAAAATATGATAATAAGATTCATAAAAAGAGTTACTTTTTTAGCAATGAAAGAATGGTGTATCATAATACATTTTTGTTAATCTAGTTTTGGTTATAATACTAGTTACAGTGACGTAATTACTAGTACTTGTAATGTTTCTACTTGTACAGGTGGCCATGCTTTTTAAGACAAAATAATCATTATGCTTTTTTCGTAACTTGAAAGGTAATGATTTTTGTACTTGTAGGTTCCATGTCGGCAAGTTTGACATTTAGAGTATTAGTACTTGTATCAAAAGTCGCCTCCTCACTTGTTGCTTTTACACCATCTATTGTTACACTGTCTGTAACAAAATTTACTTTATCACCATCTAAGATATCAGTTACAACTGGTGTTGTGTAGCTTTGCGTAGTTTGATTATTTATTGTGATGGTATATGTTAAAGCACCATCAGCCCAGATAGTTTTATCTGCACTTTTAGCAATAGTAAGACCACTAATCATTGTAACTAAAGTGGCAGCACTTGTAATAGATGTTGGAATATTATTATAATTACCAACAGCACTGACAGTATTTGTTAATTCTGTTTCCATAATATATTTTTGTAGATATTCAAATTAAATTTATCTACTTTTTCCCTTCTATATTTAGTTTATGTTTTAATCTTATTTTGGTTTTAATTTTTATGCTTTTAAAAAAAGTTTGCAAAGTATAAAAATATCTTTCTATATTAAATAAATTTGTTAAAATAGTAATTAGAAATGAGGCTTTTGATGATGTTAGAAAAATTACGAGATGGTGATATAGTTATAACTACCAGAGAAATAAAAAATGCACTTTTAAAGGCTGCGTATGCAAAGAAAATGATTATTAATTTAAAATTTTATACGCTACAAGAATTTTTAAATAATTATTTTGGTAAGGTTAATAAAAAGGCTCTTTATTTTTTAATGAAACACTATAATTTTAATTATGATGTTGCGTGTTCCTATTTAGAAAATATTTTTTTTGATGTACTTGATATTAAAAAAATAAGAGAAGTTTTAGATAGTAATAATTTAATTTATTATAATCCTAATTTTAAGAAAACCATAAAGAGGGTTGTTGTAATAGGAATTAAATTAGATAAATACTTGGAAGAAGAGTTAAAATTTTATGATTTTCTTTATTTGGAACCATATAATTCTAATAATCAAAAATTACCAGTTGTTTATGAATTTACTAAAGAAGAGGATGAAGTTACTTATGTAGCTAGTCAAATAAGAAGTTTAACTAAAAATGGTGTAAAACTTAATGATATTTGTCTTGTTAATGTTGGTAGGGAGTACTATCCAGAAATAGAAAGGACTTTTAATTGGTTTGGAATTCCTATTAATCTTTATTTGCAAAAGAATATTTTTGGTATAAAAATGGTGCAGGATTTTTTGAATACACTAAAAAGGACGCGAATATTTGAAGAAGCGATTGAAGTTGTCTTGGATATAGAAATAAAAAATCAGATTATTGATTTGATTAATTCTTATGAGCTTGATGCTGATGATTTAGATGATACTTTTATTGATTTAATTACCAATGATTTAAAAAAACTAAATGTTTCTTTGCCTAAATATGATAATGCGGTTAGTGTAATTGATTTTTCAAGTATGTTAGATGATAATAAATATTATTTTGTTATGAATTTTAACCAAGGGGTTGTGCCTAGAGTTTTTAAGGATGATAAGCTAATAAAAGATGTAATTAGAGAGAAAATAGGTCTTAAAACTTCACTTGATTTATTAGTGGAAAATAAGTTATTAATCAAAAATATTTTGAATTCTTTTACGCATTTATGTTTGACTTATAAAGAAAAAGATAAGTTTAGTACATATTATCCTAGTCCTATGATTGTTGATTTAGGCTTAGTTACAGAAAAACCAAAATTAGCAGTTTATAATTTATCTAATGATTATAACAAAATCCAATTGGCTAGGTATTTAGATAATTATGTAAAATATAATGAACAAGATGAAATGCTGGTTGATTTATTACAAACGTACTCAAATATTCCTTATAATACTTATGATAATTCTTATATTAAAGTTGATTTTGATGATTTATATAGCTATTTGAAGGGGAGAAGCAATTTATCTTACTCATCTATGAATAATTATTTTTTGTGTGCTTTTCGTTTCTATATTGCTAATATTTTGAAACTTGATCCATTTATGGATAATTTTGCTGCTTTTTTAGGTTCATTATTTCACGACGTTTTAAGCAAGATGTATCAAGATGATTTTGACCTTTCAAAGGAATATAATTCATATTTACAGAAACGTGAATTAACAGTTAAAGAAAAATTTTATTGTGATAAGTTATATGCGACTTTAGAATTTATTATTCAAGTCATTCGAGAACAAGAAAGTAAGTCTTTATTTAATAAAACACTTACAGAACAACATATAAGTTTGAAATATAATGGTAAATTAGCAATTAATTTTTTAGGGTTTGTTGATAAAATAAAGTATCTAGAAGGTAGTGACGGCAAATGGTTAGTTGCAATTATTGATTATAAAACAGGTTATGTTCCAACTACTTTAGACAATATAAATTATGGCTTACATTTACAATTGCCTGTTTATATTTATTTGACTAAAAATGGATTACATAAAGATATAAAAATTGTTGGTTTTTATTTACAAAAGATTTTAAATGGTAAAGAAGTAGATAGTGAAGATAATTTACAGGCAGCTAAAAATGCCCTAAAACTAGATGGGTACTCGTTAGATAGTGAAGAAGATATAATACGTTTTGATAATAGTTATAGTAAGAGTGAAGTAATTAAAGGAATGGCTTTGACCAGTAAAGGCTTTGCTCACTATACGAAATTAGTTAGTAGTGCTGATGTTGATAAGATAGCTCTAATTGTTGATGAAAAAATAAAAGAAGTTATTAAAGCAATGGAGGATTGTGATTTTTCTATTAATCCAAAACGAATTAAAGGGGAGTTAGTAGGCTGTGAGTATTGCAAATATAAAGAAGTTTGTTATAGAAGAGAAGAGAACATAGTTGATTTAGAATATAAAACAAGAAAAGAAATATTAGGAGATGATGAACATGCCCAAATGGACGAGTGAACAAAGTGAAGCAATTTATAAAAAAGGAACTAATATTATTGTTTCAGCCGGTGCAGGATCTGGTAAGACAGCTGTACTTTCTGAGAGAGTATTAGAACACGTAAAATCAGGTATAAGTGTTAATCGTCTTTTAGTTTTAACTTTTACTAATGCCGCGGCGGCGGAAATGAAGGCTCGAATCCGTGCCAAAATAAGAAAAGTGCCAGAACTTAAAGATGAACTTGATAAAGTTGATATTGCATATATTACAACTTTTGATAGTTTTGCGCTTTCAATGGTTAAAAAATACAGTAATTATTTAAATCTATCTAAAAATATTAATATTATAGATGAAAGTATTATAACATTAAAAAAATATGAAATCTTAGAACAATTATTTAATACAAGATATGAAGCAAAGGATGAATTGTTTTTAAAGTTAATAAATGACTTTACGGTCAAAGATGATAAAGAAATCTTTAAAGCTGTTTTAAGTTTATATGCTAAACTTGAAAATAGATATGATACTAAAGATTATTTAGATACCTACTTAGAAAATTACTATTCTGCGGAGAACATAGAAAAAATAATTACTGCTTATTTTTCATTAATAAAATCACGTATTGAAGTTTTAGAGGATACGATTGATAATTTAAGTCATTATACAGATAATACTTTTATGGATAAATTATATGAGGTAGTTAACCCTTTGTTGACTGCTAAAGACTATGCCGAGATTAGATTGACTGTCTATAATATTTCTAAATTACCAATATTACGTGGGGCGACTGATGAAGTAAAGAAAATAAAAGAAGAAGTAAAAGCAATAATTGATGAAGTAAAGACCTTAGTAAAATATAATACTTTAGATGAAATAAAGACTACTTTGAATGCAACTAAAGATTATGCGGCTGCCTTAATTTCTTTAATAAAAGAATTAGATCTTAAATTTGGTCAATTTAAGAAAGAAAATAATGCTTATGATTTTATTGATATAGCAAAAATGGCTATTGATATTTTAAAAAGATTTCCAGATATTAGAGAAGAAATAAAAGATACCTATTATGAAATATTAATAGATGAGTATCAGGATACAAATGATATCCAGGATATATTTATTTCTTTGATTGAGAGTAATAATGTTTATATGGTGGGTGATATAAAGCAGTCAATTTATAGATTCCGTAATGCTAACCCTAATCTTTTTAAAAGTAAGTATGATGCTTACGCTAAAAATGATAATGGCATCAAGATAGATTTAAATAAAAATTTTCGTAGTCGTAGTGAAGTTTTAGATAATATAAATATGATGTTTATCCATTTTATGGACGATTTTATTGGCGGGGCCGATTATTTAGATGGACACCAAATGGTTTTTGGTTTAACTCCCTATAATGATGTTACTTTAGAAAATTATGCCATGGATGTTTTAAATTACCATCTTGATAAAGATTTTAAATTTAGTAAAGATGAAGTAGAAGTATTTACAGTGGCTCGTGATATTGAACAAAAAGTAAAAAATGGCTTTTTAATAATGGATAAAGAAACTTGTCAAAAAAGAAAAGTTAATTATAGTGATTTTGTTATTTTAATGGACCGTTCAAGTAAATTTGGCTTGTATAAAAAGATTTTTGAATATCTAAATATTCCTTTAACTATTTACCGTGATCAAGCTCTTACGGATACTTTTGATATTTCCATAATTAAAAACATTTATAACTTATTAATCTTGATAAAAAATAAAGATTTTGGAGTTATGTTTTCATATTCTTTTATGGCTGTTGCTCGTAGTTATTTATTTAATATGACTGATAAAGATATTTTGAAGATTATTAATGAGCGAAGTTATGCTGATACTAAGATATATGCCATTCTTTATAATTTAGCTAAAAAATTAGATAGTATGACTAACAGTGAACTTTACATGGAAATAATAAATCAATTTGGTTTTTATGATGCGTTTATTAAAACGGGTAATGTTTCAGAGCATTTAGTAACCATTGATGCTATCAGAAAGATTGTAGAATCGACACAAAATTTTGGCTATACTCCTTACGATTTTTTACAATATTTAAATATGGTTTATGAAGAAGGGCTAGATATAAAATTAGCTTTAAATAAAGATGCTAATAATTCAGTTAAGATTATGACTATTCATGCCTCTAAGGGATTAGAATATCCAATTTGTTATTTTACGGGATTATCAAAGAGATTTAATATTGATGATTTGAAAAATAAATTTTACTATGATAATTCTTTAGGATTTGTTATTCCTTATGTTAATGGTGGCATTTATAATACTGTGGTGAAAACATTGCTTAAAAATAAATATATTTTAGAAGAAATTGCTGAACGTATTAGATTGTTTTATGTTGCTTTGACTAGAGCTAGAGAGAAAATGATATTGGTTGGTGATTTTGAAAAAAATGAATTGACATATTATAATCAAGGAGTTGTTGACAATGAAACAAGAAGTAATTACCGCTCATTTAGTGATATGTTAAATTCTATTTATGATAATTTAAGACCATATATTAAAAATATAGATTTGGATACTTTAGGTTTGACAATGGAATATAATCTTACTAAGAAAAAGAGTTTAGAGGATATCTCTAAAAGCTCAGGCAATATAATTAAAGTAGAGGAACCAAATTACGATACTCACTTAATTACTAATGAACAATATTCTAAAGAAGTACATTTATTACAAACCAAGGAAGAAAAAAAGAATATAGCTTTAGGAATTAGGATGCATTATTTATTTGAAATTACTGACTTTAAGAGTCCAAATTATGACGATTTTGATGCTTTTGAGATGCATTGTGTAGCTAATTTTATTAATTGTGGTATTTTAGATGGAACTGAAAAAACATATAAAGAGTATGAATTCATTTATACTAATGGTGATATAGAGTATCATGGTATTATTGATTTACTTTTAATTAAAGATAATACGGCTGTTATTGTTGATTATAAATTAAAGAATACTAAAGATGATGCTTACTTGCAGCAACTTAGAGGTTATAAAAAATACATTGAAACTTTATTTAATTTAAATGTTGAAACATATCTTTACTCAATAATTGATAGTCAACTAGTAAAATTAGATGTATAAATTAAAGTTTACTTGCTAAATTGGAAAACTTGTGCTATTATAAGGCGCAAAAAGAGGTTGAAATATATGAAAAAGAAATTGTTAATAATGTTTAGCTGCTTACTAATGTTAACTGGATGCAATAATTTTAAAGGCACATGGTGTCGTAGTACAGAAGTTTTTGGAACAATTATTATTACTAAAAAGGATACGACAACAAAACAGTTGGCCGCTATTGAAGAGGCTATAAAAAATTATGGAAAGTATAAATCATATGATGTTATAGATTCCATTGAAAAAGGAAATACATCAATAACCATTTATTTTAAAGAAAGCTCTGATGCTGATATTATGGCTACTACTTTAAGTAAATTAAGTGGTATTGATAAAATTGAAAAGAAGAGTTTTATTGTAACTAGTGAAAAATTAGAAGTAAAGGGTAAGAATAAGTATACTTATAGTACCAATCTAGATAATGTTGATGCTTTAGTTGAAAATGGAACATATAGTCTTGATGAAGATAATAAGTTGTCGATTGAAGGAGATAGAAATTTCTTCTTAAAAGATAAATTTGTTTGTACTGATGAGGAATGTACAAATATTCTTACTAAAAAAAGTAAAACAAATACGTGTAAATAATTCAGGAGGTTTTTAAATATGAATCATAATTTATCTAAATTTTTCGTACCACTTGTAGTTAGTGATGAAGCCGAAGAAAAGAGTATTAAACTTTTAAGAGAATATTTATTAGGGATGAATAAAATTTTAGATGAAGAGGCTGTTCAAACTATCAATCGAAATGATGGTCAATTACGTAATTTCAGTATTAGGAGAAAAGCCAATTATCATTTGTATAGAGTAAAGCAAAAGGAAAAGAAACTGTTCTTAAGATTTAATTTGGAAGGTTACTTAGATTTTCATATGTCGCGTGGCGATGATGGTATGGGTGGCTTTTATGGACGTAGTGTATTTCCAGAAAAAAACATGGTTATATCTTTAGAAAATTTTGAGGCAGTTTTAAGATCTTTAGGATTTGTCTATATGTTTGATGTAACCGATGTTCAATTAAATTTATATAGAGAAGGATTAATATCAAATTTAGGCGATGGTATCTTAGTAATTGGTAAAGATTATCCTAGTTTGGAAAACGAACTTTATGTTCCTGCGTTAAAGAAGCAATTAACTTGCTATGGTGCTGATGAAAAATTAGGCAAAAGCCGTGCAAAAGTTATTGACTTCCCAGGCCAAAAGGCATAAAATTAGATTAACAATTTTGATTAGGACATGATTGTTTAATAATTTTTTATAGAGAGTTTACGGTTGGTGTAAGTAAATAAAAAGTTAGATAATTACTACCTATGAATTGGCTAGCAAAACTAGTCCGGCTGATGGTCGTTATAGTAATTAAGTAAAAGTAAGGATGGTACCGCATTAACATGCTCCTTGTTGAGGACTGTTAGTGCGTTTTTTTATGGAGGGTAAGTATGATAAATATTAAAGAAGATAAAAATTTAAGTGAATTAAATCATTCATGTGCACATTTGATGGCACAAGCAGTAAAACATTTATATCCAAATGCTAAGTTTTGGGTAGGGCCAGTAATAGAAGAAGGATTCTATTATGATATGGATTTAGGAGATACAGTTTTAACAGAAGAAGATATTGCCAAAATTGAAAAAGAAATGAAAAAAATAGCTAAAGATGGTAAGAAGATTATTCGTCATGAAATAACTAAAGAGGAAGCTTTAGCAATGTTTAAGGATGATCCATATAAAATTGATTTAATCAATAATATGAGTGAAGATGCTGTTATTTCTTGTTATAGTCAAGGTGATTTTACAGATCTTTGTCGTGGACCTCATGTTGATAATGTTAAATTACTTAAGAATTTTAAATTATTAAAATTTAGTGGCGCATATTATAAAGGTGATAGCAAAAATAAAGTATTACAAAGAATTTATGGAGTATGTTTTGATACACCTGAAGCTTTGGAAGCTCATTTAAAAGAATTAGAAGAAGCTAAACAAAGAGATCATAGAAAACTTGGTAAAGATTTAGGTATCTTTATGTTTAGTGATTTAGTAGGTAAGGGCCTTCCAATGTGGTTGCCAAATGGCTTTATTGTTAGAAGAGCTTTAGTTGATTATATAATGGATAAAGAAATCAATTTAGGATATCTTCATGTTATGACACCATCTTTAGGTAATGTTGAATTATATAAGACTAGTGGCCATTGGGATCATTATAAAGAAGATATGTTTCCTAAAATGGAACTTGATGATGAAGCTTATGTATTAAGACCAATGAATTGTCCTCATCATATGATGATGTTTAAGAATAGATTACATTCTTACCGTGATTTGCCTATCAGAATAGCCGAGATTGCTAATGATTTTAGATATGAAGCCAGTGGTGCGGTTTGCGGTATTGAAAGAACAAGAGCTTTTACTCAAAATGATTCCCATATTTTCTGCCGTCCAGATCAAATTGAATCAGAAGTAAAAGGAGTAATTGCTTTAATCTTAGATGTTTATAAAGATTTTGGCTTTAAAGATTTCAAGTTTAGATTGTCATTAAGAGATACTAAGAATGTTGATAAGTATTTTGGTAACGATGAATTATGGAAAAAGAGTGAAAATGCCCTAAGAAATATATTAAAAAATACTGGCCATGAATATTATGAAGCCGAGGGAGAAGCTGCCTTCTATGGGCCAAAGATAGACGTTCAAGTAAAGAGTGCGATTGGTCATGACGTTACTTTATCTACGGTACAATTAGATTATCAATTACCAGAAAGATTTGAATTAGAATATGTCAATGAAGATAATGAAAAAGTAAGACCCGTAGTTATTCATCGCGCTATATTAGGTTCACTTGATAGATTTATTGCTTTCCTTTTAGAAGAGACTAAAGGCTATTTACCATTGTGGTTATCACCAGTTCAGGTTCAAATAATTCCTGTTAATAATAATTATCACTTAGATTATGCTAAGAAAGTATTTGAAAATTTAAAAGCTAAAGGTCTTAGAGTTAAATTGGATGATAGAGAAGAAAAAGTTGGTTATAAAATGCGCGAGGCTATTATGGCTAAGAATTCATATATCTTAGTTTTAGGAGATAATGAAAAAGCTAATGATGCTGTAACTTATAGAACTAGTCAAAGTGAAGAAAAAGTTACTGTATCTTTAGACGAATTTGCCTCTAAATTAATGCAAGAAATAAATCTTAAAAATAAATAATAAATATTTGCTTGAGAAGAGATAGCTAATCTCTTTTTTTCGTGGCGCTTCTTGCTTGGTGTGTTTTAGAAATAATGATTATTTACTTTTTATTGTCATTTTGTTTTTAATTTTGATATAATTTGATTAAGAAAGAATGGTATTATGGAAAGAAGACATGCAATAATAGTAATTAGGAATAGTAATGGCGAGGTATTACAATATTATGATAAAGTTTGGGATTGCTATTTATTTTTAAACTGTAAAGTAATGGATATGGATGATAATGAAGCAATTAAGAAAACTGTAAAAGATTTTTTAAAGACAGAAGTTACTACCATAGATTATAAATTTGATAGAGTACATTCAAAATATTCAGTTAAAGATAAGATAATCAAAGAATATCATCATTACTTTTATTTAGTAGATATTGACAAACAAGAAGATGTAGAAAAACAAAAAGAATTTGTTGTTAATGATATTAAGTTTAAATGGTTTAGCTATGAAGAGTTAATGCAAGATGAACGAATTAAAACAATTAACGCAGATATTGTTGGATTTGTAAAAGAAATGTTAGAGAAAAATTAGGTAATTCTTTTCTAAAAATTGAAAATATGGTAAGATATAACAAGTAAAAAAGAAGGAGAACTTTCATGGAGTATATTGAAATAAAAAATGCTTCTCGCATTGTAAATAATTCTAATTATGTCGTAAATAATCCCGAAAAAAATATTGGCTCATGGCATAGTGTTTTTAACAATAATAATCCTATTTGCATTGAAATTGGTATGGGGCGTGGTGATTTTATTATTGAAATGGCCAAATTAAATCCTAAAGTAAATTATATTGGAATAGAGATTAATGCCTCGCAAATGGTAAGTGCCGTAAGAATTTTAGATAAAGCTAAATTTACTAATTTAAAACTAATTAATATGGATGCTACTTATTTAGATCGAGTATTTAAAAAAGAAATAGATACAATATATCTTACTTTTCCAGAGCCTTGGCCTAAAGGACATGATGAAAAACGTCGTCTTACTCATACTAGTTATTTAAAGTTATATGATAAAATTTTTAAAAAGAATAAACATATAATCTTAAAAACAGATAATAAAGGTTATTTTGCTTATTCTCTAATGAGTTTATCTCAATATTGGTATGTTTTTGATCGCGTAAGTTTAGATTTACATCATGAAGAAAAGCCAATAAATAATGTTTTAACTAATTATGAGAAGCAATATCAAAAAGAAGGAAGACCAATTTATTATTTAGATGCTAGTTTTGAAAATTAGGACTTGCTTTTTAGATAAAAATAACATAAAATATTTAGGAAAGTTTATTCATGGCTTAAACCAGGTACTCTTCGGATTTTAGCTAAGATTAAACAGATAATTATAGGAAGGAAGAGAAATTATGGCAGTTTCAAAAGAAACAAAGGCTAAATTAGTTAAAGAATTTGGTAAGGATAAAGGTTGCGGTGCTACTGAAGCTCAAATTGCTATTCTTACATATGAAATTAACGATTTAACAGAACATCTAAAAACTCATATTCATGACTATCATTCAAAAAGAGGTTTACTTATGAAGGTAGGTAAAAGAAGAAGTTTATTAGATTACTTAAAAGCAAACGATGTAGTTAGTTACAGAGAAACTATTAAGAAATTAAATATTAGAAAATAAGCACTTAATTATGGTGCTTTTTTTCTAAGTAAGTTATAATTAAGACATAATTTAAATTGAATTAGGAGTAAAAAATGGAAAAAAGAGTATTTGAATATGATTTTTTAGGTAAAAAATTGGTGGTAGAAGCCGGTGCTTATGCTAAACAAGCTAATGCCGCAGTGTTGGTAAGATATGGTGATACTGTTGTATTGACGGCTGTTGTTATGGGTAATACACCTATAACTCAAGATTTCTTTCCTTTAACAGTTTTATATCAAGAAAGATTGTATGCCGTTGGTAAAATACCTGGTGGTTTTATTAAGAGAGAAGGGCGTCCAACGGATGCAGCAACTTTAACAGCACGTTTAATAGATAGACCAATTCGCCCGATGTTTGATGAAAACTTCCGTAATGAAGTTCAAGTAATTAATACTGTATTATCTGTTGATCCTGATAATTCGCCAGAAATGACAGCAATGTTTGCTTCCAGCCTTGCTTTATCAATTTCTAATATTCCATTTGATGGACCAATTGCTGGGGTTGTTGTTGGTAAGGTAGATGGTAAGTATATAATTAATCCAGATACAAAGCAAAATGAAGTTACAACTATAAATTTAACAGTTGCTGGTAGTAAAGATGCTATTTGTATGGTTGAGGCTGGTGCGAAAGAAGCTAGTGAAAAAGAAATGTTAGAAGCTTTGATGTTTGGGCATGAAGAGATTAAGAAACTATGTGCTTTCCAACAAAAAATTGTTGGTGAAATAGGTCAAGAAAAAGTAGTAGTTGACTTAGCTTCAATTGATAAAGAATTAGAAAGTCAAGTAAGAAGCTATGCAACCCAAAATATGTTTAATTGCTTTGAAGTAAAGGGTAAGCTTGCTCAGTATGAAGCAATTAGCAAGGTTAAAGAAGCGACTATTGGTCATTTTGCTGAAATTTATGCCGGCAATCCTAATATAGATAGTATTTTGAAAGATGTTAAAAAATTAGTAGATAAAATCGAAGGCGAGAGCATCAGAGAGCTTATTACGAAGAAAAAAGTTCGTCCAGATGGTCGTAAGATGGATGAAATAAGGCCTTTAAGTGCAGAAGTTGATATTTTGCCACGTACTCATGGTTCCGCAGTGTTTACAAGAGGTGAAACTCAAGCACTTGCTACTACAACCCTTGGAGCATTAGGAGAACACCAAATCTTAGATGGTTTAGGTTTGGAAGATACAAAACGTTTTATGTTGCATTATAATTTCCCAGCTTTCTGCGTTGGCGAGGTTGGCCGCTATGGTTCACCTGGTCGTCGTGAGATTGGTCATGGAGCTTTAGGTGAAAGAGCTTTGTTACAAGTAATGCCAAGTGAAGAGGAATTCCCTTATACTGTCCGCGTTGTATCTGAGGTTTTAGAGTCAAACGGTTCTTCATCTCAAGCTACTATTTGTGCTGGTTGTATGTCATTGATGGCTGCGGGCGTTCCTATTAAAGCTCCTGTTGCTGGTATTGCCATGGGTCTTATAACATCTACTGATGGTAAAAAATATACTATATTAACAGATATTCAAGGTTTAGAAGATCATATGGGAGATATGGACTTTAAAGTAGCAGGAACTAAAAAAGGTATTACGGCCTTACAAATGGATATTAAAATAAAAGGGGTAACTGAAGATATTTTAAAGAAAGCACTAGCTCAAGCAAAAAAAGCCCGTTTACAAGTTTTAGATGTTATGACATCAGCTATTAGTGGTGTTCGTAAGGAGTTGTCTCCATATGCACCAAAAATAGAAACATTTATAATTAATCCTGAAAAAATAAAAGATGTAATTGGTCGTGGTGGCGAGATGATTACTAAAATTATTTTAGAATGTAGCAATGTAAAGACAGTAAATGATAAAGATGCTGTTAAGGTTGACCTTGAAGATGATGGGCATGTAATTATCTATCATCAAAATCAAGATGTTATTAATCTAACAAAAGAACGTATTTTATCCGTAGTAAAAGAAGTAGAAGTTGGCAAAGTCTATGAGGGTAAAATTACTAAGGTTGAGTCGTTTGGATGCTTTGTTGAATTGTGGCCAGGAGTTGAAGGGTTATGCCATGTTTCACAACTTGATAAGAAACGAGTTGAAAATCCAAAGGACTTATTTAAAGTCGGTGATGAGATTACAGTTAAATCTTTAGGTTATGATAATAAGGGACGTTTAAATCTTTCTAGAAAAGAAACATTAAAGTAAAAAAAGAAAAGTAGAAGCAAGAAATTTAAATATTCTTATTCTACTTTTTTAATTTTCTCTTTTTTGAACAATATCAACAACGTGTCTTGATAAGCCTAAATATTCATAATTTTGGGCACGGGACAAATGAAACTTTAATAAAAGATTAAATTCTTCAGTATCCATTTTATTAAGGTTAAGTCTGAAATATTCAATTGGTCCTTCTTGACTAAAAATTGTAACTCTTTTTAGATTGCAGATTTTATTATACTTGTTAATATCATTTAGAGTGTCAAAGAAATATAAATTGTTAGGATTATCTTTGATAATAAAATTGTCATCTAAATTATTTTGTTCATTTTTTATATTTTGATCAAGAAAGCCGTGTTTTAAAACTGCGAAATCATTTAGACAGTAAACTATCATGAGATAGCCGTTTTTCTTTAAATGTTTACTAGCTTCTTTAATGGCTTTAATTTTGTCATTTTTACTTAGGTGATAGATGGGGCCGAATAATAAAATTAAATCATATTGTTTATTTTTTAACATTTCTAAATTTAGAGCATTACCCAGGTAAGTTTTGATTTTGCTACTTTTAGCTTCAATCATTTTTAGATTATGCTTAACTAGTTCTACGGCGGTAACATCGTAGCCTTTGGTCTCTAAATATAAACTATATTTTCCTGTACCAGCACCAACGTCTAGAATTTGAGGATTTTCCAGCTTTTTTATAATATCTTCTATAAATTTAGTTGTTGTCAAAAATTCAAATTGACCATGTTTAGTATTTAATCTTTTGTCCTCATTGAATTTATTATAGTAATTAGTTAAATTGTCTTCTAGCATAAATTATACTTCTTTAACAGAATTATCAAATTCAACATCGTCTCTTAAGGCTTCGTGAAGTTCTTCTTCTGGATTGCCAGTATAAACCTCTTCAATACGACTAACACGTAATCTTTCAGTAATTAAAATACTGTGGACTTTTTCGACGGCATCTTCTAATTTATCATTGATGACAACGTAGTTATAATTGTTATAAGCATTAATTTCTTGGTAAGCTTTTTTAAAACGATTAATAATTTTATCTAAATTTTCAGTATTACGTTTTTTCAATCTACGAACTAATTCTTGCATAGATGGTGGCATTATGAAAATAAAGACCGCGTTAGGATAATTTTCCTTTATTTTTAAAGCTCCTTGAATTTCAATTTCTAAAATAACGTCTTTGCCTTGTTGAAGAAAATTATTTATTTTTGATTTTGGGGTACCATAATAATTATCATTGTAAGTAGCGTATTCTAAGAAATCATTATTGGCAATGTGATTTTCAAATTCTTCTTTTGATACAAAGAAATAATCAATACCATCGACTTCATTTCCTCTAGGAGCTCTACTTGTCATAGAAATAGATACCCAAAAATTGTGGTAGTAATTTTTTAATTCGTTGATAATACTATCTTTTCCCGCTCCACTAGGACCACTTAAAACAATAAGGTTGCCTTGCGGTGTTTCTTTTACTATTTTACTCATAATAAACCTCTTTCTAAAATTTCATTTAGTATAACATGAATATATTTCGTTTGTAAATTGTTAATGCGGTTCTTAAAAAATAAATTAATAATTGTTGGTTTTAGTAGTGTTTTTCTGAAAAATTGGGTATAATACGAAGTAGGAGGAGTTAGTTATGGAAGAAAAAGTGACAATAAAAGTAGATAAGGAATTAAAGGAACATGCTGATATCTTGTTTGATAGTTTAGGTTTAGATACTGAAACAGCAGTAAATATTTTTTTATCAGCATCATTAAGAAATATGGGAATCCCTTTTCATGTAGGTCATGATATTGATGATTGCGATTGTGATTGTTGCTGTGATGATTGTGATTGCGATGAATGTGATTGTGAAGAATGTTCTTGTGATTGTGACTGTGAAAGTGAAAAAAATTAACTAAATATTGATTTAAGCATTGTTTGGCCATTTGAGGACTAAATAGTGCTTTTTTTCTTTGTTCAATCATTGTAAACTTCTTCTTGACAAATAGTAAAAAGATGTTAAACTAATCACTAGCAAGAAAGGGAAGCAGGTGGGTATATGGTTAAAGGTGATAGATTAAGAGAACTTCGTAAGTCTAAAGGTTTAACACAAGGCGAACTAGGTGAAATGATTGGTGTTAAAAAATCAGTTATTTGTCTTTACGAACGTGAACTACGTAATCCAACTATTGAAAGTGTTATCCAATTGTGTGAAATATTTGATGTAGATGCTGACTACTTAATTGGTAGTGATAAAATAGTAAAGACTGATAATAGTGATATTCATAAAGTTATGACTTCAGAAGAAGTAGAATTTATTGAAGAATTAAGAAAAAATACTGTTTTATACCGTGTCTTATTAAATAATCCAAAACGAGGAATTGAGTTGGTACGCAATAAACTAAGCTAAAATCTAGGAAACTAGATTTTTTTTGATTTTTAAGAATATACTTTGTTAGGTGGTTAAATGTTAAAATATAAAAAGTATTTATGTTTGGCTCTTTTGATTGTATTTAGTTTTTATGCAACTAATAAGACGGCTATTATGGTTCGCAATAAAGATCCTTTAATGAGTAAGATTAAATCGGAAGCTGCTAAAATAAATACGGGTTATGTTAATGCTGTCATTGAAAATGATTATATTACACCAGGAATGTATGGAAAGGTAGTTGATGAATTAAATAGTTTGGTTAAAATGAAAGAAAATGATGCGTTTAATATGTTATATTTAATAACTACGGAAGTTAAACCAGATGTTTCCTTAGATGATAATAAAGATAAAATAATTAAAGAGGGTAATTATCGAAAAAAAGCAGTGGCTTTTATTATTGATGATAATGATTCCGTGAGAACTTTTTTAAAAAATAAGAATATAAAGGCTTCGATTTTGATTAATAAAAACTCTAAATTAGATAGTTTTTTTGAATTAATTAATAATGATTTTAATAATTATAAAGAAACTGAAAGTTTATTAAAAAACGCTGGGTATAAATCAAATGTTTGTTTAGTTACTAAAAATAATTATGATATTTGTAAAAAAAATAAAAAATATTTGATTGCACCTTCGATTATTTTAGAAAACAATATTATTGAGGTTAAACGGGAGGTTACTAGTGGTAGTTTAATTTATATTAAAAGTAGCACTTATTTAGATATTCTTATTAATTATTTACAGTCTAAAGGCTTAAAAATAGTAACAGTTAGTGAGCTTATTAGTGAAAAACAATAAGAACTAGGAATTTATGTTCTTAGTTTTTGATTTTTAATATTATATTTTATATTTTGAAGTATTATAGATAGTTATTATTTATTGCACGAATAATTTTATACAAATAGATTTTTGATTATCTTTAATTAAATAGTGAACGCTTAAAAATTAAGCCACTAAAAGTATGTATCTAATTACTAAAACATATTAATTGTGAAATCTTTGTGAATCCTAATTAATAGTATTGACTAGCAAATGGGACAATGCTAGAATAATTTTGTTAGTTTCCTAACAATGGTGGTAATGTATGCAAGAAAATACTTCAATTGGTTATCATATTGCAAATACTAATAAATTAATTAGTCGGTATATTTTGTGTAAATTTGATAAAAAAGCTAATCATAAAATAAGTCCCATGCAATTGATGATAATGAATTATTTGTTAAAAAATCAGGATAAGAAGGTTTTTCAACAAGATATCTGTGATACTTTTAATATTAGAAGATCAACAGTAAGTGGCATTTTAAAAACAATGGAAAAAAATAAAATTATTGTTAGAGTTACTTGCAGTGATGATCCTAGGAAGAAAGAATTACAGTTAACAAATAAATTTATTAGAAATACTAATAAAATAAAACAAGAATTTAAAATGGTTGATAGTATTTTGGAAGAAGGCTTTACTAAAGAAGAAAAAGAACAGTTAGTTTATCTTCTTAGGAAGTTGGAAGGAAATTTAATAAAAGAAGAGAGGAAAAAAGATGTTTAAATTATTTAAAAATTTCAATAAAAAAGATATTGGTATGATAATTATAAGCATTGTACTTATTGTGTTTCAAGTTTGGTTAGATTTAAAATTGCCAGATTATATGTCACAAATAACAAGACTCGTTCAAACTGATGGTGCTGGTTTTAGTGATATTTTAATACATGGTGGTTATATGTTACTTTGTGCTTTTGGCTCTTTAATATCAGCTGTTGTTGTTGGTTTCTTGGCTAGTAACTTATCTGCTAATTTTTCTTATAATTTACGTAGTAAAGTTTATAATAAAGTTCTAAATTTAAGTACTGCTGAAGTTAAACAATTTCAAACTAGCAGTTTAATTACACGTACTACTAATGATGTTACTCAATTAGAAATGTTAATATCTATTGGTTTACAATTATTAATAAAGGCACCTATTATGGCTGTATGGGCTATTACAAAGATTTTGAATAAATCGTTGGAATGGAGTATGTTAACGGCCGGATGCGTTGTGATTTTATTAAGTGCTGTTATAGGATTAATGTTAATTGTTTTACCACGCTTTGAAAAAGTTCAAAAATTAATTGATAAAATTAATAATGTTACTCGTGAATCAATCACTGGTATTCGTGTTATTAGGGCTTTTAATGCTGAAAAATACCAAGAAAAACGATTTGACAAAGTTAATGATGATTTAACTAATATGCAATTATTTAATCAAAGATGTTTTGCTATTTTAAATCCTATTATGAATTTAATTATGAATGGTCTAACCTTAGGAATTTATATTATTGGTACTATTTTAATTAGTAATGCTTTAATTAGTGTAAAAATAAGTTTATTTAGTGATATGGTTATTTTTTCTAGTTATGGTATGCAAGTTATTATGTCCTTTTTAATGCTAGCCATGATTTTTATGATGTGGCCTCGTGCCCAAATTTCAGCTCGTCGTATTAATGAGGTTTTAGATTGTAAGATTAGTGTTGATGATGGGACTGGAAATGTTCATCCTACTGAAGTAGGGACAGTAGAATTTAAGAATGTATCATTTAAATATCCAGATGCTGATGAGTATTTGTTGCGTAATATTTCGTTTAAAGTAAATAAAGGAGAGACAATTGCCTTTATTGGTTCAACTGGTTCTGGTAAAAGTAGTCTTATTAATTTAGTGCCAAGATTTTATGATGCTACTGATGGTGAAGTTTTGGTAGATGGTGTAAATGTAAAAGATTATGCATTAGAAGATCTTCATAATAAATTGGGATATGTTCCACAAAAAGCAGTGATGTTTACAGGTAGCGTTAAGGAAAATGTAGCTTATGGTACTAAAAATGGTAAAAAGCCAACTACTAAAAAAGTTGAAGAGGCCATCGAAATTGCTCAAGCCAGTGATTTTGTTTCGAAAATGGAAGATGGAATTAATTCACATATTGCCAGAGGAGGAACAAATGTATCAGGTGGTCAAAAACAACGTTTAGCAATAGCAAGAAGTATTGCTCGTGATCCCGAAATTTATATTTTTGATGATTCATTTTCAGCTTTAGACTATAAAACCGATGCTATTTTACGTAGTGAGTTAAAAAAATATACTAAAGATGCTACTAGTATGATAGTAGCTCAAAGAATTGGAACTATTATTAATGCTGATAAGATTGTTGTTTTAGATAAAGGCACTTGTGTTGGTATTGGTACACATAAAGAATTATTAAAAAATTGTGAAGTGTATAAAGAAATAGCTCTATCACAATTATCAAAGGAGGAGTTAGAAAATGCCTAGACCTATGGGAAGAGTTGATGAAAAATCAAAAGATTTTGTTGGCTCAATTAAACGATTACTTACTAACTTAAAACCATGGAAAATTCTTATGGGTTTAGCGGTTACTTTAGCCTTTTTATCTGCTATTTTATCATTAACAGCTCCTAATAAGTTATCAAGCCTTACTGATGTTATAACTGAAGGCATTAAACCTAATACAGAAGTTTTACAAACGGTTATTGAAAAAATAGGTACTAATTTTAATGAAGACGAAATAAAAAATAAAACGGCTATAATTTTAACTAGTACTGAAATTAATAATGAAGATAAGGCTAAATATCAAGAATTTTTAAGCTCTGTAAAAGAAAATAGTGATAATCAAAATGCAATGCTAAAAGGTATAGTTGATTTACCAGATAGTGTTTTAGATGTTTTAATTGATGATATCATCGTTAATGATGTAACTATAACTAAAGATGATGAAACTGCCTTCTTAAGACAAGTTGTTGATATTGATTCAAGTATGGTTACTGATGAAACATTAAAAGTTTTTGATAATTTACCAGAGTCAATTTATAATTTAGTTAAACCAGAGATGGATTTAGCAGCCGTAAAAAAGATTGTTATTACTTTGATTTGCTTATATTTAATTAGCGCATTATTTAGTTATATTCAAAGTTATTCAATGTCGACTGTATCTAATGGTTTTGCTAAGGATTTACGTAGTCGTATTTCAACTAAAATCAATAAATTACCACTTAAGTTCTTTGATTCTCATGAAATAGGAGATATCTTAAGTCGAGTTACTAATGATGTTGATACAATTGCTCAAAATTTAAATCAAAGTTTAGCTACTTTAATCAGCTCAATTACGCTTTTTATTGGTTCAATTATAATGATGTACACAACTAATTGGGTAATGGCTACGACCGCTATTCTTTCAACTTTATTTGGCTTTGCTTTTATGATAATGATATTAAAGAAATCACAAAAATATTTTATTGCTAGACAAGTAGAACTTGGAAAAATAAATGGTCATATAGAAGAGATTTATAGTGGACATAATGTAGTTGATTGTTATAATGCTAAAGAAGATGTAACAAAAGATTTTGATGAGTTAAATGAACGTCTTAAAGATTGCAATAAGAAGAGTCAATTTTTATCAGGACTTATGCAACCAATGATGGGCTTTATTGGTAACTTTGGTTATGTTATGGTTTGTATTGTTGGAGCCCTACTTACTATGAATGGTCATATAACATTTGGCGTTATTGTGGCATTTATGATTTATGTACGTTTATTTACTAATCCGCTTTCTCAGATTGCTCAAGCGATGACATCACTTCAAACGACTGCTGCTGCGTCAGAACGTGTTTTTGAATTTTTAGATGAACAAGAAATGAAGAGTGAAGCAGATAAAACTAAAGTTCTTAATAAAAATGATGTAAAAGGTAATATTGAATTTAAAAATGTTAAGTTTGGTTATGATGAAAGTCGTTTGATTATTAAAAATTTCTCTGCTGTTGCTAAACCAGGTGAGAAGATTGCTATTGTTGGACCAACTGGTGCTGGTAAAACAACTATGGTAAACTTATTGATGAAATTCTATGAAATTAATTCAGGTGATATTTTAATCGATGGAGTTTCAACAAAAGATTTAACAAGAGAAAATATACATGACTTGTTTGTTATGGTATTACAAGATACTTGGTTGTTTGATGGAACAATAAGAGATAATATTAAATTTAATAAATCTGATGTAACTGATGATGAAATCTGGGCCGCTTGTAAAACCGTTGGCGTTGATCATTTTATTAAAACTTTACCTGGTGGTTTAGATTGCGTTATTGGTGAAAATGATTCTATTAGTGGTGGTCAAAAACAATTATTAACGATTGCTCGTGGTATGATAGAAAATGCTCCTTTCTTAATTCTAGATGAAGCTACTTCGAATGTTGATACAAGAACTGAAGAATTGGTTCAAAAAGCTATGGATAAATTAATGGAAGGTCGTACTTCGTTTATAATTGCTCACCGTTTGTCAACTATTAAAAACGCTAATTTGATATTAGTCATGAATGAAGGTAATATTATTGAACAAGGTACTCATGATGAACTAATGGCTAAAAATGGTTTTTATGCTGAATTATACAATTCACAATTTAAAAAGTAATCTTTATTTTAAGAATCATTGTTTGCAATAATGGTTCTTTTCTTTTATAATTGAGGGGTAGGTGATTTTATGTTTGAAAATGATACAAATTATTTAGATCAACATTTTTTAATTGATGAAGAGATTATAAATAAATATTTATCTTATCCCCATTTTACTAAGAATGATGTAGTTTTAGAAATTGGCCCTGGTAAGGGAACTTTAACTAAATTGATTGCACCTAAAGTAGGAAAGTTATATTGTGTGGAATTAGATACAAGATTAAAACCGTATTTAAAAACAATTCCTAATGTAGATATTATTTGGGGAAATATTTTAGATGTTGAAATACCTAAGATAAATAAAATTATTACTTCACTTCCTTATAGCATAATTGAACCTTTTATTTATAAGATGATTAGAACCGATTTTGATGAATTATATATGCTTATGGGCTCTAACTTCGTCTTGAATACTATTAATAAAAAAATAAGTAAGTTGAGTGTCATTACTAATGCTTTTTTTAAAGTTGAATTACTCTTGGAAGTGCCACCAACATCTTTTGATATTCCTCCTCGCGTTGATTCTTATATTGTTAAAATGACCAAAAAACTTCCTGATGATAGAAAGTATAAGATATATAGAGAATTATTTTTCTTGGATGATAAAAAAATAAAAAATGGCTTAATGGAAGCGCTTATAAAAATAGATAATATTACGAAAAAACAAGCTAAAGCTAAGATTATATCTTTGAATATTCCTGATACTATATTAGGAAATAAATTTTCAGTTCTTTCTAATGCGAATTTACAAACTTTAGATAAAATTTTAGAGTTATCTTGATTATTTGCCAGCAAGCATTTCCTTAAAAAAGTGAAAAATGAACGAAGCAGTAAAAATTAACTTGCTTTTTTGTCAAAAAAAGTATACAATTATATTGCTTAGTTGATTTGCACCCATAGCGCAATTGGATAGAGCGTTAGACTACGGATCTAAAGGTTAGGGGTTCGACTCCCTTTGGGCGCACCATTTAAGTTAGTAAAGTCCGTTAAAACGGGCTTTTAAATTATTTTTTGATTATGTTTTGTAGGAAAACTGCAAAAAAGCTGAAAAATCAAAAAATAATATTCACAAAATAAAAGTTTTATGATAAAATTATACCTGTACTGAAAAAGTACGATGGATAGTTAAGTAAAACTTTAATCGAGAAGTAGCACAGTTTGGTAGTGCACTTGGTTTGGGACCAAGGGGTCGCAGGTTCGAATCCTGTCTTCTCGACCATTTTAGATGAGTACTCGCTTTGGCGAGTTTTTTTATATCCTGTATCAGATTATGTTAAAATAAAATTAGCGAAAGGACTATGGACGCTTTTATGAAGAAATTAACGAAAGAAGTTTATTTAACTGTTTGGATAATTTTAAATATTTGCTTACTTTCTATTTTAAGCATTAATTTTATAAATAATTATTATCAAGAAAAAAATAGTATAATTGATAATTTAAAAAACATAAATAGAATGAAAGAAAATCGCCGCGGTCTAGAAAATAATAAGGATGTTCCGCCAACTAAAACTGATGATAATGAGACCTCAGAATTTCAAAAAGATGAAAACATTATTTTTATGGATTATGATGTTTATACGGTTTTATTAGATGAAGATAATGGCATAAAAGATATTATTAGTCATTCTAGTTCTAATATCAATGAGGATGTTATAGTTAATACGGCCCAAAAGATTTTAAGTAGCAAAAACGTTCAAACAATGTATGTATCTAATATTTTATTTAATAAATACAGTTATGCATACCAACAGGGCAATTCTCTTACCATACTAGATCAATCAAAAATAAGAAAAAAGTTACAAAATAATTTGCTTATTGATGTGTTTATTTTTATGATTGGTGAAATTTTAATTATAGTAATTAGCAAGAAAATCACCTTAAAAATAACTTTACCAGTGAAAGAAGATTATTTAAAACAAAAACAATTTGTTTGTGATGCTTCTCATGAATTAAAAACACCATTGGCTGTTATAATGGCTAGTTGTGATGCGGCACTTAATAATCTCGAAGAAATAAAGTGGCTTAATAATATAAAAAGTGAAGCTGATAGAATGAATTATTTGATAACAAATTTACTGAAACTGGCAGCGAATGATATTGAAGTAAAGCAAGATTATAAAATAGAAGACTTATCAAAAACTGTTTATTTAGCAGCTTTAGCTTTTGAAGGGGTCTTCTATGAAAAAAAGATAAAATTAGATATTAATATAACTGAAAATATAGAAATGAATATGGATGTTAATAGTATAAAACAGTTAGTAGAAATATTATTAGATAATGCTCTTAGCCATGCAAGTGGTAGTTCAACGGTAGAATTATCTTTAGTAAATCAAAAAAATGAAGCTATCTTAGCTGTCAGCAACGTCGGTGATGTTATACCGAATGGTTTAGAAGAAAAAATTTTTGAAAGATTTTACCGTCTAGATGAATCAAGAGGTCGTGAAAATAATCATTATGGTTTAGGCTTGGCCATTGCTAAAAGTATAGTTTTAAATCATGGGGGAGTAATTACGGCAAAGTCTATTGGTGCTAAAACAACTTTCAAAGTATGCTTTACTAATGTTACCGTCAATAAAAAAGATGAGAATGGAACCAATTAGGGTTTTTCTCATCTTTTATTATGCTTCTTTTTTATCTTCTTCTAATTTGATCGCTCCAACTGGACAAGCACTAATAGCGTCTTCTAATTGAGCACTTTCTAAATTATCTTGATTTTTTGGGACAGAAACGGAAGCACCATCAACATCTTTTAATTCAAAATGATCCTCATCAATGCCAACGCACATACCGCAACCAATGCAAGTATCTTTATCTACTACTAATTTTTTTGTATTCATTTTATTTATCCTCCGTTATTAATTATACCAAGTTTTCTAATAATTTGTAAATTAGTAATACCAAAAAATTCTAAATTATGCTATCATGTTAGTAATAGAGGTAATGATATGAATACAAACGATTATTATAGTGATAATGCACCTTCCCGTGTTAAAAAGAATGCTACTTTATATAAAAGAATAGATGCTGATACCATTGACTCTTTTGAAATGAATTCTAATAGTGTCGTTTTAGATGGAGATACTAAAACTATTGATGTTGAAAAATTAAAGAGTATGCTTGATAAACAATATCGTGAACCGGTTATGTCTAAGAAAGAAACAGAACAAGTAAAACCACTACCAGAAGAAAAAATCAATTTGGAAGAAACAAGAGAATATAATTTGGATGATATTATTGCTAAGGCTAAAGAATCAAGTACGGATGATTATAAAGTTGAACGTTTAAAGAAATTAAGTGATACCAATATTTCAATTTTAGATGATTTAGATATTAAGAGTCCGACTAGTAAAGTTAGTAGTAATCCAAAAGAGTTAGTAGAATTGATTGATACCATTAATCTAAAAGAACAGGAAGGTTACAAAACACTACTAGCGGCGGCTAATAATGATGCTACTGACGATGCTCTAGATATGTTAAGTGAACTAAAAGGCGACGATGAAGAAACTAAAGTGATGGGCGCTCTTGAAATTGCTGATGAGGATATTCCTTCTGTATCTGATGCTCCTGTTAAAGAAAAAATAGATGATGTCTCTTTAGATGATGTTGATGCTGATTTTGATACTACTGAGGTAGTTAGCCGTGATGAAAATATGACAGATAGTATTGAACTTACAACAACCCAAATTTTTACTAAAGATGATTTCGAAGATTTTGATGACTTGAAGGAAGCTGCTAAGCCAAAAATATTTGTTAAATTATTAATATTTTTAATTGTTATTGCGGTTATAATCGTAACGGTTTTTGTTCTTAATAAAGTGTTTGATTTAGGATGGTTTAATTTCTTGAATTAAACATTTTTTAATTTTAAGTTAAATTTTTTCATATAGTTTAATATGAAAAGGTTTAAAACAAGAGTTTATAAAAGCTATTGGCAATTATATCTAATCATTGTTGTCATTGAAACTTTTTATTTGATTAATATCTTAGGTAATCGTTTAACACCTAAAATAATAAATATTGTTAAAAATAATGTTACTTACTATGATAACTTATTGGTTGAAGAGTATTTAGATACAAAAGTATTAAGTAGTAATTTAATCGATGAAGTTATAGAGTTAATAAAAAATAAAAATGAAGAAATAGTTGGAATTGACTATAAAATTGGTTCATCTTATAAAATTAGTCAATCAATATCATCTTCTTTAAATTTAGCTAAAGAAAAGAAGGATTATACTAGTTATAATACTTATGCTAAAAATAAAAATGGGGTCATGATTTTATCTTATCCCGTAGGTCTTGCTAGTGATAATATTTTTTTACAGAATTTAGGCTATAAAATACCAGTTCGATTAGAATTAAATAGTAATGTTTTAACTGGCTTAAAAACCAAAGTCACTAATTATGGGATTAATAATGCCTTAGTAGAATTATATTTAAAGGTGAGTTTTACATCGAATATTGTTTATTTTTCCTTAGATGAAAAGATAGACAGTAATTATGAAATTTTACTTGCTGCTAAGATGGTTATGGGAAATGTACCTTCTTATTTGAATGGCTATTTAGAACAAGAAAATGTTCTCGGAAATTGATGAATTAAAGTCTACTAAAAGTAAAAAAGTATGTTATACTATTATTATGGTAGGTGGTAGCATGAATAGTGATATCTTCATATCAATAGGTTTTGATACGGCTATTAAAAAGTATGTTTTATTTACAGAAAAAAAGCATACGGAATTAGCAACTGATTATTTCGTTTATGTTATTATGATGCTTTCTTTAATATATAGTAAAACGGATATTATGAATCCTTATTTGGCTAGATATAATAATGGTGCTTCGGTTTTAAGGTCTAATATGTTAAAGTATGGTTTAGCTGAAGATAAATTACATAAGTTTTTTAGTGATTTAAATTATTTTTTAGAAATTGATAACTATAATAAAGTTTATGGTAAGTATAAAAATCCTTATTTTTTATTTATATTAGAAGATTTAGTTGATATGTTTATAGCTAAGTGTAAGACTTCAGAAGTTTCAACAATGGAGAAAACACGTTTTAGAGGTCTTTTGTATTCAGCTGAAAATAGTAATCCAACTGTTAGAAAAATCAATGCGATGTATAATACTTCGGTAAATGGAGCTTTAAGATATTATGATGCCCAAGTTAGTAAAGATAATTTTAACCTAAGTTTTATTCCTAAAAAGAGAAAAATGTTAGATATTCGTGTGTATCAGTTTTTCGGTATTAGTTTGGCTGAATTAACTAATATTAATAATGATACTTTAGAAGAAATTAATAATGGTATTTATAATTATTTTCATATTAATCCAATAGGTATTAGAGCAGATGATAATCTCTTAAATAAAATGGAAAGAATGAGTAATACTAAATTTAGATTGAGTAATAATAGTGGTAGTGTGAATTTGTTGCTATTTGTGAGCTTTTTTCTTATAGTTATTCTTTGTGGAATAGGAATAGGTTTAATATTGATATGAATAGTATAAAAATAAATGATATTAATTATAATATCATCAAAGATGAGAAACATATTTTAGAAGAAATGGATATATCTGAAAAATTAACTGAGTATTTTGATAATTTTGATTATATAGTTGGTGACTTAAGTTATGGTCTTATTAGATTAAAAGGCTTTTATCAGGATAGTAGGGCTACTTTAGAAAGTAATAAGATTAGTAATTTACAGAATTATTTAGATAAATATTGTAGTTATGGGTGTAAATGGTTTATAATTAGTAAGAAATATAAAGAGTAGAAGAGGGTAGAAATGATAGAAAAAATAGAGATATTAAAAGATAATAATGATAAGTTAATGCTTGATGCTATTAGTGCTTTTGGTCTTGAATTTAATGGAGTTGTTCATAATTTTTGTATTTCTACAAATAATGAATTAGATCAAAATGGCCTCGTCAAGTTATTAGTAAGTGAGATTACAAATGGTAGTTTAGCTAAGATTACAGATGAAGCTTTATGGGGGGAAGTAAAAAATGTTATGCGTGCCATAATTTCATCTAGTAGTTATAATTATAGTTATATAAAGATGCCTACTTCTATTAATGCGAGTGGAGATTTTTTTCGAGTAATTGCTGTGCAGGAAGCTGCTAAAACGCAATTAATAAGTGATTATGTTGCTAAAAGACCAGTTGATACGGTAAATGAACCGGTAAAAAATGTTAGTTTAGTTGATAATCCGGCTATTTATCCAACTGATAAAGAACCTGTTAGTGGGGCAAATGAATTGACTCCTGGTATTAGTTATACTAATCCTGTTAGTCCTGTAAATAATACTGAGCCGGTTGGAGCTGTCAATGTGATGGCTTCGCCGGTTACTGATGTTCCTGATGCTGCGGCCGCTGATGTTTCTATGGATGATTTGGTAAAAGCCGCTATTGAACGAAGTGAAGAACCAACTCCATTTAATGCTAATGAAAATAATAAGCAAACTTCAACTGTACCTCAAGTGGATGCTTCTAAGCTAGTTAATGAATTAGAAAATTATATTCGTTTAGTTGTTAGAGATGAATTAAATAAGAATTAATATAAATATAAGAAGATATAAGTCTAAAAAGAGAGATTTATATCTTTTTGTTTTCTGCGAGTGAATAATGCCTTTATATCTGATTAGAAAGAAGAAAAAGAGTAGTAAAACAACAGATTGATATGGTATACTAATACTTGAGGATGGTTATATGAAAGATAAGAAAGAAAAACTGGCAATAGATGTAAATAATGTTACTAAAAGTTTTAAATTATATTCTGATAAGCCGCAAACCTTAAAAGAAAGAATAGTTAGAGGCTGGAAAAATAGAACAGAGGAACGTACTGTTTTAAAAAATATTAATATTGAAATAAAAAAGGGTGAAACCGTAGCATTAATTGGGGTTAATGGTAGTGGTAAATCAACATTGCTTAAATTAATGACTAAAATAATTTATCCAAATAAGGGAACCCTAAAGACTTATGGAAAGTTAACATCACTTTTAGAGTTAGGGGCAGGGTTTCATCCTGATTTTACTGGACGTGAAAATATATATTTTAATGCTGCCATTTTTGGTTTAACAAAAAAGGAAATCGATGATCGCTTAGAAAGCATTATTGAATTTAGTGAGCTTGGGGACTTTATTGATAGCCCTGTTAGAACATATTCATCAGGAATGTATATGCGTCTTGCCTTTAGTGTGGCGATTAACGTTGATGCCGAAATTTTATTGATTGATGAAATCTTGGCAGTTGGTGACCAACATTTTCAAGATAAATGTTTTGCTAAATTAGAAGAATTAGCTAAAAGTAAAATGACAATTGTTATTGTTAGTCATAGTTTGGATTCTATTAGAAAATTATGTGAACGTGCTATTTGGATTAATGAAGGAAAAGTGGCAATGGATGGCAAATGTAGTGAAGTAATTGATGAATATTTGAAAGTTTGTGGATAGGTGAAGAGTATGAATGTTTTTAAAGAGTTATATCAGTATCGTGAATTATTAAAAACCAATGTCAAGAAAGATATAAGAGGTAAATATAAAGCTTCATTTTTAGGCGTTTTGTGGTCATTTATAAATCCACTATTACAAGTTGTTGTTTATGCTATTGTATTTCCTTATATAATGAAAGTTCAAACAGAAAATTATTTGATTTTCTTAATTTGTGGTATTATTCCATGGACTTGGTTTACGACTGTTATTAGTCAGGGAACGACTTGTATTACTAATAATGCTAACTTGATTAAAAAGGTGTATTTTCCGCGTGAAATTTTACCTATATCCATAGTTACAAGTGGCCTAATTAACTTTTTGATATCTTGTGTTATAATTTTACTTTTTGTTTTACTTGGCGGGTGTGGGATATCATGGCATTTGATTTTCTTACCATTTATTGCTTTGGTTCAATATATTATATCTCTAGCTATTATTTTCTTACTTAGTGCTTTTAATGTATATGTTAAAGATGTTGAATATATGGTTACTTTTATTATAAATTTATTCTTTTATGCAACTCCTGTGTTATATTCGACAGAAATGTTTCAGGGTTCTTGGATGATTTGGTTATTTAGACTAAATCCAATGGCACATTTAATTAATGCATACCGTGATGTCTTTTATGTTCATAGAATACCAAATTTAGGTAATTTAACTATTTTATTAATTGCTGGTATTATTGTTTTGACATTATGCTATAAAGTATTTAAAAAATTAGAAAAACGTTTTGCTGAGGAAATTTAAGATGTTTAGCTTTGTTATTTTACATTATAAGAATATTGATGAAACTATTGAATGTTTAACTTATTTACAAAAACTTGATTTGAAAGATGCCCACTTAATTGTTGTTGATAATAATACCCTTAGTGCAAGTGAAGAAAAATTGATAAAAAGATTTACGAAAGATATTTTAAAACTTGATCAGAATTATGGTTTTGCCAAGGCTAATAATAAAGGAATAGAGTATGCAAAGAAGAAATATCATTCGAAGTTTTATATTGTTATGAATAATGATGTTTATATTAGTGATAAAAACTTTTTAAAGATTATTGCTTCTGATTATGAAAAGTATAATTTTGATATGTTGGGACCTTTTATTTCTTCACCTAGTGGAGAGTCGGTTAATCCCTTTCCCGTTATTAAAAATGAAGAGGCTTTAGCATCAGAAATAAAAAGATGTCAAAAACTAATTAGTATTTATAGTAATCCTTTTAGTTATCATGTATTGCAAAGTGGAATAAAATTGAAGCATTTTCTAAAAAAGCCGTTGGTGCCAGTTAATGGGTCTGAAGTATTATTAGATTCACCATTGCATGGCTGCTGTATAATTTTTAGTGAGCAATATATAAAAAAATATACGTATCCATTTTATAATGAAACATTTTTGTTTCATGAAGAAGAGTTTTTATATCAAAGAGTTATTAAAGATAAGTTAATTAGTGTCTATGACCCAGAGATTAAAGTTTTTCATAAAGAAGGGTCAAGTATCAAAAAAAGTAATAAAAAGGAAAGATTAAGTAAGTTATTTAGAGAAAAGACGAGATTAAAATCATTATATGTGTTACTTGATGTAATGCAGGGGAGAAGTAAGGATGAATAAAAGAATATCAGTTATAGTTGCAGTTTATAATACAGAAAAATATATTGAAAAATGCATAAAATCATTATTAAATCAAACTTACCCAGATTTAGAAATTATTATTGTTGAAGATGGTTCAACTGATGATTCAAAAAAAATACTAAAAAAATATTCTGATAATGAAAAAATAAAAATAATTTATAACGAAAAAAATTATGGCCTTTCTTATTCTAGAAACGCAGGATTAAAGTATGCTTCTGGTGATTTTATTGGCTATATAGATTCTGATGATTATATTGATTTATATTATTATGAAAAATTAATGGTCTCTATTGAAGAAAATAAATCGGAAATCGCTTTGTGTGATATGAAAGTTGTTTATGAGGATACAGGTGCGGAGCAAATTTCAAAATGTTATACTGGTGAAGCGTTTAATCTTTACAATGTTATTAATAATGGTCTTGTTGCTAGTGCTTGTAATAAATTGTTTAAAAAAGATCTTATTAGTAAGTATAAGTTTGCCGAAGGAAAGGTAAATGAAGATATAGCTGTTGTAATTCCGTCTTTGGTTAATGCTAAGAAGATTTCGTATGCTAAGACGTTCTATTATTATGTACAACGGGGCGGTTCTATTCAAAATAGTGGGTTCAGTGATAAAAGATTTGATATTTTTACTGGTGTTGAAACAACTTTGGAACGTATTAAAGATAATAATGCGTATGAAAAATTAAAAGATGCTATTATTTTTAATCAGTTAATTGTTTTGCTTTTCTATGTGATTCCCAAAGAAACAAACTTTATTAAACGTGGTCAAATCTTAAAAAAATATCATAATTTTATTATTAAATATAATATTAAAGATAATAAAAATTACCAAGAATTTCTTTCTAAAGAGTCAAAAGTTAATAGAATTTATTATTCTAACTTAGTTACATTAAATGTAGATAATTTAATTGCTTTAGATAATTTGTTGATTTCATTATATTATTTGTTGAAGAAATTGAAAAGGCTAAAATATAAAAAAATAATACCAAATATTACGCTTGATGAACTAGAAGCTAAAGCTAAGAAACAGTATTTATATGAACAAACAGATATAAAAATTTCAGTAATTGTTCCAAATTATAATTATGGTCGCTTTTTATATCAAAGAATTTATAGTATTTTAAATCAAAACTATAAAATATTTGAATTAATAATTTTAGATGATAAATCTAAAGACAACTCTATGGAGATAATAGAAAATATTGTTAATAGAATTAATAAGTACATAGATGTTAGATTAATAAAAAATGATGTAAATAGTGGTAATGCATTTAATCAGTGGCAAAAAGGGTTAGAAATGGCTCATGGAGATTATGTCTGGATTTGTGAAGCTGATGATTATTGTAAAAAAAATTTTTTGAAAAAAGTTACTGAACCAATTAGAGAAAATAAAGATATTGTTATTAGTTATGCTGATACAGGTTTTATTGATGGCGATGGAAATGTGATAAAAAAAAGTTTAATAGATCAAATTGACTTACTTAAAACTAATCACTGGCATGATAGTTATGTGAATGATGGAATAGAAGAAATAAATAATTATACGTATTTAAATTGTACTATTCCAAATGTTTCTGGTACTATAATTAAAACCGGCAATTATGGTAAAATTTTAGAAAAAGCTAAAACATTTAGGCAGTGTGGCGATTGGTATTTTTATATTAATGTCTTAAAATTTGGTAAAATTGCTTATAATAAAAAGACATTAAATTACTACCGACTACACGGTAATAATATCAGTTCGACTATGGATAAAGAAAAGCATTTATTAGAAATCGAAAGAATATATGCTTATTTGAAAAATAATGATAAAGTAACAAAAGAACAAGAAAAAAATATGAAAGATAGGATAGCATTTTTGAAAAATGTGTGGGGTATAAGGTAAAATGAGTAATAAAGTTAAAAAAATGATTTTGAAGGTTACACCTGATTTTGTGTATCAAAAATATAGAAATTTAAAATATAACAAATTTGTAGATATTTATAAAGGAACCAAGAATTTTAAAAAGTACAGTGCTATGTATAAAAAGGTTTCTGTTGTCGTTCCTAATTATAACTATGAAAATTATATTGAAGAAAGAATTGATTCAATTTTATTTCAGACATATCCAATTTACGAATTAATTGTACTTGATGATAAATCAACCGACAATTCAGTTCAAAAGATAGAAGATATTATCAAAAAGCATTCAGAAATAAATATTAGATTTGTGAAAAATGAAAAAAATAATGGTTCTGTATTTAGCCAATGGCAAAAAGCTTTTTCTTTGGCTAATGGTGATTATGTTTGGATTTGTGAAGCTGATGATAGTTGTGATTCTCACTTTTTAGAAAATGTTATGAAGGGATTTAATGATGAAGAAGTTGTTTTATCATATGCAGAGAGTATGCGTATAGATGAACATAATCGAATAATAAGTCCTGATTGTCGTGATTGGATGTTGGCAGTAAGTCAAACAAAATGGAATCATAGTTATATAAATACTGGTGAAGATGAGATTAAAGAAGCTCTTGCTGTTTGTAATACTATTCCTAATGTGTCAGCAGTTGTTTTTAAAAAGGCCAACCAAATTGATGTTATAGAAGAGGCTAAAAAATTCCGAATTAGTGGTGATTGGTTTGTTTATTATACTTTGTTAGCAAATGGAAAAATTGCATATTGTCATAAAAGTTTAAATTATTTTCGTAAACATTCTAAGTCAACAAGTACTGTTGCCTCTCGTGAATTAGAGATAAAAGAACTATTAATGATCCAAAGTGATATCAGAAATAAATATCAATTAACCAGCGAACAAATACATAAGCAATCATTTAGATATGGTGGAATAATTAATGAAACAAACCATGACTTTAGAAGGGAAGTAGATTATATGATGGCAAAAAAAATAGCATGGATAATTCCATGGCCAATAAAGGGTTCAGGTGGTATTAGAACCATGATTCAAAACGCTAACTTTTTAGTTAAACAAGGTTTTGAATGTGATATTTACGTCGAAGAAGATTATGCCAATACTAATGAATCAATGAAGCAACGTATTATTGATTATTACGGTGAGTGTCTTTGTAATGTGTATGTTGGTATTGCATTCCAAAAAGAATATGATTTAGCCTTTGCAACATATTCAATTAAAACTCCTGATTATCTTTATTATATGAAGGATAATGTTAAAAGAAAAGCTTATTTTATTCAAGATTTTGAACCTTGGTTTGAACCAATGGGTGGTTTGTATTTAGAGATGGAACATACATATAAATATGGATTAAATGGTATTAGTATTGGTAAATGGTTAGCTTATAAATTACAAAATGAATTTAATCAACCAATGAATTACTTCAGTTTTTGCGCTGATACAAATGTTTATAAAAGATTAAAAAATGTTAAGAAAGAAAATGCTGTTTGTTTTATTTTCCAACCAGAAAAGGCTAGAAGATGTAGTAATATAGGTATTAAAGCTTTGATTTTGGTAAAAAAATTACGTCCAGATGTTAAGATTTACCTATATGGTTCTGACGTTGACATTAAATTAGATGTTGAAATGGAAAATTTACATATAATGCCAATTGATAAATGTAATGAGCTTTATAATAAATGTAAGGTTGGCGTTTGTATGAGTTCTTCTAATCCATCTAGAATTCCGTTTGAAATGATGGCTGCTGGATTACCTGTTGTTGATTTATACAGAGAAAATAATTTGTATGACATTCCTGATGCAGGAGTATTATTAGCTGATACCTCTCCAGAGGCTGTTGCAAGTGCAATTATAAAACTTTTAGATGATAGTAAGTTACAAAAAAATTTAAGTGATGCTGGTTATAAATTTATGCAAGATTATCCAATTGAGAGAGGATTTAATGAATTCTTAAAATTTGTTAATGATATTTTAGAAGATAAAAATGTTCCAGATAGTAATGTAAAAAAGATTTATAATCGTGAGCCAGTTATGCCAACAGAAGAAGTTATCAGTGTTATGGATGCTATTAAAGAAGTTCCAATTGCTCCTAAAAATACAACTAAAACTGTTCGCAATTTAGTTAGAATTAAAAGATACATAAAACGTAAATATGCAAGTGCAATTCATAAAATATTTAAGGTGTAGGTGTTTTAGGATGAAAGATTATTTATTAAATACATACCGCAAGTTACCTTTAGGCTTTAGAAAAAAAGTAAAGAACCTTTTGAAACATGATGAAGCTACTGAAGAATTATCTAGTCGTGAAAAAGTTTTAAAAAAGTTAAAAAAATATGATGTTGTTTCATTTGATATTTTTGATACTTTAGTGACTAGGTGTGTGTATGAACCAGATGATGTTTTTAAAATTTTAAATGATTATTTTCATGATCCTGATTTTTTTGAAAAACGCAAAATAGCAGAGCAGAATGCGAGAGAATATCTTAAACATGATGTTAATTTAGATGAAATTTATCTTCAATATTCTAAAAATAATAATTTATCATTAAGCGAAACTAATAAAATTAAAAATGCGGAAATATCACTAGAAAATGAGTTATTAGTAGCAAGAAGAGAAATGCTTGATATTTTAAAAGAATTAAAGCATTTGAATAAAAAAGTTATTTTGGTAAGTGATATGTATCTTTCTAAGAATATTATTTCTAATATTCTGTGTCGATGCGGGTATCAAGATTTATATGATGAATTATATGTATCTAATGAGATTAATAAAAGAAAAGATAGTAAAACTATATGGCCTCTGATTAAAGATAAGTACTCCAATAAAAAAATTATTCATTTGGGTGATAATGATATCTCGGATGTATTGTATCCAAAAGAATTTGGTATTTCCACTATTAAAGTATATTCTAGTAAAGAACTATTGCAGAAAAGTAGCCTTTATCCATCTTTAGAAGAATATATTAATAAGAGAACTTGTAGTGATTCTTTGTATTTGGGATTACTATTTAATAATAAAATATTTAATAGTCCTTTTAGTTCTTTATCTATTGAATCATTTGAAGATTTTACGTATATGTTTCATGCCCCAATTATTACAGAATTTTTAAAATTTGTTGTTGATAGTGATAAAGATAACTTATTATTTTTAGCAAGAGAAGGATATTATTTTACTAAGTTATACAATAAATATTGTAATATTAATAAAATTGATAAAAAAAATTATTATTATTTTCTAGCTTCAAGAAAAGCTACAAATACTGCATCAATTTCGTCTGAAGAAGACGTATTTGCTCTTTTAAAAAATGAATATGTCGGTACAATAAAAAAATTTTTAATAAAAAATTTCAATTTTACTTTTAATGATGCTGATTTTGAAATAAAGTTACCAGATGATTATGATAAAGTATCCGAAATAGTTAAAAAACATTTAAAAGAAATTAAAAGTGGAATAAAAAATGAAAATCATTGTTATAAACAATATATTAAGGAATTAATTCCTAAGTATAAAACTACTGAGCTTAATGTTATTGATTTGGGGTATTCTGGTAGTATTCAATATAATCTTTCTAAGATGTTAAATAGAGGCTTAAATGGATATTATTTAACTAATTCTAATTCTGTGAAGAAATATTCTAATGATAATAATTTGTATTTTTATTTTGACATAGCAGAGTCAGAAGAATATCAAAAAATATATCATTATTCATTAATTTTGGAATATTTTTTGACCGCTCCTTATGGCCAATTACAATATTTTAAAGAAAAAAATAATAAAGTTGTTCCTGTTTATAATAATGAATCTCTAGATGCAAAAAAAGCTAGAAATTTAGAAATAATTTATGGAGAGATAATTGAATATTTTAATGATATAAAGAAATTTAACAAATATATTGATTACAGACCTAGTAAAGGTTTATTGTGCCGTAATTATGTGGCAACAGTGGAATCTGGTATTATTTCTCAAAAAGTAAAAGATGAATTTTCTTTCACAGATGCTTATTGTAGTGAAGAAGAAAAGAATGTCTTTAAAATAATTAGCAGATATTAGGAGTTTATTATGAATAGTGTAAAGAAAAAGAAAAAAAATTTTAATTTAAGGGGTTTATTACAAAATAATTATTTTATGATGTTCTTGATGTTTGTTATTTGTTTGGTTACGATGACATTTTTAAATATAAATATTATTAAAAGGCCATATTTATTTGCTGAAGACGGTAAAATATTTCTAAATCAGTATATGGAATTTGGTTTTAGCTCCTTGTTTAAAACATATGGTGGTTATTTTAATCTTATGTCGCGTTTGTTTGCTGTTATAAGTGTATCCTTGGCGAAAATCTTTAATAGTGTTTACGTTCTTGCTAACTCACAAAAAACATTATCAATGTTATTTAGTGCATTTGTATGTTGCTATTTTGTTTCTGAAACTTTTGAAGAAATCATAAAGTCACGAAAAATACGAATGCTTATAGCTTTTATAGGATTAATATTAATATCTAATTTTTCATGGCTACTATATAATGGGGTTTCTATTCATTGGTGGTGTGGAGTTTTGCTTTTTCTAGTAAGCTTAAATATTCTTAATAATAAATTACCATCTTATAAAATAATGCCCCTTTTAGTTATATGTATTTTAAGTAGTCCGTCTGGTCTTATAATTGCTTTCTCATTACTTTATTATATAATTAAAAAAATATCTTGGTCTCATCCTTTTAAAAATTTGTTAATCAATTACAGCAAAGATGAGATGATAAAAATTGCTATTTTAGTTATATCATTGGCTATCCAATCTTATGCTATATTATTTATTACTGATGTTGATACTATATCTAGTTTTTCAATGACGTTATCACGTTTTAAATCATTATTATATTATTCTTACTTACTTACGGTTAGTTCAATAAATTTTATATTTGGAACAAATACATACTTAAGTTTATCAAATGTAAGTTTAAGTACGATTGTAGGGTTAGGCTTATGGTTATTGGTAATTTATAGTGCTGATAGACATAATAAAGTAAAATATGTATTTTTCTGTCTAGTTTCTATATTTTTCCTATATTTTATGATTAATTTCAAAAAAGAAGATTTTATTGGTTATTATCATGAAATGATAAGTACAAGCTATCAGGTTTGGTATCATTCACTTCCAGCCTTTATTGCTTTTTATGCCGTTGCTATATCTTTATATAAGGAAAATAAATTACAAATAAATTATTTTTATTATTCAATATGTTTTATTGTGCTTGTATCATTATGGCATACTGTTAATCATCCGGAATATGAAACAACTTTAGAGTTAGCAAACATGGCTAATTACGTTGATTATAAAAGTAATAAATATGCTTATGTTCATATAAGTCCTGATTTTTTAGATTGGTATGTTACTATCCCTGTTAGTGAGGATTATTGTGAGGTGAATAGTTGTGGTTCAACAATACAAAAGTGAGTTAAAATTTATCTTATCTGGTGCCAGTAGTACATTGATTGACTTTTGTTTATATATGCTTATAAGTAACTGGCTTTCAATTTCGATTTCTAAAGTGATTTCAATGACTATTGCTTCTATTTATTCATTTTTTATCAATAAAAATTGGACTTTTGAAAATGATGATAAGATTGATAAGATGATGGTTTTCAAGTATATCTTTGTCCAATTACTTAACATAGCTGTTAATACTACTGTTAATACAATCATGGTGTCATTAACTAATAATAAATTGATTTCATTTGTTGTAGCAACTGGTATAGCTATGGTCGTTAATTATTTTTGTCAAAAAATTCTTGTTTTTAAGAGAGGCACTTTAAAATGAAATATTCTATAATTTTACCTTGTTATAATGAGGCTGATAATCTAATTGATTTGGTTAAATTAATTAATAAATTTCCTAAAAAATATAAAACTGAATTTATTTTGGTTGAAAATGGATCTACTGATAATAGTAAAGAGATATTTGAAAAGCAAATTTCTTTTGACAATAAATATTTGAGGGCAGTTTATGTTAAAGAAAATAAGGGTTATGGCTTTGGTATTATTCAAGGTTTGAAGGAAGCCACCGGTGATTATGTTGGGTGGTTGCACTCTGATTTACAGTATAATCCTTTAGATTTGGTACCTTTTTTTGATTATATTGAAAATCATAAAGATGAAAAGATATTATTGAAAGGGAAGAGAAAAAATAGAAAAATTGTTGAATATATTTTTACTTTTGGAATGGGTGTATATGATTCAATTTTATTCAAGAAAAGAATGACCAATGTTATGGCTATGCCCGTTATTTTTAATAGAGAATTATTAAAATTTCTTTCTTATTTTCCATTAGATTTTACAATTGATATTTATGTTTATGCTTTAGCGCAAAACAAGGGATATAAAGTTGTTCATTTACCTATTTCTTTGAAGAATCGTGAAAAAGGTAAATCTTCTTGGAATAATGGATTTATATCTCGAGTAAAACAAAGTAAAAAGATGATGGATGGTAGTATAAAAGTTAAAAAGATGATACAGGAGATGAAATAAAATGAATAAAATACATTTAATTATGCCAATGGGTGGGGCTGGTTCGAGATTTTCTAAAAACGGGTTTAATTTACCTAAACCATTAATTGAAATTAATGGACATCCTTTCTTATATTGGTCGACAATATCAATTACTAATTTTATGCCTGTTCTTGATATAACTTTTGTTGTTTTAAAACAACATATTGAAGAATTTAGTATAGATAAAGTTATAAAAAAATATTTTCCTAATGCCAAAATAGTAGTTATTCCAGAATTATTAAATGGAGCTGTCTTGACTTGCTTAAAAGGGGTAGAAAATATAAATGATGATATGCCAATTATATTTAATGATTGTGATCATTTATTTATTTGTAATGACTTTTATGATTATTGCAGTAAAGGTAATTTTAATGGCGTTGATGGAGCATTGTTGACCTTCGAATCTAGTGATCCAAAATATTCTTATTTGGAGATTAATGAATCTGGAAATGTTACTAAAACAGTGGAAAAAAAGGTAATTAGTAACTCTGCTATATGTGGAGCTTATTATTTTAGGAATAAAGATATTTTTGTTAAGTGTACAGAAGAATATTTAAAGGAATGCTCTTATAGTGAATATTTTGTTAGTGGCGTTTATAATATAATGGCTAGAAAAAATTTTGTCATAAAAAATTTTAGATGCGATTTACATTTGCCTTTTGGTACACCTGATGAGTATAAGGCAGCTGAAGGTTCTGAAGCATTTGGGATGGTGTCAAAATGATATATTTAGTATTAGCAATATTAATTATAGTTATTAGTAATATAATAAAAGTATGTCGTCAAGCTTTATTTATAGAGCCATACGAAAAAGTCTCATATACTAATTTAACTCAATCTTTATCTATTGGCAATTTAGTTAATTTTATTTTTCCTTTTAAAATTGGTTATTTAGTTCGCTGTTATTTTAACGGCAAAAAATTAAAAAACGGTAAGGCCTTTGCTTTAGCAACTATTGTTGTTGAAATATTTTTAGATTTTGTGTTTGGCTGTCTTATCTATGGTGTGTTTTGGTTATTTTCTATAAATGATATTAAAGATGTAATTTTTTATGCTATTCTTCTTGTGATATTATTAGGTATTTTTATTGTTATTACATTATTTAAAAAACAAGTTAAAAACCTTGTATATAAGATAGCTTCAGTATTTAATAGTAATCTAGAATTAAAAATTTTAAAATTTTTTTGGTTTTCTATAATTTCATTTGAAAATATTATTGCTAGATTAAATAAGATAAAATTATTTTTATACTCTGTAATTATGTGGTTCATGAATGTTTTGTCTTGTTTCTTTTTAGCTAAAGCCTTGCTATCTTTTGATATAAATGTAAAATTTTATGAATTATTTAATATGTTTTTTTCAGCAAATGGATTATCATCATCAGTATTGCTAGAAGTTTTAAAGCATTCTAATACTTTTATTTGGATTCTATGTGTATATTGTGTTGTGCCATCAATAATTTTATTTATAGTAGCGTATAAAATGAAAAACAAGAATGTTAAAAAGCATTATATTGAAATTTTACCACATATAAATATGGCTGATAGGTTGGCATTTTTAGAACAATATTTCAATAGTGAAAATAGTACATATTTTAAAAAATATATTGAGCTAAATAATGATGTGGCAATTATTGAAGATTATTCGGCGGGAAGTAATGCTACTACTATGTTATGTAACAAAGACGGTAATTTGTTTTATCGTAAATATTCATTTGGTAAAGATGCTGATAAATTACATGAACAAATTAAATGGATACATGATCACGAAAAAAAATTGACATTAACGAAAATTGATTTTGAGTATTATAAGGATGATGTTTGTTGTTATGACATGCCTTATGTAAAGGATGCTGTTTCTTGCTTTAATTATGTTCATACATCAACCTTAGAAGAAGCTTGGAAAACATTAAAAGCAGCTTTAGTTGATATTGATAAAAACTTACATAGTTTGAATAGACGTCAGGCAGATGCTGAAACAATAGAAAAGTATATTTCTACTAAAGTAGATAAAAATATAGAAAAAATTGAAAAAAGTGTTTATATAAAACCATTGCTTAAAAATGATTATGTATATATAAATGGAAAAAAGTACCATAACTTGACATATTATAAAAAATATTTAACGCATGAGCATCTTTATGAAATATTTAAAAATGATTATTATTCTGATATACATGGTGATTTAACTATTGAAAATATAATTTGCATTAAAAATAATAAAAAAGGTTCAAAAAACTATTATATAATCGATCCTAATACAGGCAATTTACATGATTCACCATATTTAGATTATGGTAAATTATTGCAATCAATTCATGGCGGTTATGAGTTTTTGATGAATACCAAGCAAGTTGCTTTTGATGATAATAAGATAGAATTTTTATTTACTAAATCTTCAAGATATTACGAGTTGTATAACGAATATACTGATTATTTGTTGGAAAAATTTGGTAAGGATGGATTAAGAAGCATTTTCTACCATGAAATAATTCATTGGTTACGTTTAATGCCATATAAAATAGAAAAAAATGGAGAACGTTGTATAATATTTTATGCTGGCTTATTAATGGTTCTTGCTACTGTTGAGGAGAGATTTGAAAAATGAAATTAGCTATTTTTGATATGGATGGCACATTATATAATACTAATGATGTTAATTACTATGCTTATAAAGAGGCTTTACAAAAATATAATGTTGACATTGATTATGATTATTATTGTAAATATTGTAATGGTAGACATTATAAAACTTTCATTCCAAAACTTGTCAATTATGATGAAGCAAAAGTGGAAGCTATACATGATTTAAAAAAAACATATTATTCTAAAAACTTAGATAAAGTGATTATTAATGAACATTTGTTTAATATTATAAAATTAATTCATGGTGAATATAAAACTGCCCTTGTAACTACTGCCTCAAAAAGAAATACTTTAGAAATTTTGGAGTATACAAATACGAAAGATTATTTTGATTTAATATTAACGGCTGAAGACGTAAAAGCAACTAAACCCAATCCAGAGGGATTTAATAAGGCTATTGCTATGTTTAGTGTTTTGCCAGAAAATACAATTATTTTTGAGGATTCAGAAGTTGGTATTGAAGCTGCAAGAAAAACTGGGGCTTCTGTAATGGTTGTAGATAAAATGGTTTCTATGAAAGACCAAAGATAATAGAAATAGTTAAATTGAATAAATAGATCTTCCTGAATCTGAATGTTATCAGTTTTAGGAAGATTTTTTCTTTTTTTAAAAATAAAATAATTAATATTTATTTAAAACGCAAGTGATTTTTTAATTGGGTTTTGATTGAAACTTACTATAAAAAATGGTATATTTGGTATAGATAATAGAAGGAGCTTATATATGAAAAGAAAGCAAGGTTTTACAATACCTGAGTTGTTGGCAGTTATTGTGATTATTGGTATATTGGCGGTAATGGCTACCGGTAGTTATATAACTATATCTAATCAAGTGAAGGCTAAAACGTTGAAGACGAAATTAGATTATATAAATGAGAAAGCTATTGATTATGCGAATGATTATAGTATTGAAGATACAACAATGACGGTAGCTAAACTAGTCAGCGAAGGTTATCTAGACATGGAAAATGTTACTGATGGTAACACTAAAATTAATAATCCCGAAGGTGGTTATTTAGATTGTTATAAAATAAAAATTACCAGAGAAAGTGATAATTATAATAGTGAAATTACCCCAAGTGATGATTGCAGTTTAGCTAATAGTGATGTTTTGGCATCTAAATTAGACGTTGGCGTTTATGCTATAAATAATTTAGGGACTAACTTAGTTAGTAATAACAAGACTAATTGGACTAATAGTGATGTAGTTTTATATGTTAATCCTAACTATTTAAGAAATAATGGCCTTTTAGATAAAGTGGTAAGTATTACGTGGGTATTTAATGGTGGTAGTACAGTTAAAAATAGTAAGAGAATGAGTTGGTCAGCCATAAATGATATAACTTATGATAATATTTTTAAGTTAGAAAGTTTATTGTTATTAAATGCTAAAGTGTTAGTAAAAATAGAAACTGATTCGGCAGTTTTAACTAAATATGTTGATGTTAAGATAGATAAAGAAAATCCCACTTTAGAAATGTCGGTATCTAATGATTATGTTAATGGTAATACAAATAAAAAGAAGATAATTTTTGCTGGTAATGACGGCTCTGGTTCCGGTTTTAGTGGCAAGTCATATTACTTAACAACTAATCCTAATAAAAGACCAAGTGCATCAGAATTTGATATAGAGTCTACTAAAGAAGTGGGCGAAAACACAACATATTATGGTTATGCCAAAGATGCCGTAGGAAATATATCAACAAATCCGGCGGTAATTGAAGTTAGTAATATAGATTATACAGGTCCAGTATGTTATGAACCGGTAAGTAATCCAGGATGGAGTCAAAGTTATACATATTATTATGGTTGTCGCAGTGATGTTGGTAGTGGTTGTTCAACACCAATTCAATCAAAAACTATAACCAAAGATACTGTGTCAGTAACAGAAAAATGGTCAATTACGGATAATGTAAATAATAGTAATAATTGTGAAACGACGTTTAATGCCAATGTTGATGTAACACCACCAACGTGTAGTATAACTGTTGATCCAAGTAGTGTTATGGGTAAAAATAATTGGTATACATCGGATGTAAAATTAAACATAAGTGTAGCAGACAATCTAAGTGGTGTAAAAAGATATGGCATAACAACCAGTGCTAGCGAAGAATATAATGGTAATTCAAGTGCAACATTAACTTATGATACTGATGGTATTACATATTATGGTTATGTTGAAGATAATGCCGGTAATAAAGGCAAATGTAGTATAAGAGTTAAACGATTAGCAACCCCACCAACATGTACTATTTCTAAGAATGGAACATATGGTAAAAATGGTTGGTTTATATCTAATGTAAATATAGCTATTAAAGCAAGTGGCCGCCACATATCCAGTGAAAAAATAACCTCATCAAGCGGAGCAACATATGGAGATTCTTATATTTTATCAAGAGATACAGCAGGTGAAAGTGTAAGTGGGATAATTGAAAATGAAGCTGGTTTAACCGGGTCTTGTAGTACGACGGTAAAAAGAGATGCTTCTAAACCAATTGCGTCTTTAGGAATGCAAGTAACACGTTGTAATTACGATGTTCATTATGAAACGGATCAAAAAAAGAGTGATTGTGATGGCGGCGGTTATAAAACGGGGACAAAATCAATAGCATGTTCAACTTATGAAAATAATGGTTATTCTGACCGTAACCGTTTGAACGCTTATATGCGTAATAATGTTTCTCATTTTGATAGTGTTTTAAGTGTTAGTCAAGATATTCAGTATTCGACAAGAGTAACGGAATTGAAATGTAGCGATGCTGTTAGTGGGGTGGCATCTTATAGTATAGGTGGTAAATCCGGTTCAACTTTAGATATTTATGATGCTTCGCCAGAATATTATACATTATCAGGAACTTGTACAGATAAAGCCGGAAATCAAACAACAGTATCAACAACATTTTATAGATATGACGAAGAAGAAGAATGTGAATCATCAAGAGACTATTTCAGTAAAACTGATTGTGGCGGTGGTAACTCTTGTGCTGATAAAACAGGTGACTGCTCAACTGGAACCGAAGAAAAATGTCATTACACTTCATGTAATGAAGGAAGTAGTAAATGTGATAACCCAGATAGTCAGACCGAAACAGATACTTACACGTGTGGTGAGAATAAATGGAGAGTAGCATAAAATGAAAAAATCAAAGAAAAATAAAGCAATAGAGATTGGCGGTTTAATAATAGTGGCCGCTCTAGCTGTTATAATATCATTTCTTGTTTTACGAAAACCAAAAGTTACTTATAAATATTATGTAAATAATATGGAGAGTAATTTTCCTATTGGGACGTATGTTAATTATACTTGTGATAATGGTGTTACTTTAGAATATGATAGTGAATCTAGAGAATATAAAACTAGTGAAATAAAAAAGAATACAACTTGTAATATTTATTTAGAAAGCTCAGCTTCTTCATATATTTATGCTTTAGCTAATAACGAAACTACTTCCAATGAATTTTTGATTGATAGTCGTGAGAATACTAGATATATTGGGGAGAATGCTAAAAATTATATTTATTTTAATTGTAGTGATTATACAAATAAAGATACTTGTGAAATATGGCAGATTATTGGAACTTTTAAAGATTTAGATGAAGATGGTAACGACTTTTATTCTTTGAAAATTATTAATTCAAAACCTTTAGAGTTACAAGATATAAATAATGGTGAAGTAATTACCAAATTAGCATGGCATCATGATCATGAAGATGGTAGTAATAACTTTAGTAATTCAGATATTTATAAATTATTAAATGAAGCTTATTATAATGGTTCTGGTAACTTCAATTATCAAGGAGTAGAAAAAAATTATACTTTTGATTTTAGTAATGTTGGGTTAAAAAACAATAAAACAAGATTAGCGATTATGGATGGTAATTGGCATTATTCTCAACTTACAGATATAAATTTAAATGTCGATGCTTGGTTTAATAATGAATATGCTGATGCTTATTATAATAGTAAAGTTGGTTTGATAAATGCTAGTGATTATACTTATAGTTTTGGTAGTACTTGTCGTAATTTAAAAATAAATAAATTTTATAATTGTACTTCTAAATCATGGATGAAAAATACAGAAGGCATTTGGACTATTAATCCCCAAGAAGAGATGGGTAATACCGTTTATAGAATAAGTAATGATGGTGCAGTTAACGCTGTTTGGCCAACTAATGAATATGAAATATATCCTACTTTATATTTAAATTCTAATGTTAAAATTATTGCCGGTGATGGTTCTAGTAGTAATCCATATCAATTAGATATTTAGGAGTAATTGATGAAAAAGAAAGATATTTCTAATTATTATGTCCTAGGAGCCATAGTAGTAACTGCTATGGCTTTAATTTTTAAACTCTATTTGTTACTTTTTTTAACAATGATTTTAGTTATTGCTGGTAAAATAAGATATCCTAAAAATAAAATATTAACCATTCTTTTTTATTTAGTGGCTGTTTTTAGTACTATGTTTGTTATTTATATAGTTTGGTTACAGTATGAATTTTAGATTAAGAACTAGAGGTGAGTGATTTTAATGTTTGATTTTAATTTTTCTATTTATGGGTTGATGTTATTTTTTTGTTTGTTTTTTAATGCTTTGGTAATTTTAACAACTTATGATAGATATTCATTTAATCGTGATGAGATAATTGGTGCTTTGTTATATGAGAATATAGGTTTTGCTTTAGGTGGTAAAATAATGTATTTCTTATTTAATCCTGAACCCTTTAGTATGAAGATATTCACTAATGGTGGCTTTTACTCTTATGGCTGTTTTATTGGTATGATGTTGTGTTTGCTTTTGTTTTGCATAGAATTTAAGAAATCAATCAAAGATATGCTTCTAATGTTTGTAACGCCTGTACCTTTAATGTATGCCATAAATAAGATTGGTTGTTTTTTAAACGGTTGTTGTTACGGAATTAATTACAGTGGACCGTTTAGTATAGTTTACAAATATTCTTCTAATGCCCCTTTGGGAGTTAATCTTTTTCCAATTCAACTTTTAGATTCACTTTCTTTCTTTAGTGTTTTTCTTTATATGTATATTAATACTTTAAGAAATAAGTTTGATTTTAAAACCTTAGGTATCAGTTTTGCTGCTTGTGGTGTGTATAAATTCTTTTTAGAGTTTTTAAGAGCTAGTCATGTTGGTTCATTTATTACTAGTTATCAGTTAATTAGTATTGGTTTAGTTATAGTTGGTATTATAATGATTTGGTATCAAAAAGCTCTTGATTCTAAAAAGATTAGAAAAAGAAAATTGGTTAAATAAAAAGAACTTTATTATTACTTTTAGCGTATTAGTTTGCTTAAGAGAAATTAAATCGATTTTTATGGTTTAAGTTCTCTTTTTTAATATTAATAAATAAAGAAATCAGATAGAAAAAAGAGATAATCTGTGATATAGTTAATTTGAGGTTATTTATGATAAAAAAGATGTATGATAAATATCAAGAAATAATAATGTATTTAGTCTTTGGCGTTTTAACAACGGTAATTAGTTTGGCTGTTTATTATCTTTTGACTTTTACACTAATTGATGCTAATAACGCTTTTTGGTTGCAGGTTGCTAATATAGTATCTTGGATAGCTGGTGTTTTGTTTGCTTACGTTACTAATCGTAAATTTGTGTTTAAATCTAGTAATACTAATAAAGGTAGAGAATTCTTTTCCTTTGTTGGGGCTAGGGTTACAACCTTAATATTAGATATGGTAATTATGGGAGTTGGCGTTAGCATCTTAAAGGGCAATGATAAAATTTTAAAGATAATTAGTCAAGTATTGGTTATTGTTGGTAATTACGTATTAAGTAAATTATTTGTATTTAAAAAGAAAGAAGGAATTAAATAATGAAAGTTTTAGTTACAGGATGTTGTGGGTATATAGGTAGTCATACTTGCGTTGAGCTTATTAAGGCTGGTTATGAAGTAGTTGGGTTGGATAATTTCTCTAATAGTAAGAAAGATGTATTAGATAGAATTTTCATGATAACTAATGAAGAAATTAAGTTTTATGAAGGTGATATGCAAAATATTGAAATCTTAAGAAGAATTTTCAGTGAGAATAAAATAACTAGTGTTATAGATTTTGCTGCTTATAAAGCTGTTGGAGAGTCTGTTAGTAAACCAATAGAATACTATATGAATAATGTTTCTTCAGTTTTAAATTTACTTAAAGCTATGAAGGAATACGGTGTAAAAAATTTAGTTTTCTCTTCTTCAGCTACGGTTTATGGAGATCCTAAAGTAATACCTATTACAGAAGATTGTCCAACTGGTGGGACTACTAATCCTTATGGAACAAGTAAACTTTTTGTTGAACAAATTTTAAAAGATTGTTATGCATCAGATAATACTAATGATTTTTGTATTTTGAGATATTTTAATCCAATTGGTGCTCATGATTCTGGATTGTTAGGCGAAAATCCAAATGGGATTCCAGCTAATCTAATGCCTTATATTTGCCGTGTTGCTAGTAAAAAATTAGATCATCTTAATGTTTTTGGCAATGATTATGATACACCAGATGGTACGGGCGTCAGAGATTATATTCATGTTATGGATTTAGCGCGAGGCCATGTTTTAGCCCTTAAAAAATTAGAAAAAGAAAAACAAGGATTATATATTTATAATTTAGGCATGGGTAAAGGCGTTAGCGTTTTAGAAATGATAGAAACATTTAAAAAAGTTAATAAAGTTGATGTTCCTTATAAAATAGTTGAACGTCGCCCCGGTGATATAGCTAAGTGTTATAGTGATTCAACAAAAGCATTCAAAGAATTAGGCTTTACTTGTGAAAAGACACTGGAAGATATGGTTCAAAGTGCTTGGAATTATGAACATAAAAATATAAACTAAGAATAAAAAGAAAGAGTATAATTATGAATAATAAAAAGATAGGTTTGGCTATTTGTGATAGAATCCATTTTTTAGGTCTAGATGTTTCAACATTTGCAAAAAGCCTTTTTATGAATGAAGCTGAATTAAATATATATTTAAAAGGAAAGAAAGATTTTTCTTTAGAACTAATTGAATTAATAGCCCTTAATTTAAATACAACTCCAAATGAGTTAATGTTTTCTAAAAATAATAAATTATTATTTAGAAGTTATTTAGAAAATATGGCTAGAAGAAGAAAATTTCATAAAATCGGTAATATTGTTGGAGTAGTAGGAGGAATTCTAATTTGTATATGCTTGTGCATTATGGATGTTACTCTTGCTATTAATAATGTTAGTTCAACAGCAGGCTTAGTAATATTTTCAATTATTCTGATAATGTTTTTAATTATTGATATTGTAAATATTATTCAAAGTAAATTCTAGATAATAGAAGAAAGAGAGTAGTTATGAAAAAAAAGTTAATATCAATTGTTGTTCCTTGCTATAACGAAGAAGAAGCAATTCCTTTGTATTATGATGCTATGCAAAAACAAATGGAAAAAATGAATTATGTCGATTTTGAGATTATATTTGTTAATGATGGTTCTAAAGATAAAAGTTTAGAAGAAATGCGTAGTTTGGCCAAGAAAGATAAAAGAATTCGTTATGTTTCTTTTTCGCGTAATTTTGGTAAAGAAGCTGGAATGTATGCTGGTTTAGAGGCGGCAACCGGTGATTTTATAACGACGATGGATGTTGATTTACAAGATCCACCAGAGCTTTTAGAAGAAATGTATAAAGGGATAACTGAAGAAGGCTATGACTGTGTTGCTACTAAATCTACTTCAAGAAATGGTTATTCACCGCTAAGGAAATTATTTACTAAATGGTTTTATGGTATTATTGGTCGTATCTCTAAAACAGAAATGGTAGCGGGAGCTCGTGATTATAGATTAATGACTCGACAAATGGTAGATGCTATCCTCTCTTTAAAAGAATATAACCGTTATTCTAAGGGCTTGTTTTCCTTTGTTGGCTTTGATACAAAATGGATTGAATTTGAAAATCAAGAACGTAGTGCGGGAACAACTAAATGGAACTTTTGGAAATTATTTTCTTATGCCGTTGATGGTATTGTCGGCTTTTCAACTGAACCCCTTATATTTGCGGCTTTTATTGGCTTGATATTTTGCCTAATTGCTTTTATTATGATAGTTGTTATTATTTTAAGAACTTTAATTTGGTCAGACCCAGTGGCTGGTTGGCCTAGCCTTGCCTGTATAATATTCTTTGTTGGTGGCATCAACTTATTTTGTACCGGTATCATTGGAGAGTATTTAGCTAAAACTTATTTAGAAACCAAAAATCGTCCAATTTATATAGTTAAAGAAACCGAAAAAAATCTAAGAGGTGAGTAAAATGGCGATTATTGTTTGTATGTTATTGGGCCTTTTTATGACCTTTGAACCAATAACTGATAATGATTATTTCTGGCATATTGTGATTGGTAAATGGATTAATACAAATCATACAATTCCGACAAAAGAATTGTTTTCTTGGGCAAGTGGCAAACCTTGGGTAGCTCATGAATGGTTAAATGAACTTATTATGTATAAAGCTGGTAACATCGGTTGTCTTGTTATAATGCTTGTTATTTTTGCAGTTTTATATATTTTAATGGCGAAAATGTTAAAATTAGAATGGAAAAAGATATTTGACTTTAAGCTATGTTATTTTCTTTTAATGACCGTGTTCTTTAAAGTTACTGGGCCACGTCCTTATATTGTTAGTTTAGTTTTTCTAGCTTATTTAGTTTATGTATTATTTAGTTATTTAGATGATAAGAAATGGGCGCAAAAAATGATTTATACTTTACCTATTTTACAAATATTATGGGTTAATTTTCATGGCGGCTCTAGTTCTTTAATTTATTTATTTATTATTGGGGTTTTATTGTGTGATATCTTTGTTAAAATATTTAAATTTAAACCTAATAGATGGAATACATTTAAATTAGAAAAACAGCAAATCAAAACTTTATGTTTAGTCTTGGTTTTAACAATCTTAGCATCTTGTCTTAATCCTTTTGGGCCAAAAATGTTATTATATCCATTCAGTAATATGCTTGATAGTTCTATGACTAGTTATATTTTAGAATGGAATAGTCCATCATTTCATAATTTTTTAGGCTTATATATTTTTGTTATGATTGCTTTTCCTTTATTCAATCTTATTTTACAAAAGAAAGATATGAAATTACATGAGATTGGCTTTCAATTAATGTTCTTATTCATGGCCTTGAAGAGCCAAAGATTTATTGGTATGTATGGTATCTATTCTTGTTGGAATATAGGCAAATATTTCTTTGTTACCGATGATATTTATGAGACCTTAAAGAAACCATTTAAAAAGTTTGAAAGACCAATTTATTATGTTACTTGTGTAGTCTTGGTTTTAGGAACTACTTTGGTTGGCTATAAACAAATAAGCTCATTTAATAGGACTGGGGTAATTGATAATGATGGTTTTTATAGTGATGAAGCTGTTCAAAAGTTAATTGAGTTAAAACCAGAACGTCTATATAATGACTATTCACAAGGTGGTTATTTATTATATAAATTAGATAGTTACAATCGTGTCGATGATGTTAAAGTATTTAGCTATGGTTTAGGTGATGTATTTAGTAAAGATTTATTACCAGATACGGTTAATCTTCAAGACTTATATGAAGATCCTAAAGCAATTTTAGATGAGTATAATTTTGACTATTTGATTACTACTGTAAATCATACTTTGCATTATTATTTAGAAGCAAGTAATGATTATGAGTTAGTCTTTAGTGATGATATGTGCTATATCTTTAAGAAAATTTAAATTATTAAGTACCTTTTTGGAGGTGCTTTTTTGTTTTCTTGCATAATAAAACTAACTATGTTAGGATAAGTAAAGAGGTTTTGCTAAGGCAATTAAAAAGGAGTAAAAAATGGAAAAACTAAATGTATATATTAATAAAAAAAGTGAAGAAAATGTTTTAAGAAATCATCCGTGGGTATTTAAAAGTGATATTTTAAAATCAGATGAAGAAATAAAAAATGGGGATATTGTTGTTGTTAGAAATAGTAAAAATAAATTTTTAGGCAGTGCTTTTTATAATGATAATTCCAAAATAACTTTACGTTTTATTAGTAGAAATGCTAATGATACTTTTGATTATGAATTTTTTAAGAGAAGAGTGGAATATGCTGTAAATTACCGTTTAAAAGTAATGCCAAATGATTTAAATTGTTTAAGGCTAGTATATGGTGAAGCTGACTTTTTACCGGGTCTTACCGTGGATAAATTTAATGATATATTAGTTGTACAAATTTTATCATTAGGTATTGATGTTCGAAAAGATATGATTTTAAAAGCTTTATATGAAGTTACTAGTAAACATTTTGATGTTAATGGTATTTTCTTGAGATGTGATGTTAATTTACGTGAAAAAGAAGGATTAGAAGAATATATTGGTTGGTATGAAGAAATTCCTCATCCTGCTATAACAACTACTTATATTGAAGAAAATGGTTTAAAATATTTAGTTGATTTTAAAGACGGTCAAAAAACAGGATTCTTTTTGGATCAAAAATACAACCGCTTATTAGTTCGTAATCTTGCTTCTGATATGACCGTATTAGATTGTTGTACACATACCGGTTCTTTTGCAATGAATGCCGCTTTGGGTGGGGCAAAAAAGGTTGTGGCTTTAGATATTTCTAAAAAGGCTTTGGAAGATGCCACTTCAAATTTTCGCTTAAATAATTTAGAAATTGAAACAATTGAAGCTGATATTTTTGACTATCTAAGAAATTTGGTAGATAGTAAAAATAAAGATTATAATTTAATTATTTTAGATCCACCTGCTTTTACAAAATCTAGAAGTACTATAAAGAATGCCTTAAAAGGCTATCAAGAAATCAATTATTTAGCAATGAAGGCTTTACCAAGAGGTGGTTATCTTGTTAGTGCTTCGTGTTCCCATTATGCCAGTGAAGAAGATTTTACTAATGCCATTTTTAAAGCTTCTTTGATGGCGGGTGTAACTTTGCGTGTTGTAAAGAAATCCTACGCTGCTCCTGATCATCCAGAAGTTTTAGGAATACCAGAAACTAAATATTTAAAATTTTTTATCTTTCAAGTTGTTTAGGAGGTATCAATGCAAAATATAGAAAAATTTCATCAAAAGTATGGTGATTTTCTTTACTATCAAGCAATGTCTATTCCTGAGTGGTATCTTAATAAAAAAGATGTCCGAATGAATGCCAATGGTACAAGAACTATTTCTTTTGTATTTGATAGTTATTATAGTGGAGAGTTTAATATTGCTGTTAATTTAGATGAAAATTTGGATTTTGTGGATGGTACTTGTAATTGTGATGTTTTTGCCAAAAAGCATTTTTGTCAACATCTTTTAGCTTGTTTAATAAAGAAACAAGACGATTTTTTAACTAGTAAAGAAATTTCTATTAAAATGGCTCATCGTATTTTAAATGAATTTATAGATAATGGTAGTGGTATTAAAAACAAAGCTAAAGAAGAACTTGGAGTTGATGTTGAACTTTTATATAGCGAAGGCAGCTTTTTAGTTCGATTAAAGATTGGCACTAGTAATAAATATGTAATAAAAAGTAAAGAAAAATTTAATGGCTTAAAAAATGCTTATTTTAATAATACTGATTTTGTTTTTGGCAAGAAATTTACATATAATCCAAGCAATTATTTCTTTAATGAAGATAATACTAAATTAATGGAATTCCTTTTTAATTATTCGTCAGAAAATATTAATAGTTATGACTACATAGATGAACCTTTAAAATTAAATAGCCGTGAATTTGTCGAATTATTGATGCTTTTACAAAATAAAACATTTCTTTTAAATGATGTAAAAATTAATAAAATAGTAAAGGGCTTTCCTACGGGTTATGAACTTACTTATCAAGAAAATAAATATGAATTTTCTATAACTAATTTAGATAAATTTGTCTTTGTTGATGACAGGTGTCATTATGTTATATATAATAATGTACTATATGTTTTAAAAAATAGTGATAGTAGAATTGTAAGACAGCTTCAACAAAATCATATTACCAGTCTTGTTTTTGCTAAAGAAGATTTGGAATTGTTTAAAAAAGGTTTACTGGAAAAAACAATGAATACAATTACAGTTAGCGAAACAGTTAAAGATGTAAAAATTATTAAGGAAAAAAAGGCTAATATTTATTTTGATTTGAATGATGATGAGATTATAGCTAAAGTTATATTAAAATATGGTGATACGGAATTTAATTATTTTGATGAGGTTAAAGATATTGTTAGAGATAGTGTTTTTGAAAATAAAGTAATAGATGATTTACTTATCTATGGTTTTGTGGAAAATAAGAAGAAATTTGTTATTTTAGATGCTGACTTAGCATATAACTTTTTAGAAAATGATTTAAATTATTTTACTGATAATTATACTGTATTTACTACCGAAAAAATAAAGAAAATCCATTTTTTAAGAGATACTAAAATTAAATCTAATTTTTCCATTGGCAAAGATAATATTCTAGCTTATAATTTTGATATTGATAATGTCTCTTCTAAAGAGGTGGCTTCTTTACTTGGGGCTGTTAAGAGTAAGAAAAAATATTACCGTTTAAAAAGTGGGGATGTTATATCTTTATTGAATAATCAGGAACTAGAAGATTTTGCTAACCTTACAGCAGATTTAAATTTAGATAGTAAAAAATTGGAAAGTGATAATATAGAAATTCCTAAATACCGAGCATTTTTTATTGAAAGTTTAAAAAATAATCGTTACTCAAAAATAATAACTAATAATAAATTTGATGAATTCATTAAAAATTTTAAGACTTATAAAAATGCTCAAGTTGAGTTTAGTTGTGATGAACAAGAATTGCTTCGTGATTATCAAAAAGAAGGAATTAAGTGGCTTTATACAATTTATAAATGTGATTTGGGTGGCATTTTAGCTGATGAAATGGGGTTAGGTAAAACTTTACAAACGATTATCTTTCTAAGAAAAGTAATTGCTGAAAAGCCAGATGCTAAAATCTTAATTGTGTTACCAACTTCTCTAGTATATAATTGGGAAAAAGAATTTATAAAATTTGCTCCTGAACTTAAATATGTTGTAGTGGCTGAAAATAAGAAAAAACGCCAAGAAATAATGCAAAAATTTGCTGATTATAATATTTTTATTACAACGTATGGCTTAATACGTAATGATAATGACGAATATGAAAACAAAGATTTTGAAGTTTGTGTTATAGATGAAGCTCAGGCGATTAAGAATTATCAAGCTGGTATGACTAAAGAAATAAAAAAGATTAAAGCGCGTACAAAAATTGCTTTGACGGGTACCCCATTAGAGAATTCAATTTATGAATTATGGAGTATTTTTGATTTTATTATGCCTGGTTATCTTAACTCAATAGTAAGATTTCGAGAAATATATGGTATCAAAGATGTTGATGAGGAGTCTTTAAAAAAATTAGACAACTTAAATTATCAGATTAAGCCATTTATTTTAAGAAGAAAGAAAAAAGAAGTATCAAAAGAATTGCCTGATAAGATAGAACACATTGAATATTTAGAGATGAGTGCTACCGAAAAAGCATTGTATCAAGGTTTAGTTACTGATACTAAAGAAGCGATTGATGAGATAGTAGCTCGGGAAGGGTTTATTAAAGCTAGATTTAAAATTGTTACTTTATTGATGCGCTTAAGACAGTTATGTGTAAGTCCTGCTTTGATAGATAATACTTATCAGGAAGAGTCTATTAAAATTAAACGCCTTCTAGAAATTATTAAAGATTTAGTTAAAGATAAACATAAAATTTTAATTTTTAGTTCCTTTAAAAGTGCAATAGAATTAGTTAAAGAAGAATTGACTAAAGAAAGTATCTCAAACTATGTTATTGATGGCTCTGTATCAGGAAGACAAAGAGTAATGTTAGTTGATGCTTTTAATAAAGACGAGACAAGTTGCTTTTTAATAACTTTAAAATCAGGTGGTGTTGGTCTTAATCTTACAAGTGCTGATGTTGTTATTCATTTAGATGTTTGGTGGAATCCACAAGCTGAAAATCAAGCAACCGACCGTGCGCATCGTATTGGGCAAACAAAAACTGTTACTGTATTAAAATTAATAAATAAAGGAACGATTGAAGAAAAAATAATTGAATTACAAGAAAAGAAAAAAATCTTGAGTGATAGTTTAATTGAAGGTAATGGTTGTCTTGATTTTGATACTTTAACTGAAGAAGAATTAACTAATCTTTTAAGTATTGGTTATAATATAGATAATAATTAATTTAGAAACATCTTTCGTGGTTAAAGATGTTTTTTGCTTTTCATCCTTTTTTTGAGCTTGTTTTTTGGAAGAAAAAGTCTTAAAGTCAAGTATTTTAGTTGACAAAAAGAAAATTTAGAAATATACTAACATCTCAGTAATGAAGCCGGATTGTCATTTTTGCAAGGCCGGTTTCTTAAAATAGAAGAATAGTGAGGAAAAATATATGAATGATAGTTATAAAATTTTTGATTTAACACCAGATGATACTTTAGTAGAAGTAAATATTAAACGTGAATTACAAAAAGAGCAATGTATTAAAATGCATGCTCAACAAGAAATCGTTGCCCTAGATAATGCTTATAGAGCAATAGCAAGTGAACGCGCTAATAACAAAGTTAAAAGTGCAATTGATAGCTTTTGCATCGAAAGTCAAATATTTGCAATTTATGGTAAGTATGTTAATTTCTGTAAAGATTTAACTGAATTACAAAAAGCTACTCCGGATAGAGGATGCTTTGTTGATAGCCTAAGAAGAATCTTTAATGAAAGAGCTTATAAATTATTGATGGCTATTAAAGATTTAAAAAATGCTAGAAGTTTAGAGCGTGTTAATGAAATAAAGAATAGAATTAAAGAAGATTCAATGGCATTTTTAGAAAACTTTGATGAAGAATTCCAAAGACTTGTTTATGAAGATTTAGCCGTTGGTTTAGGTCATACGCAAGAAATGACTTATTTAATAAGAGCAGTTTGGGGAAGTATTTCTTTATATGATTTAGTTGAAACTTTAAATGAAAATATGAAGACTTTAGAAAAAGCGGTTATGTTATCAGAAGCGATGGCTCATGAAAATGCTGATATTGCACCATTAACTCATGATGAAGTAGCTTTAGATAATGTTAGTGATGATATTAATAAGGCTGTATCTGGTGAGGTTGAAAGTAATATGATGACGATGCGTGATTATAAAGATGCTTTTAAAGATAATAGAATCTCTGATATTCAAGTTCAAGCTTATAATAAATATGGTGTTCGTTATGAACAATTACCTGGTGGCAATGTAGAACAATTTGTTTGGCGTAGTGTTCCAAGTGATTATGATGCTAAGTTAGCAATGGAAGAAAAAGGAACAGAAACATTTCTTGCTACTATAAATAATGCTGAACTTCAAGGTACACGTTTATATAATAATTTTCTTAATTCTTTAGTAGAAGGTATTGTTTCTTACGTTGGTAGTACTAATAAAAGATATATTGATTTCCAAAATGGTAAGGTTAAGAAAAATGCTTTTGTAAGAGAACGTATGGCTGATGAAGTTAAATTGTTAAAAGCTATTTATGATACCTTTAATAGCGTAAGAAATTTATGCGTATATCAAGGTATAGATATGCAACAATTCTTTAGTAGTTTTGATACCGCCAAAACAACTCATGAAAAATTAATGATTGTTTTAGAAAATGCCCCTTTAATTGTTAGATTTTGCCAATTAAATGATGCTTTCTATAAAGAAAGTAAAGTAATTACAGCATTAGAACAGAATAGTTTTGACCATGAATATGTTAGCGAGGCTACATATGGAATGGACGATGTAACTCTATCAATTAGAGAATATAATATGGAACATCCAGAAGCTGCTTATTCAATGCAAGGAGTTTTAGAAAATTATGGTGGTGAAGCATTTGATTCAAGAATTATTGAAATAATGGAAAATCATAATTTAGATACTAAACGTTTAAAAGACGGAATTAATTTAGCAGAAAAACCAAAAGCTTAAAATTCATAAAAAGTACAAGTGATATGTACTTTTTTTCGTTGTAAAACACTCTCATTTCATATATAATTAAATTATGATAAAAAGAGGTTAGCTATGGATAATAAACTTAATATACCAAGTAATAATCAAAATAGTAGTAATTCTAATTTAAGCAATAATCAGTTTGGGGTTATTAATAATTCTGTTAATAGTTCTAGTAATGTAGCTGGTAATGTTGATAGTGGGAATCAAAATATTGTTGTATCAACGAATCAAGGTGGCGCTAATAATGATACTAATGCTGTATCTTCAGTGTCTTCTTCGAAAGAATTACCAAAAGCTTCTGTTGCTGTTAATAATACGTCTTTGGCAAATGATACCAAAATAGAAGAAACAACAGTTACTAAAGCTAGTCATGGTTCTTTAGTTGTAGCCGTTGTTGATAATGGGACAGCTAACATATTAACTGATAAGTTTCCAGAAAAGATTGACATTAGTTTAAAAGCTAAAACAGTAGTTAATAAAAATGGTAAAAAAGTTAAGATTATGACTAAACGAGAATTAATCACTAATATAGTTTTAAGTGTAATTTTTGTTGTTATATTAGGCGTTGGTGGTTATTATGGCTATATGTATTTATTTAATGTTAATCCAAGAAACTTCAAGACCAAAGATGTGGTTGTGGAATATGGTAATGATATTCCTTTATCAGTGAGAAATTATATTAATTTAACAGATATTAGTGAGATGGATTATACTTTAGATATTTCACAAGTTAAGACTGATGTTGGAACTTATACTTATAAAGTTACTTATGAAGAGGTAACTAAAACTGGTACTTTGACGGTTAAAGATACAACTCCTCCAGTAATTACTTTTAAAGAAGATATTAATATTCCTGCTCATACTGAGATTACTAAGGATATGTTGGTGAGTGAGTGTAGTGATTTAAGTGATTGTTCATACGATTTAACCGCGCCAGTTGATACTAGTATGTATGGCCAAGTCAACGCTAGTATCACTGCAACTGATCAATATGGTAATTCTAAAACTTATGAAACGACTATTAATGTTATTGAAAAAACAATTAATATGAACTGTAAGTTTAGTGGTTTATCTAGTGATTATTTGTATTTAGATAATGGCGAGTACAATTTAGAATTTAATGCTGGGAATATATTAAAAGCAGGAAAATATATAAATAATCGTGTTTATATTAGTAGTGTTTATTATAATGATAATAAGAGTAATTTGGTAGCTGAAGGTTATACTTTGGATGAAGCTACTAACAGTGCTAAAAAAGAAACGGATGTAAGCAATGTAGACTTACTAACTAACTTAAATGATATTAAATCATCTTTAGAGAGTAATGGTTATAGTTGTGTTGTTAGTGAAAATAATTAGTTATTGTAAGTAGATGGCTGATTGTGATAGAATTACTATAAGATTGGAGGCATTATGAGAAGAAAAAACGGTTATACTGTTATAGATATTTTAGTTGTAATTGTTGGATTGGGTTTAATAACACTCTTTACGATTCCTAAATTAAGTTATGCTTTTCTTGATAATAAAGATGAATTATATAATGAATCACTTAATCTTTATTTAACTCAAGCTGAAAATTATGGTAATACAATAAAAGATGAAGTAAAAGCTGATGATACTTATATAGTAAGTATTAAAGATTTAGTTGATAAGGGTTATATTGGAACTGTAAGTGGATCTGTTAATGACATTAGAGATGGTTCTTCCATGTTAGATATTAAATTTCATTTAATTTATGATGAAGAACATGATAACGTATATGCCGAACTTGTTTAATATTATAGTAAAGTTTGTGTCAAATTTTTAGGAAAAAGATATATATTTAAGACAAAAAAGAGTATGATAAGTACGTAAGGAGCTGATTATATGTTATATCCATCAATTGATAAAATGTTGAATATTGTAGATTCAAAATACAAATTAGTTCATATCATTTCTCGTCGTAGTAAAGAAATGATTGAAACTAAACATTTTCAAATGCCAGAAAATGAGTATAAAAGTAAAAAGGAACTAGGTAGAGCACTTGAAGAGTTAGAACATGGACTAATCAAAGTGATTGATTAGTTTCTTTTTTATTAATAGTTAAGGAAGAGGAAAAATATGGAAAAAGTATGCTTAGTAGATGGTAATAATTTAATGTTTAGAGCTTATTATGCTACGGCTTATACAGGAAATATGATGAAAAATTCAAAAATGTTTCCTACTAATGCTTTATATGGTTTTGTTAATATGATGCATAAAATAATCGAAGAAGAAAAGCCTAAATATATTATGGTAGCCTTTGATATTGGTAAGAACTTTCGTAAAGAAAAATATGATACTTATAAAGCAGGACGAATTGAAACTCCTGAAGAATTAAAAATGCAAATGCCAGTTGCCAGAAAAATTTTGACGGCAATGGGAATTAAGTATTATGAGTTAGAACCATTTGAAGCTGATGATATTATTGGAACCTTTGCTAGTAAATGTAATAATAATAGTGAATATAATGCCACAATAATATCTAGTGATAAAGATTTATTACAATTGATTACTGATGAAGTTGAAGTAAAACTTTTAAAGTCTAAAGATTTTATAAGATACAATCCAACTAACTTTTTAGCAGACTGGGGTTTTACACCAATCCACATGATTGATTATAAAGCCCTAGCAGGCGATTCATCAGATAATATTCCTGGGGTAAAAGGTATAGGAGATAAAACGGCTATTAGTTTGTTAAAGACTTATACTGATTTAGATGATATTTATAATCATATTGATGAGATAAAAGGCGCTGTTAAAACGAAGTTAATAAATGATAAAGAAGCTGCTTATATTTCTAAAGAAATGGCTACTATTTATCAAAGTGTACCTATTGATTTAGATTTTTCCCAAATAAAATATTTAGGGCCAAATGATGAAGAATTGACATCAATTTATGAAGATTTAGAGTTTTATTCTTTCTTAAAGTCACGTCCAGTTAATAAAAAAGAAGAAGAGTTTAAATATCAAACAATTATTGATGCTAGCGAAATTGAAGGTGTTGGTACTTATTCTTATTATATAGAATGTAATAATACTAATTATCATTTAGCTGAGATTGTGGGCATGGGTGTTGCAACGAAAAAGAATACTTATTATGTTCCTAAGCTTTTAATTCGTGATGTTTTAGAGCGAATAAAGGATAAAATTAAATATACATATGATCTAAAAAAGAATATTTGCTTATTAAAAAATGAAGAGTTAACTGCTAAAACCATTTTTGATACTATGATTGCATCTTATTTATTAGAAGAAAATACTAAAGAAGATATATCTTATTTATTAAGAGCGCAAAATATAAGTGTTTCCTTTTTTGAAGAAGGTTTAAAAGAAGGTTTTAGTAATAGTGATATAGCTAAAAAAGCAAGATTTATTTTTGATACTAGAGATTCTTATATTAAAAAGATTAAACTAGAAGATATGGAAAATCTATTTTCTAATATAGAAATGCCATTAATAAGTGTTCTTGCTAAGATGGAGCTTAATGGTATAAAATGTGACAAAGAAATCTTAAAAGCAATGTCGAAAGAAGTATCTAAAAATATTAAAGAACTGGAAGCAAGAATTTATTTTGAGTGTGGTAAGGAATTTAATATAGCATCACCAAAACAATTAGGAGTAGTTTTGTTTGAAGATTTACATTTGCCGTATGCTAAGAAAAATAAATCGGGTGGCTACAAGACCGATGTTGATACCCTAAAAAAATTGGTTAATTATCATCCTGTTATTTGTGATATTTTAGAGTTTAGAAATTTAAATAAACTTTATACGACTTATTTAGAAGGATTAATTCCATATATTCAAGAAGATGGGAAGATTCATACAATTTATAAGCAAAACTTAACAAGAACGGGAAGATTGTCATCAGTTGATCCTAATATGCAAAATATTCCTGCTAAAGATAGTGAAGGCCGCAAGATAAAGAAAGCCTTTACGCCAGAATATGATTATTTACTTAGTTGTGATTATTCACAAATCGAATTAAGACTACTAGCGCATATTAGTAAATCAGAAGAACTTATTAAAGCTTATCAAAATAATGAAGATATTCATACGAAAGTAGCAGCGGATATTCATGGTATAAGTCCAAGTGAGGTTACGCCCTTAATGCGAAAGACAGCGAAAGCCGTTATCTTTGGTATTGTTTATGGTATCAGTGGTTTCGGTTTAGGTGAAAACTTAGAAATATCAGCTAAAGAAGCTAAGAAATTTATAGAAAAATATTATGAATTTTATCCAGGTGTTAAAAATTATATGGATAAAATAATAGAGGAAGCTTATCTTAATGGGGAAGTACGAACCTTGTTTAATCGAAAAAGAACTATTGAAGAATTAAAAAATAAGAATTATATGATTAGACAACAAGGTGAAAGAATTGCTCTAAATACACCTATTCAAGGAACTTGTGCAGATATTATGAAGAAGGCTATGGTAGAAATTGATAAGGCGTTTAAGGAAAATAATATTAAGAGTAAAATGTTATTACAAGTTCACGATGAGTTAATATTTGATGTCATAGCTAGTGAAAAGGAACAAGTAATAAGTATAGTTAAAGATAAAATGGAAAATGCCATAAAACTTTTAGTGCCAATTAAAGTTAGTAGTGATATAGGAACTAATTGGTATGATACAAAATAAAGTTTAAATGTAGCCAAAAACAAAAAAATTATAGATTAAAAACTAATGAAAGAAGAAGTAATATGCCAGAAATAGCAGAAGTAGAAACAGTAAGAAATGTATTAAAGAAAAGTGTTTTACATAAAAGAATAATTGGGGTTGATATCTATTATGATAAGATGATAGAGCAGGATGTAGAAGAATTTAAGAAAAGTCTTATTAATAATAGTTTTAAAGATATTAAAAGAGTAGGAAAATGGTTGATTTTCGAACTTGATAATTATTATTTATTAAGTCATCTAAGGATGGAAGGAAAGTATTTTATTAAAGATACTTCTGAGGTGAAGGCTAAACATGAGCACGTTATTATCCATTTTGAGGATAAAACTGATTTGAGGTATCATGATACGAGAAAATTTGGTAGAATGAAGATTATTCCTAAAGATGAATTAAATGAAACCGAAGAAATCAAAAAACAAGGTTTTGAGCCTGGTAGTTCCAATTTAACTGGTGAGTATTTAGTTAATAAATTTAAGGGAAAGAAAGAACCTATTAAGACAGCTTTATTGGATCAAACGATTATTAGTGGTCTTGGTAATATTTATGCTGATGAAGTCTTGTTTGCTAGTGGTATTTATCCCGAGAGAAGTGCTAATAGTATTACTTTAGAAGAGGCAAATAAAATAGTTTTAGCTAGTGCTAGAATAATTAAAAAAGCCATGGAATTAGGGGGAACAACAATAAGAAGCTATACCTCTAGTTTAGGTGTAACTGGGCATTATCAAGATTATTTGTGTGTGCATAAACAAGAAGGCTGTCCATGTAAAACTTGTAAAAGTCCAATAGTGCGTATTAAAGTAGGAGGAAGAAGCACTTATTATTGTCCTAAATGTCAAAAATAATTATTGGGATATTTTGGCTAATAAAATACTTGAAAATAGAAAAAGTTTAAAGAGAAAGAAGAAGATTTATGATTAAATTAAAAAATAGTAAAATTTTTGTTTTAGGAATGGCTAGAAGTGGCTATGAAGTGAGTAAATATTTGAGTAAATATAATAATGAAATATTAGTAAGTGATGCTAAAGAGCAAGATGAAAATCAAGTAAAAGAATTGGAAAATTTAAATGTTAAAGTAGTTATTGGCGCCAATCCAGAAGAATTATTGGATGAGTCATATGATATTGTAATCAAGAACCCAGGTATTAAATATACTAATCCTGTTGTTGTAAAAGCTGATAAATTGGGTATTCCAGTAATAAATGAAGTTGAAGCTGCTTCTTACTTTTTTCCTGAAGGATTACAAGTTATAGGTGTAACTGGTTCTAATGGTAAAACAACAACAACTAATTTGATTAATGAATTCTTAAAAAAAGCTGGTAAAAAAGTGATAATGGCTGGTAATATGGGGATACCTGTATGTAGCATTTTAGATAAATTAACTAGTGATACGATTTTATTATTAGAAATTTCTATTCAACAATTATGCAATATGCATCATTTTAAGACTAATGTTAGTGTTTTAACTAATTTAAGTCCAACGCATATAGATTTTTTAGATACTTATGAAAATTATATGAATACTAAAAAAAGAATATTTAATAATCATACAGCCAAAGATATAGCTATTTTAAATGCTGAAAATAGTGATGTTATGACTTTAACAAAGGATATTGTTTCTACTAAGATATATTTTAGTAGTAAAAAAATTGCAGATTTATGTATTTTAGACGATTATATTGTTTATAAAAATGAAAAGATTGTTAAATTAAGTGATATAAAATTACAAGGAATGCATAATTATGAAAACATTATGTGTGCTATTGCAGCATCTATGGTTTATGGCGTTTCTAAAGAAGCTATTATAAGCGTTTTAAAAGAATTTGGTGGCGTTGAACATCGTTTAGAATATGTTAGAACTTTGAATGATGTTTTATATTATAATGATTCAAAAGCTACCAATACTGTTTCAACTACGATTGCACTTAAAGCCTTTAGTAAACCAACTATACTTATTATGGGTGGTTTAGACCGTGGACATTCTTTTGAACCACTAAATGATTATATGGAAAATGTCAAATTAATTGTTTGTTATGGCCAAACTAAAGAACGCATTAAAGTTTGGGGTGAGTCTTTAAATAAAGCGGTTATAGTAAAAGAAAATTTACAAGAAGCTACTATGGAGGCATATCATCATGCCGTTAGTGGTGATGTAGTATTACTTTCTCCAGCTTGTGCTTCGTGGGATCAATATAAGTGCTTTGAAGATCGTGGCACAGAATTTAAAAATATAGTTAATGGATTATAAAATGAAGGTGAGTTTTGAAGATATTTCAGATATTCCTGTAATTATAGAATATAAAAATAATAAAAATGTTTACATGCGTATTACGGATAACTTAGAAATATTGGTAACTTGTCATAAAAGAATTAAGGATAAAGAAATAATTAATATAATTAAAAAAAATGAAAAAGCTTTACTTAAAATGTATAAGCATAAACAAGAAGAATTAGATAAAGATGTGTATTTTTATTATTTAGGAAAACAATATGTTGTTACTTATAATAAAAGTATCAAAGACTGCTATTTTGAAGATGATATATTGTTTGCTAAAGACGAAAAAGCTTTGGCTAAGTTTTGGCAAAATGAATGCTTTCGAGTATTTTCTACGGAACTAGAAAAATATGAACCGTATTTTAGTTATTTACCCAAGTTTAGTTTGCGAGTAAGAAAAATGAAAACAAGATGGGGAGTTTGTAATCGTGGAAACAATACAGTTACTTTAAATAGCGAGTTATTAAAAAAAGATATCAGTTTGATTGATTATGTGGTAGTTCATGAATTAAGCCATTTTAAGGAAGCTAATCACAGTGCACTTTTTTGGCATGAAGTAGAATTAAGATATCCTGAATATAAAGAAGCTAGAAAACGTTTAAGAACGGAATAATCTAGTTTCTTTTTTATTAATGTATAATTTTATGATTGTTGGTTATACTAATATTCATAAAAAAATTTTCATAGAGCTAAATACTCTATGAATACGAAAAATAGGCAATCTATTCTTAACTTATAGTTAAATTTTATCATAAAATACGTACTTTGTGTAAATTTTCGCTACTTTTTTAACATTATTTCTAGTCAAAATTGTAGTCAAAGAAAATGAGATTTTTTTCTAGGATTTTTCTAGGCATGTTGGCAATTAAATAATAGGAGAAACTAAAGCAATTTCTAGTCATTTTTTTAGTCAAATTTAATTTAACTTAAGTAAAATCGTATCTTTTCATAGAGTATTTAGCTCTAAGAAAAATACACAAATAGAAAACTTTTTCTTCCAAAACTCGACAAAATCTACTCTTAACTTATAGTATTATGAGAATAAGGGTGAAATAATGAGAAAATTTAATCGAGAAAAGGCTTTAAAACAAATAGAATTTAATCGTCAAAAGAAGAAATATTTTAAATATCTTTCTATTGGTCTTCCTTGTATAGTGGCAATTATAACAGTATTTTATTTTGCTTATGCCAAATTTAGTGATGCTGCGGAAACAGAAGTTGTTAATAAGACGGTTGTTGGTGATTTTATTCGTGGTGATGAAGTAATTGCTTACACAATAGATGGAGAAACTGGTACGGGTACGTTTCCAAAACAGAATACAGGTTATGAAGGTATAAATGTAACTTGTGATAATGATGCAACTGCTATCTGGGATAATACAACATGGTCTATAAAAATGACTAGTATGGGTAATGGATATAGGGTAAAATGTACGGTTGCTTTTAAAAGTCAAGAAACAAAAACAATCTCTGGTGTAACTTTTAAATTGAATACTTTTTCACCAGATTTTACAACATCAGCTTGTACAAGTTGTGATAGTAAAGAGGCCGGTGTTTTTGCAGCCGAAGATGATACAGGCACAAGTTACTATTACCGTGGTAGTGTAACAAATAATTATGTAAGTTTTGCTGGTAAGACATGGAGAATTGTTCGTATAAATGGTGATGGTACTGTTAGAATTATTTTAAATGGAACTACTGGTACAAATAGCCAAATTAATGCTTCATATAGTGATAATACTTATGTCGGTTATATGTATGGTGCGACTGGTCAAACAACACAAGCGGCAACTCATGCTAATACCAATGATTCAAAACTAAAACAAGCCATTGATACTTGGTATGAAAGTAATTTAAAAACAAGTTATGCAAGTTACTTGGCAGATAGTGGCTTCTGTGGAGATAGAAAACCACTAGCAACAAATACAACAGCTGGAACAGGAACTGTAACAAGTTATTACAATGGTTACGGAAGAGTAGTAGCAAGTCGTCCAAGTTTGAAATGTTTACAAACAAATGATTTATATACAACATCTTCAGCTAGTACAGGTAATAAAGCTTTAAAATATCCAATTGCAACAATTACTGCGGATGAGGTTTTAATGGCTGGAAGTAGTGGTGGTGTCTTTGATGGTTCTTGGAACTATACAAAGGCTAGTACAAGTTACCTAAATATTAACACAACCTATTGGACCATGACTCCGGCAGGAGGTTACGTTTCTTATGACGGCGACAGCGGCTGGCTTGCTCGTGGGTTGACTGTCGGAGCATCTGGTAGTTTTGATGACCACCACGTGGGCAACAGCCGTGGCGTGCGTCCTGTGGTTAATTTAAAATCAGATGCCATTAAATCTGGAACTGGAACATCAAACAATCCATACGTCGTATCATAAATAATAAATCATAGATAGAAATATTTATGATTTTTTTTAATTGGTGTGATAGAATACAATCAAGTGATGGTGTATATGAAAAAAATAATGATAGTAGAAGATGATAAACGATTAGCTGAAGAATTAAAGAATTTCTTGGTAAATAATACTTATGAAGCCTTAGTAGTAGAAGATTTTACAGATGTAGTAGCGGAAATTATAAAAAAAGAAGCTGACTTAGTACTTTTAGATATTAATTTGCCTCATATTAACGGTAGTTTGGTATTAAAAGAACTACGAAAAAAATCGAATGTTCCGGTTATTATGGTGACCAGTAGTACTAGTGAATTAGATGAAGCAATAACTTTAAGTAATGGTGCAGATGATTATGTTACTAAACCATATAATCCAACTTTGCTTTTACTTAGAATTCAAAATATTTTTAAAAGAATTGAATCAACTAACACTAAATTAACCTACGGTGAAATTGAAGTAGTACCAAGTAAAGGAATTTTACTGCAAAAAGATAATCAATTGGTTTTAACTAAAAATGAAATGATAATATTTATGTATCTATTAAGCAAAAGAGGAAATATAGTTAGCCGTGATGAATTAATGGATGAGTTATGGAATAATAGTGAGTACATAAATGATAATGCCCTTACCGTTAATATTAGTCGTTTAAGAAATAAATTAGAAAGTTTAGGCCTTTATCAATCGATTGAAACGAGAAAAGGTCAAGGTTACATTTTAAAATGAAATTAAGTAAATATATTATAGATAGATTACCAGAAATTTTACTATTAGTTTTTAATTATGTTATTTTTTTTCTCTTGCTAATTCTTTTTAATAGTAATGTTTATTTAATAATTGAAATAAGTATTATTTATGTAATAATGAGTATCTTATTAATTTTAATGGATTATATAAGAAAGTATAATTTTTATCAGCAATTTACTAAAAATTTAGGAAAATTAGATAAAAAATATTTAATTTTAGAGCTTATTAAAGAACCAGATGATTATGAATCTAAAATCTTATATCAAGCACTATATGAAATAAATAAATCAATGCTAGAAGAAATACAAGAATATAAAATGGATATAGATGATTTTAAAGAATATGTAGAAATGTGGATTCATGAAGTAAAGATCCCTTTAGCTAGTTTGATTTTATTAAATCATAATAAAAAGGCGACTAAGGAAAATAGTGAGCAATTAAGAAGAATAGATAATTATTTAGAACGGATTTTATATTATATTAGATGTGGATATTCAAATGAGGATTATTTAATTAAAAAGGTTTCTTTAGCAAAAGTTGTTAAAGATGTGGCTATGAAAAATAAGAACGAATTATTGGAATTTAATATTGATTTTATTGTTGATGTTAGAGATATTTGGGTTTTTACTGATAGTAAGTGGTTAGAATTTACTCTTAATCAAATAATTAATAATAGTATTAAATACCGTGATTCTAAAAAGAATAGTTATATTAAAATTATGGCCTTAGAAAATAAAGAAAACGTGGTTTTAACAATTGAAGATAACGGAATGGGAATTAAGGCGGAAGATCTTCCTAAAGTATTTAACAAGTCATTTACTGGTCAAAATGGTAGAATAGGAGCTAACTCAACGGGAATGGGTTTGTATATTGTTAAAAATTTATTAACAAAATTAGGACATGAGATAAAAATAGAATCAAATTATGGCGAATTTACGCGGTTAATAATAACGATGGGTAAAAATGATTATTATAACTTTGAAGAAAAAAATTAAAATTATGATTTATTACAAAATTGTAATGTTTGGTAATATTAAAATAACGACAAAATAAGTCTTTTATAATAATATTTTTTATGAAAGGAAGAATATTATGAAAAAGACTTGGAAGATATTTGATATTATGAGGATTAATGTTGTTAAAAAAGGAGACTTTTTATATGTTAATTAAGATTGCCTGGCAAAATTTAAAGAAAAGTCTTAAAGATTATAGTATTTATTTTTTGACGCTTTTGGTAGCGGTTGCTATATTCTATATTTTTAATTCTCTAGAGGCTCAAAATGTTTTATTAGAACTTAGTTCATCAAAAGCCGTTTATGCTAATTTGGCAGTAGAAATTATTAGTTATGTATCAGTATTTGTATCATTTGTTTTAGGATTTTTAATTGTTTATTCGAATAATTTTCTTATTAAAAAACGAAAAAAAGAATTAGGAACTTATTTAGTTTTAGGAATGAGTAAACGAAAAGTATCATTTATTTTATTTATTGAAACCTTTTTAATTGGCATTTTGTCGCTGATTTTTGGTTTATTACTTGGGGTGTTTTTATCACAGTTTATTTCCGTTTTTACTGCTAAGCTATTTGAAGTAAATATGAGAAATTACCATTTTGTTTTTTCTGTTACGACCATTATTAAAACAATTAGTTATTTTGGCTTGATGTTTATTTGTGTTATCTTATTTAATACTATTACTTTATCAAAGTATAAGTTAATTGATTTACTTAATGCTAATAAGAAGAATGAGAATATAAAAATAAGAAATAAGTATCTTTGTTTTATTTCCTTTGCTTTAGCAATGATTATTATAGGAAGAGCTTATTACCTTTTATATAATGGAGCAATTGAAATTCTAAGTAATAAGACTATATATATGTTTGTAGAAGGCGCCATCGGAACATTTCTTTTCTTCTATTCTTTGGCAGGCTTCTTACTTAGCATAGTTCAAAAGTTAAAGAAAATTTATTATAGAAATTTAAATATGTTTGTTTTAAAGCAAGTAAATAATAAAATAAATACAAATGTTTTAACAACTACGGTTATTAGCTTATTGTTATTATTAACTATTTGCATTTTAGCTGGTTCTATGTCTTTAAGTAGTGCCTTTAATAGTAAGTTAGTTGAAAATAATTTGACTGATTATACTATTAAGGTTAGTGCTGAGTGTGAATATGATGATTGTAATTTAGAAGATTTCTTAAAAAAACAAGCTGATTTAAGTCCTCTTGGCAATTATACTTATATTTCTCTTTATGATAGTTCTTTAGAATTAAAAGATATGATGTCAAATTCTAAGGTTAATGAAGAAGATTATAATCCGCATATTCTACTTTATTTAATAAGTTATACTGACTATAAAAGATTAATGAGTGTTTATAATATGCCAATTTCTATGATTAATGAAAATGAATATCTTTTAATTGCTAATCATCTTTATACTTTAGAAAATATTAAACCTTTTTATGAAAATAATGGGCGCATTAATATTGGCGGCGTTGCTTTATATCCTGGTAGTAAGCATATTATTAGTTTAAATGTTGAAAATAGTAATGTATCTGATAATTATGGAGTTTTGGTTGTAAATAATGATGATGTAATTAAAGATTTAACTTTAATAAATTATAATATTGTCGGTAATTACTATGTTAGTGACAAAGAACAAGGGGATAATGATTTAATTGATTTAGTAGGTAAAATGCAAAAAATGGGTATTTATGATTATGTGGTTGTAAATACTAAAGAAGTAATTGCCTCTGATAGTATTGGCTTAAAAGTATTATTAATTTATATTGGTCTTTATTTAGGTTTTGTCTTTGCCATATCAAGTGCTACGATTTTAGCTATTACACAATTAAGTGAAGCTGCTGATAATAGTATCCGTTACCGAATCCTAAAAAAATTAGGATGTGATAATAAAATGATAAAAAGAGCTTTATTTAAAACAATCGCTATTAGTTTTCTTTTACCGCTAAGTGTTGCCGTTATTCATAGTGTTGTTGCTTTGTATAAATTAAATACTATCTTTAAAGAATTTGGTGAATTGTATTCAGCTGCAACTATTATCTTAACAACTGGTTTTATCATTGTTATTTATGGTGGCTACTTCCTTCTTACTTATACTTGCAGTACTAATGTAATAAAAGATTGATGAAATTATAAAAAAATAAAAATTAGATTATACTAAAATAATAGAAAGAAGGGGTTATATGGGATATTTACAAACAATAAAAATAGCTATTTTAGTCTTTCCTTTAGTAGCTTTTTTATTTACAATACCCTTTATTTTAAGTCAATATCATCGGTATGGTTCGATTAATAAATTAAGAGTTTTAATAATATATTCATTTATTTTATATTTAATGATTGTTTACTTTTTAGTTATATTACCACTTCCTAGTAGGCAAGATGTTTTACTGATGCCTGATAAGAAACCTAATTTTCAACTTTTTCAATTTATTACTGATATTGTTAAAGAAAGTAGTTTTCGTTATTATGATGTTTCAACTTATCTAAAAGCATTAAAAGAGCCTTGTATTTATACGGTAATTTTTAATATTTTTATGACTGTTCCTTTTGGAATGTATTTACATTATTATTTTAAATGTTCTCTCGGTAAAACAGTTAGCTATTCATTTTTATTATCTTTGTTTTTTGAATTGACTCAATTAACTGGTTTATATTTTATTTACCCTAAAGCATACAGATTATTTGATGTTGATGATTTACTTATGAATACCCTTGGTGGGGTGGTTGGGTATTATTTAATGAATTTGTTTAAGCCTTTATTGCCAAGTAGAGAAAAAATTGATGAAGATTCAATGATTAAGGGAATGAACGTTTCGACCTTGCGAAGAATTACTTTATTTTTCTTAGATAATTGTATTGTCGGTATCTTAATAACTTTTGGTAATTTAGTATACCGTAGTAAATGGTTAAGTTTAGGAATATTTTTGGTTTACTATGTTTTAACTCCCTTAATTAATAAAAATAGAACAATTGGTAGTAAATTTTTAAATATAGAATTTGCAGCTTCAAAATATTTGATAGTTAAGTTATTCTTAAGAGCAATATTGCCATATTTATATTTCTTAGGTCTTCCTTTTTTGGTAAGTCTAATTGTAATGATGATTAGTTCTTATATTAATGAATTTACAATAAAATTTATTTTAATAGTATTTCTTATTTTGGGGTGGCTATATTTTTATTTAAAAACTTTTATTAACTTTTTTAAAACAAAGAAAATGGTTTATGATAGACTTAGTAAAGTCGATTTAGTTAGTACAATAAGTTTAAAAAATAGTAAGTAAAAAATGTAAGTGTCTTTTTGATATTTGCATTTTTCTTTTGGCTTAATAAAAAATATAAGATATAATTAAATTAGGTGAAGTTATGGTTAGTTTGGTAGATGCTAATGTTGATTATAAGGGGATAAGGGTATTAAATAATGTTAATCTTAATCTAAAAGAAGGAAATATTTATGCTGTTGGTGGCGATGCTGGCAGAAATACTTTGATACGTGTTTTGGCTGGTCTTGTACCAATTAGTTCTGGTGGGATTACAATGGATGATGAAGCATTAGATTTAAATGTTGCTTTTCTTTTAGATGATATTGATTTTATTAATGATTTAACAGGCTATGAAGTTATAAAAATAATGAATGAAGCTTTAGCAAGGACAGAAATTTTAAAAGTATTAGATCGGGTTAGATTAATGGAAGTTAGCAATTTGCCAACTAAAGAATATGATATGGATAAAAAGACAAGATTAAAGTTGGCGTGTTTGTTAGTTAATCCTAAAAAAGTTGTTATTTTAGAGAATATTTATAAAAATGTTGATAAAAAGTATATTGATATTATAACAGACATAATTTTTGAATTAAAAGCAAGAGGATGTATAGTTATAATCACTGGTGATGATATTAACGATTTTAAATTTATTGCCAATGGTTTATACAATGTTTTAGGAGGTAGGGTAAATGAAATTTTATTTTAAAAAGAAAAAACGTTTGGTTAATGTTATTGTTATAGCTTTTCTATGTTATTTTTTTCGCTTTTATGAAATTTTAGAAGGAGATATGTTTTGGGAAAGTCTTCGTGGAAATTTAAAATTTGGCAATTTAAGTGATGCCATAATAAAGTTAGCCAGTCATCAACTTTTACCTAGTTTAATATTGACGGGTCTTGTGGTTTATTTAGGTTGTAGCTATTTTTTAGAATTGAAAAAGACTAAATTTAATTTGTTAGTTGGCCAGAAAGATAAAATGATTTTATTAAAAAGTTTTATTGAAGGCAATTTGCTTGGGTCTGCTATTTTAGGTGGTTGCTATCTTTTTTTAGCAATTATCTTGTCTATTTTTTATACTTTTGATGTATTAAGCATTTTTTTAGTTTTGAAATATTTTTTAGAGCTTATAATTTATGGGGCATTTGTTAATACTTTTAGTATCTTTTTGCTAAGTAAATTTAGTAAACTTCAAAGTATTAGATATCTTGTAGAAACCGTTTCCTTCATTTTATTTTTTCTAGATTTAGGATTTCAAAGATTTTTTAGCACATCTTTTAGTATTTTTACTGGTGGTAATGTTTCTATCTTGTATTTGGCTATTTTTATATTGATTGATATTTTTGTTTTTTCTTTAATTAATAAAAAAGGAATTTTTAATGTTGCTTATGATTACAGAGTGCAAACTAAGTAATGATTTTTAGCCTGAATTTTTAAAAGAAGTTGCTTTAATAATTTGTTTTGGTTAAAATAATTATTTATGGAGTGATAGTATGACATGTAAAGAAATATTAGAAACAGATAATAAAAAATTAAGAAGGGAATATTTTGGAACTAGCGAAAGCGTTCGCCGTAAATATATGTATTTACCAATTAGTGCCTTGGATTATAACCAAATAATTGACGAAGCTCTTAATAAAGCTAAAGAAGAACTAAGAGAAAATGAAAATCTTCATTTTGGCGGAACTTTTAACTTCCATTTAAATACTTTGGTTAAAGAAAGATATCAAAAAAGCTTAAGGGAAAGTCCTATGTTAGTAATTGAATATTTTATTCGCCTTAATATTGATAAATTAGGTCCAATAGAGTTTATTACGGCTTTAGTAGAATTTTTAAGCAATAATAATTTGACACTTACTTCTGATGATGTTGATAGCTTATTTAAAAATAATTCTGATTTGAAACGAATTTTAAAAAGAGCAGTATCTGAGATAGAAGAAAAGTATTCTGATTTAGAAAAAGAAGAAAATTATGTATTATTAAAGGCTGGTTTAGCTAATAAAAAGCGAAATTCGCAAGCAAAAGGAAACGAGGAAAAATCAATGGAGAAGATATTAAAGAAAACTAAGCCATCTCTACCTTTATTAAAGAGATATCCTGGGTGTTCAAAAGAAGAACTTATTCAAATTATTAATGATAACTTTTTGGAAGATGATATAAAAATACTTTATAAAAAATATGATGAAAATTTAAATGCTCGTGATGATTATTCAATTACATTAGCAGAACAACGTCGTTTAACAACGATGTTACTTAAAATAGGTCGGATTGTAGATAAAAAATTAAATGGAACAACAACTCCTAAAAAAAATAAAGCTCCAAAAAGAAATGGCTCTTCACAAAAAATAAAAGTAAAGACAATTGAGGATTTGTCTAATCAAGAAAAATCTCAGTCTTCTAATGAAGCTTTAGAGCCATTAACGCCTACTGATGAAGTATCAGAAAGCTTGGAAATTAAACCGGAAACTAACTCTGATGGTGAAAAAGATTTAAATGTTTTACCAAAGATGTCAGTAAACGAGAGAGCAGAACAACCTGAACAATTTGAAACTTTGCCATTAAAAAATAAAGAAAATAATGCTGAGAAACATGAAAGCTTAAAAATGTTATCTTTAAGTGTTGTGAGATATGTTACTTCTTCAGCGTTTGCAACATTACAAAATCAATTACCAGACTTTTCTAGAGCTGATTTAATTATGGCTGCTATGATTTTAGGCTATGTTGATGGAAAGCAATATACAATTGGTGCTATTGCCAAGATTTTTAGTTTGTCGGAAGCTGCCATAAAAATTAGATTTAGACAAATAAGTTTGGCTTTGGGGCAAAGAAGAGATATGTATGCTTTTTATAAGAATTTGTTAGATGAAAGAACACAATTAGTTGCGGCCGATGAAGATCTTAAAGGTCCAAAGAAAAATTATGTAAGAGCAGATATGAATCCTTTAACGGCAACGACTGAGGAAAAAGATAATAATGGAGAAAAGTAAAAAACAATTAGTAGAGTCTTTTTTTGTTAAATATGATAAAGAATTTATTAATAATAAAGATTTAATCTGGCTTTTAAAGCTTTTTTTAGAGTGCTTAAAAGATAATTGTATAATTTTAGATGATGGTGAGGCGTTTGCTCTGCTGTTAGCATATCCTAATTTGGTTGCCGCACTTAAATTTATTTATAATAATCAACTTTTCCAAGACAAGTATAGTGCTAATAATAATTTTAATATATTATTTGCTACTTATCTTGAAAATATAATGTATTTGACTGGTAAAAAATGCGCAAAACAAAAGTATAATCCTAATACAGATAGGGCATTAATTTTAGCAGCTCAAGCCAATGATCAAAGTGCTATTGAGACTTTATATAACCATAATTTAAATTTAATAAAATATATTGCCTCTAAATATGCTAATGAAAATATAAGTATAGATGATCTTATACAAGAAGGTTCGATTGGCTTTTTAACAGCCATTAAAAAATTTGATGTTAATTATGGTACTTCTTTTATGTCATATCTTTACTATTGGATACATCAAGCTATTCAAAGAAGTTATTGTTCCCAAAGTTCTCCTATTAGACTACCCGTTCATGTAATAGAGGCAATTGGAAAATATAGTCGTCTGTTTCCTGATGGCCAAGGAGATATGAGTGATGCTGAATTAGCGAAGAAGCTTGGGTGTTCAGTTAATTTATTGAATAGTATTAAGAATATTCCAAGAGTTAGTGTTTCTTTAAATGTTAACCTTTTTGATGAGGAAAAATCGGAATTAGGAAATGTAATACCAGATGGTAGCGAATCAATTGAAGATGATGTTGAAAAAAAGTTGGTTAGCCAAGAACTTTGGGACTTGCTTTCTAAGATTTCATTATCAGCTAGAGAAAGAAAAGTCTTTTTATATTATCATGGTTTTATGGGGAGAAATTATTCTTTAGAAGAAATAGCTAAGATGTATGGTGTTGGTAGAGAAAGAATTAGACAGATTGATGATGGTGTGTTACGAAGATTAGCAAATAACTCAGAATTAAAGAAATATTTTTTTGGTGAAAAAGATCCCATTGATATTAGTTTAGATAGATTGATTAATTGTGATAAAGCTGCTAAATTGATGCGAGTAATTGAGGAGTTGCCAGAAAATGATCAAAGTCTTATTTTTAGAGCATATGGCAAAACTTTTGATGATTTAGAATTATTTAAAAGTTTAACAGAAGAGGAAAAGACTTATTTAAAGAACGTTTTAATTCCAAAAATTAAGAGATTATTTGTAGAATACGAACAATCATTTTATTATCAGTTTTGGGCTTACTCAAAAGTAATGGTAAATCATGAATTAAGTTTACTAACCACAGATGAGATTGTGGTTATTCAATTAGAATATGATTCTGATTTAAAAAAGAAATCAAATAAACGTATGCAAAAAGAAGAAAGAGAAAAATATGATGCAGTAATTAAAAAAATGCGTCAAAATTTAAAACAAGCAATAAAAGACCAGAAACAAAAACCTAAACAAGAGAAGCCTAAAGTTTCTAAAAGAAGAATGAAAGTTAAAAATGTTTTAGTTCTTCCTGGTAAAGAAAAGCAAAATAATAATGATTCTTTTCAAATTAATCCAGAAGCTACTAATGAAAGTACAGACATTAAGAAAGATACAACTCTAATTGTTAATTTAAGTACAGAAGAAATAACAGCTATCTTTAATTTCCTTTATATGTATGAACAAATACCGTTTGTTACTGACTTGTCAAAATTATTGACAGAACAAGAATTATTTATTTATCTTTTGGCGGTTGGTGCAGTTCATAATAAAAAATATAGCGATGCAGAAATAAGTTATATTTTGAGCCTTAGTCTAGAAAAAACACAAGAACTTTTAACGGCTATTTATGAAAAAATCTCTTCGGAAGAACAAAAAATAAATGATTTATTAGTAAATTTAAATCTTTCTTTAAAATAAATGTTATTTTTAGTAAACTTTTTCTTGCAAAATCTTAACAAACAGTATAGAATAAGACCGTCGTTTTAAGGGGGAAGAAAAAGATATGAATAATATTGATGCGATGAACGCGAGTCTTAGAAAATTGCGTATTTATTATGGTGATATAGCAGATGCTATAAAAAAAGAATTTTATTACCTACCAATTGCTAATTCAAAGTATAACAAATTAGTTGATGAGTGTTTAGAAATTACTCAAGAAGATTTAAATAACAATGTACTTTTGGATTTTGCTCGTGCCTTTGGCCAATTATTAACTAGTAAGCTTCGTTATATGCTTAGTGAGGCTATTAAAACTGATTTACCTAGGGTTATAACAAACTTTTTAACTAGTCGTCCACTTGATATGGAACTTATTAGAAAGTTTTTAATCTTTTTAGATGAACATGGTATATATTTAACAGAAAAAATGGCAGAATCTTTAACTAATAATAATAAATTTAGTGATGCTTTTACAAATTTTATGATGTTTGCTATCTTAAAATATCCTTATTATAATTTAGATAAGAATTATATTTGTTTAAGTTCAGTAATGCAAAAAAGGCAATTAGTAGAAACAAAGAATGTTCGTATGGTTAGTGAGTTTGATAGATTAAAAGAAGAACCCAAAAATCCTTTGGGTGATGCAAATAAAGGAGTACCAAGATATTTGCAAAACTTTAAAAGAATATTTGTTGATTTTGCTAATTCTGGTGAGCTAAAATTTGTTAAAGATGGAATGAATTTATCTTATTTGGAAACGTGTGTTTATGTTTTAAAAAGTGGCTATTTAGATGGTACAGTTCTTGGGGATGCGGATATTTCTTGGCTTTTAAATGTTTCTTATGAACAATTATCACCAATAATTACGAAAATAAATGGTATGTTAAATATTAAAGATGTAAGTATTGATACTGAGCCAGGAATACCAAGATAGATAATCAATTTAACCTTCTAACAATTAAAAATAATTGCATAGGCCTAAAATAAGTATTATAATTAGGATAATTGTTTAAGGGAAGGATTACATATGATAGATATTAAATTAATAAGAGAAAATAGAGATTTAGTAAAAGAAAATATAAAAAAGAAATTTCAAGATGAAAAATTACCTTTAGTTGATGAAGTATATAATTATGATATTGAAGTTCGTGAAACGCAAACAAAAAAAGATGGTTTAAGAGCCAAAAAAAATAAACTTAGTAGTCAAATTGGTCTTTTAATGAAAGAGAAAAAGACTGATGAAGCAGCTGCCATTAAAGATGAAATTAAAGAGTTAGATACAGAAATTAATAGTTTAGAGGCTAGACAAGAAGAATTAAATAAACTTATTAGAGAAAGAATGCTTGTTATTCCTAATATTATGGATGCTTCTGTACCTATTGGTAAGGATGATTCATTTAATGTTGAAGTAGAACGTTTTGGAGAGCCAGTAGTTCATAGTTATGAGATACCTTATCATGCTGATATTATTGAGGCACTAGATGGTATGGATAAAGTCTCAGCTGGCCGTACCAGTGGGGAAGGATTTTACTATTTAACTGGGGATATTGCTAGACTTCATGAGGCTATGCTAGCGTATGCTAGAGATTATATGATAAATAAAGGTTTTACTTTCTGTATTCCACCATTTATGATTCATGCCGATGTTGTAACTGGAGTTATGTCTTTTCCAGAAATGGAAGCTATGATGTATAAAATAGAAGGAGAAGATTTATATTTAATTGGAACTTCTGAACATTCAATGATAGGAAGATTTAAAGATCAAATTATTAAAAAGAGTGATTTACCAATCCGTTTAACTTCTTATTCGCCATGTTTTAGAAAAGAAGGCGGTTCTCATGGTTTAGAAGAGCGTGGTTTATACCGTGTTCATCAATTTGAAAAACAAGAAATGATTGTTTTATGTGAACCAGAAGAATCAATGAAATATTATGAAGAAATGTGGAAATATACAGTTGAAATTTTTAGAAATTTAGACGTTCCTGTTCGTCAGTTAGAATGCTGTTCTGGTGATTTGGCTGATTTAAAAGTTAAATCATGTGATGTTGAAGCATGGAGTCCAAGACAAAAGAAATATTTTGAAGTTGGGTCATGTTCTAATTTAGGAGATGCTCAAGCACGTCGTTTAGGTATTCGTGTTAAGGGTGAAGATGGTACATATTTCTTACACACATTGAATAATACTTGTCTAGCAACACCAAGAGGCCTAATTGCTGTAATTGAAAATAACTACAATGAAGATGGTTCTGTTAATGTTCCAAAGGTTCTTCAACCATATATGGGTGGCTTAGAAGTAATTAAACCTAAAAACAAATAAATAAAAAAATCATAAAGTAGTCTTGATGAAAAAATTGATACTATTTTTTAAATAGAAATAGTATTATAGAATTTGAGATGGTGTAAAATCACTATAATTCTTATTGCAAAAATAAATAGCTTATGGTAAAGTAAGCAATGCATGAGGGGTTATTCAGCAAGAAAAAGATAGAGGTGTGAGTATATGACAGTATCAGGATCAATTCCGGTAAATTTAAAGAAATTTAATAATGATGTAATAATGAAAGTAATTGATTATATTAATGAAAATAATAAAAATTTTAGTGTTGATTTAGTAAGTGGACCAATAGATGGAATTCCACAGATAAACTTTGTAAATGAATTAGATTTTAAAATAAAATTTATTGAAGATAAAGAACATGAAGCATATGCTAATATTTTTTTACAGCTTGAAAAATATTGTGAAAAAAATTATAAAACAGGTGGTCGTAATGATAATACTAGAGAATTTAACGAAATTTTAGAACAAGTAAACCCAGATGCTGTTTTAACAATTTCTGTATGTCCGCGCGATGATTTTTATTATTTACTATATTTAAATTTTTTTCAGGCTATGTTAATAACATTGAAGAGCGTTGGCAAAAATGTAGAATATTTTTTTCGCGATGATTATGGCGCTAAAGATTTAAAATATACTAATGCTGATTATTTTGAAAAGTTGAAAGGTATGTATATTAATAAAACAAAAAAAGACTATAAAGAATTGCCAGCAAAGGTGCAAGCTGAAATAGGATTATTTTCAGGAAAATTTGCTACATACGAAGAATTGCTAAAAGAATATTATAAAAAAGATTGCCATAATTCAACTTGGATTTCAGTTGAAGAACAAGAAAGAAGACGTTATGAAATACTAGAAAAAGAACAAGCTGCTGCCAAGGCAATTATGGTAAAATATTTTTTTGGGTTTGTTGTTGGTATGCTTGCGTTTTTTGTTATTGTTTATTTCTTAATTAGACGTTAACATTTTTGAATTTCTTTAAAGATGTATGATGTCTTTAGAAGTAATTAAACTTAAAAATAAATAAATGAAAAAATCTCTGGTGAGGAGATTTTTCAGACTGTTGACAAATAATTTCTTTGTTAATAGTCTTTTAATTTTAAGAAAAATGTTGTAAAATAAATATGTAA